>NZ_JBVJJE010000001.1:0-954801 GCF_055585925.1 Streptomyces sp. NPDC052064
CCCACTGGTGAAGGGCATACCGCCGATCCGCTCCCGGCGCGGACGCCGCCGACGCAGGCCGGCAAAGCTCCACGCCGACAAGGGATACGACTACGCCCACCTGCGGCGATGGTTACGCGGACGCGGCATCAGGCACCGCATCGCCCGAAAAGGCATCGAGTCCTCCACCCGCCTGGGCCGCCACCGCTGGACCATCGAACGCACGATGTCCTGGCTCGCCGGATGCCGTCGACTCCACCGACGCTACGAACGCAAAGCCGAGCACTTCCTCGCCTTCACCAGCATCGCCTGCACCCTCATCTGCTACCGCCGACTCACCAAATGAGATGGTGTCTAAGACTCCACCGCCCGCGCGGGCACGCTCCCCGTGTCTTCGACCAGGGCTATGATCGCCAGAGTGGATGACACCCTGATACCCCGAGCTCTGACCAGCGAGGCGCAACTCCGAGAGTTGTACGCGGACCCCGGAGAGCGGGCGGTTCGCAAAGAACTCGACCACATCGACGAAATGTCGCGCCGCCTTATCGCGGTCTCGCCCGTGGTGTTCGTCGCCACCAGCGATGCCAATGGCCGCTGTGACGTGGCCCCTCGGGGCGGCACCCCCGGTTTCGTCACAGTCCTCGACGAGCGTCATGTAGTGATTCCGGACGCGACGGGGAACAATCGGCTGGACAGCTATCGCAACATCCTGGCCAACGGGCACGCCGGGCTCAACTTCGTCATCCCTGGCCGGGACACGACGCTTCGCGTCAACGGCGCAGCCTGGATCACGGCCGATGAAGATCTACTGGCGCGGCTGACCCCGATCGGCAAGCCGCCGAAAACTGCGCTGGTCGTGCGGACCGACGAAGTGTACGTCCACTGCGCTAAGGCGTTCGTCCGGTCGAAGTTCTGGCGCCCCGAGGCCTGGCCGCTCAAGGCGGAGCAGCCGACGCCGGCCGAGGTCGCTCTTGCTCATCAGCGCGACCCCAACTTGACGCTCGCCGAGGTCGAGCAGGATCAGCGTGACTCCCTCCTGCATCGACTGGCCTGATATCGGTCCGCCGCGGCGACATGCATCAAGTGTCGAGTCCTGGTTGCCGGGCCGTCCCTGGGCCGCCCGAAGCGAACCGACGTTTGAAAACGATGACAGTCGGTTCTGAGTGAGCAAGGCGCCTTCGCACCATCAAGCGCGCAGAACCCGGTACGTCAGGTGGGTGACGCCCGGAGAGTGGATCACGCATGCGGGTGCACACGGTGTGGGCGCCACCGGAGATCTGGATGTCGCCGCCGGCGATGCCCTGGCGTTCTCGCCGGCTCTCGATGTTCTCGACCCACTCGTGGATACGGAGCCCTCCATCACCTGAGAGGTTGCCGGGGGCGGCGACGGGCCCGGCTCTGCGCGTGGTGGCGGCGTGCCGCCGCCGCCAGCAGGGCCGCGCCCGCGCAGCCGACCAGGAGGGTTCCCCATTCAGGGACCTGGGCTGCCCGTAGGAGTCCTGCGACGCCGAAGCTCGTGTTCCAGCCGGCCTCCGTGATGGCGGAGCCGAAGCCCTGGATGGTCAGGATGGCGCCGAACAGCCAGAGCAGGCCCTGGCCTGAGTGGGTGTCGGAGGTCTTGAGCTGCTGTTGTGGCATGACAAGCCCTTCGGAGAGTTTTTCGATGCGATCGCATCACATCCTTCAGGGTCGACGGATATGATGCAAGTGCATCGGAAAAAGAGGTCGGAGAGGAGCGGCGCGTGCCCAAGCAGGTCGACTACGAGGAGCGGCGGCTGCGGATCGCGGAGGCGGTGTGCGCTCTGATCGCGCGTTCCGGGATGGAGGCCGTCAGCCTCCGGGACGTCGCCGCGGAGGCTGACGTGTCCATGGGGGCCGTGCAGCGGTGCTTCCGCACCAAGGAGGACATGCTGCTCTTCGCGCTGGAGCACATCTCACAACGCGTCAGCGAGCGCGCCAACCAGCGCATCGCCGCGACCTCCACCCCCCAGGCCGCGTCCACCCTGCTGTCGCACACCCTGGCCGAACTCGCCCTGCTGGGCGAGGAGTCGAGGGCCCAGGCGCATGTGTGGCTGGCCTTCGTCAGTCATGCTTCGACCAGCGAGGGGCTCGCCGCCGTCCTGCATGAGACGTACGGCAAGCTCCATGACCTCGTCGTGTGGCTCATCCGCTACGGCCAGGACAGCCAGGAGATCCCGCAGCACCTCGACGCCGCACAGGAGGCGCATACGCTCCTCGCCGTGGCCGACGGTCTCACCGTGCACGTTCTCGCGGGGCATCACTCACCGGAGACGGCGTCGGCCGTCCTTCAGCGCCACGTCGATCGCCTGCTGCCGTGAGCGTCCGTCCGAGGGATTTCATCACTTTCGCCCCGTAGGCACCTGTGTTCTACCGTGGATAAGGGTGGATAAGAACGACGCTGCTCATACCCCGCACCGATCATCGAGGTGACGGTCATGACGGAGACCACACAGCGCAGAAACACCGCTACTGGGACGGGACAGCAGGACGCGGGCACGACACCGCAGGGCCGCAGGGGAGACGGCGCCGCTCCCGCTGAGGCCCGGGGAAGCACCGCGATCGCGGACACGGTCGTGGCGAAGATCGCGGGCATGGCGGCCCGGGAGATCCCCGAGGTGCACAACCTCGGCGGAGGGATGACCAGGGCCTTCGGTGCGGTACGCCAGCGCGTGCCCGGGGGAGGCAGTGGGGTCACCCAGGGGGTGAAGGTGGAGGTCGGTGAGCGTCAGACCGCTGTCGACCTCGACGTGGTCGTCGAGTACGGCGCTGCCATCGCCGACACCGCCGCGGACATCCGGACCAACGTCGTCAACGCGGTGGAGCGGATGACCGGGCTGGAGGTCGTCGAGGTCAACATCGCCGTCGACGACGTTCATCTGCCGGACGAGGAGGAGGACGAGGGCGAGGGCGAGTCCCGGCAGGAGGGGCGGCGCGTGACCTGAGGCTCCGAGTCCGCTGCGGGCGACCGCATGAGCGTGGCATATCCGTCGGGCGGTTTTTGAACCACCGGGTGTGTCACGGCACCCCCGCCAGTCGCAGCAGTGCCGCCGTGCCCGCCGACGCCAGTACGACGACGAGGAACGGGGCCCTGCGCCAGGCGAGCACTCCGCCGGTCAGGACCCCGAGTGGTCGGGCGGGGCCGGCGAAGGCGTGGTCCTCGGTGAGGGCGGACGTGGCGGCCAGGGCGGCGAGCAGGAGGACCGCCGAGACCTCCAGCAGTTTCTCGGCGCGCTCCGGGAGCGTGAATCTCGCGCGCAGGGCCGGCCCGGAGAGGCGGAGCAGGAAGGTGCCGACTGCCAGGGCGAGCATCGCCGCCAGCGTCGGCAGCAGCGGCATGGCGGCAGCGGCGCTCATCGCATCGCCTCCTTTTTCGTCTTGGCGGCGGACAGGGGCAGGGCGGCCAGTGCCAGCAGGACCGGCAGGCCCGCCGGCAGGAACGGGGTGACGGTCAGGGCCACGGCCGCGCCGGCCAGGGCCGTGCGCCGCAGGGGCCTGTCCTTCAGCGCGGGCAGGAGCAGCGCAAGGATCACCGCGGGGAACATGGCGTCCAGGCCGAGGGCGTCGGTGTCCCGCACGACGCTGCCGAGCAGTGCGCCCAGCGCGGCGCCGACGGGCCAGCAGATCAGGATGCCCAGGCCGCAGAGCCGGTACGCGGCCCGCTTGCGCTCCGGCTCGTCCTGGGCGAGGACGAAGACGACCGTCTCGTCGTTCATGAGATGCGCGCCGAGCGCTCCGCGCCAGCCCCGCCCGAGGGCGTCGGGTACCGCGAGACCGAACGGCAGATGGCGCGCGTTGACGAGCAGCCCGGCCAGCAGCGCGGCGATCGGGCTGCCCCCGGCAGCGATGATCCCGACGAACAGGAACTCGGACGAGGCTGCGAGGACGAGCACCCCCGTCAGGACCGGGAACCACCAGGCGAACCCGGACGTGACCGCGACGGCGCCGTACGACAGGCCGACCACCCCCACCGCCATGCAGACCAGCGCGATGTCGCGGAGCAGCGGACCACCCAGTGGTCGACCACCCCCTGTTCGGCCACCCCGAGTTCGGCCAGCCCGTGTTCGGCCGTCCATTGTTCTCCATAACGAACGCATGATTTTTATAGTGAACACCTCTACGATGTACGTCAAGGCGAACGAAACGACCGCTGGAGCGAACACCCCATGCCCGACACCGGCCCCGCACCCAAGCCACCGATCGAAGTGATCGCCGCGTCACTGCGGGCCGAGCGCGTCCGGGCGGGGCTGTCCCTCACCGAGGTCGCCCGCCGGGCCGGGCTCGCCAAGTCCACGCTCTCCCAGCTGGAGTCGGGCACCGGGAATCCGAGTCTGGAGACGCTGTGGGCGCTCTGCGTGGCCCTGGAGATCCCCTTCTCGCGGCTTGTGGCCGTGCCGCGGCCGCAGGTGCAGGTGATCCGGGCGGGCGAAGGGCCGGCCGTCGGGTCCGAGCAGAGTGACTACCGGGCCACGCTGCTCAGCGCCGCCCCGCCCGGGGCCCGGCGGGACGTCTACAGCGTCGCCGCCGAGCCCGGGCCGCAGCGCTCCTCGGCGCCGCACCCGCCCGGAGTCGTCGAGCACGTCGTGATCGGCGCGGGCCGGGCCCTGGTGGGCATCGCCGACGAGCCGGTGGAACTCCACCCGGGCGACTACATCTGCTATCCGGCCGACGTCCCGCACGTGTTCCAGGCACTGGAGCCCGGCACTCGTGCGGTGCTCGTCTCCGAGCACCACTGAGCGTCCACGGCTTCCCGCCTCCTGTAAGCGTTTCCGGTCGAGCGTCGTGTCGTTCCGCCAGTATTGACGGCTACTCAGCTCGGTGCTTCCATCGCAGCTGTGAAAACGGTTTAACCGCCGGGGCTTCCGGCCCTCGGTCGACGCGGTCAACCCGAAGGAGACGGTGTTGTCATGCGCATGAGGATCACCGCGACGGTCCTGGCCGTCTGCGCCACACTCACCGTCGCGGCCGCGAGCCCCGCCCCGACGGTGAAAGCCGCACGCGTGATGGAGAACCTCGGCCGCGGCGTCGTGGCCGTGCGCTCCAGCAGCACCCAGGTCCTGGTCTCCTGGCGACTGCTGGGGCTCGACCCGGAGGGCATCGGGTTCAACGTGTACCGGTCCACGGCCGGCGGCGCGTACGTGAAGCTCAACTCCGGTGTGCTGACCGGCGGTACGAACTACACCGACTCCACCGCCGATCTCACGCGCTCCAACAGCTACCGCGTGACCCCGGTCGTCGGCGGCCAGGAGCAGGCGCCCAGCGGTGCGTTCACGCTGTCGGCCGGGCATGCCGTGGAGCCCGTGGTGCGCGTGCCGTTACGGCCCGGCGGGCCCGTGAAGTTCGTCTGGGTCGGCGACCTCGACGGCGACGGCGAGTACGACTATGTCGTCGACCGGCAGACCTCCCCGCAGAAGCTGGAGGCGTACAGCGGTGACGGTGACTTCCTCTGGGAGGTCGACCTGGGCCCGAACAGCCGGAACCAGGACAACATCGAGCCGGGGTCGTCCGCGATCGACCTGGGCCACTGGGACGGCGTCACGGTCTACGACTTCGACAGCGACGGCCGCGCGGAGGTCGCCCTGCGGATCGCCGACGGGGTCAGGTTCGGCGACGGGACGACCTGGACGCACGAGAACGACGCGCGGCAGTTCATGGCCGTACTCGACGGCCGGACCGGAGCACTCCGCAACTGGTCCGCCGTACCCACGACGTATCTGGCGGACGGCCCGATGGCCGCGCGCCTCGGGGTGGCGTATCTCAACGGCACCACGCCGAGCCTGGTCGCCTACATGAAGAACCGGCAAGGCGACGGGGCCTTCAACCTGATGATGGGCGCCTGGAAGTTCGACGGCGACTCGCTGGACCGCCAGTGGACGTGGCAGCGCGGCGGCCAGGACGCGCCCGACGGGCACAACACGCGTGCCGTCGACGTCGACGGCGACGGGACGGACGAGGTCGCCGAGATCGGGTTCGTGCTGGGCGGCAACGGCACGCTGCGCTACTCGATGGGGCCGAAGGGCATCGTCCACGGCGACCGCTTCCACATCGCGGACATGGATCCGAGCCGCCCGGGCCTGGAGGGCTACGGCGTGCAGCAGAACAACCCGAGCGGTCTGCTCGAGTATTACTACGACGCCGCGAACGGCAACGTGATCTGGCGGCACGGTGGTGGTCCCGGGGACGTCGGTCGTGGCATGGCGGGTGACGTCGACCCGCGCTTCCCCGGCATGGAGGTGTGGTCCTTCTCCGGTCTCTACAACGCGGCCGCCAACCGGCTCACCGAGCCGGACGCCTCGCTGCGCCCCTGGCCCCAGCTGGGTCTGTGGTGGGACGGGGACCTCACCATGGAGCTGCTCAACGACGGCAAGATCGAGAAGTGGGACCCGGCCCGCCCGACGCCGAGCGGCAGCCTGCCCCGGCTGGTCAGCACCTGGAACCACGGCGCGGTCAAGGCCGCCCAGGGCGGTCCCACCCTCGTCGGCGACCTCTTCGGCGACTGGCGCGAGGAGGCCGTGTACACCAACGCGTCCTACGACGAGCTGATCGTCTTCACGACGAACCAGCCGACGAGCCACCGGCTGTACACCCTGGCCCACAACCCCGCCTACCGGAACGCCATGACCTTCAAGGGCTACATGCAGTCCCACCACGTCGACTACTTCCTCGGGGCGGGTATGGCCCGGCCGCCCCGGCCGGACATCACGTACGCGCCGTGAGGGGTGCGGCCGGGTGCGGATCAGGCTGAGCGCTTGCGCGCGGTCGTCTTCTTCGCGGGCGTCTTCTTCGCGGTGCCCTTCGACGCGGTCTTCTTCGTGCCCTGGCCGGACTTGGCGGTCGACTTCTTCGCGGATGCCGCGGTCTTCTTGGCCGCCGTCTTCTTCGCGGTGGACGCCGACTTCTTGCCGCCGGTCTGCTTGGGCGCCGCGCGGGCCGTCTCGCGCTGCGGGAGCGACTTGACCTCGGCGTGCTCGCCGGCCTCCTCGCCGCGGGACTCGCGTGCCGCGCGGACGCTGCTCTCCAGGGCCGCCATCAGGTCGAGAACCTTGCCGCCCGTGGCCGGCTCGGGGGCCTGCGGCAGGGCCTCGCCGGCGGCCTTCGCGGCGATGACCTCCTCCACGGCCTCGCGGTACTCGTCGTGCAGGTCCTCCAGCTCGACCTCGCCCAGGGTGTCCATCAGCGCGTCGGCGAGGTCCAGCTCCTGGTCGCGGACCGTGACGTTCGTGTCGGGGGCCAGGCCCTCGGGGGCGCGGACCTCGTCCGGCCACAGCAGGCCGTGCATCGCGATGGCCTCGCCGACGACCCGGAGCATGCCCAGGCGTTCCCGGCCCCGCAGGGCGAACTTCGCGATCGCCACCTTGTTGCTGCGCTTGAGGGCCTCCCGCAGCAGGATGTACGGCTTCGCCGCCGGGGCGCCGCTCGCCTGAAGGTAGTACGCGGCATCCATCTGGAGCGGATCGATCCGCTCGGCCGGCACGAAGGCGACGATCTCGATCGTCTTGGCCGTGGGGAGGGGCAGCTGGGACAGGTCCTCGTCGGTGATCGGGATGATCGAGCCGTCCGCGTCCTCGTAGCCCTTGCCGATCTCCCCCTGGGTGACCTCGCGGTCCTCCAGCTCACAGAACTTGCGATAGCGGATGCGGCCGCCGTCCTCGGTGTGGATCTGGCGGAAGGAGATCGAGTGGCTCTCGGTGGCGTTCACCAGCTTGATCGGAATGCTGACCAGGCCGAAGGAGATGGCGCCGTTCCAAATGGATCTCACGTGCAGCACCCTTCCGGTCACGCTCGGGAGCGTTTGTCGCGATTCGCATGGGATTCTTATCGTATGGCGCCTATCACGGAGGTGGAGGGGCGACGGCTCCCGCTCAGCAATCTGGAGAAGGTGCTGTATCCCGCCACCGGCTTCACCAAGGGCGAGGTGCTGCACTACTACGCGACCGTCGCCGAGGTCCTGCTGCCCCACCTGCGTGATCGGGCGGTCTCCTTCCTGCGGTATCCGGACGGGCCGGACGGGCAGGTCTTCTTCACGAAGAACGTCCCGCCGGGTACGCCCGACTGGGTCACCACCGCCGAGGTACCGCGGGTCGAGGGGCCCTCGCGGATGGTCCTGGTGCAGGACCTGCCGAGCCTGATGTGGGCGGCCAACCTCGTCACGGAGTTCCACACCCACCAGTGGTTCGTCGACTCGCCGGACGAGGCCGACCGCATCGTCTTCGACCTGGATCCGGGAGCGCCCGCGAGCATCGTGCAGTGCTGCGAGGTCGCGCTGTGGCTACGGGAACGGCTCGCGGCGGACGGCATCGAGGCCTACGCCAAGACCTCCGGCTCCAAGGGGCTGCATCTGCTCGCCGCCGTGCGCGGAGCGTCCTCCGAGCGGGTGTCCGAGTACGCCAAGGAGCTGGCCGTCGAGGCGGAGAAGGCCATGCCCCGGCTCGCGCTGCACCGGATGACCAGGAACCTGCGCCCCGGGAAGGTCTTCGTCGACTGGAGCCAGAACGCCGCGCGCAAGACCACGGCGACCCCCTACACCCTTCGGGCCCGCCCCGAGCCGACCGTCTCGGCGCCCGTGGCCTGGGAGGAGGTCGAGGAGTGCGGCTCGCCCGGCCGTCTGGACTTCCACGCGACCGACATCGCACCTCGGGTGCAGGACTACGGGGATCTGCTCGCGCCGCTCCTCGACCCGGGCAGCGCAGGTCGGCTGCCCTAGCTGCGGTTGCCCTGGCTACGACTGCCCCGGCTACGGCCTGACGGCACGCGCTCGGCCAGGGGCCTGGCGGAACGCCCTCACACCCGCGTCCACGTGTTGCGGTCCCGTGCCATCGCGTGCAGGGCCTCCACGTCCGCCGGCTTCAGGACGCCGCCCTGGCGGGCCAGGGTCTGCAGCTCCAGGTCCGTGAGGACGCGGACCTCGCGCGGTGCGGCCGGGATCGACACGGCCGTCGGGCCGACCAGGGCGAGCACGGGGCGGACCTCCGCCGTCAGGGCGTAGGAGGCACGGTCGGCGTCGGCGCGGACGCGGCGGAGCAGGGCGGTCGGTTCGCGGCGGCCCAGGGTGACCATGGGGTCGGCGACCGTGACCCGCTGCTTTCGTGCGTACCGGGTGTGCAGGGCGAACAGCCCGCCGGGGCCGATCAGCAGGTGGTGGATACGGCTGCCGCCGGGGAGCGGGACGGAGTGCACGGCGTGCCAGCCCGCGCCGTCCAGGCGGTCCAGGGCGTCCCCGACCGTCTGCTCCGCCTCCAGGGCCCGGCGGCGCGGGTCGGGGCGCAGCCGGTGAGCCGGGCCGGGGTCGCGGTCGAGGGCGACGAGGAGGGCCTCGCCGGGGCGGTTCGGGGCCAGGTCGTCGTCGGGGTGCAGAGTCAGACGGGCGAGCTCGGCGGGGGTGGGGACCGGGGGCGGCCCGACCGTCACGGGGCCGGTGACGAAGGGCCCGAGGGCCCGGAGCACGTCGTCCTCACGGTCCTCGCCCAGCAGGTTGACCCGGCCCGCCTCACGGTCGTACCAGGCGATGTTCCTGCCGTCCGGGAGGCAGACGTACAGCCGTTCCTGGCCGTGCCGCCAGGTCGGTATGACGCGCAGTCCGTCCATGCACCATCACCCCAGTCCATGGGAACAGGCGGGGTGCTGCGGGGGCAAGAACCCGGTTACCTTTGAGAGGAGTTGGGCCTGCCCGGCGGATCAGGCCGCAGTGAGGGCGGAGTGCCTGGTCAACGCCGGTGAGCGTGGTCTGGTGCGGGTAGCTGCAAGGCGGAGGAGGGAGCCGACGCGGAGCGTCGGGGACCGACGACGACGCGGCAGATACGCGTGCCGGACCACACGTCTGCGGCACGATCCGCCGGGCAGGCCCTCGGGCGGTGATGCTGGGGAGGCGCCGTTGCGTACCCGCAGGAAACCCGATGTGCCGGCTCCGGAGAGTCCGTGGAGCGAGGTCGTCCCCGGGTTGTGGATGGGCGGCCATGAGTACGCCGGGGCCTTGGGCCATCCGGAGTTCGCCGTCGTACGGGACGAGTTCGACCTCGTGCAGACGCTGCTGCGGCTGCCGGGGCACGGGCCCGACGCGGACGTCCCGCACCACGTCTGGCCCATCCCCGACGGGCCGCTCGACGGGACGCAGCTCGCCGGCGTGATCCGGCTGGCCGAGGCGGCGTGCGAGGCGCTGGACGAGGGCCGCAAGGTCCTCGTCCGCTGTTACCACGGGTACAACCGCTCCGGCCTCGTCGTCGCGCACGCGCTGATGCGGCGGGGAAGCTCCGCTGACGCGGCGGTCCGGCTGATCCGGGACCGTCGTTCGCCCTGGGCGCTGCACAACGAGCTGTTCGTCGAGTACCTGCGGGCCGGGTTGGCGACGGCCCGGCTGCTGGAGGAGCTCACCGAGTAGGGCGGCCAACGGACTCCCTCGCGCCCAAATAGGACTTCCCCGCGAATAAGGTGTACGGGGCCGACGGTCGGTCCGAGCTGTGTGATCACCTTCGAACGGCAGGAGTGCAGTGCCCGTCAGCCGCCCGGTCAGCCGCGTCGACAGCCTTTCCGGTCGCCCCGAGGACCTTTCCGGTCGCTCGGCTGGCCTTTCCGGCCGCTCCTGTGACTTTTCCGGCCGCTCGGATCGCCCTTCCGACCGCTCGGGTGCCCCCTCCGGCTGCCCCGACGGCTTTTTCGGCCGTCCTGACAGCCTTTCTGGCCGCCTCGGAAGCCGCCTCGGCCGCCGGGGATGCCTGCTGGACCGACCGGGAAGCCGCCCGGGCCTCCTGGGATACCTGCTGGACCGACTGGGACGCCGCCTCGACCGCCCGGAAACCCTGCCGGACCAACCAGTGAGCAGCATCAGGCACCCGGGAACTGAGCCGGACCACCCCGAAAACCCGCCGGACCACCCAGGAAACCCCCTCGGGCACCCCGGAAGCCTGCCGGACCGACCGGGAAGCAGCCTCGGCCGCTACGGAGGCCTGCCCGGTCGCGTCGGAAACCCGACCGCCCGCGCCGAAACGCCGCCCGGCCGTCTCGGAAAACCGCCGGCCCGCTTCGGAAACCCGCCCGGCATCGCAGGAAGCCGCCGCCGGGGGCCCGGAAGAGTCGCCCGTCGTGCCGCCGCCGTCGCTCTCCTGCTGGCGGCCGCCGTCGGCTGCGGAGACGCAGGTGGGCTGGAGGGCTCAGGTGCGACGCCGACGGCCGTCGGGCCGGCCCGGCTCTGGCCGGAGCTGACGCCGGCGTCCAGTCCGGCCTTCGAGATCGGTGAGGTGAACACCGAGGTGATCAAGGGCGTCAAGGTCGCCGCCGACGACATCCGCCGGGTGGACCCGGTCGGGGTCGTCCGGGCCGAAATCGCCGCGAGCCCCGGCGACTACGACGGCGACAAGGCGCCCTACCGCGACACGAACCGCCGGATGGCCGACTGCGGCAGGGGCCCGGAACACGGCCGGTGCCCGGTTCTCAGGCCGTACTATCGGGACCTGACCGGCGACGGGCGCGACGACCTGACGCTGGGCTTCCGGCTGCTGCCCGGCAAGACCACCGCGGTGCGCGTCTACACCGTCGAGAAGCACCGGCTCGTGCAGGTGATGGCCTGGGAGGACGCGCTGAGCGGCGTCGAGCTGGCCGGGCGTTCCCTCGTCATCCGCTCGCCGTCCGAGGTCGCGGGCTACGAGTACCGTCTCCAGTGGACCTGGGACCCGGACCAGCGGGCCATGCTCCTCACCCAGGACGAGATGCTGCGCACCGGCCCGCGGAGGCACTCCCGGCAGCCCTCCGCCGCCCCCTCCCTCTCCCCTTCGGCGAGCACCGGATGAGACCCACGCTCCCCCAGTGGTCCGGAACGCTCGCCGCGAAGGCCGCCGCCTTCATCACCGTGATGTGCTGCGCGCTGGCCGCCCTGCTCGGCGTCCTGGTGCACGTGCAGGTGACGAACCAGACCGTCGACCAGGCCCGCGACCAGGCGTTGCAGCGGCTGACGCAGGCGACGGAGCGGTACGAGGCCGGGGACACGCTCAAGCGTGGCGCCGGCGTGGATCCCCCGGGCCTGCCCCGGTCGCTGCGGAACCTGGCGGTCGGCGGGGATCGCGGCACGATGGTCGCCGACTTCCAGGGGCGCCCCATGATGTGGGCGGCCGGACCCGCCGACGGCGGCCGGGCCCTGGCCGTGGCGGTCGACTACTCGCAGCAGGCCAGCACCATCCAGGGCCTGGACCGGGCGATCCTGTGGTCCTCGGCGCTGGCGATCGGAGCGACGCTGCTGGTCGGCGCGTTCGCGGTGACGCGGGTGACGCGGCGGCTGCGCACCACGGCGCTGGTGGCCCGGCGGATCAGCGCGGGCGACCTGGACGCGCGCGTGAACGACCCCCGGACCGACCCGCTCAGGAAGGACCCTGCGCGCCCGCAGGACGAGGTGGCCGCGGTCGCCGCCGCGCTGGACTCCATGGCGTCGTCGTTGCAGGGCAAACTGCTCGCCGAGCAGCGGTTCACCGCGGATGTGGCGCACGAGCTGCGCACCCCGCTGACCGGGCTGCACGCGGCGGCCGAACTGCTGCCGCCCGGCCGGCCGACCGAGCTGGTGCGGGACCGGGTGGCGGCACTGCGCACCCTCACCGAGGACCTGCTGGAGATCTCCCGGCTGGACACGGGCCGGGAGCGGCTGGAGCTGGACACCGAGCAGTTGGGGCCGCTGGCCGAGCGGGTGGTGCGGGGCGCGGGGAGCGACACGGAGGTCCGTGTCGTACGGGATGTGGCCGTGGAGACGGATCGGCGGCGGTTGGAACGGGTGTTGGGGAATCTCGTGGCGAACGCGCACAGGCACGGGCGGGGGCCGGTCGTGCTGACCGTGGACGGGCCGGTGGTCACCGTTCGGGATCACGGAGACGGTTTTCCGGAGTATCTGGTGGCGCACGGTCCGCAGCGGTTCCGCACGGAGGGCGGGACCAAGGGGCATGGGCTGGGGCTGACCATCGCGTCGGGGCAGGCCGAGGTGCTGGGGGCGCGGCTGGAGTTCGTCAACGCCCCGGACGGTGGAGCTGTGGCGACCCTGAAACTGGCGCCGGAGTGAGAGCCCGGGGCGCGTTCTCCTATGGCCCACTGTGACGGGCGGGGGCCGGAGGCCGCTCCTAATGTGGCGATCAGTCAGCTTCGGCACCTTCGCCCCCACATGGAGGTGACCCCGTGTCGCTGCGCTCCCGCATCTCCATAACAACCGCCGCCGGGCTCCTCGCCGCCGCGGCCGCCGTCACGCCCGCCGCCGCGCACGACGACTTGGGCCCGAGCGGCGGCAACGGGACCCGCCACGACCCGGACCTCGCCCAGGGCGTCGTCACGGCGAACACGCTGGCGCTGCGCAGTGCCCCGAACCGCGGCTCGCAGATCATCCGATACGCCCACAAGGGCGACGTCGTCAGCATCTTCTGCAAGACCGGCGGCGAGACCGTCCAGGGCAACCCCCTCTGGTACCTCCTCACGGACGGCACCTGGGCCTGGGGCGCGGCCCGCTACATCGACAACATCGGACCCGCGCCACGCTGGTGCTGACATTCGGTCAGCCAAAGGCGCACAAGACGCACTGTTTGGGTAAGTTCCGGACATGAGTAAGGCCGGAATCACCGTGGCGACGGCGGACCCGCCCGCCCCCGCCGTCCGCCGCCTCCCCCGGCGCCGTGGCGTCGAACTCGCTCTCATCGTCCTGGCCGTACTGCTGTCCGTGTACGGCTACTGCGCCGTCGGCCTCGCCCAGCACGGCACCCTCCCGCCCGGTGCCGCAGGCTACGGCGCCGGGCTCGGCGTGCTCGCGTTGCTGGCACATCTGGCCGTGCGCCTGCGGGCCCCGCACGCCGACCCGCTCCTCCTGCCCATCGGCGTGCTGCTCAACGGTCTCGGCCTGGTGCTCATCTACCGGCTCGATCTGGAGACCCCGGGCGACCGGGCGGCACCGGCCCAGCTGATCTGGTCGACTCTCGGCGTGGCACTGTTCATCCTGGTCGTCCTGCTGCTGCGGGACCACAGAGTGCTCCAGCGTTACACCTACGTCTGTGTCGTCGCCGCGCTCGTGCTGCTCACCCTGCCGATCCTGTTCCCCGCGGTGAACGGCGCCCGCATCTGGATCCGGATCGCCGGGTTCTCCATCCAGCCGGGCGAGTTCGCGAAGGTGCTCCTGGCGGTGTTCTTCGCCGCGTACCTGGCCGCGAACCGCAACGCCCTCGCCTACACCGGCCGCCGCATCTGGAAGCTCCAGCTGCCCACCGGCCGGGTCCTCGGCCCGATCGCCGCCGTCTGGCTGGTGAGCGTCGGGGTCCTGGTCCTGGAGCGGGACCTCGGGACATCGCTGCTCTTCTTCGGCCTGTTCGTCGTCCTGCTCTACGTCGCCACCGGCCGCACCGGCTGGATCGCCGTCGGTCTGCTGCTGGCCGCGCTGGGGGCGGTCGCCGTCGGGCGGCTGGAGCCGCACGTGCACAGCAGGATCGAGACGTGGCTGCACCCGTTCGCTTCGATCGAGGCGGGCGAAGGCCCGAACCAGCTCGCCCAGTCCCTGTTCGCCTTCGCGGAGGGCGGCATGCTCGGCACCGGTCTCGGGCTCGGTCACTCGGTCCTCATCGGCTTCGCCGTGAAGTCGGACTTCATCCTGGCCACGGCCGGCGAGGAACTCGGCCTGGCAGGACTGTCCGCGATCTTCCTCCTCTACGGCCTGCTGGTGGAGCGCGGCTACCGGGCCGGCCTCGCGCTGCGCGAGCCCTTCGGGCGGCTGCTCGCCGTCGGACTCGCCTCGCTCGTGGCGCTCCAGGTGTTCGTGATCGCGGGCGGAGTGACCGGCCTGATCCCGCTGACCGGCATGGCGATGCCGTTCCTGGCGCAGGGCGGCTCGTCGGTGGTGACCAACTGGGCGATCGTGGCGCTGCTGGTCCGCGTCAGCGACTCGGCACGCCGTCAGTACGACGGGCAGGGCCCCCGGTGACGCGGCACATCCGGCACGCCGGCGTCTTCTGCGCCGTGCTGCTGGTGGCGCTGCTGCTGAACGCCGCCCGCGTCCAGGTCGTCCAGGCCCCCGAGTACGACCGCAACCCCGCCAACCGCCGCCCCGACATCGCCCGTTACGAGGAGCCGCGCGGCGACATCCTGGTCGGCGGTCGGCCGGTCACCGGCTCGAAGGACACCCGCGAGCACCTGCGCTACGAACGGACCTACACCGACGGCCCGTTGTACGCGCCGGTCACCGGTTTCGCCTCCCAGCTGTACGGAACGACGCTCCTGGAGCAGGCCGAGGACGGCATCCTGTCCGGCACGGACCCGTTGCTCGCGCCGTTCCCGCTGTGGAACGACTTCACGCGGGCACGGAACTCCGGCGGGGACGTCGTCACGACTCTCGACCCGGCCGCGCAGCAGGCGGCCTACAAGGGACTCGCCGGGCTCAAGGGCGCGGTCGCGGCGCTGGAACCGTCGACCGGCCGGATCCTGGCCCTGGCGTCCCGCCCGTCCTACGACCCTCAGCCGCTGTCCGGGAACGGTTCGGCGGCGGCCCGGGCCTGGACACGGCTCACCTCGGACAAGGACCGGCCGATGCTCAACCGGGCGGTACGGCAGACGTATCCGCCGGGCTCGACTTTCAAGGTCGTCACCGCGGCCGCCGCGCTGGACGCCGGCGCGGTCAGGGACCTCGACGCGCCGACGGACTCCCCCGACCCGTACACCCTGCCCGGGACGCGGACACGCCTGACGAACGCGTCCCGGGGCTGCCGGGACGCCTCCGTGCGCAAGGCCTTCACCCTCTCCTGCAACACGGTGTTCGCCAAGCTCGGCGTGGAGGTGGGTGTGACGGACATGACGGCCACGGCCCACGCCTTCGGCTTCAACAACCCGGCGCTGCGCATTCCCTTCCCGGCAGCCCGGTCCACCTTCGACACCTCGCTCGACAAGGCCCAGCTCGGCCTGTCGTCGATCGGCCAGTACAACACCCGGGCCACACCGCTCCAGATGGCGATGGTCGCGGCGGCCGTCGCCAACGGCGGTCAGCTACGGGAGCCGTACCTGGTGGAACGCACGACACGACCGGGCGGCAGCACCCTCGCGACATCCGGCTCGCGCGCGGTCCGCCAGGCGATGTACCCCTCGACCGCGGTCCGGCTGCGCGCGCTGATGCGGGAGGTGGTCGAGAAGGGCACCGGACGCCGGGCCGCGATCCGGGGCGCCAAGGTGGGCGGCAAGACCGGCACCGCCCAGCACGGCCGTGGCAACTCCGGCATGCCGTACGCCTGGTTCATCTCCTGGGCACAGGGCGACCGCGACCTGGCACCGAGGGTGGCGGTCGCGGTGGTCGTGGAGGACGCGGAGGCGGAGCGCCGGGACATCAGCGGGGGCGGCGACGCGGCGCCGATCGCGCGGGCGGTGATGGAGGCGGTGCTCAAAGCCCGGGACCGGCTGCCCGGTTCATGAGACGGGACCGTACCGGCATGCATCCGCTCCAGGTCGGAGTCGCCCAGCTCAGGGACGCCCTGGCGCACGCGGGGTAGACGCCGGGTCAACAAGTCGCGCGCAGGGGATTGACGAGCTTGCTGACAGGTAGTCTCATAAGGGGAACAGTGACGTGTGCACAACGAGGTGGGCAGCCATGACGACCCTGACCGAAGCCGACGCGCTCGACGGCCTGCGCGATGCCCTGGGCCTGCTCAAGGACCGGGAGCAGGTGGCCCAGCGGCTGCTCGACTCCTCCGCCAAGCACTCCTTCGACCCGGACAAGGAACTGGACTGGGACGCGCCCTTCGAGGAGGGCAAGTGGTTCTGGCCGCCGGAGCTGGTGTCCCTCTACGACACGCCGCTCTGGAAGCGGATGAGCGAGGAGCAGCGGATCCTGCTCTCCCAGCACGAGGCGGCGGCGCTGGCCTCGCTCGGCATCTGGTTCGAGATCATCCTCATGCAGCTGCTGGTCCGGCACATCTACGACAAGGCGGCGACGAGCGCGCACGTGCGCTACGCGCTCACCGAGATCGAGGACGAGTGCCGGCACTCCAAGATGTTCGCCCGCCTGATATCCCACGGCGGCACGCCCTGGTACCCGGTCAGCCGCGCGCACCAGCATCTGGGCCGCCTGTTCAAGACCATCTCCACCACGCCCGGTTCCTTCACGGCCACGCTGCTCGGCGAGGAGGTCCTCGACTGGATGCAGCGCCTGACGTTCCCCGACGAGCGGGTCCAGCCCCTCATCCGCGGCGTCACCCGCATCCACGTCGTGGAGGAGGCCCGCCACGTCCGCTACGCCCGCGAGGAACTCCGCCGCCAGATGGTGACGGCCCCGAAGTGGTCCCAGGAGTTCACCCGCGTCACCTCCGGGGAGTTCGCCCGGGTGTTCTCCGTGGCGTTCGTGAACCCCGACGTCTACACGAACGTGGGCCTGGACAAGCGGGAGGCTCTCGCCCAGGTACGGGCGAGCGGGCATCGCCGCGAGGTCATGCAGAACGGATCCAGGCGGCTGACGGACTTCCTTGACGACATCGGGGTGTTGCGGGGCGTCGGGCGGCGGCTGTGGAAGGCGTCGGGGCTGCTGGCCTAGGGCATACCCGGGTCAGATCATGTCCATGCGGGGTGGCTACTGTCCTCCTTGAACTCGTCACCCTCCGTGGCCACCAAGGAGATCATCACAGCATGTCCCCCCACACCACCAGCCTCGTACCGCTGCCTCGTCTCAAGGTCGCTGCCCTCGGGGTCACGACCGCTCTCGCCCTGACCGCGTGCGGCGGCCAGGCCGCCTCGGACTCCGGCGCCGATGACACCCCGCAGGGTGTGGTCAGCGAGGCCGCCGCCAAGAAGATCGCCGATCACTACGAGGAGGTCAACAACAAGGCCAACGCGGCGCAGGACGAGAAGCTCCTGGGGACGGTCGAGGCGGGTCAGGTCTACGCGATGGACAAGGCCACCTACACCCTCTTCGAGAACTGGCCGAAGAAGGAGCAGAAGGCCTACGCCAAGCCCTTCTCCTACCAGGACCGCGAGTACGTCATCCCCGAGAAGGGCACGGCCACCTGGTTCGCCGTCCAGGCCAAGTCCAGCGAGAACAGCAAGAACAGCGTGCTGCTGGTCTTCGACAAGGTGGGCGGCACCTACAAGATGGTGCTGTCCCTGTGGACCGACGGCGAAGAGCCCCCGAAGCCGGCCCTCGACCGCCACGGTCTCGCCGAGGCCGTCGACCCCGGCACCAAGGTCGGCATGCTCGCCCCCTCCGAGGTCGGCGCCGCCTACGAGGACTTCCTCGAGACCGGCGGCAAGAAGGAGGGCAAGGCCCTGACCGTCACGAAGCCGGTCGAGAACGCCAAGCAGACCTACCAGCGGAGCAGCACCGAGGGCGCGGCCGACGGCAAGGCCACCGAGAAGTTCTTCACCAAGCCCCCGGCCGACCCGAGCGTGTACGCCCTGCGTACCGCCGACGGCGGCGTACTCGCCCTGTTCCCGGCCGCCCACAAGCAGGAATCCCTGCTGAAGGAGGCCTACCGCTCCAATGCGGCACTCGTCCCCAACGACGAACAGTCCGCTCTCGGCGCCACCAGGGGCGTCCTCATCACCGACGTGTTCGAGGGCCAGGGCCTGGCCGAACTGACCCCGAAGGCCGCCAGGATCACCGCCGTCGACTTCCAGCACGTCGACGCCCGCTAGCAGGCGGCCCGGCCCCACTCGGGCACGCGGTGTCGGGGATGTCCGCCCGCAGCGGTTGGCGCGTCACCGGACGGTCAGCCGGTACGCAACCCCATCGCGCCGTTCCGAGGACGGACATCCCCCGACGCGGCCCCGACCCACCCACCGGGCAGGCCCAGACGCGCACCCCCGCCGAAGCAGCCACCCGCCGCCGCGGGCACCCCGCTCCACCGCCGGAGGCATCCGCTACGCAGCCCCCCGGCCCCCCGATTACCCTGCGAGTCATGACACCAGCCGCCCCCACCCCCGCCTACCGGCGACTCAGCGTCGAGGAACGCCGCAGTCAGCTCCTCACTTCCGCGCTGAACCTCTTCGCGCACCGCGCCCCGGAGGACGTGTCCCTGGACGACGTGGCGGAGGCGGCCGGGGTCTCGCGGCCCCTGGTCTACCGGTACTTCCCGGGCGGCAAGCAGCAGCTGTACGAGGCCGCCCTCCGCTCCGCCGCCGACGAGCTCCAGAACTGCTTCGACGAACCCCGCGAGGGCTCCCTGCTCCCCCGGCTGTCCCGCGCCCTCGACCGCTACCTCGCCTTCGTCGACCAGCACGACGCCGGCTTCAGCGCCCTCCTCCAGGGCGGCAGCGTCGTCGAGACCTCGCGTACGACCGCCATCGTCGACGGCGTACGCCGCGCCGCCGCCGAGCACATCTTCCGGCACCTGGAGGTCACCGGGCCCGGCCGGCGACTGCGGATGACCGTCCGGATGTGGATCACCGCCGTCGAGGCGTCGTCGCTCATCTGGCTCGACGAGGACAAGCAGCCTCCCGCCGAGGAGCTGCGCGACTGGCTCGTCGAGCAGTTCGTGGCCATGCTGTCGGTGACCGCCCGCCGCGACCCGCAGACCGACGCCCTGGTCCTGGCCCTCGCCGAGGATGTCTGACACTGGTCCCGTGAAGAGCGAAGACACCCCCTTCGAGGGCGGCCCCATGGACGGCAGGGTCCTGCCCGTCCTGCTCGGCATCACCGGCCACCCGCCCAAGACGTACCGCATCCCCGTCCCGGACGCCGCCGGCGGCCCGCCCACCGTCCTGGTCTACCGCCGCGTGCCCCGGGCACAGGGAAGGGTCGGACTGACCCACCGCTGGAAGTACGAGTACGCCCCCGAGGGCGCACCGACCCGCCGGTTCAACTGGCCCTGGTCGAAGCCAGACGCCACGCCGCCCGGCAAGCGGGACGACGCCGACGGGTGACCTTTTTGCGCCGAACCGCGCACACCCACCGCGCGCACCTCGCGCACACGCCTGATCCTCACGAGTGTCCGGTGGCCAAAGGGCCGCCCTCACACCGGAGGTGATGGCATGTCAGGACGACTCGTGCGGCTGGTCTGCATCGCGGCGACGGCGGCAACAACCGTCCTCGCCCCCACCCCCGCCACGGCGGTCCCGGAGCCCGGCCCCGCCCAGGACCCCGCCTCCGTCGCCGGCCTCCTGACAGACCTTCAGCGGCTGTACCGGAAGGCCGAAGAGGCCACCGAGGCCTACAACGCCACCGAGGAGAGGCTGAAGAAGCAGCGCGCCGAGACCGACCGCCTGGACCTCGCCCTCGCCCGTGCCCGGCTCACCCTGCACGACAGCCGGGGCGCGGCCGGCCGACTGGCCCGGCAGCAGTACCAGAGCAGCACCGACATTTCCCCGTACGTCCGCCTGCTCCTGGCCCGCGACCCGCAGCACGCGATCGACCAGGGCCATGTGATCGGCCGGCTGGCGCGGGAGCGGGCCGAGACCGTCGGCCGGCTGACCGGCGCTGAGCGGAAGGCCCAGGAGCTGGCCCGCAAGGCCCGCAAGGCCCTCGACCGGCAGCTCGCCCTCACCGAGCGGCGGAAGAAGGAACGGGACGAGGTACGCGAACGGCTCCACGACGTCGAGGAACTGCTCGTCTCCCTCGACCGCGACCAGCTCACCGCCCTCGCCGCGTTCGAGAAGAACGGGATCGAGCGGGCACAGCAGAAGTTCGTGGCGTCCGGCGCGCTCAGCAGCAGCAGCGGCGGCGGCAGCAGCGGCGTCCTCAACCCGTCGGCCGGGGGCGACCGTGCCGTGCGCTACGCCGTGCGGCAGCTCGGCAAGCCCTACGAGTGGGGCGCGGAGGGCCCGAAGTCGTACGACTGCTCGGGCCTGACCTCGCAGGCCTGGGCGGAGGCCGGGACACCCATCCCGCGGACCAGCCAGGAGCAGTGGAAACGGCTGAAGCGGGTCCCGCTCACCGAGCTGCGGCCGGGAGACCTGGTCGTGTACTTCCCCGAGGCCACGCACGTGGCGCTGTACCTCGGCGACGGCATGGTCGTACAGGCACCCCGGCCGGGCGCGAGGGTGAAGGTGTCACCGATCGCGGCCAACCCGGTCCTGGGCGCCGTACGCCCGGACCCGGACGAGGAGCCCCTGCGGCGGTACGAGCCACCGGAGCTCCCCGACGGGGCCACGGACGGGTCGGACGAGGGATACGACGGGGAAGGGGCCTACGCGGCGCCCGCGCCGGACACCTCGACCAGGTAGGCCTGCGTCTTCTCCGGGTCGTAGAAGAAGTTCTCGAAGTCGGCCGGGTCGTTGAAACCGTTGGCGAACCGGTCGGCGACCGGCTGGAGCTCGCCGGCGGCGCCGATCAGGTTCAGGATGTGCTCCGGCGGCGGCCCGAGCATCGCGTTGGTCCACTTGGTGACGTGCTGGGCGGTGGCCCAGTAGCGGTCGAAGGTGGCCCGCATCCACTCCTCGTCGAACGGCTTGTCGCCGCGCTCGACGATGGAGGAGAGGTAGGCGGCCGCGCACTTCGACGCGGAGTTGGAGCCCTGGCCGGTGATCGGGTCGTTCGCCACGACGACGTCTGCCACACCCAGCACGAGCCCGCCACCGGGGAGGCGGCCGACGGGGTTGCGGACGGTGGGGGCGTAGCGGCCGGCCAGCGTGCCGCCCGCGTCGGTCAGCTCGACCTTGGTGGCCCGCGCGTACTCCCAGGGGACGTACCGCTCCATGAGTTCCAGGGTCAGGGAGAGGTGCTCCGCCGGGTCCTTGACGCCGTTGAAGACGTCGAGCGGGCCGCCGGGTATGCCCTCCCAGAACAGGATGTCGGCGCGGCCGGAGGTGGTCAGGCAGGGCATGACGAACAGTTCGCCGACGCCCGGCACGAGGTTGCAGCGGACCCCTTCGGTGCCGGGGTGCTCGGGGCGCGGGCCCAGGCCGTGGACGTACGACACGGCCAGCGCGCGCTGCGGCTCGCTGTAGGGCGAACGCTCCGGGTCCCGGCCGAACATCTGCACCAGTTCGCCCTTGCCGGCCGCGACGAGCACCAGGTCGTACGTGCGGGAGAAGTAGTCGAGGTCGCCGACGGCCGCGCCGTGGATGACGAGCTGCCCGCCGCGCTGGGCGAACGTCTCCATCCAGCCGGCCATCTTCACGCGCTGGTCGATCGACTGCGCGTACCCGTCGAGCTTGCCGAGCCAGTCGATCGCACGTGCCGCGGGACCCTCGGCCCAGGAGCCGGGGGCGGCGACCGAGACGCCGAGTCCTTCGATCTTCGGGGCCTGGGACTCCCAGAAGTTCAGCTGGAGATCGCGTTCGTGCTGCAGGGCCGTGTGGAACATGCACTGCGTGGACATGACCCGGCCGGTGCGGATCTCGTCCGCCGTCCGGTTGGACATCAGGGTGACCTCGTACCCCTGTGACTGGAGGCCGAGAGCGATCTGGAGCCCGGACTGACCGGCTCCGACGACGAGTATCTTCCGCATGCGGGCTGTCCTCTACTCGGGGGTTTCGTCGAGCGCGTGGCCCACCAGGGCCAGGAGGGTCTCGATCACGGAGATCCGGCGACGCGCGTCCATGATCATGACAGGTATGTGTCGCGGGATGGTCAGGGCCTCCCGCACATCCTCCGGCTCGAACAGCTCGCTGCCGTCGAAGTGGTTGACCGCGACCACGTACGGCAGCCCGGAGCTCTCGAAGTAGTCCAGGACCGGGAAGCAGTCCTTCAGGCGGCGGGTGTCGGCCAGGACGACGGCGCCGATCGCGCCGCGCACGATGTCGTCCCACATGAACCAGAACCGCTGCTGGCCCGGCGTGCCGAACAGGTAGAGCACCAGGTCGTCGTCGAGCGTGATGCGCCCGAAGTCCATGGCGACCGTGGTGGTGGTCTTGCCCGGCGTGGCGGTGAGGTCGTCGGTCGCCTCGCTCGCCTCGGTCATCAGCGCCTCGGTCTGCAGGGGCGTGATCTCCGAGACGGCGGTGACCAGCGTGGTCTTGCCCACGCCGAAGCCGCCTGCCACCACGATCTTCGTGGCTATGGGGGCACGGGTGCGGTCCGTCTCCCAGGCGTGCATGCTCTCGCCGGGCTGGACGAACGGGGATGAACCAACGACGCCGTGAGCGGCGTCAGAGACGACGGAGTCCACTCAGCACCCTTTCCAGCAGAGCTCGGTCCGGGCGGCCCGTGCCGTGGCCGGTGCCCGTTCCGTACACACGGATCTTTCCCTGGTCCGCGAGGTCGCTGAGGAGCACGCGGACCACGCCGAGCGGCATCTTCAGCAGCGCGGCGATCTCGGCCACCGTACGCATCCGGCGGCACAGTTCGACGATGGCCCGTAGCTCCGGCATCACGCGGGTGGACAGGGAACCGTTCGTCAGTTCCTTGCGCTCCTCCGGGGCGTCCAGCGCGGCCGTGCTCGCCACGAACGTCTCCACCAGGAGGACGTGGCCGAAGCGGGTACGGCCGCCGGTGAGCGAGTAGGGGCGGACCCGGGCGGGTTTGCGGTCACCGCCGCGGACCGGGAGTTGCTGCCTGGGCGTACTGCTCATCGTGCACTCCCCGTGGTCTGGGAATCCTCCAGGGATTTTCGGAGTTCGTTGCGGAGTTCGGGCGTCAGGACGTGGCCGGCGCGGCCCACGAACAGAGCCATGTGGTACGCCACCACGCTCATGTCGCAGTCCGCGGAGCCGTGGACGCCGAGCAGCGAGCCGTCGCTGATGGACATCACGAACAGGCTGCCCTCGTCCATCGCGACCATCGTGTGCCGGATCCCGCCGAAGTCCATCAGCTTGGCGGCGCCGATGGTGAGGCTGCCGATGCCGGAGACGATGGTGGCCAGGTCGGCGGCGGAGCCGCGCGGGCCCGTCTTCTTGATCCCGCGGGCCTGAAGCGCCTGCCGGGCCTGATGGTTGCGGTCGGCGTCGGAGGACAGCAGGAGCAGTCCGTCGGACGAGACGACCGCGACCGAGAGGATGCCGGGTACCTCCTCGACGAGGTTGGTCAGCAGCCAGTGCAGGTTGCGGGCCTCACTGCTCAGTCCGATCAGTCCGAAGGTACTGGGAGCGGTCAACTGCTTGCCTCCTCGACTGTGCCCCCCGTGGCTTCTTCGGATTCAGCTGGTTCTGATGCGCCGGTGTCCGGCCGCTTGTGCGAGGCCGTCCGTTCGGCGATTTCCGCCTCCACGTCGCGGTAGCCGGCCTGGGCGCCCTGGCGGAAGCCGCCGAGTCGGCGGCGAAGGGCTTCGGCGTCCACGGAGCCGCTGCGCTGGCGTGGTGCGGTGGTCGGGGCGGTGATCTTCGGGGTGCGCTTGGGGAGGCCCTTGTCGGTGACGCGTTCGTGTTCGACGTCGGCCTCGGCTTCGCCTTCGGCGTCGCGGTTCTCGCCCGCACCCCCCGTGCGGGTTCCGTGGTCCGGTGCGGGTGGCCCCTGTGGGGCGGACTCGCCGCCGGTGGCAGCGGGTTCGTGCTGCGTCGGCTCCGGCTCCGCATGGGACGCCGGGAGCAGCAGCTCCATCGTGGTCTCGGCAGGGGTTTCCGCCGGTGCCACCGGTACGGTTTCCTCCGGTATATCCGGTTCCGCCGGTTCCGGATGCTCCGCGGCCTCCGTGTGCTCCGCGGCCTCCGTGTGCTCTACGGACTCCGCCGCCGCCTCCTCGCGCCGTACCGCGTTCTCCGCCAGCGCCACCAGCGGGTCCCCGTTGCTCGCGCGGCCGTGCAGGACGTTGGAGTTGGCCTCGGCGTCGGCACCGGGGAACGCGACGGTGTGAGTGGTGCCGGAGAGAGGGCCGGAGGCCGGGACGGCCGCGGGCGGGGCCGCCGCCAGCAGGGTGCGGGGCAGGACGACGACCGCCGCGACACCGCCCTGCTTCTGCTCGCGCAACTGCACGCGCACACCGTGCCGGTGGGCGAGGCGGGCCACGACGTACAGGCCGAGGCCGAGGCCGTCCTCGCCCTCCTGGTCGTACGGCGCCTCCGGGTCGAAGTCGGCCAGGCGGGAGTTCAGGCGCTCCAACCGGTCTTCGGTCATGCCGATGCCCTCGTCCTGGACCGAGAGCATGACCTCGCCGTTCTCCAGCAGCCAGCCGGAGATCTCGACGGGCAGGTCGGGCGGCGAGAACGAGGTGGCGTTCTCCAGGAGTTCGGCCAGCAGGTGGGACAGGTCGTCCGCGGCGAACCCGGCGATGTGCGCGTGCGGCGGCAGCGCGGCGATCCGGACCCGCTCGTACCGCTCGATCTCGCTCACCGCGGCGCGGACGACGTCCACGAGCGGCACGGGCCCGGCGGCGTGCTGAACGTGCTCGGTACCGGCGAGGACGAGGAGGTTCTCGCTGTGCCGGCGCATGACCGTGGCGAAGTGGTCGAGCTTGAACAGCGTGGCGAGGCGGTCCGGGTCCTGCTCGCGCTCCTCCAGGTTCTCGATGACGGCCAGTTGCCGCTCTACCAGGCCGAGGGTGCGCAGCGCGAGGTTGACGAACGTACCGCCGATGGCCGTACGCAGCCGCTCCAGCTGGGCGGCCGACTCGGCGAGTTCACCGCGCAGTTCCTCGCGCGCGTCGGCCATCTTCTGGCGCTGGCCGACGAGGTGCTTGCGGTCGGACTCCAGCGTGGCGATCCGCTCGTTGAGGGCGACGGCGTGCGCGTGCAGGGCGTTGACGGAGCGGACGACCTGGGCGAACTCGTCGTCGCGGCCGGTGAACTTGACGGGTTCCTCGGCCGTCGGAACCTCCGCCTCGGCCAAGCGCTTCGAGCCCAGGCGCAGGACGGCGAGGGGGCGCGTGAGGCTGCGGGCCATGCCCGTGGCGACGCCGACGGCGAGCAGCATCAGGGCGCCGAGGACGGCGATGCGGATCTCCAGCGCGGTGACGTCGTCGTCGCGCAGCACCTCGAGGTCCTTGGTGCGCCGGTCGTAGAGGGCGGACTCCACGCCTCGCATCAGGTCGATGCGGGCGGAGAGGGCCGCGTCCAGCTTCCTGGCGTTGGTGGAGAGTTCGCCGCTGGAGAGGTTCGGCTGGTCGGTGAGCGTGGCGAGGTACCTCTCGGCGGAGTTGACCTCGGTGCCGGTGACCGTGTTGTCGAAGGAGGTACGGGCCGGCTTGGGCGCGGTGTCGCGGAAGTCGGCCAGGGCAGCGTCGGATCGCAGCCGGGCCTGCTGGGCGGCGGCGCTCAGGGCGTCGCGCTGCCGGGCGTCGGCGTCCGAGGAGGTCTCGGCCGGCAGGCCGGTGACCGGGTCGATGACCGTCTCGGTGCCGCGCGGCACGCTGAGGGCGGCGAGCAGCAGCCCCCGGGCCGCGGCGGCCTGCTGCACGGCGGAGTCCAGTTCGGCCAGGGCGTGTCCGCCGGAGCCCGCGCGGGGCGGCGTCTGCTGCGCCAGTTGCTCGGCGAGCCGGTGGAGTTCGGTGATGGCGGTGGAGTACGCCTGGTGCGCTTCGAGGGCGCTGCTCTTGCCGGTGAGGGCGGCCCGGCGTACGGCCGCGATCTCGTCGAGGTCGGAGCGGAGCGAGGCGGGCGTGTCGGTGTCGGCGCGCAGCTCCTCGACCTGCCGGTCCACGCGGGCGCTGCGCTGCTCGGAGGGCGCCTTGGACTTGGGGCGGCCGGCCGCGATGTAGGAGGTGACGTCGTCACGCTCGTCGGCGAGGGAGTGCGCGAGCCCGAGGGCGTCCTGCGTCTGCTCGGCGAGCGTCACCAGCTCCTGCGAGTCGTGGAGTTGCCCGGAGGCGGCGAGGACGGACGGGGTGCCCGCACCGGCGATGGCCGCGGCTACCACGGCCACGGCGACGATGAGCCGGTTGCGTACATGGGTGGAGCGGCCCTTGCCGGTGGGGGGTGTCGGCTCAGCGCCCTGAACGGGGGCCGTCTGCTTGCCTGTGCGACGAGGCCGCGTCTTCTGCACCGGTGCTCGCATTCCTGACTCGTGAACTCCTGGGCCCGGATGACGCTCCGTCAACTGGCGCGTACTCCGGGTACACTTCCCGACCCTCCCAGCGCCGGTGGGCAGCGCACACGCATCACCTGACCCGCCACCCGAAGGAGTGAACCCCGGAGGCGAGTTGAGGGGCAAGTTCCGCTGGCCCTTGCAGCGGCCTTGCGCGGCAGGCCGGTTGGACGCCGCGGGCAGGCGGTGGCAGTATTCGCCACCACCTCTTCCCGGAACAAAGCATTCCACCCCAAACGGGGCGCCTGACCTGTATGGCCGCGCCGGCCCGGCAACCATTGCCAGCCTTTTGCGGGCCTTGTGAAGGGCTCGTGCAGACTGGCTGGATGCGTACTGAACTCGCCACGGAACCGGGAGACGCGGAGCGCCCCAACGAGGACTTCGCCAGTATCGGACTACCGGCCTCCGGGCAGGGCGGTTCGGTCGTCGTCCTGGACGGTGTCACACCGCCGAAGGGCGGGACGGGTTGTCTGCATTCCGTCCCCTGGTTCACCGCGCGCCTCGGTGGAGCGCTGACCGAACTGACCGTTTCACTCCCGGATGTTCCCCTGGTTGACGTCTTGTCCCGTGCCATCGCGCGTACCGCCGAGGCACACGCCTCAACCTGTGACCTTTCTCACCCCCGAACACCTCAGGCCACGGTGGTCGTGGCCCGCTGGTCCCCGGAAACGGTGGAGCACCTGGTTCTGTCGGACTCGGCTCTTCTCGTGGAGTCCCCGGACGGCGTGGTGACGCCCTTCCTGGACGATCGTCTGGCTCTCCTCCCCCGCTCTGTCCTGGCCACGGACGCGCTGGTGGACTCCACGGTCCGCAACAAGGAGGGCGGCTTCTTCACGGCGGCGGCCGATCCCTCGGTGGCGCGGCGCGCGGTGACCGGAATCCTGCCCCGCCGTGAGGTACGCGCCCTGGCCGCTCTGACGGACGGGGCGGCCCGCTGGGTGGAGAGGTTCGAGGAGGGCGACTGGACGGACTGCTTCAACGTCATGCGCAAGGAGGGGCCACAGGCGCTGGTGGACCGGGTAAGGACGCTGGAACGGGCGGATTCGGCCACATCGTTCCTGGGCCGGAGCAAGACGCACGACGACGCGACGGCCCTGTACGTCGAGTTCTGAACACCCGGAACCGGGCGCTACTTCTCCATGCCGCGGTTGAGCTGGTGCAGCAGCCGGGCCAGTTCCGTGACCTCGTGGGTGTCCCAGTCGGCCAGGCGCCCGGCGTAGCGGGCGCGGCGGGCCTCGCGCACCCGGCTGACGCGGTCGTGGCCCTCCTGCGTGAGGGCGACGAGCCAGGCGCGTCCGTCGACGGGGTCGGGCTCGCGGGCGACGAGGCCGAGTTCCTCCAAGGCGCGCAGCTGGCGGGACATGGTGGCCTTGCCGACGCCGATGTAGGCGGCGAGCTCGGTGGCCCGCTGCTTGCCGCACTCGTCCAGCCGTACGAGCAGGCCGTACGCGGACGACTCCAGGTCGGGGTGGACCTCCCGGGCCATCTCGCCCTGACTGGCCCGGGCCCGCCGCAGCAGCACGGTCAGCTCCCGCTCCAGCGCCAGAAAGGCAGGCTGATCCACACCGGTTCCGGCCAGAGAGGCGTCCCGGTGTCCGTCGTCGTTGCCGTCCTGGTGCACGTGAGCCCTGCCTCGGTCGTCGCCCGCTACCTGCATTTTCCGCCGTCCGCGGCCATCGCCGCAGTTCGGCAAGTATTCCGCAGGTCACGGGGTGCGGGTCCACAGGGCCGCCACATGGTGAAGGCCCGGGCTCCCTCACGGACCCGGGCCTTCACCATCCGGTGACCTCCGTCACGCGGCCACCGGAACCTCCGGCGCCGCATCCGCCGTGGCCGGCGCGAGCGCCAGCTCCAGGACCTGGCGGACGTCGGTGACGGCGTGGACGTCGAGCTTGTCCAGCACCTCCGCCGGGACGTCGTCCAGGTCGGGCTCGTTGCGCTTGGGGATGATCACGGTGGTGATCCCGGCGCGGTGGGCGGCCAGCAGCTTCTGCTTCACGCCGCCGATCGGCAGGACCCGGCCGGTCAGCGAGACCTCGCCGGTCATCGCCACGTCCGTGCGGACCAGACGGCCGGACAGGAGCGAGGCGAGGGCCGTGGTCATCGTGACTCCGGCACTGGGTCCGTCCTTGGGGACCGCGCCCGCCGGGAAGTGGATGTGCACGCCCCGGTCCTTCAGATCACCCACCGGCAGTTCCAGCTCGGCACCGCGGGAGCGCAGGAAGCTCAGCGCGATCTGCGCGGACTCCTTCATCACGTCCCCCAGCTGACCGGTCAGGGTCAGCCCGGCCGCGCCCGTCTCCGGGTCGGCCAGCGACGCCTCGACGTACAGCACGTCACCGCCGGCGCCCGTCACCGCGAGGCCCGTCGCCACGCCCGGCACGGACGTCCGGCGCTCGGCCGGGTCCTGGGCGGACTCGGGCACGTGGTGCGGCCGTCCGATCAGGTCGCGCAGGTCCTCGTCCCGGACGGTGAACGGCAGCTCCCGCTCACCCAGTTCGTGCTGGGCCGCGACCTTGCGCAGCAGCCGGGCGATCGACCGCTCCAGGGTGCGGACGCCCGCCTCGCGCGTGTACTCACCGGCGAGCTTGCGCAGCGCGCCCTCGTCGATGGCCACCTCGTCCTTGTCGAGCCCGGCCCGCTCCAGCTGGCGCGGCAGCAGGTGGTCGCGGGCGATGACGACCTTCTCGTCCTCGGTGTAGCCGTCCAGGCGGACGATCTCCATCCGGTCGGCCAGCGCCTCCGGGATCGCCTCCAGGACGTTGGCGGTCGCGAGGAAGACCACGTCCGACAGGTCCAGCTCGACCTCCAGGTAGTGGTCCCGGAAGGTGTGGTTCTGCGCCGGATCGAGCACTTCGAGAAGGGCCGCGGCCGGGTCGCCCCGGAAGTCCGAGCCCACCTTGTCGATCTCGTCGAGCAGCACGACCGGGTTCATCGACCCGGCCTCCTTGATGGCGCGGACGACCCGGCCGGGCAGCGCGCCGACGTACGTACGCCGGTGACCGCGGATCTCGGCCTCGTCGCGGACGCCGCCGAGGGCGACGCGCACGAACTTGCGCCCCATCGCGTGGGCGACGGACTCGCCCAGGCTGGTCTTGCCGACGCCGGGCGGACCCACGAGCGCGAGCACGGCACCGCCGCGCCGCCCGCCGACCACGCCCAGTCCCCGGTCCGTACGCCGCTTGCGCACCGCCAGGTACTCGGTGATCCGCTCCTTCACGTCCTGAAGGCCGGAGTGCTCGGCGTCGAGGACGGCCTGGGCGCCCTGGATGTCGTACGCGTCCTCGGTCCGCTCGTTCCACGGCATCTCCAGGACCGTGTCGAGCCAGGTGCGGATCCACGAGCCCTCGGGCGACTGGTCGGAGGACCGCTCCAGCTTGTCGACCTCCTTGAGCGCGGCCTCGCGGACCTTCTCGGGCAGGTCGGCGGCCTCCACGCGGGTGCGGTAGTCGTCGGACTCCTCGCCCTCCTGCTCGCCGTTCAGCTCGCGCAGCTCCTTGCGGACCGCTTCCAGCTGACGCCGCAGCAGGAACTCGCGCTGCTGCTTGTCGACGCCTTCCTGGACGTCCTTGGCGATGGACTCGGCCACGTCCTGCTCGGCGAGGTGGTCGCGCAGCTGCTGGGTGGCGAGCTTCAGCCGGGCCACCGGGTCGGCGGTCTCCAGCAGCTCGACCTTCTGCTCGGTGGTCAGGAAGGGCGAGTAGCCGGAGTTGTCGGCGAGCGCCGAGACGTCGTCGATGGCCTGGACCCGGTCGACGACCTGCCAGGCACCGCGCTTGCGCAGCCAGGCGGTGGCGAGGGCCTTGTACTCCTTGACCAGTTCGGCGACCTGCCCGGGATAGGGGTCTCCCCTGTTCGAACGAAGTTGAGAACTTGGGGAAGGCTCCGGGACGGATTCGTCGACGCGGGTGCCCTCGACCCAGAGGGCCGCGCCGGGACCCGTGGTCCCCGCACCGATGCGCACCCGGCCCCGGCCGCGGATCAGCGCCCCCGGGTCGCCGTCGGCCAGCCGGCCGACCTGCTCCACGGTGCCGAGCACACCGGTGTTCGCGTACGTCCCGTCGATGCGTGGCACCAGGAGTACCCGCGGCTTTCCGGGCGTTGACCGGGCAGCGGCCTGGGCGGCCTCCACCGCGGCACGGACCTCGGAGTCGCTCAGGTCCAGCGGGACCACCATCCCGGGCAGCACGACCTCGTCGTCGAGTGGCAGCACGGGCAGGGTGAGCGGTGTGGACGTCGAAGCCATGATCTCCCCTTCGGCAGTCAAGTTGAGCTATGCCGACTCAATGCACGGGAGCGGCCGGATGTTCCCCGACGGGCGTTCGCTGTCAGCGATCACCTGTGACGCCGGGAGCGAGAGGGCGCGTAAGGTCCGAGAGTAATAAGCCAAATGGCGAAGCGCTCATTACAGGGGGTTGGCGTGGACGGGACCGTGCAGGCGTGGGTGGACGGATGGGTCGTGTCGCGCGGGGCGGCTCCCCCCGTGACCGAGCCATGGGGCTGCACGATCGACGTGGGGACGAACGGGCACGTCACTCGGCATGTGTTCGGCGCGACCGGCGACGACCTCGACGAGACGTCCGTCCGCAAGGTGGCCGGCGCGGTGACCGGGGCCGGCGTGTGGCTGAAGGCGTTCCGGGACCCGTCGGTGGTCGCCGGCTGGTTGGACGACAGCTGGTGGATCGACCCCGAGCCCGGCTACCTGATGACGGTCCCGCTGCTCCCGGGGAGCGCTCCGGACGTACCCGACGGTTACCGGCTGCGCAGCTGGTCGCGCGGCGGAGTGACGCGTGTGATGGTGACCGCGCCGGACGGTTCCCTGGCGGCGCGCGGGCAGATGGCCCCGACGGGCGCCACCGCCGTCGCCGACCAGATCGAGACGGCCCCGGAGCATCGCCGCAAGAGACTCGGCAGTCTCGTCATGCGGACCTTGCAGAGTGCCGCCGTACGGGAGGGAGCACGGACCGGTGTCCTCGCCGGTACGCCCGCGGGGCGAGGGCTCTACGAGGCGCTGGGCTGGGAAGTGGTGGCCCTGCTCACCAGCGCGAAGCACGACCCGCGGACCTGAACGGCCTCGCCCTCAGCTCCGGGCCGGTCCGGGTGAACCGGCGCGCCTCTCCCGCCACCGCCGGACCACCGGCCAGGTCGCGACACCGATGGCCAGGGCGATCAGGTGACCCCAGTTCGTCATCGGGTCGGTGAGGTCGAGCAGGTCCTGGAGCAGCATCCCGCCGAACCCGGCAAGCAGCGGCACGCGCAGCCAGGGCGGCAGCAGGCCGGCCAGGGCGCCGGTGCCGGCGGCGACGCCGAAGCTGACGCCGTAGTCGAGCCGGTGCAGCGAACTCTCGGGGAGCTGCCCGGCCAGCACCGCGAGCCCGACCGGGACCTCGGTCGCCAGGGTGGCAAGGACGTGCCCGAGCAGGAAGACACCGGCCGTGCGCAGGCCGCCGATCCGCCGTTCCAGCGCGGTCAGCACGAGCACGAACCCGATCGCGAACGGCGAGGCCACCCCGCCCGCCAGCCACAGCCCACTGCCGACCAGCACCAGCTCCGGCGTCCGCACCAGGTGCGCCACATCCGTACTGGAGCCCTGGAGCAGGGCGTGCACCAGGGCGGGGTCCGCGTACGCGGAGAACAGCGAGGTCAGGCAGAGGACGATCCCGTACCCGAACGTGAACGGCGTCCCTGTGGGAGTGGGGAACAGCCGCCAGAGCCGCGGCATCCGGAGCCGAGGCCGAGGCTTCTCCACCGCGGTGGGCTTTCGTGCGGCCGGGACCACGGTCTCGCACGGCCCTCGGCCGCCGGCCCGCTGCCGCGGCACCCCGTCCAGCAGCCCCGACACGTCGGGAACGGGCGCGCCCGTCGGCGTCGGCGTGGCCGTCTCGTCGGCCGGCGCGGTGCGTTCCACGGCGGGCGCTCCTTCCGTCACGCCCTACCCTTCGCGCACCTCCGCCTCCTGTCTGTGACGGGCGCCACGCGAGAACCGATTCACAGCAACCTGACAGCAGTGCACCGCGTCCCCTCGCCGGCCGCTCCGTAATTCTTGGCACCGGACACCCCCCACCTGCCAGGATGCTCGGATGCCTACCTCGAACGACATCCCCCACGTGCTGGACCGTCGCGAGGGCCCGCACGGCGAGGTCGTGCTGCGACGGCACGATGACCGGCTGGAGATCATCGCGAACGGCTGTTTCCTGATGGACACCTCCGACGGCCGTTCGGAGCGGCGGCTGGTCGACGCAGCCCTGGACGCCGTGGCAGGCCGGGACCGCCCGGACGTGCTGATCGGCGGCCTCGGCGTCGGCTTCTCCCTGGCCCACGCGGCGGCGGAGCCGCGCTGGGGAGGGATCACGGTCGTGGAACGCGAGCAAGCGATCGTCGAATGGCATCTCGACGGCCCGCTCTCCGCGTTCTCCGCCGACGCCCTCGCCGACCCCCGCACGAAAATCGTCGAAGCCGATCTCGTCGCCTACGTCAATGAGACATCCGCCACGTACGACGCCCTGTGCCTCGACATCGACAACGGACCCGGCTGGACCGTCACCGAGGGCAACGGAAATCTCTACGGAAAGGCCGGACTGGCAAGCTGCGCAAGGGTGTTGAGACCTGGTGGGGTTCTCGCCGTCTGGTCCGCCCAGCCCTCTCCGGAATTCGAAGAAACCTTGCGGAATGCCGGGTTCCAGCGGGTGCGTACCGAAGAGATCCCGGTTGCCCGGGGCGTTCCGGACGTCGTGCACCTCGGCATCAGCCCTGGATAGCAAAGGTGTGCTGACTCCCCGTACGCTGCTCCTCTGACGCCGATCATTCAAGCGTCAATCGCAACCATGCGCAGACCGAGGAATCACCCCACTGATTCCGGAAAGCACACCCCAGGGGCGGGCGATGGAGCAGACACACACCTCCCACAACGGTTCGGCGACGGCTACCCCGGGCGCCCAGCGCCGGGTTCTCGTCGTCGAGGACGACGCCACTATCGTGGATGCCATCGCGACCCGCCTGCGAGCCGAGGGATTCCTCGTGCAAACAGCGGGTGACGGTCCGGCCGCCGTCGACACGGCCGAGGCCTGGCAGCCCGACCTGCTGATCCTCGACATCATGCTGCCCGGCTTCGACGGTCTTGAGGTCTGCCGGCGCGTGCAGGCCGCCCGGCCGGTGCCGGTGATGATGCTCACCGCGCGCGACGACGAGACCGACATGCTGGTCGGGCTGGGCGTCGGCGCCGACGACTACATGACGAAGCCGTTCTCGATGCGGGAGTTGGCGGCACGCGTGCATGTGCTGCTGCGCCGCGTGGAGCGGGCCGCGCTGGCCGCCGCGACGCCGCGCAGCGGCATCCTGCGCCTCGGCGAGCTGGAGATCGACCACGCGCAGCGCCGGGTCCGGGTGCGGAGCGAGGATGTTCACCTCACACCCACCGAGTTCGACCTCCTGGTGTGCCTGGCGAACACCCCGCGCGCGGTGCTCTCGCGCGAGCAGCTGCTCGCCGAGGTCTGGGACTGGGCGGACGCCTCCGGCACCCGCACGGTCGACAGCCACATCAAGGCGCTGCGCCGGAAGATCGGCGCCGAGCGGATCCGTACGGTGCACGGCGTGGGCTACGCCCTGGAGACCCCGACGCCATGAGCGGCGGGCCGGCCGCACGGAGAGGCCCCGGGAGTCCGGAACCCTGGGGCGGGGTGAGCCCGTTCTCGATCAAGACCAAGCTGGGCGCGCTGGTCGTCATCTCGGTGCTGATCACCACGGGCCTGTCGGTGATCGCGGTGCACACGAAGACGGAACTGCGCTTCATCACGGTCTTCTCGATGATCGCCACACTGCTGATTACGCAGTTCGTGGCCCATTCGCTCACCGCGCCGCTGGACGAGATGACCGCGGTGGCCCGCTCCATCTCACAGGGCGACTACACCCGCCGGGTGCGGGAGAACCGCCGTGACGAGCTGGGCGACCTGGCCGTGACGATCAATGCCATGGCCGACGAGCTGGAGGCCCAGGACCGCCAGCGCAAGGAGCTGGTGGCGAACGTCTCGCACGAGCTGCGCACCCCCATCGCGGGACTGCGCGCGGTGCTGGAGAACATCGTCGACGGCGTCACACAGGCCGACCCGGAGACGATGCGTACGGCCCTGAAGCAGACTGAGCGGCTCGGCCGGCTGGTGGAGACGCTGCTGGACCTGTCCCGCCTGGACAACGGCGTCGTACCGCTGAAACAGCGGCGGTTCGAGGTGTGGCCGTATCTGTCCGGCGTGCTCAAGGAGGCCAACATGGTCGCCTCCGTGCGCGCGGGCATCGCCACCGGCTCGGGCAGTCACACCCGTACGGACGTCCATCTGCACCTCGACGTCCATCCGCCGGAGTTGACCGCGCACGCGGACCCGGAGCGCATCCACCAGGTGGTGGCCAACCTCATCGACAACGCCGTCAAGCACAGTCCGCCGCACGGCCGTGTGACGGTCAAGGCGCGGCGCGGCGCGCTGCCGGAGTCGCTGGAGCTGGAGGTTCTGGACGAGGGTCCCGGCATTCCGAAGTCCGAGTGGCACCGGGTCTTCGAGCGGTTCAACCGCGGCAACGCCAAGCGGGCGCAGGGGCCGGGCAGCGACGGCGGTACGGGCCTCGGCCTGGCCATCGCCCGCTGGGCGGTGGATCTGCACGGCGGGCGCATCGGAGTGGCTGAATCCGAGCGAGGTTGCCGGATTCTTGTCACTCTTCCGGGACTTCCATCTGTGCCAAGTTGACGTAAAGTTCGAAGCGGAGCCACAAGATCCACGGGCGTCCGCGCTGACGGACACGTGTGATCAGGCACAGGCCCGCGCCGTCGGCGCATGAGGCCCGGCTCAGCCCTTCCCTCATTAAGCGGAACCACGCTTGTTTCCCGCCATTTCAAGCCCCGAAACACGCTCCGAGATGTGACTTGCGCGACGTTGAACGGGCCCGACCTGACCTACCCGGTGCGGGGGGCGTAGCCTTGATTCCCGCTGTCCATCATCTTGTGAAGCGGAAGAGGGCGGTTGCCGCCGTGTCGCCACAGTCCCCCAGTAACTCGAGCATCTCGACCGACACCGACCAAGCGGGGAAGAACCCCGCCGCGTCGTTCGGTGCCAACGAGTGGCTCGTCGACGAGATCTATCAGCAGTACCTCCAGGACCCGAATTCGGTAGACCGAGCCTGGTGGGACTTCTTCGCCGACTACAAGCCGGGGGCGGCTGCCGCCTCGGCTCCGGCGGGTACCGCGGCCGCGGGGGCCGCGGGGACCACCACCGCTCAGCCGGCGGCCCAGGCCGCCCCCGCCCAGGCCGCGGCCCCCGCCCCGGCGGCCCCGAAGCCCGCGGCCGCCGCGCCGGCTCCCGCTCCGGCGAAGCCCGCCGCGCAGGCCCCGGCTCAGGCCGCCGCTCCGGCGAAGGCCGCCCCGGCCGCCAAGCCGGCCGCCGCGAAGCCGAAGGCCGAACCCGCCGCCGAGGCCCCCTCGGGTCCCGAGCAGGTCGTGCTGCGCGGCCCCGCCGCCGCGGTCGCGAAGAACATGGACGCCTCCCTGGAGCTGCCCACGGCCACGTCCGTGCGCGCGGTCCCGGTGAAGCTGCTGTTCGACAACCGCATCGTCATCAACAACCACCTCAAGCGGGCGCGCGGCGGGAAGATCTCCTTCACGCACCTCATCGGCTACGCGATGGTCCAGGCCATCAAGGCGATGCCGGCGATGAACAACTCGTTCGCGAAGGTGGACGGCAAGCCGACCCTGGTCAAGCCGGACCACGTCAACCTCGGTCTCGCCATCGACCTGGTCAAGCCGAACGGCGACCGCCAGCTGGTCGTCGCGGCGATCAAGAAGGCCGAGACGCTGAACTTCTTCGAGTTCTGGCAGGCCTACGAGGACATCGTCCGCCGCGCCCGCGACGGCAAGCTGACGATGGACGACTTCTCCGGGGTCACGGTCTCCCTGACCAACCCCGGCGGCCTCGGCACGGTCCACTCGGTGCCGCGTCTGATGCCCGGCCAGTCCGTGATCATGGGCGTCGGCTCCATGGACTACCCGGCGGAGTTCCAGGGCACCTCCCAGGACACCCTGAACAAGCTCGGCATCTCGAAGGTCATGACGCTCACGTCGACCTACGACCACCGGGTGATCCAGGGCGCCGCCTCCGGCGAGTTCCTGCGCCAGGTCGCGAACCTCCTGCTCGGCGAGAACAACTTCTACGACGAGATCTTCGAGGCGCTGCGCATCCCCTACGAGCCGGTCCGCTGGCTCAAGGACATCGACGCCTCGCACGACGACGACGTCACGAAGGCCGCCCGCGTCTTCGAGCTGATCCACTCCTACCGGGTCCGCGGCCACGTCATGGCCGACACCGACCCGCTGGAGTACCAGCAGCGCAAGCACCCCGACCTGGACATCACCGAGCACGGGCTCACCCTGTGGGACCTGGAGCGCGAGTTCGCCGTCGGCGGCTTCGCCGGCAAGTCGATGATGAAGCTGCGCGACATCCTCGGCGTGCTGCGCGACTCGTACTGCCGCACCACCGGCATCGAGTTCATGCACATCCAGGACCCGAAGCAGCGCAAGTGGATCCAGGACCGTGTGGAGCGCCCGCACTCCAAGCCGGAGCGCGAGGAGCAGCTGCGCATCCTGCGCCGCCTGAACGCCGCCGAGGCCTTCGAGACGTTCCTCCAGACGAAGTACGTCGGCCAGAAGCGCTTCTCCCTGGAGGGCGGCGAGTCCGTCATCCCGCTGCTGGACGCGGTCCTCGACAGCGCTGCGGAGTCCCGCCTGGACGAGGTCGTCGTCGGCATGGCCCACCGCGGCCGTCTGAACGTCCTGGCCAACATCGTCGGCAAGTCGTACGCCCAGATCTTCCGCGAGTTCGAGGGCAACCTCGACCCGAAGTCGATGCACGGCTCCGGCGACGTGAAGTACCACCTGGGCGCCGAGGGCACCTTCACGGGCCTGGACGGCGAGCAGATCAAGGTCAGCCTGGTCGCGAACCCCTCGCACCTGGAGGCGGTGGACCCGGTCCTGGAGGGCGTCTCCCGCGCCAAGCAGGACATCATCGGCAAGGGCGGCACGGACTTCACGGTCCTGCCGGTCGCGATCCACGGCGACGCGGCCTTCGCGGGCCAGGGCGTGGTGGCCGAGACCCTGAACATGTCGCAGCTGCGGGGCTACCGCACCGGCGGCACGGTCCACATCGTCATCAACAACCAGGTCGGCTTCACCGCGGCCCCGGAGTCCTCGCGTTCCTCCATGTACGCGACGGACGTGGCCCGCATGATCGAGGCCCCGATCTTCCACGTGAACGGCGACGACCCGGAGGCCGTGGTCCGCGTGGCCCGCCTGGCCTTCGAGTTCCGCCAGGCGTTCAACAAGGACGTGGTGATCGACCTCATCTGCTACCGCCGCCGCGGTCACAACGAGTCGGACAACCCGGCCTTCACCCAGCCGCTGATGTACGACCTGATCGACAAGAAGCGCTCGGTGCGCAAGCTCTACACCGAGTCCCTCATCGGTCGCGGCGACATCACCCTGGAAGAGGCCGAGCAGGCGCTCCAGGACTACCAGGGCCAGCTGGAGAAGGTCTTCACGGAGGTCCGTGAGGCCACCTCGCAGCCGGCCGCCGCGGAGCCCACCGACCCGCAGGCCGAGTTCCCGGTCGCCGTGAAGACCGCGGTCACCACGGAGGTCGTCAAGCGGATCGCCGAGTCCCAGGTCAACATCCCCGACCACATCACCGTCCACCCGCGCCTGCTGCCGCAGCTCCAGCGCCGGGCGTCGATGGTCGAGGACGGCACGATCGACTGGGGCATGGGCGAGACCCTCGCGGTCGGCTCCCTCCTCCTGGAGGGTGTCCCGGTCCGCCTGGCCGGCCAGGACTCGCAGCGCGGTACGTTCGGCCAGCGCCACGCGGTCATCATCGACCGCAGCACGGGCGACGAGTACACGCCGCTTCAGTACCTCTCCGAGGACCAGGCGCGGCTCAACGTCTACAACTCCCTCCTCTCCGAGTACGCCGCGATGGGCTTCGAGTACGGCTACTCGCTGGCCCGCCCCGAGGCGCTCGTGATGTGGGAGGCGCAGTTCGGCGACTTCGTCAACGGCGCGCAGACGGTCGTGGACGAGTTCATCTCGTCGGCCGAGCAGAAGTGGGCCCAGACGTCCGGCGTCGTCCTGCTCCTGCCGCACGGCTACGAGGGCCAGGGCCCGGACCACTCCTCGGCCCGCCCGGAGCGCTTCCTCCAGATGTGCGCCCAGAACAACATGACGGTCGCCATGCCGACGTCTCCGTCGAACTACTTCCACCTCCTGCGGTGGCAGGTGCACAACCCGCACCACAAGCCGCTGGTGGTCTTCACGCCGAAGTCGATGCTGCGCCTGAAGGCGGCGGCCTCGAAGGCGGAGGAGTTCACGACCGGCCAGTTCCAGCCGGTCATCGGTGACGCGTCGGTGGACGCTGCCGCGGTCAAGAAGGTCGTCTTCTGCGCCGGCAAGGTCTACTACGACCTGGAGGCCGAGCGTCAGAAGCGCGGCGTCACGGACACGGCGATCATCCGCATCGAGCGCCTGTACCCGCTGCCGGGTGCCGAGCTCCAGGCGGAGATCAAGAAGTACCCGAACGCCGAGAAGTACCTGTGGGCCCAGGAGGAGCCGGCGAACCAGGGTTCCTGGCCGTTCATCGCGCTCAACCTGATCGACCACCTGGACCTGGCGGTCGGCGCGGACGTCCCGCACGGCGAGCGCCTGCGCCGCATCTCGCGCCCGCACAGCTCGTCCCCGGCGGTGGGTTCCGCGAAGCGGCACCAGGCCGAGCAGGAGCAGCTGGTGCGTGAGGTGTTCGACGCGTAAGCGCCCTCGCGCGTCCTGTGTGACCGGGCCGCATCCCCGCTTCGGGGGTGCGGCCCGGCCGTTTGCGCCCACATATCCTTGACGGCATGTACTTCACGGACCGTGGCATCGAGGAACTGGAGAAGCGGCGCGGCGAGGAGGAGGTCACCTTCGAGTGGCTGGCCGAGCAGCTGCGGACGTTCGTCGATCTCAACCCCGACTTCGAGGTGCCGGTGGAACGGCTGGCCACGTGGCTGGCGCGGCTGGACGACGAGGACGACGAGTAGGAGACGCGCCGGAGTCGCGCGGGAGCCGGGGTCCGGCGCCGTCCGGCGATCAGTCGCGCGGGTGCGTGAGGCCGTACGCCAGACCCAGTGCGCCATGAGCCAGGAGCAGCGCTCCGGCCGTGGCCCAGCCCCAGCCGCCGCTGGGACGCCGTAGCCCCCAGGCGATGAGCGGGACGCCCGCCGCCACCTGGGCGAGGGCCAGGGCGCGGGCCCTTGGGTGGCCGGTCCAGGGCATCCAGGGGCCGAGGCGGCTGTGGTCGACGGCGTCGCGTTCCGCGACCGCGTCGTGCCAGCCCGGCCATTCGACCGGGAGGCTGTCCGGCTGGAGTGCGGCGGCCTCCCGGAGGCGGTCGGCGGGCCGGCCGGGGGCAAGTTCGGGGTGCAGTGAGACGCCCACACGCGCGAGGACCGCCAGCAGGCCGCGCAGGCGGACACGGGCGTCGGCCTCGGAGTCGGGCTTCGTCAGCCGGTCGAGGGCCTGGAGGTCCAGGACGGGGTCGAGTCCCACGCGCGCGGCGAAGGTGCGCATCGCCTCCTCCTCCCCCACCGGGACGCCGCTCGCGAGCCAGACGAAGCCGACCGGGCGGCGGAAGCCGGACGCGAGCGTGAAACCCGCGTGGTCGGCGTCCCACCACAGTGCGAGGACGGGCCAGGGCGCGCCGACGGCGAGGGCCGTGGCCCAGCCGGTGACCACACGGTCGACGGGCTCGCCGGTGTCCCGCCAGGGCCCGCCCTCGGGGACGAGGACGCTCCATTCGTCGCCCGCCCGGGTGAGCTGCATACGCTCCCGCAGCAGGCGGGCGACGGGGGCGACGGCCCCGGGCGCCGCCCGGCACAACAGCAGCGCCCCAGGGGCTGGACCGGTGCGGTCGGCTTCCGTCGGCATGGTCACACGCTAGGGCGAATCCCCCCTCTTTGGGTACTTTTATGCGCCCCGACGCCCCCGGAACAAGGGTCTTGACTTTCCCTGTCCGCGATATATCGTGAATCGAGGATGACGCGATATGGCGCGTCACGTCGGGGAGGTCTGCACCATGTCCGAGTGGTCTGTCGCGGAGCCGAGGAAACTCACCTTCGACGAGCCCGTGAGCGAGCTTCACGTGCGCCTCGTCAACGGAGCGGTGAACGTGGTGGGCACGGACGAGGATCCCGCCCGCCTGGAGATCTCCGAGATCGAGGGACCGCCCCTGGTGGTGACCCAGCAGGGCGGGACCCTCACGGTGGTTTACGAGGACCTGCCCTGGAAGGGCTTCCTCAAGTGGCTGGACCGCAAGGGCCGGCGCCGCAGCGCGGTGGTCTCCCTGGCGGTCCCGGCCTCCACCCGGGTGGAGGTGGGGGTGGTCGGCGCGGCAGCCGTGATCTCCGGGATCGAGGGGCCGGCGGTGGTGAAGGGCGTCACGGGCGACACGACCCTCGTGGGACTCTCCGGCCCGGTCCGCGCCGACACGGCCTCCGGGAGCGTGGAGGCCCAGGACGTGACCGGCGACCTCCGGTTCAACTCCGTCTCGGGCGACCTCACGGTGATCGAGGGCTCCGGCTCCTCCGTGCGGGCCGATTCGGTCAGTGGCTCCATGATCGTCGACCTCGACCCGGACGGTCCCACGGACGTGCGGCTGACCAGCATCTCGGGCGAGATCGCGATCAGGCTGCCGGACCCGGCGGACGCGGAGGTCGAGGTGAACACGGCGAGCGGCGCGGTCTCCAACGCCTTCGACGATCTGCGGGTGCACGGCCAGTGGGGCGCCCACAAGATCACGGGCCGCCTGGGCGCGGGCAACGGCAAGCTGCGAGCCACGACGGTCTCCGGCTCGATCGCCCTGCTGCGCCGCCCCTCCAGGGAGCACGAGCCCGACGAGCCGTGGGCCACCCGGCCGGGCACCGGCAGCTCGCCGGCCGACCCGCAGGACGACTCGCAGGCCCGGTCGGGAGACAATTCCGTCTCCGACCGGGGCGCCACCGACGCCGGCGTCCCGGCCGACGGCACGACCGACAAGAAGGTGCTCTGACATGCCCCCCGTCTTCGCCCACGGCCGCCTCCGCCTCTACCTGCTGAAGCTGCTGGACGAGGCTCCCCGGCACGGCTACGAGGTGATCCGCCTCCTCGAAGAGCGCTTCCAGGGGCTGTACGCACCGTCGGCGGGCACGGTCTACCCGCGCCTGGCCAAGCTGCAGGCCGAGGGCCTGGTCACCCACACCACCGAGGGCGGCCGCAAGGTGTACTCGATCACGGACGCGGGCCGCGCCGAACTGGCCGATCGCAGCGGCGAACTGGCCGACCTGGAGCTGGAGATCCGGGAGTCGGTCGCGGAATTGGCGGCGGAGATCCGCGCCGACGTCCGCGGGGCCGCCGGCGACCTGCGCCGCGAGATGCGCGCCGCCGCGACCGAGGCCCGCCGGGAGAACGGCACCAGGCCCCGTGCCGCGGAGGACGCCCCCTTCGGGGACTTCGGGCAGTACGGCGACAAGGAGGCCTGGCGCGTCGCCAAGGAGGAGATGCGGCGTGCCAGGCAGGAGTGGAAGGAACAGGCCCGCCGCGCCAAGGACGAGAGCCGTCGCGCCCGCGAGGACGCCCAGCGCGCCCGCCGCCAGGCGAAGGAGGCCCAGGAACAGGCCCGCGCCCAGGCCCAGGAGCAGGTGCAGCGCATCGCCCGCCGCGTCCAGGAGCAGGTCCAGGACCACTTCGCCCGCGGTGACTGGCCCACGGGGCTGCGCGAGGGCCTGAGCGAACTGGCCAAGGATGTCGGCGAGTTCGGCAAGGACTACGGCAAGGACTTCGGCTTCGACTGGACCGGTGCCGGCAAGCCGACCTCGCAGCCGACGCCCTCACAGCCCGCCGAGGACTTCCCGGCGGCCTACGAACCGGCCTGGGCGCACGAGGACGCCGCGGACTCCACCGGCGACCCCGCCCGCGACCTGGACCGCCTGCTCGACCGCTTCCGGGACGACATCCGCGACGCGGCCCGCGACCACGGCGTCACCCCCGACCAGCTGCGCGACGCCCGCCGCCATCTGTCGACGGCGGCGGCCCACATAGGAGCACTGCTGCGCACCCCGAAGAAGTAGGCGGCCGGAGCCCCGCCCGTCACCCGGCCTTGGCCTCGCCGCCCCCGTACAGCACCCGCACCAGGGACTCGTACGTCACCCCGTGGTCGGCGAGGACCTCGGCCGGCACACCGGGGCGAATGGTCAGGGCCAGCAGGATGTGCTCGTCACCGATGTGCCGGTCCCGCTGAGCGAGAGCGACCCTGAGGGAACGCTCCAGAACGTCCTTGGCACCGCGCCCGAAGGAGGCCCGCCCGGCCCGCCCCGACCACCACCCCTTGTCCTTCCGGTCACCGGACATGGCGCCGGCCCCGTGCGCCTCCTCCACCCGGGCGACGATCTCCTCCACATCGATCCCGAGCCCGGCGAGCGCGTCGGTCTCGGCCTGCGACAGCCCGGCCCGCCGCCGCGCCTCGGCCAGCGCCTGCCGCACGGACTCCCTCCGCTCACCGACCCCGAGAGCGGCGAGCGCGAACGAGCCACGGCTGCCCTCCCGGTCGAGCAGCGCGAGCAACAGATGCTCCGGCTCCACGACCCGCCCGCCACCACCGCCCTCCACATACTCGAACGCGCCCTTGACCACGCTCCGGGCGTCCTTCGTGAACCGCTCGAACATCAATGCCTCCCGTACTTCTTGTGCACGGCCTGCCTGCTCACACCGAGTTCGGTGGCGATCTCCTGCCACGACCAGCCCTGATTGCGCGCGTTGCGCACCTGCACGGCTTCCAGTTGCTCCAGCAGCCTGCGCAGGGCGGCGACGGCCCGCAGGCCGATCCGTGGATCACGGTCGCCCGCCCGCTCGGCCAGATCGGTTGCTTCGGTCATGACGTCAACCTACGTTGACACCACGCTCTCGTCAACCCCAGTTGACAAACCAAACGGCCGGCCCGAACCCGGACCGGCCGTCAGCACATTCAGCAGGGACTAGGGATTGGTGAGCACGACCTTCCCGAACTGCTCACCGGACGCCAGCCGTTCGAAGCCCTCCCGGGCGCGGTCCATGGGCAGCACCTCGTCGATGACCGGCCGCACACCGGTGGCGGCACAGAACGCGAGCAGATCCTCCAGCTCGTCCTTGGTGCCCATCGTCGACCCGACGACCTTGAGCTCCAGGAAGAAGATCCGGGTCAGCTCGGCGTGCGAGGGCCGGTCACCACTGGTGGCACCGGAAATCACGAGCGCGCCGCCTGGCTTCAGCGACTTCACGGAGTGCGACCAGGTGGCGGCCCCGACGGTCTCGATCACGGCATCGACCCGCTGCGGCAGCCGCGCCCCCGACTCCAGTGCCTCCACGGCCCCCAGCTCCACGGCCCGCTTCCGCTTGGCCTCGTCCCGGCTCGTGGCGAAGACCCGGAGGCCGGCCGCCTTCCCCAGCACGATGGCGGCCGTGGCGACACCACCGCCGGCGCCCTGCACGAGCACGGAGTCGCCGGGCCGGACGCCCGCGTTGGTGAACAGCATCCGGTACGCGGTCAGCCACGCCGTGGGCAGACAGGCGGCCTCCTCGAAGGAGAGCTCCTTGGGCTTGGGCAGGATGTTCCAGGTCGGCACGGCGACCTGCTCGGCGAACGTGCCCTGGTAGCGCTCGGTGAGGATGGAACGGGGCTCCTTCGGGCCGACGCCGTGCCCGCTCTGTCCGATCACGGAGTGCAGAACGACCTCGTTGCCGTCCTCGTCGACGCCGGCGGCGTCACAGCCGAGGATCATCGGCAGCTTGTCCTCTGCGAGGCCGACGCCGCGCAGGGACCACAGGTCGTGATGGTTGAGGGAGGCGGCCTTGACCGTGACGGTGCTCCAGCCGGGGCGGGCCTCGGGAGCCGGACGCTCTCCCAACTCCAGGCCGGCCAGTGGCTGGTCGCGGTCGATTCGGGCGGCGTAGACAGCGAACATGACCTTGACGATAGGTTCCCGAGCGGACCCGGGGAACCACCGGCCCGTGTGAGACACACCCTCTTGCCAGGCTCACGGAGTGGGTACCGCTGCCGGGTGGGCCCGCAGCCCGGCGGAACGGGCTGCCGCTGCACTCACCCGTGCCGCCCCAGCGGCACGACTGCCCGCAGCTAGCGGACCACCGGCCCGCAGCCTACGGCGAGAAGGGGACGTGTCGGGGGGTGTCCGCCCGCAGCGGTTGGCGCGTCAACGGACAGTCAGTCGGCGCCCCACCCCATCGCGCCGTTCCGAGGACGGACACCCCCCGACACGGCCCCGACCCAGGGCCGCCGCGAAGGCGCCACGCGCACCCCCACCGAACCCGCACAGGCCGCCGCAGGCATACGACCCAACCGCCGGAGGCACCCGCAGGCACCCCGCCCAACCGCCGGAGGCACCCGCACACCACACGAACAGCCGCACCCGAAGGCAGAAAGAGTGACCCCACCACCAGGGCAGGGCCACCTCACAACACCGGCGAACGTCAGCGCCGAGCCACACCCTCAGCCCGCGCAGCCGCCGCCACCGCGGCCGTCACCGCCGGCGCGACCCGCTCGTCGAACGGCGACGGGATGACGTAGTCGGCCGCGAGGTCGTCCCCGACCACGCCCGCCAACGCCTCCGCGGCAGCCAGCTTCATCCCCTCCGTGATCCGCGACGCCCGCACCTGCAAGGCACCCGCGAAGATCCCCGGAAACGCCAGCACGTTGTTGATCTGGTTGGGGAAGTCCGACCGCCCGGTAGCCACCACGGCCGCGTACTTGTGCGCGACCTCGGGATGCACCTCGGGATTCGGGTTCGCCATGGCGAACACGAACGCCCCCTCGGCCATCGACGCCACCGCGTCCTCCGGCACCGTCCCACCGGACACCCCGATGAACACATCGGCCCCGGCCAGCGCCGCCTCCAGCGACCCGCTGATGCCCGCCTTGTTCGTGAACCCGGCCAGCTCCCGCTTCACCGGCGTCAGATCGTCCCGGTCCGCCGACACGACACCCTTGCGGTCGGCCACCGCGACATCCCCGATCCCGGCCTCGACCAGCATCTTCGCGATGGCGACACCCGCCGCACCGGCGCCGGAGATGACGGCCCGCAGATCCCCCAGCGCCCGCTTGCTCAGCCGCGCAGCGTTCCGCAGGGCCGCCAGCGTCACCACCGCCGTACCGTGCTGGTCGTCGTGGAAGACGGGGATGTCCAGCCGCTCCTGGAGCTTCCGCTCGATCTCGAAGCACCGCGGCGCCGAGATGTCTTCCAGATTGACCCCGCCGAACGACGGCGCGAGCCGCACCACCGTCTCGACGATCTCGTCGACGTCCGTGCAGTTCAGGGCGATCGGAACCGCGTCCACGCCGCCGAACTGCTTGAACAGAATCGCCTTGCCCTCCATCACCGGGAGGGAGGCCTCGGGCCCGATGTCACCGAGCCCCAGCACGGCCGTACCGTCCGTCACGACGGCCACGACCGACGACTTCCACGTGTAGTCGTGGACGAGCTCCGGCTGCTCCGCGATCGCGCTGCACACCTTCGCGACGCCGGGCGTGTACGCCAGGGACAGGTCGTCCTTGTCACGGACGGGCACCGTGGCCTGCACGGCCATCTTGCCGCCGCGGTGGAGCGCGAACGCCGGATCGAAGGAGTCGAGGGGCTCCGCACCGCCCTCGTGACCCGTATGGTCCGTCGTGCTCTCGCTGCGAGGATTGACGATCTCCGCTGCCACTTCGTTTTACCCCTTAAATCTTCATTGGTTTGAGGGTGGCCACTCCTGGTGAGGTGTGGGCGGGACCGCGTACGGCCGTGGTCGTGCTGTGTACGTGATACGTACGGGCGCATACGCGACGGGCGCGCCGCACACGCGCCCTGAGCCCCGGATGAGGGGTGTAAAGACCCTTCTTACCGGACGGACGGCGCCGACGACGAGTCCATAACGCGAAGGTCACACACGGTCGCCTGACTCTTCGTCCAAAATCGGGACAAGGCCTGGACAAGCCCTCGACAACCACTCAAGCAGCGACGAGTCCTTCGGTCCCCGTATCGGATTCCCGGGACATACCGCAGATCTTCCGGCCGGAAGGAGTGATTCCCGCAGAAGGTCCGGTCGTGATGTACCGGAGTGGTGCGGTTCGGGGGTCGCCCGTTATCCGATTTTGACATGGCTGGCCCCCAGAATGGCGCAGTCCGAATGGCAAGATGCCGTAATCACACGAGGTCGCGACACTCGAAGACGTGTGTTCTCGTCGACCCACGGCACTGCCGGCACCGTCGGCAGTCCACGGCACTGCCGAACCCATCGGCAGCGCCCGCCCCATCGGCAACTCCACCCATCCGCCGGAGGAACCCACCATGACCGCAAGCTCCACCCGTCGTACGACCGCCGCGCACCCCCGGCTAGCAGCGGTCGGTGCGATCGCGGTCGCAGGCGCGCTGATGCTCACCGGATGCGGTGACCAGACCAAGGACACCGGCTCGGACAGCGAGACCGCGACGTCCGCGGCCCCGCTCGCCGACAAGCTGCCCCAGTCGATCCGTGACAAGGGCGTCATCAAGGTCGGTTCGGACATCGCGTACGCGCCGGTCGAGTTCAAGGACAGCTCCGGCAAGGTGGTCGGCATCGACCCGGACATCGCGGCCGCCATGGGCAAGCAGCTCGGTGTCGACTTCCAGTTCGAGAACGGCACCTTCGACACCCTGATCACGGGTCTGCGCTCCAAGCGGTACGACATCGCGATGTCCGCGATGACCGACTCCAAGGAGCGTCAGGAGGGCATCGACTCCAAGACCGGCAAGAAGGTCGGCGAGGGCGTCGACTTCGTGGACTACTTCACCGCCGGTGTCTCGATCTACACCAAGAAGGGCGACGACCAGGGCATCAAGAACTGGTCCGACCTGTGCGGCAAGAAGATCGTGCTCCAGCGCGGCACGGTCTCCGAGGAGCTCGCCAACGCCGAGGCGAAGAAGTGCCCGGCCGGCAAGAAGATCGCCATCGAGCCCTTCGACAACGACCAGCAGGCCCAGACCCGCCTGCGCGCGGGCGGTGCCGACGCCGGCTCGTCCGACTTCCCGGTCGCCGCGTACGCCGTGAAGACCTCCGGCGGCGGCAAGGACTTCCAGCTGGTCGGCGAGCAGGTCCAGGCCGCTCCGTACGGCATCGCGGTCGCCAAGAACCAGACGCAGCTCCGCGACGCCCTCAAGGCGGCCCTGGACGCGATCATCAAGAACGGCGAGTACGAGAAGATCGTCAAGAAGTGGGGCGTCACGGACGGCGCCGTGAAGGAAGCCACCATCAACGCCGGCGGCAAGTGACGCGCGCAGCGGCACTGAAAGGCAACACCCGTGACTGTTGACATCGACAAGACGACGGGGCCGTCCGACACGCCCCCGGCCGGTCCGGAGGCCATCAAGGCCATCCCGGTCCGGCACTACGGGCGGTACGTCTCCGCCGTCGTCGCCATCGCCCTGCTGGTCGGGGTCGTCTACGCGTTCTCCCAGGGCAAGATCAACTGGGGCGCGATCCCGGACTACTTCTTCGACGACCGTGTCCTGCAGGGTGTGGGCAGGACCCTCCTGATCACCGTCCTGTCCATGGTGATCGGCATCGTCGGCGGCATCATGCTGGCCGTGATGCGCCTGTCGAAGAACCCGGTGACCTCGGCGATCTCGTGGTTCTACATCTGGTTCTTCCGCGGTACGCCGGTCCTGGTGCAGCTGGTGGTCTGGTTCAACCTGGGCCTGGTCTTCGAGTACATCAACCTCGGGCCGCTCTACAAGGACGAGTGGTCGGACTTCATGACCCCGTTCCTGACGGCGCTGCTGGGCCTCGGTCTCAACGAGGCCGCGTACATGGCGGAGATCTGCCGGGCCGGTCTGCTCTCGGTCGACGAGGGCCAGACCGAGGCGTCGCACGCGCTGGGCATGAGCCACTCCAAGACGCTGCGCCGGATCGTCATCCCGCAGGCGATGCGCGTGATCGTGCCGCCGACGGGCAACGAGGTCATCAACATGCTGAAGACGACCTCGCTGGTCTCGGTCGTCCAGTACTCCGAGTTGTTCCGCGTGGCCCAGGACATCGGCCAGACCTCCGGCGCCCCCGCCGAGATGCTGTTCCTGGCGGCGGCCTGGTACCTGCTGCTGACCTCGGTCTTCAGCATCGGCCAGTACTACCTGGAGCGGTACTACGCGCGTGGTTCGAGCCGGTCGCTCCCGGACACCCCGTTCCAGAAGGTCAAGGCCAACCTGCTGTCCCTGTCCAACCGCTCGGCGTCGACGGGAGGAACCGCATGACCGCCATGGTCAAGGCCGAGGGCGTCCACAAGAGCTTCGGCCCCGTCGAGGTCCTCAAGGGCATCGATCTGGAGGTGAAGTCCGGCGAGGTGTTCTGCCTCATCGGCCCCTCCGGCTCCGGCAAGTCGACCTTCCTCAGGTGCATCAACCACCTGGAGAAGGTCAACGCCGGCCGCCTGTACGTGGACGGGGAGCTGGTCGGCTACCGCCAGAAGGGCGACAAGCTCTACGAGCTGAAGGACAGCGAGGTCGCCCTCAAGCGCCGGGACATCGGCATGGTCTTCCAGCGCTTCAACCTGTTCCCGCACATGACATCCGTAGAGAACGTCATGGAGGCACCGGTCCAGGTCAAGGGCGTGAGCAGGAGCCAGGCCCGGCAGCGTGCCCTGGAGCTCCTGGACCGGGTGGGCCTGGCCGACAAGGCGGGCAGCTACCCCTCGCAGCTCTCCGGCGGCCAGCAGCAGCGCGTCGCCATCGCCCGGGCCCTCGCCATGGACCCGAAGCTGATGCTGTTCGACGAGCCGACGTCGGCGCTCGACCCCGAGCTGGTCGGTGACGTCCTGGACGTCATGCGCGACCTCGCCGAGTCCGGCATGACGATGATCGTCGTCACCCACGAGATGGGCTTCGCCCGCGAGGTGGGCGACAGCCTGGTCTTCATGGACGGCGGTGTGGTGGTCGAATCCGGTCACCCGCGTGAGGTGCTGACGAACCCGCAGCACGAGCGGACGAAGTCGTTCCTGTCCAAGGTGCTCTGACTGCACACACGGCGAGGGGGCGGTACGGGAACTCCGTACCGCCCCCTTCGGCGTGCTACTTCAGGGCGAGCAGCAGGGTGTCCGAGGGCGAGCACCACACCGGCCTGGCCTCCTCGAACCCCTTCTCGCGCAGCATGCGCGTGCCACGCCGCGGACGGCATGTCGCCGTCCGCGTGCTCGCCGTAGATCTCGTAGCGCCGGGCCGTGGGCTCCGCGAGGACCGGGTCCTTGGCGGCGAGCTGCCACCACTGCGACCAGTCGAGGATGCCGTCCCGCTTGGCCTGATCCATGCGTGCGTGCCGCTGTGCCTGCTCGGCGGCGTTGATCCGGGGCGTCGTCTCGTCGATCATGTGGTCCGCATTCATGAAGACACCGCCGTCGCGGACCACTCCCGCGATCTGGCCGTAGAGGTCCGCGAGGGGTTCCCGGTGCAGCCAGTGCAGGGCCGTCGCGGTCAGGACGGCGTCGTACGAGTCGTACGGCAGCTTCGCCGGCCAGTCGGGGTCCTTGAGGTCGGCGGTGACGAGGCTTACCCGCTCGTCCCCCGCGAAGGTGCCCCGGGCGATGGCGAGGAGCGCCGGGTCGAGGTCGACGCCGGTGCTGGTGGCCTCCGGGAACCGGGCGAGCAGCCGGGCGGTGATGCTCCCGGTACCGCAGGCGAGGTCGAGCACGCGCGGGGCGGTGCCCACGAGGGCCTCGACCATGTCGAGCATGATCCGGAACCGCTCCTCGCGGTCGGGCAGGTACCACTCCTGCTGCCGGTCCCAGCTCTTCTGCCAGGCCTGCCAGTCGGCGGTGGTGGTGGAGATGTCGGCGTCCGTCATCGAACCCCTCCCTCGTAATACCCTGGAAGCGCCATCAGCTGTTACAAGTGCGCGCTCACGACAATAAAGCCCCTCCGTAAGGACTACAAGTGGAACTGGCCTATTACTCGGACTATGCGGTGCGCCTCGTCAACACCGAGGAACCGGCCCGGGGCAAGGACACCCTGACGTCGGTCGAGGCGGTCCGCGAGCTGTTCGGCGCCAACCAGTCGGCGGCCCGCCGCACCACGGACGCGGACGTCACCCGCTTCCGCTCGGTCCGGGCCCGGCTGCGCGCGGTCTTCGAGGCGGCCGACAAGGGCGACGAGACGCTCGCCGTGGACCTGCTGAACTCACTGCTGCTGGAGTTCCCGGTGAGCCCGCAGATCTCCGGGCACGATTTCCGCGACGACGACGGCCGTCCCCTGTGGCACATGCATCTGGCGGACCACCCGTCCAACGCGACCGCGGGCTACGCGGCGATCGCGGCGATGGGCCTGGCGTTCCACCTGACCGAGTACGGAGTGGACCGGCTCGGCCTGTGCGAGGCCGCGCCCTGCCGCAACGCCTACCTGGACACCTCCACCAACCGCTCCCGGCGCTACTGCTCCGACCGCTGCGCGACCCGCGCCAATGTGGCGGCCTACCGCGCCCGCAAACGCCTCGAAGCCGCCCACCTGCCCGAGAAGACGGGCCTGGCGGCCGACAGCGCCCAGCCCAGCAGCGCCCAGGGCGAACGCCGGCCGGGCCTGAGCGGCCGGTAGCGGAACCGGACCCGCCCCAGCACGAGGTCGTCGGGCACGACGCCGTAGTCGGTGCTGTCGCCGCCGGCGTACGCGTTGTCCCCGAGCACCCACCAGCCGTTCTCGCGCCGCTGGGCGATCCGCTTGACGACGAGCAGGTCCTGCTGGAAGGGATGCCGCAGCACGATGACGTCACCGCGCTTGATCCGGGCCCCGTAGTGCACCAGGAGCCGGTCCCCGTGGTACAGCGTGGGCACCATGGACGGACCGGTCACCTCGGCCACCCCGAAGGGCGCGGCCGGCCTCCCCCGCTCGGACTCCTGCGACAGCTCCGGCATCACCCGGCACCTCCCCGGTTCTTCGTCCACCAGTCTCAGTCTCACCCCGGACTTTTGTCCTAAGCCCATGGGGGCACTCGCGAAAAGCCGTCCCTCACGGAGTAATGTCCCCTGTGAGAAGACGATCACGAGGAAGGAACGCTCCATGCTTTCCCGCCTGTTTGCCCCCAAGGTCAAGGTCAGCGCACACTGTGACCTTCCCTGCGGTGTGTACGACCCTGCCCAGGCCCGCATCGAGGCGGAGTCGGTGAAGGCCATCCAGGAGAAGATGGCCGGCAACGACGACCCGCACTTCCAGGCGCGCGCCACCACCATCAAGGAGCAGCGCGCGGAGCTCGCGAAGCACCACGTGTCCGTGCTGTGGAGTGACTACTTCAAGCCGCCGCACTTCGAGAAGTACCCGGAGCTGCACCAGCTGGTCAACGACGCCCTCAAGGCCCTCTCGGCCGCCAAGGGTTCGACCGACCCGGCGACGGGCCAGAAGGCGCTGGACTACATCGCCCAGATCGACAAGATCTTCTGGGAGACCAAGAAGGCCTGAAGTCCACGGGCAGACGAAGGGGCCCGGCCGGGAGAACCGGCCGGGCCCCTTCGTCGTGGGTGGCGTCGGGGCCGGTCAATGGAACTGCGGGACGATCAGAAAGATCCCGTACGCCACCACGGCCGCGCAGGCGAGGAAGCACAGCGCCGCCTGGGTGAGGCCGAGGGCGGAGGTGCGGCCCCGCTGTTCGCGGGCGCCCTCCAGTGGGGCGAGGCCGAGGACGCCGAGGGCGAAGACGACGACCACGGCGACGGTGACGCCGATGCTCACCGCGGTGACCTGGCCGAGTGCGGTCCAGTCCAGATGCATGTCGACTCCCGTCGTTCAGGCGGCCGTGCCGACCTTGGCGGGCGGCTCGGTGCTGATGGTGACCTGCTGCGCGTCGTTGACGTTGTGCGCGTGCACCGGGTTGCGGCGCGAGACGACCACGATGCCCGCGGCGAGGGCCGCGCCGACCAGGGCGACGACCGCCGTACCGAGGTCGCCGCCGCTCTGGACCACGCTCGCGGCCAGGCCGCCGACCAGCGCGGCGGCGGGCAGCGTGATCAGCCACGCGACCGCCATGCGGCCCGCGACGCCCCAGCGGACCTCCGCGAGCCTGCGGCCGAGCCCCGCGCCGAGGATGCTGCCCGAGGCGACCTGGGTGGTGGACAGGGCGAAGCCGAGGTGCGCGGAGGCCAGGATGACGGTGGTGGAGGCGGTCTCGGCGGCGAAGCCCTGCGGCGACTGGATGTCGGTGAGGCCCTTGCCCATGGTGCGGATGATGCGCCAGCCGCCGAGATACGTGCCGAGGCCGATGGCGAGGCCCGCGGACGCGATCACCCACAGGGGCGGTCCGGCGTCGTGGCCGAGCGCGCCGGCCGAGATCAGGGTGAGGGTGATGACGCCCATCGTCTTCTGCGCGTCGTTCGTGCCGTGGGCGAGGGAGACCAGCGAGGCCGAGGCGATCTGACCGATCCGGAAGCCCTTGGTCACGGAGTCCTTGCGGGCGCGGCCGGTGAGCCGGTAGGCGAGGTGGGTGGCCAGCAGCGCGGCGACACCGGCCACGACCGGCGAGGCCACCGCCGGCACCAGCACCTTCTCGACGACCTTGTCGAAGTCGACGCCGTAGCTGCCCGCCCCGACCCACACGGCCCCGATCAGCCCGCCGAACAGGGCGTGCGAGGAACTCGACGGCAGTCCGAGCAGCCACGTCAGCAGGTTCCACAGGATCGCCCCGACCAGGCCTGCGAAGATCATCCCCGGGGTGACGAGGGCGTCGTCCACGATGCCGCTCGAGACGGTCTTGGCGACCTCGGTGGACAGAAAGGCACCGGCCACGTTGAGGACACCGCTGATCAGGACCGCCGTGCGGGGAGCGAGTGCGCCGGTGGCGATGGACGTGGCCATCGCGTTCGCCGTGTCGTGGAATCCGTTGGTGAAGTCGAAGGCGAGTGCCGTCACGATGACGACCGCCACGAGGAACGTGATGTGGTCCATTCCTGAATGCAAACAAGAGCAGGCCAATACGCGGGGAACGGCGAGGCAAAGGCTGGTCAAGGTTCACGCGGGCGGCGGCGACGTCGCCCTCTACGATCACGCCCATGAGGATCCACTGGACGTACGCCTTCATCGACCGCCCACATGAGGCCTTCGCCACCGCCTGCGACTTCTGGACGGCGGTCACGGACACCCGGCTCTCCGAACTGCGCGGAGAACACTCCGAGTTCGTCACGCTGGTCCCGGACGACGCGGACGCCTGCCTGAAGGCCCAGGCGGTGCGGTCGGGGGACGGCGGTGCGCATCTCGACTTCTGTGTGGACGACGTAAGGGAGTTCGCCGACTCGGCGACGCGGCTCGGCGCGAACGTGGTGGCCGACCTCGGGTCGCTCGTAGTGCTGCGGTCGCCCGGCGGGCAGTTGTTCTGCGCGGACCCTTGGCGCGGGCAATCGTCGCGGCCGGGAGTGGTGCGGGGCAGCCGCCTCGACCAGGTGTGCGTGGACGTGCCGCCGTCCGCCTACGACGCCGAAGTCGCCTTCTGGAGCGGCCTGCTGGCCGACTGGACGTCACGGCCCGGTTCGCTCCCGGAGTTCCACGTGGTCGAGCCGCCGCCCGGCCTGCCGGTTCGCCTGCTCCTGCAACGCCTCGACGAGGAACACCCGGCCTCCGCCCACCTCGACCTCGCCTGCGCGGACGCCGCGGCGACCCGGGCGTGGCACGAGGAACTCGGGGCCGTGTTCGTGGCCGACTTCCCGGGCTGGACGGTGATGCGCGACCCGGCGGGCGGCACGTACTGCCTGACGACCCGGGATCCGGAGACGGGCGGGCTGCGCGTCTAATCCGACTCGGCATACGCGCACAGGGCGGCCCCGCCGCCCTCGGGCGTCGGGCAGGGCGGCAGGTCCGGTGTCTCGTCGGGGTTCGCCTGCTCCCAGACGTACGGCCCCCGCGGCTCCGTCGAGTCCTGCATCCACAGCGTCAGCCCGCCCGCGACGACCACGACCAGCGCCCACACGATCATCACCCGGCGCCACACCTTGCGCCGCCGCTCCCCCGCCATGTCCATGCCTCACACGCTAGCCGTTCCACCGCGCCGCCCGCGCCTGAGGTGGCGCTGCTCGGACAGACTGAGGGTCTGGGCGGCCGCCGACTCGCAGGCGGCGCGAGCGGCTTCCGGCTCGCCCGCGCGCTCCAGGAGGGGCCTCGTAGGTATCCAGGTGGTGTCCCTTCAACTCGCCTGCCAGGGCGTCCAGTTCGGCCAGGCCCGTGCGAGGGCCGTGGACCATGGCGACGGCTGCCGCGCGGTCGAGGCGTTCGACCGGGCCGGGGGCCATGCGGACGAGGACGTCGTACAGGCCCAGGATCTCGGCCCAGTCCGTCACCTCGGGCGAGGTTGCCTCGTCGTGGACGGCGGCGATCGCGGCACGAGGTTGGCCGGCCCGGGCCGGCCCCGGGACAGCGCCTCGGTGACCAGCAGGCCGGTCACCTCGCAGTCGTCGGGGAGCGGCCGGTGGACCGTGCGGGTCAGGCGTACGGCCTGGCCCGCGAGGTCACGGCGCTGGAGGACGGACCTCAGGTTCTCGGCTTCGCTCGGACAGGTGGTACCCCATCGCCATCGTGGCCTCCGGCACCGGATAGGCGCGGGCGATCTCCGCCGTGGTCAGACCGCCGACGGCGCGCAGCCTGAGCGCGATCTGGGCGGGCGGCGTCAGGTCCGGACGGCAGCACAGGAAGAGCGGCGAGGCGACCTTGATCGGCCGGCCACGTGGATTGCCGGGCACCCTGACCGGCGCGTCCGTCTGCGCAGCCCGGCCCTCAGATGTCCCCGGAGCCGTCCATGATCGGACGGATCACGACCGGGTAGTCGGGGGCGCCGGCCGGCTGGGGGCATCGGGCGACACGCTCGGCGATCTCGGTGACCCGCTCCAGGCTCTCGCACTCCAGGACCCAGTAGCCGGCCAGCAGCTCCTTGGTATCGCGGTACGGGGCGTCGGTGATCACCGCGTTCCCATCGTCACCGAGAGTGACGTGCCGGGTCTGCGCCGGCTCGGCCAGGCCCTGCCCGTCGACGAGTTCTCCCGTATCGGAGAGGTCGTCGTTGATGGCGCCCATGTAGGCGAACATGGCCTGGAGCTCCTCCTCGCTCCAGGCGGGGGAGTTCGCCGACGACTTGCCGCGCATGGCTTCGTAGTCCGCCTGCGTGCCCTGCACCATGACCAGGTACTTCATCAGTCCGCTCCTTCGGCTCTCACCGCCCTGGTGGGCGGCTCTCACACGGGACGTCGGAGCCGGGCCGGGATTCTCGACACGAGCTCAGCGATTTTCCACGACGGTTCCCCCGGGGGCGTCTTCGGGCGGGGTCGACGCAGGTGAGGCGATGTCCTCGGCGGATCGGGGCTGGTCGGCGACGTGACCCCCCTCGGCGCCTTCCGCTTCATAGGCCGCGCACTCGGGGTCGCGACAGGGGCCCGCCACCCACAGGGGGACCCACGCGCCCAGCGTCTTGTGGCGCCGGACGACTGTTTCCACTGGCTGTCCGCAGGTCGGACAGACGTGTCCTTCGCTGCCCATGTCCTCAGGGTAGGCCGGTCGGGGCCTCAGCGCTTCCTGCTGTATGTGCGCACCAGGATGCCGTTGCCGAAGGTACGCACCGACTCCAGAGCGAACTCCGAGATCGCGAAACCGGAGCCGAACATCGGCATGCCCGTGCCGTACACGAGCGGGTACGTCTTGATCACGAGCTCGTCGATCTCGTCGAGCAGTTCGCCCGCGATCCTGGAGCCGCCGCACAGGTAGATGCCGAACTCGCTGTCCTCGGCCTTCAGTTCGCGGACCTTTCCGACCAGGTCACCCGCGATGATCCCGACGTTCGGGTCGGGCGACTCCTTCAGCGTGCTGGAGGCGACGTACTCGCGCAGGTGGGCGTACGGGCTGGTGACGCCCCCCGCCAGGGCGAGGTCGTAGCTGCCGCGGCCCTGAACGATGGTGTCGAACCGCTTGTTCGGCAGGCCGTCGAAGCCGAGGGCCCGGCGGCCCTGGGTGGCCGCGGTCTCCGGATACTCCGCCTTCAGGAAGGCGAGGAACTCCTCGTCGAGGAAGCGGAGCATCGACGTCGCGTCTCCGCCCGGGTCGCCGATGAAGCCGTCGATGGAACAGGCGATGAAGTACGTGAGCTTTCGCAAGCCGGTCTCTTTTCGTAGGCTGCCGATGCAACAACTTCAGTTGTAGTACTCCTGATGTAGTGGTTGCAAGGCAATATCCGTGAACCGCCAAAAGTGGGAGAAGGGACTCCGCATGGTCAGCAATCCCGGGCGCCGGGCCGCGCTCGTCGACGCCGGCGTCGAGGTGCTCGCGCGCGAGGGAGCGCGCGGGCTGACGTTCCGCGCGGTGGACGCGGAGGCCGGCGTGCCCGTGGGCACCGCCTCCAACTACTTCACCGGCCGCGCCGAACTGCTGCGCCAGATCGACACCCGGCTGCACGTACGGCTCGCGCCCGACCCCGACGTGATCGCCGAGCTGATGACCCGCCCCAAGGACCGCTCACTGGTCACGGCCTTCATGTACGACCTCATGGCCCGCGCGACCCGCGACCGCACGGGCTATCTGGCCCTCATGGAGCTGCGCCTGGAGGCCACCCGACGTCCCGAACTGCTCAGCTCCTACACCAAGTCGGTGCGCGGTGACCTGGAGGAGGCCATGGACTTCCACCGAACGGCCGGCCTGCCCGGCGGCGACGAGTCCGTCGCCGTGCTGTACCTGGCCATGCTGGGACTGCTCCTGGAGCATCTGACCCTGCCGGGCGTCCTGGAGGACGTACTGCCCGGGGTGAGCGTGCCGGACGGGCTGGTGGAGAGGATCGTGGCGACGGTGCTGCCGGAGGACGAAGCCCGACAGGATAGCGCGGGCTAGGAGATGCGGGGCTCGCGCCACATCGGCCACATGGCCGGGCCGTCCTCCGGGAGGTCGAGCACCGGGCCGGCGAGCTCGAAGCCGAGGCGCTCGTACAGCTTGCGGCTGCGGGCGTTGCTCGCCTCCAGGTAGGCGGGCAGTCCCTCACGGTCGCAACGGTCGAGGGCCGACTCGATGAGCGCCGTGCCGAGGCCCTCGCCCTGGCGGCCGGGGGCCACGCCGATCATCCACAGGTACTCGTGGGCCCGCCCGGAGGGGTGGATGGCGGCGGTCAGCCGGCCGATCGTCTCGATGCGTTCGTTGTCCGGGTCGACGGCCTGACGCACCTGGGCCGGACCGTCGTCCTCGGCGTCGCCGTCATGGTCGTCGGCCGGCATGGACAGCCACAGCGCACAGGCCGAACCGTCCTCGGTGAGCTCGATGCGCCCGGCCTCGAGCACGATGTCCGTGAAGGCGGCCATGAGCCCGGGATGCTTGGCACGACGGTCCTCCACCCCGGGGAAGACCCAACCGCTCACGGGGTCGTTCTGGAACGCCTCGTCCAGCCGCCGGACAACCAGCTCCCGGTCCCCCTCGCCCGCCGTCCGGATCGCCACGCCCATGTCCCCGCCCCTTCGCTCGTCCCGACGGGCGTTGATCGTAGGGCGGTTGGGAGCCGCCCGGCGAGCGGGGCGGGAACTTGGCGGGATTTCATCGAGCAGTTGCCCCAAGCGCCTGTCATGACCGGCAGTAGGAGGCAGGCCCCGCACACCGTGGGGCAGTGCGGGGCCCGCCTGACCGGAGGGCCGGAGCCGTACGGGGTCAGGAGCCGCACGGCCCCGGCACTCCGGGGTCCTGCCCTTCGGTCACCCGAAGGACCGTCAGATGCCGCCGGCGGCTGGTTGCCGCACCGCCGGCCCTTGCCGACCGCCGATTTCCGCATCGTCGGCCGTCAACTGCGGCGCCGTGTCACGAACTCGGCGAGGGCCAGCAGACCGCCCGCCGACTCCGGGTCCGGCACCGCGCGTGCCAGTTGCTGCATCGCCACTGCCATCCGGTCGGCCGCCTGGTCCTGCGCCCAGTCGCGGCCGCCCGCCCGCTCCACGGTCAGGGCGATGTGGTCGAGGTCCTCCTTCTCGCTGGGTCGTGCGTACAGTTCGGCGAGTTCCGCGGCCGCCGGCGTGCCGGAGACGAAGGCCGCCACGACCGGCAGGGACTTCTTGCGGGCGGCCAGGTCCGCGCCGACGGGCTTGCCGGTGCGGCGCGGGTCTCCCCAAATGCCGATGACGTCGTCGATGAGCTGGAAGGCGAGCCCGGCCTCCCGGCCGAACGCGTCCAGCGCCGCCACGTCCGCGTCCCCGGCTCCCGCGTACAGCCCGCCGATCGCACAGGCGCTCCCCAGCAGCGCGCCGGTCTTGGCCTCCGCCATGGCGAGCACCTCGTCGAGCGTGATCTCGCCGGGACCGCGCCGCTCCATGGCCGTGTCCGCGTGCTGTCCCGCGCACAGCTCGACCACGCAGTCCGCGAGCCGGGCGGTGGCGGCCGGGGCCGCCGGATGCGGGTCCTCGGCGAGCAGCCGCATGGCCAGCGCCTGAAGGGCGTCCCCGGCGAGGATCGCGTCGGAGTCGCCGAACACGGTCCACGCGGTGGGCCGGTGCCGACGAGTGGTGTCCCGGTCCATCACGTCGTCGTGCAGCAACGTGAAGTTGTGGACCAGCTCCACCGCCGCGGCCGCCCGGACCGCCGCCCCCCGTGCCTCGGGTCCGCCCAGGGCGGCCGCCGCGGCGAGGACGAGCGCCGGCCGGATCGCCTTGCCGGAGCCACCCTCGGCCGGTGTGCCGTCCGCCTGTTCCCAGCCGAAGTGGTAGAGCGCGATCCGGCGCATCGGCCCGGGCAGCGAGCCGAGCACGTCCCGCAGTACCGGATCGACCTCCGCCCGGGCCCGCTCCAGGAACATGACCGCCTCGTGCCCCTCGGCCGGTCCCGGCCGACCGTCCCGCTGTGTCCCGATGGGCTCCCGCCTTTCCGGTGCTCCGGCCGCACGCCCTGGCTCGGTACCGTGCTGCCCACCGGGGGTGGGCAGCGTCGTCTCCGTCCTGAACTCCGTAAGGGACTCACCCATGGGACCGCCTCGGAAACTGAGCGGACGGTGGCGCTTCCGCTGCCGCTGGGCGCGTACCCCGAGGGTGTACCCGCGCTGCCGGGCGCGGACACGGCCGGCGTACCGGCAGCGTCACTGCCAGCGGCCGATCTCGACGTTCTCCAGGACGCCGAGCGCGTCCGGTACCAGGACCGCGGCCGAGTAGTAGGCCGTGACCAGGTACTTGATGATGGCCTGTTCGTTGATGCCCATGAAGCGCACCGACAGGCTCGGCTCGATCTCGTCCGGGATGCCGGAGGCCCGCAGGCCGATGACGCCCTGGTCGCTCTCGCCGGTACGCATGGCGATGATCGACGTCGTCCGCTCCGGGGTCACCGGGATCTTGTTGCACGGGAAGATCGGCACCCCGCGCCAGGTGGGAATGCGGTTGCCGGCCATGTCGATGGTCTCGGGGACCAGCCCTCGCTTGTTGAGCTCGCGGCCGAACGCGGAGATCGCGCGCGGGTGAGCGAGGAGCAGTTTCGTGCCGCGGCGCCTGCTGAGCAGCTCGTCCAGGTCGTCCGGGCTGGGCACGCCGTCGTGCGGCTGGATCCGCTGCTCGTACTCGCAGTTGTGCAGGAGACCGAAGTCGCGGTTGTTGATGAGCTCGTGCTCCTGGCGCTCCTTCAGCGCCTCGACCGTCAGCCGGACCTGCTGCTCGGTCTGGTTCATGGGCTGGTTGTAGAGGTCGGCCACGCGCGTGTGGATGCGCAGGACGGTCTGGGCGACGCTCAGTTCGTACTCACGGGGCCTGGCCTCGTAGTCGACGAAGGTGTGCGGGATGTCCGGCTCGCCGGAGTGGCCGGAGGCGAGGTCGATCTCCTTCTCGCCGTACTTGTTGGAGCGCTGCTCGGGAATCGAGCGGCGCTGCTGGAGGTGCTCGCGCAGCGAGTCCGAGCGCTCCGCGATCTGCTCGACGTCCTGGCGGGTCAGGACGAGCACGGTGCACGCCGTGAGCGCCCGGGCCGTGTACTCCCAGATGGCGTCCTCGTCCAGCAGCGCCTCGTCGCCGAGGTAGGCGCCATCGGCGAGGACCCCGAGGGACTCGTCGTCGCCGTACGGGCCCGTGCCGATCTTCTCCACCCTGCCGTGCGCCAGCAGGTACACCTCGTCGGACTGGCTGCCGAACGAGGCGATCACCTCGCCCGCGGCGATCTCCCGCTGCTCGCAGCGCCGGGCGATCTCGGAGAGGACCTCCTGGTCCTCGTACGACCGAAGGGCCGGCAGTTCGCCCAGCTCCGCGGGGATGATCTCGACGCGGTCGCCGGTCTTCACGAACGTGATCCGGCCGTCGCCGACGGCGAACGTCAGCCGCCGGTTCACCCGGTACGTACCCCCCTGGATGTCGACCCAGGGCAGCATGCGCAGCAGCCAGCGGGAACTGATCTCCTGCATCTGCGGCACGGACTTGGTCGTGGTGGCCAGGTTCCGCGCGGCCGCCGTGCCGAGACTCTGCTGCGGCTTGGTCTCCTCCTCCGTGCGGACCTCTTCGCCTACCGACATAGAGAACTGCCCTCCCAGTTGTGACCGACGCCCATATGCCTCGGGAATCGATGTGCACGCCCAAGCCTTCCTCACGCAGCATCGCGGTGCTATTACACGAAAGAGCGGGAATGGATCTTCGTACTACTGGGCAGGGGCCCGCTTTTCCGCCCGTTGCGGGCGGCACGAACCGGCCCCTGGGCGGCTGGCGAATACCCGTGGGAACCTGTCGACAATGCCGCTGGGGAGCGTGCGGAACCGGACCTAGCGTGGTGATCCGTTCCTGCCAACCACTCCAGAGACGGCTCACCCATGCAGTACATCGCGCCGATCGGCATCGGCATCCTCTACGCCCTGTTGATGTCCCTCGTCCGCGAACCGCACCGGCGGCGCCTGAACGCGCTCATGGTCGGCGGCGCCGGCGCCGCGTACCTCAGCGGCGGCGGCATGGGCGGCTGGGAGTTCCCCTTCACCGTGCTGCTCACCTACGTCGCCTTCCGGGGCCTGGAGTCGTGGACCTGGATCGGCATCGGCTGGCTGCTGCACACGGCGTGGGACATCGTCCACCACATGAAGGGCAACCCGATCATCCCCTTCGCCCACACCTCCTCCCTGGGCTGCGCGATCTGCGACCCGGTGATCGCCCTCTGGTGCCTGCGCGGCGGCCCATCACTCATCGAGCTCGTACGTGACCGCCGCCGGTCCGGGCAGCCGCGGCCCGGCCCTGGCTCGCGGGAAGGCGTCAGCCCCGAGTCCCCCTCCCCCACCCCCGGGTGACAATGGCCCGGTGACCAGCCCCGAAACCTCCGGATTCGCCGCACTGCGCCCCCGGCTGCCCTCGCCGGTGCAGGAGGTCCTGGACGACCGGTTCGAGCGCCACGGCGTCCGGCTGGTGCTGAAGCGGGACGACCTGATCCACCCGGAGCTGATCGGCAACAAGTGGCGCAAGCTGGCACCGAACCTCGCGGCGGCGGCCGGCCGTACCGTCGTCACCTTCGGCGGCGCCTACTCCAACCATCTGCGCGCCACGGCCGCGGTCGGCCGGCTGCTCGGCATCCCCACGGTCGGGGTCGTACGCGGCGAGGAGCTGGCGGGCCGACCCCTCAACCCCTCACTGACCCGCTGCACGGCCGACGGCATGCGCCTGCACTTCGTCGACAGGGCGACGTACCGCCGCAAGTCCGAGCCGCGGGCCCTGGCCGCGATCCTGCGCGCGGCGGACGCCGAGGAGGCGTACGTCGTCCCCGAGGGCGGCAGCAACGCGGAGTCCGTACGCGGCTGCCGGGCGCTCGGCGCCGAACTGCACGGCCGGGCCGATGTCGTGGCCGTCGCCTGCGGCACCGGCGGCACTCTGGCGGGGCTGGCGGCCGGTCTCGCCCCTGGGCAACGTGCCCTGGGTGTCCCGGTCCTCAAGGGCGGCTTCCTGGCCGCCGACGTCAGGGCCTTGCAGCACCGGGCCTTCGGCGGCCCGCGCGGCACCTGGAGCCTCGACGACCGCTTCCACTTCGGCGGCTACGCGCGCGTGCCCGGCGAGCTCGACTCCTTCGCCGCGGACTTCGAGCACCGTCACGGACTGCCCGTCGAACGCCTGTATGTCGCCAAGCTGCTGTACGGGCTCGTCGCCCTGGCCGGCGAAGGCGCCTTCCCGCGCGGGACGACAGTGGCGGCCGTGGTCACCGGCCGCCCCTTCCCGTGACGCCCGGCAGCGCGTCCGCGCCGTCCGCCCCTGCGACCTTTACGCCGTCTCCCGGAACGCCGCCGCCTCCTCCAGGTCCAGCCTGCGCAGCAGGGTCCGCAGCATCTCGTCGTCGATGTACCGGGCGTCCCGGAGCTTGACGAACACCTCGCGCTCGGCGCTGATCATTTCTCGCGACAGCCGCCGGTAGGCGTCGTCGACGGATTCCCCGGTGACCGGGTTGGACTGCCCGAGCCGTTCCCAGACGGCGTTGCGGCGGCGCTCCAGGACGGTGCGGAGCCGGTCGGCGAGCGGCGCGGGCAGGGCGTTGCGCTCGTCGGTGAGGAGTTCGTCCAGGCGCCGCTCGGCGGCCCGGGAGGCCTGCGCCTGGGCGTTGGCCTCGGCCAGTGTCTCGGCCTGTGTGTCCCGCCCGGGGAACTTCAGCAACCGGATCAGCGGGGGCAGGGTCAGCCCCTGCACGACCAGTGTCCCGATGACCGTCGTGAAGGTCAGGAAGAGGATGAGGTTGCGGTGCGGGAAGGGCTCCTCGCCGTCGTGCAGGGTGAGCGGGATCGAGAAGGCGATGGCGAGCGAGACCACGCCCCGCATACCGGCCCACGCGACGACGAACGGCCCCTTCCAGGTCGGAGTCGCCTCCCGCTCCCGGATCCGGGCCGACAGCAGCCGCGGCAGGAAGGTCGCCGGGTACACCCACGCGAACCGGGCCGCGACGACCACCAGGAAGACGGCGACCGCGTACCAGGCGGCCAGGACCCCCTCGTACTCCCCGAGGCCCCTCAGCACCACCGGCAGCTGGAGTCCGATCAGCGCGAACACCGCCGACTCCAGGACGAAGGCGACCATCTTCCACACCGCCTCCTCCTGCAGACGCGTGGCGAAGTCGACCTCCCACGCGCGGTGCCCCAGGTAGAGCGCGACGACCACGACCGCGATGACACCGGAGGCGTGCACCTGCTCGGCGACGGCGTACGCGACGAACGGGGTCAGCAGGGAGAGCGTGTTCTGGAACAGCGCCTCCTTCACGTGCGTGCGCAGCCAGTGGATCGGCGCCATCAGCACGAGCCCGACCACGACGCCGCCGACCGCCGCGAGCAGGAACTCGCCGATGCCCCCGGCCCAGGTCGCGCCCTCGCCGACGGCGGCGGCCAGGGCCACCCGGTAGGCGGTGATCGCGGTGGCGTCGTTCAGCAGGGACTCGCCCTGGAGGATCGTGGTGATCCGCGACGGCAGTCCGACCCGGCGGGCCACGGCCGTCGCCGCGACCGCGTCCGGCGGCGCCACCACCGCGCCGAAGACCAGCGCCGCGGTGAGCGGCAGGTCCGGCACGATCTGGTACAGGGCCCAGCCGACGACGAAGGTCGCGAACAGCACGTACCCGACGGACAGCAGCGCGACCGGCCGCAGCTGCGCCCGCAGGTCGAGGTACGAGCTGTCGGTGGCGGCCGTGTGCAGCAGCGGGGGCAGGAGGAGCGGCAGGACGATGTGCGGGTCGAGAGTGTAGTCCGGCACCCCGGGGACGGAACTGACCGCCAGCCCGACCGCCACCAGCAGCAGTGGCGCCGGCACCGGTGTGCGCCTGGCCACCGCGGCGATCGCGGCGCTGCCCGCCACCAGCAACAGCAGTGGCATCACGTCCATCGTTCTCGCCCGCCCTCATTTTTCGACGCGGTCTTCCGCGCGACCGTCGTAACCTGGCAATCATGAAACAGTGCACGCACGCCGGGGCGCTGCCCCACCCCGAACCCGTCCCGCTCAGCGAGACGTGTCCGGAGTGCCTGGCGGAGGGCATGGATCCGGTGCAACTACGGCTGTGTCTGAGCTGCGGTCACGTCGGCTGCTGCGACTCCTCGTCGGGGCGGCACGCGGCGGAGCACCACAAGGAGTCCGGGCATCCCGTGATGCGGACCCATGAGCCCGGGGAGACTTGGCGCTGGTGCTTCGTCGATCATGTCCTGGTGTGACTCGACAGGACCCCGGCGTGGGACGGTTCGACCGTCTGACGTCTGGGTACGTCAACCCGGCGCACGCTCTTCCCATTTGGGCTCGCCAACCCTCTAGACACGGAGCGTATCCACAGGTTTACTGTGAGTGACGGCAAGGGGTTGGGGTCCCGGGGACAGGACCGTTGAGAGCGCGGTAGCGTCACCGCTGAACCATGTATCGCGTTACCCCGGGGGGCGACCCTCGGCCCTGAAACACTTGTACCACCATGGAGGTGAGGGTGTCCCAGATCGCAGGCGAGCCCGCGACTCAGGACTTCGTGGAAGTCCGGCTGCCGGCCGCGGGTGCCTACCTGTCGGTGCTGCGTACGGCCACGGCCGGTCTCGCGGCCCGTTTGGACTTCACCCTCGACGAGATCGAGGACCTGCGCATCGCGGTGGACGAGGCCTGCGCGATCCTGCTTCAGCAGGCCGTGCCCGGCTCCGTACTCAGCTGTGTCTTCCGCCTCGTCGACGACTCACTCGAGGTCACCGTCTCGGCGCCGACCACGGATGGTCATGCCCCCTCGCGGGACACCTTCGCCTGGACCGTCCTGTCCGCTCTCGCGGGCAAGGTCTCCTCCGCCGTGGACAAGGACAAGACCGTTTCGATCAGCCTCTACAAACAGCGCGGCGCGGGACCCGGGCCGGCGTGAGGAAAGAGGACGGGCCGGTGCGGGACGAAGAGCGCAGTACACGAGAACTGCCGGCCGAGGGCACGGCCACGGACACGTGCGGTCCGAGCGAAGCCCGGCGCATGGCGGACGGCATCGACGGCATCCCCGAGCAGGCCCGCCCGCATCCGGAGGACGACTCCGCGGAGGCCGTCCTCCCGGGCGGCGGGCAGCGGACCCAGGACGGTGTCGTGCGGAGCGCGCCTCCGGGCGGAGGGATCGCGGCACCTCCTGCCCAGGGGGGTCCCCCCACTCGCGCCAAGTCGGGAGTGGCGGAGGAGGCGAGGGCTCGGGGAAGGGCGACGGGCGGGACGATGAGCGAGCACGAGCGACACTCCGAGGACGAAACGCCGCGCGCGCACCACGCACAGGGTGCGCAGCACGGCTCCCCGGACCGCAGCGGGGCGCGCGAGATGTTCCTCAAACTGCGCACGCTGAGCAATGGCAGCCCCGAGTACGCGGAGCTGCGCAATCAGCTGGTCCGTATGCACCTGCCGCTCGTGGAGCATCTCGCACGCCGCTTCCGCAACCGCGGCGAGCCGCTCGACGACCTCACCCAGGTCGCCACGATCGGGCTGATCAAGTCCGTCGACCGCTTCGACCCGGACCGCGGCGTGGAGTTCTCGACGTACGCGACCCCGACGGTCGTGGGCGAGATCAAGCGGCACTTCCGCGACAAGGGCTGGGCGGTGCGCGTCCCGCGTCGACTCCAGGAGCTGCGCCTCTCGCTGACGACGGCCACGGCCGAGCTCTCGCAGCTGCACGGCCGCTCCCCCACGGTCCACGAGCTCGCCGAGAAGCTGGCGATCTCGGAGGAGGAGGTCCTGGAGGGCCTGGAGTCCGCCAACGCGTACTCCACGCTGTCCCTGGACGTCCCCGACACCGACGACGAGTCCCCGGCGGTCGCCGACACCCTCGGCGCGGAGGACGAGGCGCTGGAGGGCGTGGAGTACCGGGAATCCCTCAAGCCGCTGCTGGAGGACCTCCCGCCGCGCGAGAAGCGGATCCTGCTGCTGCGCTTCTTCGGCAACATGACCCAGTCGCAGATCGCGCAGGAGGTCGGCATCTCGCAGATGCACGTCTCGCGGCTGCTGGCGCGCACACTGGCCCAGCTCCGGGAGAAGCTCCTCGTCGAGGAGTGACGGCTACTTCTGTACGTTGCCGGGCCCGCGGATCCCGAGGGCCCGGGTCGTCTCGGGGTTCACGAGCAGGACGAGCGCCGACACGGCCACGACCGCGAGGGCGATCCCGGCCGGAATGGCCATGCTGTCGGCCTGGAGCAGGTTGTAGGCCACGGGCAGCGCCATGAGCTGGGTGATGACGGCCGGGCCGCGGCTCCAGCTGCGGCGGCCGAGCAGCCCGCGCGCGGCGAGCAGCGGCAGCAACGCGAGCACGACGAGCGTGACGCCCCCGGTCACGGCCTGCTGGCGGCTGTCCGGCTCGCCGGTGAGTCCGAGGACCAGCATCCACACGCCGCCGACGACCAGCGCCAGCCCCTCCAGTGCGGCCAGCAGCGCGGCGTACGTCAGCCGCCGCGGGCGGGGGCCGGTGTTCTCCGGGGTGGTGGGGGTCTGCTCACTGCTCACCCCTGAAGAGTAGCCCTCGGCTACGCGCCCCTCGTGGCGAGGTTCACCCCCGCTCTCTTACCTGATCCCTACCTCGGTCTGGGCCAGGTACCACCCAGTAGGTACGCTGCCAGTCATGCGTGCACTTCTCGTGGTCAATCCGGCGGCAACCACCACAAGTGCGCGTACACGCGACGTACTGATCCACGCGCTCGCCAGCGAGATGAAGCTGGAAGCGGTCACCACCGAGTACCGCGGGCACGCGCGCGACCTGGGCCGGCACGCGGCGGAGAGCGACGACATCGACCTGGTGGTGGCCCTCGGCGGCGACGGCACGGTCAACGAGGTGGTCAACGGCCTCCTGCACGCCGGCCCCGAGCCGGGACGCCTCCCCGGTCTCGCCGTGGTCCCGGGCGGCTCCACCAATGTCTTCGCCCGCGCCCTGGGCCTGCCCAACGACGCGGTGGAAGCCACCGGGGCCCTGCTGGACGCCCTGCGCGACGGCAGTGAACGTACCGTCGGCCTGGGCCTCACCTCCGGCACGCCGGGCACGGAGGACGAGGCGGTGCCCTCCCGCTGGTTCACTTTCAACGCGGGGCTCGGCTTCGACGCCGGTGTGGTCGGCCGGGTGGAGCAGCACCGCGAGCGCGGCCGGAAATCCACACACGCCCTTTACGTACGCCAGGTCGTACGCCAGCTCCTCGGCGAGCCGAACCGCCGGCACGGCACGATCACGCTGGAGCGGGCCGGGGAGGATCCGATCACCGATTTGGTGCTGTCCATAGTCTCGAACACCTCCCCATGGACGTTTCTGGGGAATCGCCCGATCTACGCGGCGCCTAAGGCCTCGTTCGATACCGGACTCGATCTCTTCGGTCTCAGCCGGCTCTCCACGGCGGCGGTTGCCCGGTATGGCACCCAGTTGCTCACTTCGTCCCCCGAGCGCGGACCCCGTGGCAAGCACGCGACCTCTCTGCACGATTTGACCGAGTTCACCTTGCATTCGAAGGTGCCGCTCCCCCTCCAGATGGACGGTGACCACCTGGGGCTGCGAACAAGCGTGACGTTCACAGGCGTACGCCGTGCACTGCGTGTGATTGTGTGAGCAGAACTGGCTAAAGTCCTTTCACTCGAACGTTTAGGCCAGGATCCACCCCATGGAAGTACGGCTGTGACCTAGTCGACACCGAAGAATCAAAAAAAACTTTCCAGAAGGGGTTGTGTCCGCCGCTGAGGTTTGCGAGTCTCTACATGGCGATCGGGACGGCCCGCAACATCGGCCTCCACTGATCACCAGAACCCCTCTTCAAATCACAGGACCCACGCCAGGGAACCTGGCGGTCGGCCCTTCACTTGTTGAGGGATTCGTGAAAGCGTTCACATTCACAAGCAAGCCCTGCACGTAATACCAAGGAGAGGTAGCAGCCATGGACTGGCGTCACAACGCCGTTTGCCGCGAGGAAGACCCCGAGCTCTTCTTCCCCATCGGCAACACCGGTCCTGCGCTGCTGCAGATCGAGGAAGCCAAGGCCGTCTGCCGTCGCTGCCCGGTTATCGAGCAGTGTCTGCAGTGGGCGCTTGAGTCCGGCCAGGACTCCGGCGTCTGGGGTGGTCTCAGCGAGGACGAGCGCCGCGCCATGAAGCGCCGCGCCGCCCGCAACCGGGCTCGTCAGGCCTCCGCCTGACAATCCACCCCTGCTGACAGCCTGAGCTTGGCGGCGCGTACAGCGAGTACGCATCTCCCGCCCCCGAGCCGCAGCGCGCAGTTCCCCCGATGCGCTTAGTTAAGCAGCAACGAGCTTTAGCCCCGGGCCATTTGATGGCCCGGGGCTCAATGCTTTTCAGGGCCTGATCCCGCTGGGCGTTTTCTACTTCCGCGTAGGCACCGGGATGTCCAGGATCACACGGGTGCCACGCTCCGGGGCCGGGACCATGTCGAACGTTCCCCCCAACTCGCCCTCCACCAGGGTCCGTACGATCTGGAGGCCGAGGTTGCCCGCGGTCTGCGGATCGAAGCCGGCCGGCAGGCCGACGCCGTCGTCCTGGACGGTGACCAGCAGGCGGGCCTCTTTCGTCGTACCGCCGCGAACCGCCGACACCTCGACCGTCCCGGTGTCGCCCTCGCGGAAGCCGTGCTCCAGCGCGTTCTGCAGAACCTCGGTCAGCACCATCGAGAGCGGGGTGGCGACCTCGGCGTCGAGGATGCCGAAGTGGCCGGTGCGCCGGCCCGTGACCTTGCCCGGGGAAATCTCCGCGACCATCGCCAGGACGCGGTCGGCGATGTCGTCGAACTCCACGCGCTCGTCCAGGTTCTGGGAGAGCGTCTCGTGCACGATCGCAATCGATCCGACGCGTCGCACCGCCTCCTCCAGGGCCTCGCGTCCGCGGTCGGACTCGATGCGTCGGGCCTGGAGGCGGAGCAGAGCAGCCACCGTCTGGAGGTTGTTCTTGACGCGGTGGTGGATCTCCCGGATCGTCGCGTCCTTCGTGATCAACTCGCGTTCGCGACGGCGGAGTTCGGTGACGTCGCGGAGCAGGACCAGCGAGCCGATGCGGGTGCCCTTCGGTTTGAGGGGGATCGCGCGGAACTGGATGACCCCGTCGCTGCCCTCGATCTCGAACTCGCGGGGAGCCCAGCCGCTGGCGACCTTGGCGAGCGCTTCGTCCACCGGTCCCCGCGTCGGGGCGAGTTCGGCGGTGGTCTTGCCCAAGTGCTGGCCGACGAGGTCGGAGGCGAGGCCCATGCGGTGGTAGGCGGACAGCGCGTTCGGGGAGGCGTACTGGACGATGCCGTCGGCGTCGAGCCGGATCAGTCCGTCGCCCACCCGGGGCGAGGCGTCCATGTCGAGCTGCTGGTTCGCGAAGGGGAAGGCGCCGGCCGCGATCATCTGCGCGAGATCGGAGGCGCTCTGGAGGTAGGTGAGCTCCAGGCGGCTCGGGGTACGCACGGTGAGGAGATTGGTGTTGCGCGCGATGACGCCGAGGACGCGCCCCTCCCGCCGTACGGGGATCGACTCGACCCGGACCGGGACCTCTTCGCGCCACTCGGGGTCCCCCTCGCGCACGATGCGACCCTCGTCGAGGGCGGCGTCCAGCATCGGGCGGCGGCCACGCGGGACGAGGTGGCCCACCATGTCGTCCTGGTAGGACGTCGGACCGGTGTTGGGCCGCATCTGCGCGACGGACACGTACCGCGTGCCGTCGCTGGTGGGAACCCACAGCACCAGGTCGGCGAAGGAGAGGTCGGAGAGCAGCTGCCACTCCGAGACCAGCAGGTGGAGCCACTCGAGATCGGTGTCGTCGAGGGCGGTGTGCTGGCGTACGAGTTCGTTCATGGAGGGCACGTGAGCGAGCGTACCCGGGGGTTTGTACGGCTCTGAAATGTACGGGCCCGGACAGGTACGGGCTCCTGGAACACCCGCGGGCCGCGGCGCCTGAGAGGGACCCTCAACCCTCCCGGCACCGCAGCCCGGAGCAGTATCGGCCGTGGGGTGTGCGGTCCCGGTCGGCCGAAGGACGAGGAGCCGGGGCAGTCAGGGCAGAGAGCCTCGGTTCCTCTGTCCGCCTTCCTGTGCGGGGAAGGCGGAGGCTGGTGCGCGCTGCACACGCGCTCTCGTCACGCATTGTGGACTAGACCACTCGTGGGTGTCCATGCGTTGGAGGCTGTTCGTTGTTGTTAATTCTCCGACGGGTCGGACACGCTGGCGTCCTCCCCGCAGCCTAACCCGTGTGGGTTCCTGTGCGGGGCCAGATGGACATGGCAATTTCCGCGACCGCCTCCAGTTCCTCCCGGCTCGCCCCGTCCCGCGCCTGTTGTGACATGCCCTGGATCATCGCTCCGGTGTGGCGGGCCAGGGCGGGGGCGTCGGTGCCCGGCGGCAGCACGCCGGCGGCGACATCGGCTCGGATGCGGCTCTCGAACGCGGCGATGTTGGCGTTGCGGCGGTCCCGCAGCGACTGTTCGACCTCGGGGGTCGAGCAGTTCGCGGCGGCGTGGACGACGAGGCAGCCGTGCGGGTGGCCGGGTTCCGTGTACGCGACGGCGGCCTCGCGCAGCGTGCGCTCGACGGCGGCCCGGGCGGTGGGCTCCTCGGCGAGAGCCCGGTCGGTGAACGAGCCGTACCCCGTGCCGTAGACCTGCACGACCTCCTCGAAGAGGGACCGCTTGTCGCCGAAGGCCGCGTAGAGACTGGGGGCGCCGATGTCCATGACGCGAGTGAGGTCGGAGACGGACGTGGCCTCGTAACCGTGCTCCCAGAAGGCCAGGAGTGCCTTCTCCAGTGCGGTCTCGCGATCGAAGGAGCGGGGGCGGCCGCGGGGCCTTCCCTTGCCCCTGCTCGTCATTGTTCCGTTGCCCTTGCCCGTCGCGGTTTCGTCGCCCTTGCCCGTCGCGGTTCCGTGCCTCTCGGCCCTCGCGGTCCCGTCGTCGTTCACCATGGAGTGCATTTTATAGCGGGCACTAGAGAAATGTCGCCGGGGTGGGGTACGGTCATTTCTGTAGCGACCACTAGAAATATGAGAAGGGGGCGCCGACATGGGCGTGCTCACGGGCAGGACGGCACTCGTCACGGGGGCGAGCAGGGGCATCGGGCGAGGGATCGCCGAGCGGCTGGGGCGCGACGGCGCGCGGGTCGGAGTGCACTACGGCAGGAACGAGACGGCGGCGAAGGAGACGGTCGCGGCGATCGAGGCGGCGGGCGGCTCGGCGTTCGCGGTGGGCGTGGAGCTGGGCGTACCGGGGGACGCCGAGGCGCTGTGGGCGGAGTTCGACCGGCACGCGGACGGGCTGGACATCCTGGTGAACAACGCGGGGATCGGCAACACGCGGCCGATCCAGGAGCTGGAGGAGCAGGAGTACGACAAGGTCTTCGCGGTGAACGTGAAGGCGCCGTTCTTCATACTCAAGCAGGGCATGAGCCGGCTGCGGGACGGCGGCCGGGTCGTCAACATCTCCTCGGGGCTGGCCCGGACGGCGGCGATGCCGGACAACATGGCGTACGCGATGACGAAGGGCGCGCTGGACGTCCTCTCGCGGGACCTGTCCAAGGTGCTGGGCCCTCGGGGTATCACGGTGAACTCGGTGGCGCCGGGGATCATCAACACGGACAACACGGCCCCGCTGCTGCACGGCAGTGCCGACGGCTGGGCGAAGGCCGCGGCGTATTCGGCCCTGGGCGGGGTGGGCGAGCCGGCCGAAGTCGCCGACGTGGTGGCGTTCCTGGTCTCGGACGCAGGGCGGTGGGTCACGGGAAGCTGGGTGGACGTGACGGGGGGTTCGCTCACCTAGTCAACGAGTCTCCGTCACCTTCGCCAGCGCCCGAGGCGCGTCCGGGTCCTGACCTCGGGCGATGGTGACCTCGTAGGCCAGGAGCTGAAGCGGAATGATCTCCAGGACGGGCTGGACCTCCTCGGCCACGTCGTCCGTCGGCAGGACGAAGCCGGCCGACGCCTGCTCGACCTGATGCCTGGGGCCGATGACGACCAGGTCGGCACCGCGGCCGCGCAGCCGGTCGAGGACCGGCTGGAGCGCTTCGCCGCCCTTGCCGTCGGTGACCACGGCGATGACCGGGGAGACGTTGTCGACCATGGCGAGCGGTCCGTGCAGCAGGTCGGCGCCGGAGTAGGAGAGGGCGGGGATGTAGCTGGTCTCCATCAGCTTGAGGGCGGCCTCCTTGGCCGTGGGGTAGCCGTAGCCGCGTGAGGTGATCACCATGCGCTCGGCGAAGCGGTAGCGGGCGGCGAGGGCGCGCACCTCGTCCTGCCGGGCGAGCAGTTGCCCGGCGAGGTCCGGCAGCACGTGGGCCTGCGCGCCGTCGCCGCCGCGCAGGCCCTCGACGAACAGGTAGAGCGCGAGGAGGGAGGCGGTGTACGTCTTGGTCGCGGGGAGGGCCTTCTCCGGTCCGGCCATGATGTCGATGTGGTACTCGGAGACGCTGGCGAGCGGTGAGTCCGGGTTGTTGGTGACGGCGAGCGTGATCGCGCCGGCCTCGCGGGCGGCCCGGGTCGAGGCGACCAGGTCCGGGGAGCCGCCGGACTGGCTGACGGTGACGACGAGGACGTCCGTGAGGTCGGGCCGGGCACCGTAAGCCGTGGTGGTGGACATCGAGGTGAGTCCGCAGGGCAGGCCGAGCCGGATCTCCAGGAGGTACTTGGCATAGAGGGCGGCGTTGTCGGAGGTGCCGCGGGCGGTCAGCAGGACGAAGCGGGGAGCGCGGGCGGCGATCTGGCGTGCCACGTCCCGGATGGCGGGGGCGCCGTCGGCGAGGATCCGGCGCAGGACGGCGGGCTGCTCCGCCATCTCCCGGGCCATGATCCGGCCCGGGCGCTCGCTGGGGGCGTCCGGTGTGGCGGCGGTCATGGCGGGTTCCTTCCGGACGCGGGCCGATGCAGCTCCCATTCCACTCCCCCGCACCGCGGAACGCCCACACGGGGCCGGCGCTGTTCACCTGCCGGAGACCTGGTCGGCACCGGGCGGCTGCCCCTGTGGGACCGGCGGCATTCACCCTGGGAGCGGCGCTCCCCGCTCTGTTAGATTGGTCTAAACCACACGGCCCTTCCGGGTCCAGTCCCAGTTGAGCACCCCTCTCAGATCGGCAGGCCCAGCGTGGAAGTTGTCATCGTTCCGGACGCCAAGGCGGGCGGCGATCTCATCGCCGAGGCCATGGCCCAGCTGCTCCGGCGCAAGCCCGCCGCCCTGCTCGGCGTGGCGACCGGCTCGACGCCGCTGCCCGTGTACGAGGCGCTGGCGGCCAAGGTGCGCGCCGGTGCCGTGGACGTCGCGGGGGCGCGGATAGCCCAGCTCGACGAGTACGTGGGGCTGCCCGCCGACCATCCGGAGTCGTACCGCTCGGTGCTGCGGCGTGAGGTGCTGGAGCCGCTCGGGATCGGGATGGACCAGTTCACGGGGCCGGACGGTACGGCCGAGGACGTGCAAGGGGCGTGCGAGGCGTACGACAGGACGCTTGCGGACGCCGGGGGTGTGGACCTTCAGCTGCTCGGGATCGGGACCGACGGGCACATAGGGTTCAACGAGCCGTGTTCGTCGCTGGCGTCGCGGACACGGATCAAGACGCTGACCGAGCAGACCCGGATCGACAACGCGCGCTTCTTCGACGGCGACATCGACCAGGTGCCGCACCACGTGATCACGCAGGGCATCGGCACCATTCTGGAGGCCCGGCACCTGGTGCTGCTCGCCACCGGCGAGGGCAAGGCGGACGCGGTCGCGGCGACGGTGGAAGGGCCGGTCGCCGCGGTGTGCCCCGCGTCCGCGCTCCAGCTCCACCCGCATGCGACCGTCGTGGTCGACGAGGCCGCCGCGTCGAAGCTGAAGCTGGCGGACTACTTCCGGTACACATACGCCAACAAGCCGGAGTGGCAGGGGATCTAACGGCCGAGCGCCCCCGCCTCCAGGATCTCGTCGTCGGCCGGCTCGTCCTCGGCCCGCAGGCCGGCCACCCACAGCGGCATGACCCAGTGGACGACGAGGACGGCGATGAGGAGGGGTGCCGCGTAGGCCTTCGGGGCGTTGCCGTCGACACCGCCTGTGATCAGCAGGGCGACCGCCGTCGCGGCCAGGAGCAGCGTCGTCATGCGGTGGGCCCGGGCCAGGGTGCGGCTGCGTTCGGCCGACTGCCGCTCGTCCAGTACGTGCTCGCGCAGCTCCAGCAGGCCCCGGGTGGCGCCGTTGATGATCCCGGTCGCGACCATCCAGGGAAGCAGCAGCACCGCCATCGCGGCGACGGGCCACAGCGGTTCGTCCTTGGCGAGGAAGAAGTGGGTCATCAGCGCGCCGATGGCCACGGTGAGGGTGATGTGCGCGGCGACGGCCAGCCGTCGGCGCGCCGCCGTGGCGTACCAGGCCTGGCCGCGACGGTCGTTCATGATCCGCAGCATGCTCCGGTCGTAGTGGGTCAGGCGTGTCGTCGTCATGGCTGGTTCCTCCCGTAGACCTCGTCCGTGAGCGGCCGGAACGGTTCGAGGGAGAACAGGGCCTCGACCGGCAGGCTGAAGAACCTCGAGATCTTCAGTGCCAGGTCGAGGCTCGGGTTGTACTGCCCTCGCTCGATGTAGCCGATGGTCTGGTAGTGGGCTCCCACTGCCTCGGCCAGGCTCTGGCGCGACACCTTCCGTTCGGCGCGCACCATGGCCAGCCTGTTGTGCACCTGCTCGCTCATGTATAAGAAGTACTACATCTGGAGGCAGGGTTACAACCTGCTTCGGCAACGCGCCGCGCCACCGCCTACAACCCGGCGATCACCTCGGCCGCCGCCCGGCCGCAGACACGGGCCGCGCCGTGGGTGGCGATGTGCAGGGCGCCTCGGGGTGCGGCCTGGGGGACGCCCATTTCCACCACGATGGTGTCGGGGCGGGCGGCCAGCATGGTGTCGAGGGCCGAGGCCATCCAGGGGTGGCGGTGCTCGTCACGGACTACGGCGACGACGCGGCGCGGACCGGCTGCCTGAAGGGCCGCCCGCCCGGCGCTGTCACCGGCATCGCCCTCGTTGCAGTCCTCGCCCTTGCCGTCCTCGGCGCAGAAGCTGCCCGTCACCGTGCCCGGCAGGAGGTGGACGAGTTCGGCGGCGACGCCCCAGGGGGTCTCGCCGCCCACCGCGATGTTGGCGACGGGCGTGAGGGCGGCGACGTAGGGCGGTTCGGTGAGGGGCTTGAAGGTCTCCGGGCTCCCCAGACCCGGGGCGACGGTGACCGTGAGGGCGCGGCGGGCGGCGTGCAGGCCGATCTCGCTGCCGCGCGTCTCCTCAGGCGCGCGGCCGGCCGTGCTCGCCCAGCGGGCCAGCGCCCGGACCCGGTCCGCGGCCTCGGCCAGGCGTTCCTCGGGAAGCTCACCCGTGCGTACCGCCACGACCAGGGCATCCCGCAGGCGCCGTACGGTCGCGTCGTCGGCCAGGCCGCCGCCCACGCAGATCGCGTCGGCACCGGAGGCGACGGCGAGGACGCTGCCGCGTTCGATGCCGTAGGTGCCCGCGATGGCCCGCATCTCCATGCCGTCGGTGACGATGAGGCCGTCGAAGCCGAGTTCGCCGCGCAGCAGGCCGGTCAGGATTCGGCGGGAGAGCGTGGCCGGGCGGTCCGGGTCCAGGGCCGGGATCAGGATGTGGGCGCTCATCACGGCCCGGCTGCCGGCGGCGATGGCCGCGCGGAACGGTGTCAGTTCGCGGTCACTCAGCACGTCCGCGGGGACGTCGATGCGAGGGAGGGCGTGGTGGGAGTCGACGGCCGTGTCGCCGTGGCCGGGGAAGTGCTTGGTGCAGGCGGCGACTCCGGCGGACTGGAGGCCGGTCACATAGGCCGCGGTGTGCCGGGCGGCCAGTTGGGTGTCGGCGCCGAAGGAGCGGACACCGATCACCGGGTTGCGCGGGTCGGAGTTCACGTCGGCGGACGGGGCCCAGTTGAGGTTCACGCCGCAGGCCGCGAGGCGGCGGCCCAGTTCATGGGCGACCTCTCGCGTCAGCTCCACGTCGTCCACCGCGCCGAGGGCGTGGTTGCCCGGGAAGGAGGAGCCGGTCCGCACCTCCAGGCGCGTCACGTCACCGCCTTCCTCGTCGATCGCGACCAGCACGTCGTCGCGCTCGGCCCGCAGCCGCGCGGTCAGCGCTGCCAGTTGGCCGGGCGAGGCGATGTTGCGGCCGAACAGGCCGACGGAGGCGAGGCCCTCGCCGAGCCGGCGCAGCAGCCAGTCAGGGGCGGTCGTTCCGGTGAAGCCGGGCTGGAGAACCGTCAGGGCGTCGCGCGTGAGCGTGTCGGTACCGTCGGCGAGTGTCGTCATCGGGTGGGGTCATCCCTTCACGGCGCCCGCGGTAAGACCCGCGGCCATCTTGCGCTGGACGAGGAGGAAGAGGGCGACGATCGGCACGGCCATCATCGTGGCGCCGGCCATCATCGGGGCGTATTCGGTGCCGTGCTTCGTGGTGAAGTTGCCGAGCCACACGGTCGCCGTCTGGTTCTTCTGGCTGAGCAGCATCAGGGCGTACAGGTACTCGTTCCAGGCCTGGATGAAGCCGTAGACCGAGGTGGCGACCATGCCCGGGGCCAGGAGCGGGAAGACGACCCGGAGGAAGGCGCCCGTGCGGGAGCAGCCGTCGACCATGGCCGCCTCCTCCAGTTCCTTCGGGATGTTGACGATGAAGCCCCTCAGCGTCCACACGGTGAACGGGAGGACGAAGGTCAGGTACGTGATGATGAGGCCCGTCAGCCGGTCGTACTGGCCCAGGTCGTTGAGCAGCAGGAACACCGGGATGATCATGGCGACGAGGGGGACCGTCTGGACCGCGAGGATGCCCACGATCACGATCTTGCGGCCACGGAAGGCGAAGCGGGAGATGGCGAGCGCGGCCAGCATCCCCACGGCCATGCCGATGACGACCACCGCCAGCGACACCACCAGGCTGCGACCCACCGGGCCCCAGAAGTCGGCGATGTCCAGCGCCCGGCCGAAGTTGGCGAAGGTGATGCCGGTCGGCAGCAGGCTCGGATCCGGGTCGATGGCGTCCTCGGCGGGCTTGAACGCCGTGTTGAGCATCCAGTAGAGCGGGAAGCCCGCGGTGACGAAGACCAGGAGGCCGAGGAGGTTCCACCAGAGCTTCGGCGCCCGGCGGCCGGTCAGCGTGCTGCTCATTCGACCTCTCCGATCTTCAGCATCTGCCGCATGTAGACGGCGACCACGCCGAGCAGCAGCAGGACGGTGATCAGCGCGATGGCCGAGCCCTGGGCGTAGTCGTTGACCACGAACGCCCGGTCGTAGGAGTAGGTGTTGAGGACCTGGAACTCCGGCTCGGGGTGGCCGTTACGCATGACGAACACCTGGGGAAAGACGCCCATGTCCCAGATGACCGACAGGGTCGTCAGCATCACGATGATCGGCTTCAGGACGGGCAGGGTGACATAGCGGAAGACGCCCCAGGAGCCGGCGCCGTCCAGGCGGGCGGCCTCCTCCAGTTCCTTCGGGACCTGGGTGAGACCGGCGCTGAGCGTGATGACCACGAACGGCACGGCTCCCCACACCACCAGCAGCATGATCACGGCCAGGCCCTGGGGCCCGCTCGCGAACCAGTTGTGGCCGGTCATCTCGACGCCGGGCAGCTTGCTGAGCAGCGCGTTGAAGACGCCGTAATCCGAGTCGAAGAGCCACTTGAAGACCGTGGTCGCCACGATGACGGGCATGCCCCAGCCGGCCACCAGCACGATGTTGATGAGCATCTTCAGCCAACCGGAGACGCGCTGGAGCAGCAGGGCGATGGCCATGCCGACGACCATCGTGAAGACGACGGCCCCCGCGGCGAAGACGATCGTGCGGACCACGACGGTCCAGAACTCGCCGTCGCCCAGCACCTCCGCGAAGTTGTCGAACCCGACCGACTCGGCCGGCTGGAAGCCCCACAGCTGGGACTGCCCGAACTTCTGGAAGGACAGGGTGACCAGACGGGTCAGCGGATAGCCCATGACCAGGGCCAGGATCAGCAGGCAGGGCGCGAGCAGCAGCCAGGGGACGGCGGGCCCGCCCGACCTGCGCTGCCCACGTGGCCGCCGGTCCTCGACGGGCGGCGGTGGTGCCTGCCGCGGTGGCGGCACCTTGGCAGGGGTGGTGGTGTGTGCGGCACTCATCGCGCGCTCCTCGGCGGGTCCCTCAGGTCTTGACGACGGCGGGGCTCCGCGACCGGGAGCCCCGCCCGTAGGTCACTTGGTGTTGATGACCTCGTCGATCGCGGCGGCCGCCTCCTTGGCGGCGGCCTCGACCGACTTCTTGCCGGTGCCGATGCCCTGGAGCATGGTCTGAAGGATCTGCGCCTTCTCGACCTGGCCCCAGCCGGGGGCCATCGGGACGAACCAGTTGGACTCGGCGGCGGTGGCGGGGACCGCCGTCTTCGGGTCGTTCTTCAGCGTCGCGAGGTCGGTCTTGTTGTTGGGCAGGTTGCCCTTGGCCATCAGGCCCTTCTGGCCGGAGGAGCCGGTGAACGCGTTGATCCACTCGGCGGCCAGGGCCGGCGCGTCGGACTTCACCGGCACGGCGAGGTCGGAGCCGCCCAGGAAGACGGGCATGTTCTTGCCGGACGGGCCGGGCATCACGAAGTTCTCGAGGTTGCCCTTGAGCTTGCCGGTCTTGTCGTTCTTCGGGTCCTCGGCGGTCGCGCCCTCCCAGGCGGCGGCGAAGATCATGGCGGACTTGCCCTGGCCGTAGACGATGTAGCGGTCGGACTCGTCCTTGGTCTTGTCGCCGTGCATGTAGGAGTCGACGACGTTCTTGAACTCCTTCAGGCCCTTGAGGGACTCGGGTGAGGAGAGAGAGGCCTTCCACCGGCCGCCCGACTCGGTGGCGATGGCGCCGCCGGCGTCGTAGACGAAGGACATGGCCGCGTACCAGTCGCGGGTCGGCTGGTACCAGGCGCTGAACTTGTCGCCCTGCTTCTTCTGGATCTCGTCCAGGGCGGCGGTGAGCTCCTGGTATGTCTTCGGCGTGGACTTCACACCGACCGACGCCGCCACGTCCTTGCGCCAGTTGGCGACGCGGCCGCCGGCGTAGTAAGGGACGCCGTAGGTCTTGCCCTCGTAGGTCACCGAGGCCTTGAGACCGTCCAGCCAGGCGTCCGAGCTGTCGAACTCGGCCGGGTCGAGGGGGGCGAAGGCGCCCTTGACCATGTAGCCGAGCATCTCGGTGTTGCCCATCTCGACCACGTCGGGGGCCTTGTCGGTGGCGAGGACGGCGTCGAGCTTGGCGTTCTTGTCGGGCCAGCCGTAGTACTCGTGGTTGATCTTGAGGCCGGGGTGCTTCTTCCGCACCGCCGCGTCGGCGGCCTTCACCAGCTCCGGCCAGTTGTTCTGGGCATCGACGGTGAGCCAGACGGTCAGCTCCTCGGCGTCCGCGCCCTTGTCCGAACCCCCACTGCCACCCTCGCCCCCGCACGCCACGATGGAGACCATCATGCCCGCGATACCGATCGCGGATATCAGCTTGCGCTTCACGCCATCCTCCTCAGGGATGCCACCGACCCCCCTGCTCCCCGCGGTGAACGTGGGGCCAGGACCCTGGACCAATGGTGTAGACCAGTAGCGGGAGCTTGGACCGGGCCAGCTGACCTGTCAAGGGTCCGGAATAAGGCTCTGACCAGCCGTTATACGACCTACATATGCAGGAACCTTTAAGTAAGAACCCGGCGAAAACCCAGCCAGGCACGGCATACTCCAGGTAGACCACTTGGAGTTATGGACTAGACCAAAAGAGCCGCCGACGGTATACAAGTGGGATCGTGTCGGCACAGGAGCCGGGAAGGCGGAGCATGAGCACCGACATCAGCAGTGCGGAGAACGAGAGCGGGGCACCCGTCCGTACCGCACGCGTGCCCAAGTACTACCGCCTGAAGAAGCACCTGCTCGACATGACCGAGACCCAGGCGCCCGGCACGCCGGTCCCGCCCGAGCGCACACTGGCGGCGGAGTTCGACACTTCGCGCACGACCGTGCGCCAAGCGCTCCAGGAGCTGGTCGTCGAGGGCCGGCTGGAGCGCATCCAGGGCAAGGGCACGTTCGTCGCCAAGCCGAAGGTCTCGCAGGCGCTGCAACTGACCTCCTACACCGAGGACATGCGGGCCCAGGGTCTCGAACCCACCTCGCAGCTCCTGGACATCGGCTACGTCACCGCCGACGACCGCCTCGCCGGGCTGCTCGACATCACGACCGGTGGACGGGTGCTGCGCATCGAGCGGCTGCGTATGGCCAACGGCGAGCCGATGGCCATCGAGACGACCCACCTGAGCGCGAAGCGCTTCCCGGCCCTGCGCCGGTCCCTGGTGAAGTACACGTCCCTGTACACCGCGCTCGCCGAGGTCTACGACGTCCATCTCGCGGAGGCCGAGGAGACCATCGAGACCTCGCTGGCCACCCCGCGCGAGGCCGGTCTGCTCGGCACGGACGTCGGCCTGCCGATGCTGATGCTCTCCCGGCACTCGCTGGACCGGGAAGGGCAGCCGGTGGAGTGGGTGCGGTCGGTGTACCGGGGGGACCGGTACAAGTTCGTGGCGCGTCTGAAGCGGCCTCAGGAGTAGTGCACGCCGTGCGGCCCTTCGAGCGGATGCGCACGGACCGGCAGGAGCAGGGCCCCGCGGGGGTTCCGCCGCTGCTGAGCGCCGCTGTACAGAGCAGGTTTCTTTTGAGTACCGCATTACGGACGAGGGGTTCCGTTCTTGCCACACCCTGTCCTAGATTGCCTGCGCATTACACAGGTGATCACTGAGGGGACGGAGCCGCCTGATGTCGCAAGCCCCAGAAGCCAGCAGAGAAACAATGGTGACGCCGATGCGCGTCGTCATCGGCCTCTGCCTCATAGCGCCCTTCGTGGCCATGCTGTGGGTCGGCTCGTACGCCAAGACCGACCCGGCCTTCATCGGGATCCCGTTCTTCTACTGGTACCAGATGGCGTGGGTGCTGATCTCCACCGCGCTGACGATGATCGCCTACAAGCTGTGGCAGCGTGACCAGCGCGCCCGCTCTGCCGCGAAGGGCGGTGCGTCCGAGTGAAGGACGGCGTGAACGGCGTCGCACTCGCCGTCTTCATCTTCTTCTTCCTGGCCGTCACGGTCATGGGCTTCCTGGCCGCGCGCTGGCGCAAGGCCGAGAACGAGCACAGCCTGGACGAGTGGGGCCTGGGCGGCCGCTCGTTCGGCACCTGGATCACCTGGTTCCTGCTCGGCGGCGACCTGTACACGGCGTACACCTTCGTGGCCGTACCGGCGGCGATCTACGCGGCGGGCGCGGCCGGCTTCTTCGCGGTGCCCTACACGATCCTCGTCTACCCGCTGATCTTCACCTTCCTCCCCCGCCTGTGGTCGGTCTCGCACAAGCACGGGTACGTGACGACGTCCGACTTCGTGCGCGGCCGCTTCGGCTCCAAGGGCCTCTCCCTGGCCGTGGCCCTCACCGGCATCCTCGCGACGATGCCGTACATCGCGCTCCAGTTGGTCGGCATCCAGGCCGTGCTGGACGTGATGGGTATCGGCGGCGGCGAGAACACCAACTGGTTCATCAAGGACCTGCCGCTGCTGATCGCCTTCGGTGTGCTGGCGGCGTACACGTACTCGTCGGGTCTGCGGGCGCCGGCGCTGATCGCGTTCGTGAAGGACACCCTGATCTACATCGTCATCGCGGTGGCGATCATCTACATCCCGATCAAGCTGGGCGGGTTCGACGAAATCTTCGCCAAGGCCGGCGAGGCGTACAGCCAGACCAACCCGGCGACGGGCGCGCCGCGCGGTGCGCTGGTGCCGCCGGAGGCGGGGCAGTGGACGTACGCCACGCTGGCGCTGGGCTCCGCGCTCGCGCTCTTCATGTACCCGCACTCGATCACGGCGACGCTGTCCTCGAAGAGCCGTGAGGTGATCCGCCGCAACACCACGATCCTGCCGCTGTACTCGCTGATGCTGGGCCTGCTCGCACTGCTCGGCTTCATGGCGATCGCGGCCGGGATCAAGGTGCAGAACGGGCAGCTGGCGATCCCGCAGCTGTTCGAGACGATGTTCCCGGACTGGTTCGCGGGCGTGGCCTTCGCGGCGATCGGTATCGGGGCCCTGGTCCCGGCGGCCATCATGTCCATCGCGGCCGCGAACCTCTTCACCCGCAACATCTACAAGGACTTCATCAAGCCCGACGCCACGCCCGCCCAGGAGACGAAGGTCTCCAAGCTGGTCTCCCTGCTGGTGAAGGTGGGCGCGCTGGCCTTCGTCCTCACCATGGACAAGACGGTCGCCATCAACTTCCAGCTGCTCGGCGGCATCTGGATCCTCCAGACCTTCCCGGCCCTGGTCGGCGGCCTGTTCACCCGCTGGTTCCACCGTTGGGCCCTGCTCGCGGGCTGGGCGGTCGGCATGGTCTACGGCACGGTCGCCGCGTACGGTGTCGCCTCCCCGACCCAGAAGCACTTCGGCGGGTCGTCGAAGGAGATTCCGGGCATCGGCGAGATCGGCTACATCGGCCTCACGGCGTTCGTCCTGAACGTCGTCGTCACCGTGGTCCTGACCTTCGTCCTCAAGGCCCTGAAGGCCCCCGACGGCATCGACGAGACCAAGCCGGAGGACTACACGGCGGACGCGGGCGACCCCGGGGTCCAGGTGGAGCTTCCCCCGGCCACGGCAGGGGCCGGTCACTGAGCCACTGGGACCAGCCACGTACAACCCGCAGCGGGCCGCCGTGAGAACCATCCACGGCGGCCCGCTGTCGTGCACACTCACCCGCATGGACATAGTTGTCAGGGCAGTGAAGCCCGACGAATACACCACGCTCGGCGAGATCACGGCCCAGGCCTATCTCCAGGACGGCCTCCTCGCTTTCGGCGAGAGCGACTGGTACCTGGGCGAACTGAAGGACGTGGCCAAGCGGGCGGCAGCCGCCGACGTCCTGGTGGCCTCGGAGGACGACCACATCCTCGGCGGCGTCACGTTCGTGCCCTCCGGCGGCCCCATGGCCGACCTCGCCCGTCCCGGGGAGGCCGAGATCCGGATGCTCGCCGTGGCCCGGCCGGCCCGAGGCCGTGGCGTCGGCGAAGCCCTCGTCCGCGCCTGCGTCGAACGCGCGAGGGCCACGGACGCCTGCACCACCCTCGTCCTGTGCACCCAGCCCACGATGCACGCCGCCCACCGCGTCTACGAACGGCTCGGCTTCACCCGTGCCCCCGAGCGCGACTGGAACCCGATCCCGGGCGACGACAAGTTCACGCTCCTCACCTATCAGTTGACGCTCTGAAACCAGCGCGACACAACATCTGGGGGTGTCACCGGAACACGGCACAAGATGTATGCTCATGCTCGCTGTCGCCGCAGGGGAATCCGGTGGGAATCCGGAACTGTCCCGCAACGGTGTACCCATGCCTTTTATGCGCGTATGGGAGTCAGTCCGAGGACCTGCCGACAGCGCGCCCGGCCGTCCGGCCGGTGTGCCCCGATGTCCGGGCCTCGTGGAATGGGCCGGTGGACGCGACGCCGCGTGCGCTCGTGTGCTGCCCCCTGCCCTGCGAGGCCCCCGTGCCGAGCGAGGGAGAGCCCCACGTGACCATCGCGCCAGCCGATCCGGTCTCAGCCGCCGAAGAAGAGCACGACGGTCCCGGTGCCGCGCTGCTGCGGACCCTGACCGAGCTGACCGCCGACCTCCCCGACGCCGACCCCGGCCGGGTCGCCGCCGCCGCGCTGCGCGGCCGGTCCGCCCGGGCCGACGAGTCGGAGTTGCGCGAGCTGGCGACCGAAGCGGCCGCCGGCCTCATCTCCGAGGATCCCGTCTACTCCCGGCTGGCCGCGCGCCTGCTGACGATCGGGATCCGCGCCGAGGCCGCCTCGCAGGGCGTCACGTGCTTCACCGAGTCCGTGGCGGTCGGGCACCGGGAGGGCCTCATCGCCGACCGGACCGCCGAGTTCGTGCGCGTCCACGGCGCCCGTCTCGACGCCCTGATCGACACGGCCGCCGACGACCGCTTCGGCTACTTCGGCCTGCGCACGCTGCACAGCCGCTACCTGCTGCGGCACCCGATCACCCGCAAGGTCGTCGAGACGCCCCAGCACTTCATGCTGCGCGTCGCCGCGGGTCTGGCGGAGGACGACACGAGCAGGTCGGTCGACGAAGTCGCCGCGCTCTACGGGCTCATGAGCCGGCTCGACTACCTCCCCTCCTCCCCCACCCTCTTCAACTCCGGCACGCGGCACCCCCAGATGTCGTCCTGCTACCTCCTCGACTCCCCCAAGGACGAGCTGGACTCGATCTACGACCGCTACCACCAGGTGGCGCGGCTGTCGAAGCACGCCGGCGGCATCGGAATCGCGTACTCCCGTATCCGCGCGCGCGGTTCGCTGATCCGCGGCACCAACGGCCACTCCAACGGCATCGTCCCGTTCCTGAAGACCCTCGACGCCTCGGTCGCCGCCGTGAACCAGGGCGGCCGCCGCAAGGGCGCCGCCGCGGTCTACCTGGAGACCTGGCACTCCGACATCGAGGAGTTCCTGGAGCTGCGCGACAACACCGGCGAGGACGCCCGCCGTACGCACAACCTGAACCTCGCGCACTGGGTGCCCGACGAGTTCATGCGGCGGGTGAACGGCGACGCGCAGTGGTCGCTGTTCTCTCCCTCGGACGTGCCCGAGCTGGTCGACCTGTGGGGCGAGGAGTTCGACACCGCGTACCGGGCGGCCGAGGCGAAGGGCCTCGCCAGGAAGACCCTGCCGGCCCGCGAGCTGTACGGCCGCATGATGCGCACCCTGGCGCAGACCGGCAACGGCTGGATGACCTTCAAGGACGCCGCCAACCGCACCGCCAACCAGACGGCCGAGCCGGGCCACGTCGTCCACTCCTCCAACCTCTGCACGGAGATCCTCGAGGTCACCAGCGACGGGGAGACGGCGGTCTGCAACCTGGGGTCGGTCAACCTCGGCGCGCTCGTCGACCAGGCCGGCGGGGACATCGACTGGGAGCGGCTGGACGAGACCGTCCGTACGGCCGTCACGTTCCTGGACCGGGTCGTGGACATCAACTTCTACCCGACCGAGCAGGCAGGCCGGTCGAACGCCAGGTGGCGTCCCGTCGGCCTCGGAGCCATGGGCCTCCAGGACGTCTTCTTCAAGCTGCGCCTGCCCTTCGACTCGCCGGAGGCCAAGCGGCTCTCCACCCGCATCGCCGAGCGGATCATGCTCGCCGCCTACGAGGCCTCGGCCGATCTCGCGGAGCGCAACGGCCCGTTGCCGGCGTGGGAGAAGACCCGTACGGCGAAGGGTGTGCTCCACCCCGACCACTACGACGTGGAGTTGGCCTGGCCGGAGCGCTGGGCGGCCCTGCGTGAGCGCATCGCCGCGACCGGCATGCGCAACTCCCTGCTCCTCGCCATCGCGCCGACGGCCACCATCGCCTCCATCGCGGGCGTGTACGAGTGCATCGAGCCGCAGGTGTCCAACCTGTTCAAGCGCGAGACGCTGTCCGGTGAGTTCCTCCAGGTCAACTCCTACCTGGTTCAGGAGCTGAAGCGGCTCGGCGTGTGGGACGCGCGCAGCCGGGAGGCCCTGCGCGAGGCGAACGGCTCGGTGCAGGACTTCGCCTGGATCCCCGAGGACGTACGCGCCCTCTACCGCACGGCCTGGGAGATCCCGCAGCGCGGCCTGATCGACATGGCGGCGGCCAGGACCCCGTTCCTGGACCAGTCCCAGTCCCTGAACCTCTTCCTGGAAACGCCGACCATCGGCAAGCTCTCCTCGATGTACGCCTACGCCTGGAAGTCCGGGCTGAAGACCACGTACTACCTGCGCTCGCGCCCGGCGACCCGCATCGCCCGCGCGGCACAGGCCACCGTCCCCGTGCAGCAGCCGGCGCCGGAAGACGCCGTCGCCTGCTCCCTGGAAAACCCCGAGTCCTGCGAGGCCTGTCAGTAATTCCCACCCGCCACCCGACCGCCACCCCTGGAGGACGGCGCTTCGCGCCGACTGTTATGACTCAGAACCTTCTCGACCCCGGCTTCGAGCTGACTCTGCGCCCCATGCGCTACCCGGACTTCTACGAGCGCTACCGGGACGCCATCAAGAACACCTGGACCGTGGAGGAGGTCGACCTCCACTCGGACGTCGCCGACCTCTCCAAGCTCTCCCCCGCCGAGCAGCACCTCATCGGCCGGCTCGTCGCCTTCTTCGCCACGGGCGACTCGATCGTCGCGAACAACCTGGTGCTGACGCTGTACAAGCACATCAACTCCCCCGAGGCGCGGCTGTATCTGAGCCGGCAGCTCTTCGAGGAGGCGGTGCACGTCCAGTTCTATCTGACGCTCCTGGACACCTACCTCCCCGACCACGACGACCGCGCGGCCGCCTTCGCCGCCGTCGAGAACATCCCCTCCATCCGCGAGAAGGCCGGGTTCTGCTTCAAGTGGATGGACTCGGTGGACCAGCTCGACCGGCTGGAGACGCAGGCCGACCGCCGCCGTTTCCTGCTGAACCTGATCTGCTTCGCCGCGTGTATCGAGGGCCTGTTCTTCTACGGTGCCTTCGCCTACGTCTACTGGTTCCGCAGCCGGGGCCTGCTGCACGGTCTGGCCACCGGCACCAACTGGGTGTTCCGCGACGAGACGATGCACATGTCGTTCGCCTTCGACGTGGTCGACACCGTCCGCAAGGAGGAGCCGGAGCTGTTCGACGACCAGCTCCGGCAGCAGGTGACGGACATGCTCCGCGAGGCCGTCGAGGCCGAGCTGCAGTTCGCGCGCGACCTGTGCGGTGACGGCCTCCCGGGCATGAACACCGAGTCGATGCGGCAGTACCTGGAGTGCGTCGCCGACCAGCGGCTCACCCGTCTGGGCTTCGCTCCGGTGTACGGCTCCGAGAACCCCTTCTCCTTCATGGAGCTCCAGGGGGTTCAGGAGCTGACCAACTTCTTCGAGCGGCGGCCCTCCGCGTACCAGGTGGCGGTGGAGGGCACCGTCGACCTGGACGAGGACTTCTGAGCCGACACGCCTTCGCGGGTCTCCTGGGCCTCCCTGATCTGGCGGTCGACGCGCCGGTCGCGGACGCTACCGATCACTGACGGGAGGACCAGGAGGACCAGCATCCCGAGTACGAAGATCATTGCGATGAGTGTCTGTGCCTGGTTGGTGTCCATGGACACCACTGTCGCGCCGATGACTCCTTACCGTCAGTGGCAGTACTGCCGTAGACCCTCGAATTACTGCCACCGGCGAGGCACACTGGAGGCATGCTCCAGAACGTGGCCGTCGTCCTCCTCGACGGTGTGAACCCCTTCGAACTCGGCGTGGTGTGCGAGGTCTTCGGCACCGACCGCAGCGACGACGGCCTGCCGGTCTACGACTTCGCGGTGGCCTCGGCCGAGGGCCCGGCCCTGCGGACGAACACGGGCTTCTCGCTGCACGTCGAGCACGGTCTGGAGCGGCTGGAGACGGCTGATCTGATCGCCGTGCCCGCCGGCCACGGCTACGAGTCCCGGGACTTCCCGCCGGAGCTGCTGGACGCCCTGCGGCGCGGAGTCGACCGCGGCGCCCGGGTGCTCAGCGTCTGCTCCGGCGTCTTCGTGCTGGCCGCGGCCGGGCTGCTGGACGACCGGCGCTGCGCCGCGCACTGGCGGCACGCGGAGGCCCTCGCCCGGCAGTACCCGCGGGTGGCCGTCGAGCCGGACGTGCTGTACGCCGACGAGGACCCGGTGATCACCTCCGCCGGCACGGCCGCCGGGATCGACGCCTGCCTCCACCTGGTGCGCAAGGAGCAGGGCTCCGAGGTCGCCAACAAGATCGCCCGGCGGATGGTGGTGCCGCCGCACCGCGACGGCGGCCAGGCCCAGTACATCGAGCGCCCGCTGCCGCACTCCGAGGCCGACACGATCGGCGAGGTGCTGGCGTGGATGGAGCGCCATCTCGACGAGGAGGTCACCGTCGAGCAGCTGGCAGCCCGTGCCCACATGTCCCCGCGGACCTTCGCCCGTCGCTTCCAGCAGGAGACCGGGACGACCCCCTACCGCTGGATCCTGCGCCAGCGTGTCCTGCTGGCCCAGCGGCTGCTGGAAGCGACGGACGAGACCATGGACGCGATCGCCGGTCGAACAGGGTTCGGCAACGCGGCCACGCTGCGCCACCACTTCGTCCGGGCCGTGGGCACGACGCCGAACGCCTACCGGCGGACCTTCCGGGGCCCCGAAGCGGCCTGACCCTCCCCCACGCTCACCTCGGCACCGGCCGCAGCAGCAGGTCGTGCGGCCGCAGCGTGATCCCGACGCGCGTGCCGTCGTTCGAGCCGGCCACCTGCTCGAAGCGGTACCTGGTGGCCAGCGCCGCCGTGATCAGCGTCAGCTGGGCCATCGAGAAGTGGTCGCTCGGGCACTTGCGGTTTCCCACACTGAACGGACTCATGGCGTGCTTCGGGATGTCCTTGACCCGGTCCGGAAGCCAGCGGTCGGGGTCGAACTCCAGGTTCCGCGCGTACGACTTCGCGTCGCGCTGGATGGCGTAGGGGCTGTAGACGATGTCCGCTCCGGCCGGAATCCGGTATCCGCCGAGTTCCGTGTCCCGCACCGCCCGCCGCGTCAGAATCCACACGGCCGGGCTCAAACGCATGGACTCGACGACGACATTGTTGGTGTGCCTGAGTCCTCGGACGTCTGCAAATGCCACCGGCCTCCCACCGGTGACGGCTTCTACTTCGTCGCGCACCCGGTCCGCGTGTTCAGGGTGTTCCGCGAGCATATGCAGCAGCCACATGATCGTGGAGGCGACGGTTTCGCTGCCGGGGGTGAGGATCGCGACGACCTGGTCGTGGATCTCCTGTTCCCCGATGGGGTCGCCATTCTCGTCCGTCGCCTCCAGCAATGCCGTCAGCAAATCGTCCGGCCTTTGACCAGATGCGCGGCGCTCGGCGACGATCTCGTCCACCAGGAGATGCAAATCGGCCAATGCCCGGTTGAATTCGCGGTTGGCCGGGAGCGGCAGCTTGTAGAGCGGTCCGAGCGGCACCACCATCCGCCGGTACATCCCGCGGAAGACGGTGGCGAGCGCGACGCACAGCCGCTCCGCCCGCTCATCCATGTAGTCGCCGCGCAGCAGACAGCGGGCCGCGATGCGCACGGCCACCCGGAAGGACTCGGAGGTGCAGTCGATGGTCTCGCCGGGCTTCCAGCGCTCGGTGAGCGCGTGCGCCTCCTCCTCCATGATCGGCCCGTAGGCGGGGATGGCGTCGAGCCGGAAGGCGGGCTGGATGGTGCGCCGCTGGCGCCGGTGCCGCGGGCCGTTCGCCGTGGCCACGCCCTCCTTGCCGAGCAGGCCCTCCAGGGACTCCCACAGGGGCCCGGCGATGATGAAGTCGTTGCTCAGCGCCAGCGCCCCGGTGAGCGCCGGGGCGGTGACGGCGTACACCGTCTTCGGCCCGAGCCTCAGCCGGACCACGTCGCCGTGGTCGCGCAGCCGGGACATGAACGCCAGCGGGTCGCGCACCAGCTTCCAGCCGTGCCCCAGAACGGGGACACCGCCGCCGGCCCGGGGCGGTTCGCGCCGTTCCGGAACCAGAGGGGCTTCGGGCTTCACGGACTCGACGGTCATTTCTCACCTGCCGCTTCGTTGTTGACGTACGGGGGCGTGGACCGGTCGTCCCAGCTGTCGACCATGTACCGGCCGGACTCGTGGTGGAACCAGTAGACGGCACTGAACCAGTTCCGCATATTGCCCAGACAGGCCCGCACGGCGGCGCTGAGTTCCTTTCCTCGCACGGTGCCGTCGGCGAGGTCGTCGGCGAACCGTAATGCTTCCTGTTCGATGTCGATGAATTCCGTGATGCAGTTCTCGACACGGTTCCTGATTTCCGTGACCGCCTGCTCCAGGGTCAACCCCTCATGGGCGATGAGACTGATCCCGAGATTGTGCACCTCGTTGCCCGCTATTTCCTTCGGGAGCGAGCAGAGGTCGTTGTACCAGGCGGCGAACTCTTGACTCAGCAGCGCGGCCCGACGATAAGCCGGGTGTTTCCGTACGGCATCGGGGAGTTCGCATCCCGCGGTCGGCTCCAGCAAATCCGTCCAGATCCAGTGGGCGAAGGTGAGCCGACGCAGCCGGAGATACTCCTCGACCGTGGGAACGATTCCGTGGGTGCGGTTGTGGAACTCGCGGTCGTACGCGTCGATCACCTCGTGGAAGTGCCGGGCGAACCGGAGGTTCCACGTCGCCGGCAGGAAGGCGCACAGCCGCAGCACACTGTCCGCGCACCCGGCGACCAGTGGGTCCTCGTGGTGCAGGTGCTCCCCGGGGGACTCGAGGGCCGAGTGCAGCCGGTCCCGCAGCCGCCGCCAGGCGACCGGACGGCCGTGCACGATGTCGCGGTCGTGGCGGTCGTCCCAGACGAAGAACCAGGCGCTGTAATCCGCGATCGCCTGCATGACCTCGTCGGAGGCGCCGATGTAGTACCCGGCCATGAGGTCGGTGTAGCGCAAGCCGTCGGCATGTTCCTCCACCTTGTCGGCGGGCATGAGCCGCTTTTCGAGCAGCCAGGCCCGGGTCTTCTCCTGGCACTTCGGCCAATACGGGTGGAGTTGCCGGGGAAACGCCGCCTCGATCACCGGAAGGGAGAGCGACGGTGGAACTGCGATGGTGGTCGGTGTCGATGTGGTGCCGTGTGACAACGCATGCACGAACTAACCCCTCTCAGCCGCCAGTTGGCGCGGGCGCCCCTCCTTCCGTGCCGGGCGTGCGCCGTTGCATACCCCGCTCCTCCCATTCAGCACTACAACTGACCATCCTGGGAACGTATTTGCTTCATTCGCTACCCCACAGTGCCGGGAACCTCCTGTTGTGTGGCTGGTACCGGATCACCAGGAGAGCGGAAGCGATCGAACGTGCGACGGACGGGTGAACGACACAGGCGCACGGCGCCTGTTCAGGACGGGAATCCCGAACAGACGCCGTGCGCCTGGTGGTCGTGAGGTCTCAGTCGTTCGCGACGACGGGATACCGGGGCTCGTTCTCGGCCATCTGCCGCAGCGCGTCCTTGCGTTCACGCTTCGAGAGGCGGTCGATGTACAGGTAGCCGTACAGGTGGTCGGTCTCGTGCTGCAAACACCGAGCGAAGTATCCGGTGCCGCGCACCCGGATCGGGGTGCCCTTCTCGTCCTGCCCGGTCACCTCGGCGTAGTCGGGACGGGCGAGCGGCGCGTACGCGGTGGGCACCGACAGGCAGCCCTCGTTGCTGTCGTCCAGCCGGCGCTTGTCCGCGGGCAGTTCGACGAGCCGCGGGTTGCAGACCACGCCGGTGTGCCGGACGCCCTCGTCGTCCGGGCAGTCGTAGACGAAGACCTTCAGGTCGACACCGATCTGGTTGGCGGCCAGGCCCACACCCTCGGCGGTGCGCTGCGAGGCGAACATGTCCGCCACCAGCTGCTGGAGCTCGTCGCCGAAGTCGGTGACGTCCTTGCACTCCTTGTGCAGCACCGGGTTCCCGACCACCGTGATCGGCCGCGAGGTCCCCCGCTCACGCCAGGCCGCCTCCCGCTCCTCGCAGTCCTCCGTGTCGATCACGTACCCCTCGTCATCGACGGGGAGCCCGCCCGCGCGCTGCTGATCGGTGTCCTGCTGAGCCATGACGCTTCGTACGCCTTCCTGAACAAATCCAAGCCGGGATGCTGATACAGGGTACGCGGGTGTCGGACACCATGTTCGGGGGCGCGGGGCTGTATCGATGTGCGGCTCCGCCGCGCGGGCGCGAGAAGCCACGACGGCGCCGCACCCCGGCAAAGGACCTAGCAGACCTCTTCCAGATCACGCCAACCCCGAGAATCCGGACTGTCGGCCACCCACCCGTCCAGCAACCCCTGAACCAGCGAAGCCGGCGCAGCCAGCCCGCACTCCCGCTCCGGCACCCACAGCTGCCCATCCGTCCGATGCCCCAGCGGCCCGGGATGCCCCGGCTCACTGTGATCGTGCGGATCGAGATGCTCACCGTCCCCCTCATCGGACGGCATCCGTGACTCGGAGCACATCCGGCACAGCAACCGAACCGAAGAAGACCAGTCCTCCGCGGCGAACCCGGCATCCGCGGCGAGCTGCTCCAGCGCGTCCCGGTCCGCCTCGGTAGCGGCCTCCAGCAGCACCACCCAGGTCGGCACCGGCGACGGCGCCCAGAGCTCGATCTCGTCGAACACCGGGTACGTGTGCCCGGCGGCCGTGGTCCGCTCGCCGTGCGGCACACCGTCGTGCAGCACGACCTCACCCCAGCGCCGCCCCGACGACGGCAGTGGAATGGACAGCACCTCGATCCGCGCGGGATCCAGCCGCCGCCCCCACACGACCTCGGCCTCCCCCTCCGGGGACAGCCGTACGGCCGCGCTGCCGAGGTCCATGCCGACGGGCTCACCGGAGTCGTTGGGCGGCCCCGGCACCCGCAGCCCATAGGCTTGCCAGGCGCGCCGGGCCAGTGGCCAGTCCTGGAGGGCGGTCGCGGCGATGCCGACGTTCCACCAGTCGGGCGCGCCGGTGTCCCGGTCGAGCAGCGCCACGGCCCTGAGCCCCGCCGCCCGCGCCTGCTCCCAGTCGTGCCGGAACTTGTGCAGCAGGGCGAGGTTGAACCAGGACTCGGACAGCCAGGGCTCCAGGTCGGCGGCACGTGTCAACAATGCTCCGGCGTCCTCGTACCGGCCGTCGCCGATGAGAGTGAACGCCCGGTCTGTGGCCTGCCGCCAGGAGGCGGAGGGCCGGTGCCGTCCCTTGCCGAAGATCCTCACGATTCCCGCCTGCCAGTTCCGTGCGGTGGGCTGGCCGTAGCTGTGTTTCGAGCCCCCGGACACCTTCTTCTTCGCATCCAACCACGTACGGCCTCCGGGGCGCTCATTACCCATGGGTTACCCAGTTACGGGCAAGGTCAGACTGCTCCTTGCCAGTACCCGGGCCAGCGATTCCACCACCTCCGGGGCGTACTCCCCGGCGGTGGCGAGCCGGAGTTCCTCCAGCGCCGTCAGCGGTCCGCCGGGACCGCCTTCCCGGGACTTCTCCTCGTACGCGTTCACGGTCCGGACGATCCGCGCGGCGAGCGGCTGCTCCGCGTAGGGGTCGGCCTGCCGCTCCACGACCACGGCGACCGCCTCGTCGACGCCCGTCTGCCGTACGACCGCTCCGCCGAGCAGCGCGATCCGCCGCTGTTCCGCGGCGGGCAGTCCGGCGGTGGCGCCCGCCGGCACCGGGTCGACGAGGCTGAGCTGGCCGATGTCGTGCATGAGCGCGGCGTACTCCAGCACGGCCAGCTCGGGCTCGGTGAGGCCCAGGTCACGCCCCACCGCCCGACTGAGCGCGGCGACGCGGCGAGCGTGCCCGCAGGGGATGTATCCGGCGACCTCGGTGGCCCGGGCGAGGGAGGCGATGGTCTGCCGGTAGGTCGCCCGGACGGCGGCGTACCGCCGGAACGACATCTGGGCGAGCAGCAGCGGCACGGAGAAGACGGGCAGCGCCCACAGGCCCACGACGGCGACCGCAAGCGCCATCACCGCCCCGGTCGCGATGACGGCGGAGCCGATGCCGCACACGGCCCGCAGCTCGTCCCGCAGCACCGGCCCGAAGGGCCAGCCGGTGCGGGAGTGGGCCAGCGCGGCGGCGAGCACCGCGTCGCACAGCGCGGTCAGGGACAGCAGCGCGAGCAGCAGCAGGGCGTAGGCGGGGCCGCCCCAGTCGTCGAACATGCCCCGGTTGTAGGGGGGCTGGAAGCACACGGCGACGAACCCGACGGTGAGCACCCTGCGCGCCAGATGGTCGAGTGTGGGTCCCTGCCCACGCGCCACGTGCGGCACGCTGCCGAGCAGCGAGGCGGCCAGCACGACGGCGACGACCTGGGCGAGGCCGTGGTGCGTGGCCCGACCGCCGGCCTCGCCGAGCAGCGCGTACGACAGGGCCCCGGCGGCCCCGAGCGGCGCCGGCTCCCTGACCTGCGCTCCGTTGCGCCGGGCGAGCTCACCGACGGTGACGAGGATGCCGAAGGCGAGGGCGACCCGGCGTTCCTCCAGTCCGCTGTAGAGGGTGACGGCGAGGGAACCGGCGGCGAGGAGGGCGGCACATGCGTGGACGAGGGTGAACAGCGGCGGCGGGCGGTACGCGTTCACCGGTGGGCTCCCGGCCGGCTGGAGACGGGTGCGCCGGGCGGGGGGATCCACGGCGGGTGTACGTCGTCGGCGGTCACGGCGGGGCGCCACCCGGCCCGGCCGACGGCCTCCACGAGGGCCGCGACCATCACCGGGTCGAACTGGCTGCCGGCGCACCGCTTCAGCTCCGCCAGGGCGACCGCGACGGGCCGGGCCCTGCTGTAGCTCCGTGTGGAGGTCATGGCGTCGAAGGCGTCCGCCACCGCCACGACCCGTGCGGATTCCGGGATCTGACCGCCCACCAGGCCGTACGGGTACCCGGTGCCGTCCAGCCGTTCGTGGTGGTGCAGCACGGCGGCGCGGGCCTCCCCGAGGAAGCCGATGCCGCGCACCATCTCGTGCCCGTACTCGGGGTGCAGCTCGATCACCCGCCGCTCCTCGGGCGTGAGCGGCCCGTCCTTCCTGAGCAGCCGGGTGGGGACGCCCAGCTTGCCGACGTCGTGCAGGATGCCGGCGAACCGGAGCACCTCGACGCGCTCGTCGTCCATGCCCAGCTCGCGCGCGATCATCATGGAGGCCTGCCCGACGCGCTCGCTGTGGCCGCGTGTGTAGCCGTCCTTGATGTCGACGGCCTGAACCAGCGCCCGGATGGTCGCCTGGTGGGCGGCCCGTTCCCGGTGGTACTGCGCGAAGGCCCACCAGGAGACGCACATCGGCAGCAGCACGAGCAGCGCGGCCACGGGACCGTACGGGCTGCGCCACAGCACGGCCATCATCAGCCCGGCCAGCCCGTGCACGGCGATGGGCGCGAGGGAGCGCGCCACCAGTCCCCGCCAGGCCCGCCGCACCGGCACCCGCTCGGCCACGGCCAGGATCCCGCCGTCCAGCAGCGCGAGCACCAGGCAGAACCCCAGCACGGCCGCCCCGGCCGGCCCGAGCGCGTAGGGGACGTCGCCCGCGACGACCGCGTCCCGCCCGCCGAGCGCCCGGTGCACCCGGGCCGCGGCCCACACGCCGAGGACGAGCTGGGCGGCCCGCCAGACCCGCCGCAGCGCCACGGGCCGCTGCTCGACGTGCGAGAGCAGCGCAGCGGGCACGGCCACCAGGGCGGCGGCGGGCGCGGGCAGCAGGAAGGCACCGGCGAGCAGCACGGGATAGAAGGTCCCGGCCGGGTGGGAGATCCCGACGAACCGGGATCGGGCGACGCGCTCGCAGCCCGCGTACAGCGCGGCGAGCAGCGCCACGGCCCACCAGGGCGTACGGACGCCCGGCAGCGGCAGCAGACAGAGGAGGGCGGCCATGACGACACAGGCGACGTACACACGTGCCCGCACCGGTACCGCTTCCATGCGCTCCTCCCCCGGCCATGTCCGTCAGGCCCGGAGCCTAGGACGCCAGCGGGGGGCTCCGCGGGTCGATAACCCGCGGATTAGCACGTTCGAGTGATGCGTTCGAGCATGACTACCCCTGCAGAGGCGGGGTAGTTGAAAAGCGCAGGAGTGTCAGGACTCGTGCGGCGTGACAGGCGAGGCTGTGACGTCCTGCTCGGGGACGGCCTGGCCGGAGCGGATCAGCTCGATCCGCCCCATGACCTTGTCGCGCAGGTCGCCCGGCACGTCGTCGTGCCCGCAGCAGCGCTTGACCAGCTTCTTCACGGCCTGCTCGAGCCCGTACTTCTCCAGACAGGGCGAGCATTCCTCGAAGTGGTGCTCGAACTTCACGCAGTCCGAGTCCGGCATCTCACGGTCGAGGAACTCGTAGAGATGATCGAGGATTTCGCTGCAATCCGTCTCGTGCGGCTCTCCGCAGCTCATGACCCCGAGCCTTTCGCTTCGTTCGACTCTCCGGCGCCGGCCGGGACCATCCCGCGGTCACGGGCGTAGTCCTCCAGCATGCCGCGCAGCTGACGGCGTCCCCGGTGCAGCCGGGACATCACCGTACCGATGGGAGTCCCCATGATGTCGGCGATCTCCTTGTACGCAAAGCCCTCGACGTCCGCGAGGTACACGGCGATGCGGAACTCCTCGGGGATCGCCTGGAGCGCCTGCTTCACGTCCGAGTCGGGCAGGTGGTCGAGCGCCTGCGACTCCGCTGAGCGCAGACCGGTCGACATGTGCGACTCGGCGCGGGCGAGCTGCCAGTCCTCGATCTCCTCGGCCGCGGAGCGCTGAGGTTCGCGCTGCTTCTTGCGGTACGAGTTGATGAAGGTGTTGGTGAGGATCCGGTACAGCCACGCCTTGAGGTTGGTGCCCTCGCGGAACTGGTGGAAGGACGCGTACGCCTTGGCGTACGTCTCCTGCACCAGGTCCTCCGCGTCGGCCGGGTTGCGCGTCATGCGCAGCGCGGCCGAGTACATCTGGTCGAGGAACTCGAGCGCGTCCCGCTCGAAGCGCGCATTGCGCTCCGCGGCCGTCTCCGCACCCGTGCCGCCCTGGCCCTCGGGCTGCTCCGCCTGGCCGTGTTCGGTCCCTGCGTCGGTCCCAGTGACCGGACCCACCTCCTCCAGTGTTCTCGTGAGACCGAGACCGGTCTCACCCGAATCGGAGGATAGACGACGATCCGGTCCGCCCGCCGCCCGAATAGGGGCGGTCTTGGCCGCGTGCAGCACCGTCCAGTCCAGGTCGGCGCGGCTGCTGCGGCTCGGGCAGAAGGTCGAACCCATGCGGCGGACTTCCTCTCCTACGGCATCAGTGCTGGTCTCCAGCACGTACGTCCCGCACAACAGTGCTCGCCGCCCCGGCATTCCCGGGGCTTTACCCGAGTGACCCGGTCCACTCCACGACCGCGTCCGTGATGACCGCCACTGCTTCCTCCTGCGTGATCTCCGCGCGCTTGGGGACGGCGAAGCCGTGATCGCCGTACGGCACCTCGACGAGCTCGTACGGCCCCTCGGGGAACTCCTCGGGCTTCCCGAACGGATCGTTCCCGCCCTGCACGACCAGGGTGGGCACCCCGGCATCCAGCAGTTCGGCGGCGCGGGACTTCTCGGGCTTGCCGGGCGGGTGGAGGGGGAAGCTGAGGGCGAGGACCGCGTGGGCGCCGAGCTCGGTGGCGGTGCGGCAGGCGACCCGGGCCCCGGCGCTGCGGCCGCCGGAGACGACCGGCAGTCCGGGCTCCGCCAGCGCGGGCCAGATGCCCCGCCACCCGACGTCCAGCGTTTTGGGCGCGGGCGCCAGCTTCTTCCCGGCCACCCGCCAGGGCTGCTCCACACGGGCCACGGTGACGCCGTGGGCGGGCAGGACGGCGGCCAGGGCCTTCAGGTCGCGGGCCTCGATGCCGCCGCCGGCGCCGTGGCTGACGGCGAGCACCAGCCGCGCCTTCTTCGCCTTGTGCCAGGTGATACGGGCGGGACCGGCATCGGTCTCGACGGTCTCACTGGTCTCGATAGTCGCTTTTGTCACGTTAATCGCACTCGTCACGTCAGAAGAGTGTGCCCTCTTCCGGCCCTTCCAGCTCCTTCAGCAGCTCCGGGCCGTTGTTGCGGACGTTGCTGACGGCCGTGGGGACGGGGTAGGCGCGCATCAGCCCGGCGGGCGGCGGGGCGAGCAGCTCGCGCAGGTCGTCGGCGTCCGTGCGGGCCGGGTCCAGCCAGGCGTCCCAGCGGTCGGGCGTCAGCATCAGCGGCATCCGGGGGTGGATCTCGGCCAGGGCCCGCGGACCGTCCGCCGGGGACACCGCCAGCGGGCTCGTCTCGGCCTCGGTGGTGATGACCGAGCACGTCACCCACCAGGCCTGCGGGTGGTCGTCCGGCAGCGTCTTGTCCCGCCAGAACTCGTACAGCCCGGCCATCGCGAAGACCGACCCGTCCGCCGGGGTCACGAAGTAGGGCTGCTTGCGCGGACGCTTCTTCTTGCCCTCGACCTCCAGCTCGCGCTCCTGCGGGCCGGTGACCCACTCGTAGTAGCCGTCGGCGGGCAGGACGCAGCGCCGGGAGGTGAAGGCGCGGCGGTAGGACGGCTTCTCGTGGACGGTCTCCGCGCGGGCGTTGATCATCCGGGCGCCGCCCTCGGGGGTCTTCGACCAGGACGGGACGAGCCCCCACTTCAGCGTGCGCAGCTGCCGAACCGGTCGCGGGTCGTCCGCGTCTTTCAGAGGGCGGTCCAGGACGGCGTAGACCTCTTTGGTGGGCGCCACGTTGTAGTCGGGCTCCAGAGTCTCCTCGGGCTCCCACTTCTCGACCTCAAAGATTCCTGCGAGATCCTCTGGCCTACGACTCGCTGCATACCGTCCGCACATACGTGCCACACTGCCAGATTCCATCCGCCCACAGGGAGCCAACGCCGCACATGGACAGCACCGCAACCGCCTCGCTCGCCTCCCTCTGGGACGAGGTCTCCGGCACCCAGCCCGACCCCGACCTGTGGGTCGTGATCGCGACCCTCGTGGCCGCGCTCGCCGTGGTGATCCCGCACGGCGCGTGGCGCATCTCCCGCAACGCCATCACCATCGCCCACGAGGGCGGCCACGGGCTCGTGGCCCTGCTCAGCGGCCGCACCCTCACCGGCATACGGCTCCACTCGGACACCAGCGGCCTCACCGTCAGCCGCGGCAAGCCGTACGGCATCGGCATGATCCTCACCGCGGCCTCCGGCTACACCGCCCCGCCCCTGCTGGGCCTCGGCGGCGCGGCCCTGCTGGGCTCCGGCCGCATCACGCTCCTGCTGTGGCTGGCCACAGCCCTGCTGCTGGCCATGCTCGTGATGATCCGCAACGCGTACGGCGCCCTGACCATGATCGTCACTGGCGGACTGTTCGTCCTGGTCTCCTGGCTGGCCGGCCCCCAGGTCCAGGCGGCGTTCGCGTACGTGGTGGTGTGGTTCCTGCTGATCGGCGGGGTGCGTCCGGCGTTCGAGCTCCAGGCCAAGCGGGCGCGGGGCGGGGCGGGCGACTCGGACGCCGACCAGTTGTCGCGGCTGACGCATGTGCCGGCGGGGTTGTGGCTGTTTCTCTTCCACGCGGTGTCGCTGTGCTCGCTGATCGGTGGCGGCAGGTGGCTCTTGGAAATGTGACGCCCCCCGAAGGGGGTGGGGCTGTGCCGATGTGTGGTTCCGCCGCCCGGGCGCGAACAGCCCCCACGGCGCCGCACTCGAGCCACTGCCTCCTTATAAAGTGAAGCCATGGCCCCGAACACCGCAGACACCGCCCTCTGGCCCGCCCCGCACGCGAGCGGAGCCGTCGACGCGACGGTCCACGTGCCCGGGTCCAAGTCGGTCACCAACCGCGCCCTGGTCCTCGCCTCCCTCGCCTCCGAACCGGGCTGGCTGCGCCGCCCGCTGCGCTCCCGCGACACGCTGCTGATGGCCGGCGCGCTGCGCGCCATGGGCATCGAGATCGAGGAGGGCGTCGGCCCGGACGGCACGGGCGAGGCCTGGCGTGTGCTCCCCACGGGCCTGCGCGGTCCGGCCACGGTCGACGTCGGCAACGCCGGCACGGTGATGCGGTTCCTGCCACCCGTCGCCGCGCTCGCCGACGGCCCCGTCCGCTTCGACGGCGATCCGCGCTCCTACGAGCGTCCCCTGAACGGAGTCATCGACGCGCTGCGTCAGCTCGGCGCCCGGATCGACGACGACGGCCGTGGCGCGCTGCCGTTGACCGTGCACGGCAGCGGCGCCCTGGACGGCGGCCCGGTCGCCATCGACGCGTCCTCCTCGTCGCAGTTCGTGAGCGCCCTGCTGCTGTCCGGCCCGCGCTTCAACCAGGGCGTCGAGGTCCGCCACACCGGCGCCACGCTGCCCTCCATGCCGCACATCCGCATGACCGTCGACATGCTGCGCGCGATCGGCGCCCAGGTGGACACGCCCGAGTCGGGCGGCGAGCCCAACGTCTGGCGGGTCACGCCCGGCGCCCTGCTCGGCCGCGACCTGACCATCGAGCCCGACCTGTCCAACGCCCAGCCGTTCCTGGCGGCCTCGCTGGTGACCGGTGGCCGGGTCGTCATCCCGGACTGGCCGGCCCGCACCACCCAGCCCGGTGACCGGCTGCGCGAGATCTTCACCGAGATGGGCGGCTCCTGCGAGCTGACCGAGTTCGGGCTCGTGTTCACCGGCTCCGGCTCGATCCACGGCATCGACGTCGACCTGAGCGAGGTCGGCGAGCTGACGCCGGGCGTCGCGGCGGTCGCGGCCCTCGCGGACTCCCCCTCGACCCTGCGGGGCGTGGCCCATCTGCGGCTGCACGAGACGGACCGCCTGGCCGCGCTGACCAAGGAGATCAACGAACTCGGCGGTGACGTCACGGAGACCGCCGACGGTCTGCACATCCGCCCGCGCCGGCTGCACGGCGGGATCTTCCACACGTACGACGACCACCGCATGGCCACGGCCGGCGCGATCATCGGCCTCGTGGTCGACGGGGTGCAGATCGAGAACGTGGCGACGACGGCCAAGACCCTGCCCGACTTCCCCGACCTGTGGACCGGGATGCTCGGGGCGTAGGACGCGGGGATCAGGTCATGCGCCGCTACGGCAAGCACACCGACGAGGACGACATCCGCAGCCGTCCCGGCCGCCGGAACACCCGGCCCCGGACGAACATCCGGCCCAAGCACGAGGACGCCGCCGAGGGCCTCGTCCTCACGGTCGACCGGGGCCGCCTGACCTGCCTCGTCGAGGACCGTGTGGTCATGGCGATGAAGGCCCGCGAGTTGGGCCGCAAGGCGGCGGTGGTCGGCGACCGCGTGGCGCTCGTCGGCGACCTGTCCGGCAAGAAGGACACACTCGCGAGGATCGTCCGCATCGAGGAGCGGACCTCGGTCCTCCGTCGTACGGCGGACGACGACGACCCGTTCGAGCGCGTGGTCGTCGCCAACGCCGACCAGCTGGCCATCGTCACGGCCCTGGCCGACCCGGAGCCCCGCCCGCGGCTGATCGACCGCTGCCTGGTCGCGGCGTACGCCGGCGGCCTGGACCCGCTGCTGGTCCTGACCAAGTCGGACCTCGCCCCGCCCGACAAGCTGCTGGAGCTGTACGGCCACCTCGACATCCCCTACGTCGTCACCAGCCGTGAGGAACTCCAGAACGGCACCGCCGTCGCCCGCGTACGCGAGCAGCTCGACGACAAGATCACCGCGTTCGTCGGCCACTCAGGTGTCGGCAAGACGACCCTGGTCAACGCGCTGGTGCCGGAGGAGCGGCGGCGTACGACCGGGCATGTGAACGCGGTGACGGGCCGTGGCCGGCACACCACCACCTCGGCCCTGGCGCTGCCGTTGTCGGACAGTGACGGCTGGGTGATCGACACGCCGGGCCTGCGGTCCTTCGGGCTGCACCACGTGGACCCGTCCCGGGTCATCCGCGCCTTCCCCGACCTCGAGCCGGGCACCGAGGGCTGCCCGCGCGCGTGCAGCCACGACGAGCCAGACTGCGCGCTGGACGCGTGGGTGGCCGAGGGGCACGCGGATCCGGCGCGGCTGTACTCACTGCGGCGGCTGCTGTCCACGCGGGAGCGGAAGGAAGGCGACTGACCTCCGCGTTGTTTGTCCTGGCGTGCGGGCGGTAAGTGCATAATCGCACCGAGCCGGATGCAAGACCGACCAGAAGCTGAAGTATCTGGCGAACATGCTCAAACTGACTAAGCGGTCGCTGAACGTGGGATACGGGAGGAACGACTCATGGCGTGGCTGCTGGTCATTGTGGCGGGGTTGCTGGAGACCGGCTTCGCCGTGTGCCTGAAGCTGTCGCACGGTTTCACCCGGCTCTGGCCGACGGTCGCGTTCTGCATCTTCGCCCTCGGCAGCTTCGGCCTGCTGACCCTGGCGCTGAAGAAACTCGACGTGGGTCCCGCCTACGCGGTGTGGACCGGCATCGGCGCGGCGGGCACGGCGATCTACGGCATGGTGTTCCTGGGCGACCTGGTGTCGACGCTGAAGATCGTGTCGATCAGCTTCGTCATCATCGGCGTGATCGGGCTTCAATTGTCGGGGTCGGCGCACTGACGTCCCGTCATCCTGCCTGCCGCTGAAGGGCGCTGCGGACCAGGTCGGCGACACCGCCCTCGCCGGGGGGCGCGGCCACGCAGGACAGGGCGAGCCGGACGGCGAGTTCGCAGGAGCGGGCCAGGTCGGCGTTGTCGGACTTGAGGGTGCCGGGGCCTGCCAGGGCGGTGACGGCACGGTCGCGGACGAGGGCGACGAAGTCGCCGGGTGAGGGCAGTGGGCCGTCGGCACGGCGCTGGGCCGGTACCGCGGAGGTGGAGGGCACGGCCGACAGGGCCGGGGACGGCAGCCGTTCGCTCCAGCAGCCGGTGAGCATGGCGCGGACGAGGGCGTTCTCACGGGCCGCCGAGGTGGTCCACTCGGCGGTGGCGGCGAGCCGGTCGCGCAGGCCGCTGTGCCCGGTGAGCGCGCGGTCGACCCCGGCGAGATACCCGTCGGCTTCTCTCCTCACGAGCGCCCGGGCGAGACCGTCCTTGCTGCCGAACTCGTTGTACAGCGTCTGCCGGGACACTCCTGCCGCCGCGGCCACGTCCACCATCCGCACGGCGAACCACGGCCGGCGCGCCAGCGCCGTGTAAGCGGCGTCCAGTAGAGATTCCCGCGCTGCAGGCATCAAGGCCTCCCCTTGGGGCGAGCGGCTCTGCGCCCAGATTTGACGGGCGCGAACCCACTGTCAAGGGTTCACGAGCGCACTCGGGAGCGCCTCTGAGTCGACCTGCGCGGGTGCCTCAGGCGGTTCAGCCGGTCCTCGACCAGCCGCCGGGCTGCGAACCGACCCCTCAGCACCGACGCCGCAGGCCTTCGCTGCGAGTGCAGGCGCGCGGCGGTCCGCTCAGCTGCCGCGGGCCGCCGGACTGCGGACCCGCCCCGCCCCGGCCCCGACGCCGCAGCACCCCCCACACGCCGAGCCACCACAACACCCCCACCCCCGCCCACAAACCCCCTGTAGCCCCACCCCCACCTCGGCAGATAGGTTCGTTACATGCCCGACTACCTCGACGACCTGCGTCTCGCCCACGTCCTCGCCGACGCCGCCGACGCCGCGACGACGGACCGGTTCAAGGCCCTCGACCTCAAGGTCGAGACCAAACCGGACATGACCCCGGTCAGCGAAGCGGACAAGGCCGCCGAAGAACTCATCCGCGGCCAACTCGCCCGCGCCCGTCCCAGGGACGCGATCCTCGGCGAGGAGTACGGCGTCGAGGGCACCGGTCCCCGCCGCTGGGTGATCGACCCGATCGACGGCACCAAGAACTACGTACGCGGCGTCCCCGTCTGGGCCACCCTCATCTCCCTGATGGAAGCCGGCGAGGGCGGCTTCCAGCCCGTCGTCGGCGTCGTCTCCGCCCCTGCCCTCGGCCGCCGCTGGTGGGCCGCGAAGGGCTACGGCGCGTTCTCCGGCCGCAGCCTCACGAAGGCGACCCGCCTCCAGGTCTCCCGGGTCGGAAAGCTCGCCGACGCCTCCTTCGCGTACTCCTCACTCAGCGGCTGGGAGGAACAGGGCCGCCTGGACGGCTTCCTGGACCTCACCCGCGAGGTGTGGCGCACGCGCGCGTACGGCGACTTCTGGCCGTACATGATGGTCGCCGAGGGCGCCGTCGACATGTGCGCCGAGCCGGAGCTGTCGCTCTGGGACATGGCCGCCAACGCGATCATCGTCACCGAGGCCGGCGGCACCTTCACCGGACTCGACTCCCGCCCGGGCCCGCACAGCGGCAACGCGGCCGCGTCGAACGGCCTGCTGCACGACGAGTTGCTGGGGTATCTCAACCAGCGCTACTGAGCGCGCGCCCGCTGTTACCGAGCGCCCCCTTGTTGGCCCTCCCTTTGCCTGCCACTCTGAGAGTCCGCCCGCTTGTGCACTTGTGAAAAGATGAACAAACGGCGGGGACACTCCCAGGAGGTGGCTCCATCCATGCTCGTCCGTGACGCCATGAGCACCGTCGTCCTGACCATCGGCCCGACCCACACCCTCCGCCAGGCCGCCGCGCTGATGGCCGCCCGCAAGGTCGGCGCGGCCATCGTCCACGACCCCGACGCCGGCGGCATCGGCATCCTCACCGAACGCGACATCCTCATCTCAGTAGGCCAGGGCCAGGACCCGGACACGGAACTCGCCCACGCCCACACCACCACCGACGTCGTGTTCGCCACTCCGGCCTGGACCTTGGAGGAGGCGGCCGGCGCCATGGCGCACGGCGGTTTCCGTCACCTCATCGTGCTGGACCGCGACGAGCCCGCCGGCGTCGTCTCGGTCCGCGACATCATCCGCTGCTGGGCACCGGCGCGTCAGCAGGTGCCCGCCTGACAGCACGGGCGGCCCGGACCCCGTGAAGGAGCCCGGGCCGTCCCCACCGCAAGCGGTCCAGTGCTGGAGTTCAGCCGCGCAGGGCCTGGACCGCAACCTCCAGCCGCTTGCCGTAGTCTCCGTCGGCCCGACGGAAGTTGTCGATCGCCCGCTCGACGATGTCGTCCCGCGAGACCTTGGCGATGAAGCCCGCCAGGTTGGCGATCAGCCGCTCCTTCTCGTCCTCGCCCATCAATCGGTAGAGGTTGCCCGCCTGCACAAAGTCGTCGTCCTCGGCGTGGACCGGGGCCGGGTGGTCGCCCGTCACGCCGCTCACGGCCGTGGCGGACCACAGCGGGCGGTCCGTCTGGAACGGGCCGCCGAAGCTGTTCGGCTCGTAGTTCTTCGCGCCCTTGTGGCGGCCGTCGTAGAGGTGACCGTCACGGGAGTTGGTGCGCGCCGCGGTGGCGTGCGGGCGGTTCACCGGCAGGTGGTCGGCGTTGATGCCGACGCGGTAGCGATGGGCGTCGCCGTACGCGAAGAGGCGGCCCTGGAGCATCTTGTCCGGGGACGGGCCGATGCCCGGCACGAAGTGCGCGGGGCTGAAGACCGACTGCTCGACCTCGGCGAAGACGTTCTCCGGGTTGCGGTTGAGCTCCAGCTTGCCGATCTCGATCGGCGGGTAGTCGGCGTGCGGCCAGACCTTGGCCAGGTCGAACGGGTTGAAGCGGTACGCCGCCGCGTCCGCCTCCGGCATGATCTGCACCTGAACCGTCCAGGACGGGAACTCACCGCGCTCGATGGCCTCGCGCAGATCGCGCTGGTGGCTGTCCGGGTCCTCACCGGCCAGCCTGTTGGCCTCGGCCTGGGTGAGGTTCCTGATCCCCTGGTCGGTCTTGAAGTGGTACTTGACCCAGAAGACCTCGCCGGCCTCGTTCTGCCACTGGAACGTGTGCGAGCCGAAGCCGTCCATGTGGCGGTACGAGGCGGGGATCCCCCGGTCGCCGAACAGCCAGGTCACCTGGTGCGTGGACTCGGGCGACAGGCCCCAGAAGTCCCAGACGTTGTCCGCCTCCGTCGAGCCGGTGTACGGGTCGCGCTTCTGGGTGTGGATGAAGTCCGGGAACTTGATGGCGTCCTTGATGAAGAACACCGGGGTGTTGTTGCCGACGAGGTCGTAGTTGCCCTCCTCGGTGTAGAACTTCAGCGCGAAGCCGCGCGGGTCGCGGACGGCGTCCGCCGCGCCCAGGTTGCCGGCCACGGTCGAGAAGCGCAGGAAGACCTCGGTCTGCTTGCCGATCTCGGAGAGGAACGCGGCGCGGGTGTACGGGGTGACGTCGGCGGTCACCGTGAAGGTGCCGTAGGCGCCGGCGCCGCGAGCGTGCACGACGCGCTCCGGGATGCGCTCCCGGTTGAAGTGGGCGAGCTTCTCCAGCAGGAGCTGGTCCTGGACGAGCACCGGGCCGCCCACACCCGCGGTCTCGCTGTTCTGGTTGTCAGCGACCGGAGCCCCGGCCTCCGTCGTAAGCGGTCCCTGCGTCACGTGTGCCTCCTGGGCCATTCCTGACCGTTCCTGTCACTCGGCCAAAGTCGTTCTCGATCCTACAATAGACATTGTCTAAAGCGAGCGATGATCTAACTTCACACCTGTTCGCGACCTGGTCGCTTTTGCTGTTAGGCTGGTGACCATGAGCGACCTTCTGGAACGGCTGCGCGGACGCGGATGGCGGATGACCGCGCAGCGGCGCGTCGTGGCCGAGGTCCTCGACGGCGAACACGTCCATCTGACGGCCGACGAGGTCCACGCCCGTGCCGTCGCCAAGCTGCCCGAGATCTCCCGGGCGACCGTCTACAACACGCTCGGCGAACTCGTGTCGCTCGGCGAGGTGCTCGAGGTCTCCACCGACCAGCGCGCCAAGCGGTACGACCCGAACGCCCACCAGCCGCACCACCACCTGGTCTGCGCCCAGTGCGGCGCGATCCGCGACGTACACCCGGTCGGCAATCCCCTGGCGGACCTCCCCGACTCGGAGCGCTTCGGCTTCACGGTCTCGGACGTCGAGGTGACGTACCGCGGCGTCTGCCCGAACTGCGCGGCAGCCTAGCCTCCGCACACGAGAGCCCCGGCACCGATGGGTGCCGGGGCTTCGCGCTGCCCGCACACTTCCGGTATCTGACGGGTCGTCATATGGTCAACGGCACCCACCAGTCCGTTCCGCACTCCGCGAGGAGACCGAAGTGGGAGAGCCGTATCCGAAAGTCACCGCCCATGACCTGACGCGCACCTTCGGCCGGGGCCCTCGCGCGGTCGACGCCCTCGGCCCCCTCGACCTGACCGTCACGCCGGGCGAGTTCGTCTGCCTCGTCGGCCCCTCGGGCTGCGGCAAGTCCACCCTGCTGCGCATCGCCGCCGGTCTGCTCCGGCCCAGCACCGGCACCCTGGAGATCCGCACGTCCAGTCCGCGCCCGGCCGCCATGATCTTCCAGGACTACGGCATCTACGACTGGAAGACCGTCCAGGCCAACGTCCGCTTCGGTCTCGACGTCCAGCGCGTCCCACGCCGGGAGGCGAACGCCCGCGCCGCCGACTGGCTGGCCCGCACGGGCCTCGCCGACTTCGCGCACGCTTACCCGGCGACCCTCTCGGGCGGGATGCGGCAACGCGTCGCCCTCGCCCGCGCCCTGGCGGTCGAGCCCGAACTGCTGCTGATGGACGAGCCCTTCGCCGCCCTGGACGCCCAGCTCCGCACGATCCTCCAGGACGAGCTGCTGGAGATCACCCAGGCGCTGCGCACGACGACCCTGTTCATCACCCACAGCCTGGAGGAGGCGATCGTCCTCGGCGACCGCGTCCTGGTGATGTCCGCCCGCCCGGGCCGGATCATCGCCGAACACCGTCCGCCCTTCCCGCGCCCGCGCACCGGCGACGTCCGCACCACCCCGGAGTTCACCGCGCTGAAGAGCGAGCTGTGGGACCTGCTGCGCAAGGAGGCGGTGCCCGCATGACCACGGTCGCTCCCGAGACGAGGGCCTCGGTCCTGGTCCGCCGCCCGGGCCCCCGCGAACTGCACCCCATACGCACCCATCGCCGCCGCCGCACCCTGGAACTGTCCCTCGCGGCGGCCGTCCCCCTCCTGCTGGTGCTGCTCTGGCAGCTGGCGGCGCTCCGGGGCTGGATCGACGACCGCGTCTACCCGGCGCCGTCCACGATCCTCGCGGACGGCTGGGACCGGGCCGCGGCCGGTGACCTGTGGCCTGACGTGTGGGCGACGCTCAGGCGCGTCCTGGCCGGTTACGCCGCCGGCACGGCGGCGGGCTACCTCCTGGGTCTGCTGATGGGTTCGCTGTCGCTGGTACGGGCCGCCCTGGAACCGCTCCTGGACGCCCTGTACGTCGTACCGAAGCTGGCCCTGCTCCCCGTCTTCCTGAACATGTTCGGCCTGGGCGAGGGCCCGCAGGTGGCCCTGGTCGCGGCCACGGTCTTCTTCTTCGTCTGGATCTCCACGATGTCGGCGGTCATGGCGGTCCCCGACGGCCACCGAGACGCCGGGCGGGTCTTCGGCGCCTCCCTCTGGCAGATGTTCCGCCACGTCCTCCTCCCGGCCTCTCTGCCCGCCGTCCTGGTCGGCGCGCGGATCGCGGCGGGTGTGGCGGTCCTGGTGATCGTCGCCTCGGAACAGATCGCCGCGACCGACGGCCTCGGCCATCTGATCTTCGACTCCCGCGCCCTCTTCCAGAACGACGTGATGTTCGTCGGCATCGTCTGCGTCGCCGTCCTGGGCGTGCTCTTCTCCGAGCTGGTCCGCTTCGTCGGCCGACTGCTCACCCCGTGGGCCCCGCGCGACCGGGGACGGGGGCAGTCATGAGGGGACGTACCTACGGCCTCGCCCTGCTCGCGACAGCGCTGCTGGCCTCGGCGGCCTGCTCGTCGCCGTCCCCCGGGACCTCCACGCCGAAGGCGGACGCCGGAACGCGCACCGTCCACCCGGTCGAGGGGTGCGGCGCCGGCTCCTGGACGGACCCCGCCGGCCTCACCCCCGACCGCACCCCGGCCCGCTGCCGCCCGGGCTCCCCGCCCGCCCAGCGGCTCCCCGAGCCCCGCGAGCTGACCATCGCGACGGGCACACTCGGCGCCGAGTATGTGGCGCCCCTGCGCGTCGCCCTCGACAAGGGCGAGTTCGACAAGGAGGGCCTGGACGTCACGCTGAAGGTGCTGCCGACGCCCGAGGCACTCCCGCTGCTGGCCAAGGGTGAGGTCGACGCACTCTGGGCCGCCCCGGAGGCAGCCGTCATGAACGGCATCCGCGGCGGCTTCACCATCCGCTGGGTGGCGGGGAACTTCTCGCCCGACCCGAAGTCCAAGAGCGGCCTGTGGGTCCGGCTGAAGGGCGGCGAGACGGCGACCGCCGTCCGGATGGCCGACCGGAAGCTCGGCACGATGATCGGCAAGGGCTCCGTGATCGCCTACCCCATGGAACAGGCCCTGGAGCAGCACGGCGGCGGCCTCGACCGGATCCGCTACCAGCAACTGGGCTCCGCCGACGTCCTCACGGCCCTGGAGAACGGCGGCGTCGACTCCGCATGGCTGCTCGACCCCGTATGGCGCCGGGTCGACGGCGAACCCGGCTACGCCTTCCTGGGCGGCCAGCCGCCCGGCGAGCCACTGGGCGGCATGCTCTACGGCCCGAGCCTGCTGAACGACGACGTGGACGCGGGCGTTGCACTGCTGCGGGCGTACATCCGCACGGTGAACACGTACTTCGCGGCCGACTACAAGAAGAACGAGACCTTCGTCACGTACCTGGCGAAGCTCCTGAAGACGGACGAGACGATCCTGCGCTCGACACCGCCGCTCCGCATGGACTGGGAAATCCGCACCGGCACGACGGACCGCCTCCAGTCCGCCTACCGCACCCAAGGCGTAGCGGAAGGCCACTCGCTCCCCGAGTCGCAGACCGTGAACCGCTCCCTCTACGAGGAGGCGGTAGGACACCGCCGATAGAAACACCGAGGGCCGGAACCCTTTCGGATTCCGGCCCTCGGCCTTCAGTAGCGGGGACAGGATTTGAACCTGCGACCTCTGGGTTATGAGCCCAGCGAGCTACCGAGCTGCTCCACCCCGCGTCGGTGAATGCAACGTTACGTCAACGCGGAGGGCGGATGCAAATCGCTTACCCAGCTGCGGGCAGTCGTGCCGCTCGGGGCGGCGCCCGTCCCACCGAGACGGCACCCCGCACCGCCGGGCAGCGGGCCCGCCCCGCCCCCGGCCACGACGCCGAGCACCATGCGGCCCACAGTCACGAAACCCGGCATCAAGCCGACAGCTCCTGCCTGAGCGCATCCCGCAACCGAGCCGCCCGCTCCGCCACGGACTCCGGCCCCAACGCCACCGCCCGATCGGCCCACCGCTGCCCTTCCGCCAGCTCCCCCCGACGCGCGTAGACCAGGGCCAGCCGCAACGCCGCCCGCCCATGCCCGGCGTCAGCCGCCCGCGTCCACCACACCGCCGCCTCGGGCTCACTCCCCTCCCGGGCCAGCAGCAGCCCGAGATTGAACGCCCCGTTGCGGGACCCGGCCTCGGCCGCCTCCCGGTACCACCGAGCCGCCTCGACGACGTCCCCCCGGGCCGCGGCGAGCATGCCCACCCGCACCTGCGCCCGCCGGTGCCCCTGCGAGGCCGCTCTCTCATACCACTCCTCGCACTCGCTCCGCCGGTGCACCGGCTCCCCCAGCTCGTGCGCGGGCTCCGGCGGCCGACGCGCGTCGAGCACGGTCGCCAGCCGGTACGCGGCCTCGGCGCTCCCGCCGCCGGCGGCACACCGCAGATGCCGCTCGGCCTCCTGCTCGTCGCCGTCCCGCAGCCGGGCCATGCCGACCTGGAGCGCCGCCTCGGTGTGCCCGGCGGCCGCGGCCTGCTCGTACCAGCGCAGCGCGGCCCGCTCCTCGCCCCGGCCGGCGTGCAGGATGCCCAGGTTGAAGGCGGCGTCCACGCTCCCGGCCTCCGCGGCCTTGGAGAACCACGGCTCCGCGCCCGTCTCGTCCCCGCCCCGCAGCAGCAGGATCGCCAGCGCGTTCGCGGCCTCCCGGTGCCCGGCGTAGGCCGCACGCCGGTACCACTGCTCGGCCTGCGCGGTGCGTCCCTGCTCGGCGCAGAGCAGCCCGAGGTTGTAGGCGCCGTTCACGTCGCCCGCGTCCATCGCGGCCCGGTACCAGCGCTCGGCGGTCTGGGTCTCGCCCCGCTCGGCGTGCAGCGCGCCCAGCGCGTTCGCCGCGTTGCCGTCACCGTCCTGGGCGGCCCGCAGCCACCACACGGCGGCGTTCTCGGTGTCGCCCGCGTCGCGCAGCAGGAAGCCGAGCGCGCAGGCGGCCCGCGCCTCGCCGTCCTTGGCGGACGTCAGGTACCAGCGTCCGGCCTCCTTGAGCTCGCCGCGCTTCTCCAGGATCGTCCCGAGGTGCAGCGCGGCTCGCCGGTGGCCGCGCGCGGCGGCCTGCCGGTACCACTGCTCGACCTCGTCCAGAACCCGGACACCGTCGTCACCGTCGGCTTCCCGCGCCGCCTTCCGGTCCAGCGCCCGGGCCAGGCGGTACGCCGCCTCCCGGTGCCCGCGTTCGGCCGCGACCCGCATCCACTTCTCGGCCCCGGCGTCACCGCGGTGCTCCAGCAGGTCGGCGAGGGCGTACGCGCCCAGGGTGTGGCCCTGTTCCGCGGACTGGCGCAGCCAGTACTCGGCGGCGGGTTCGTCGCCGCGCTCGCGGTGGTGCCGTCCGAGGGCGTGCGCGGCCGCCGTGGATCCGGCGACGGCGGCGATCCGCCACCAGCCGGCGGCCTCGTCGGCGTAGCCCCGCTGATGGAGCAGGACTCCCAGGTTGTTGGCGGCGGCCCGGTCGCCCGCGGCGGTGGCGGCACGCAGATGTGGTTCGGCACCGTCGAGATCACCACGGCGCAGCAGCATGGCCCCGAGGACACTCATCGCCTCGACGTCGCCGGCCTCCGCAGCGAGCCGCTGACGCAGCTCCTCGGCCGCCTCGTCGGCGATCTCCCCGGATTCGTCCGGGTTGTCGGTGTCCTCCCGGCTGGAAGGCTGCACAAAACGCCCTGTCTCGAACAGAGTTGCCTTGTCCCCCATAACGTCCATCGTCGCACCACCTGCAACCTGGGTACACCTGGTATACCGCAGCCAGTGAGGTCACTACAGCGTTTTGTCGACATGCCCACAGAGAGACAAGTCAAACACAGATTTCCCAACTCCCCCCGGCGGCGCGGCCGTAGCCCGCGCCAGCACATGCGTTCACACATCACGAAGGCCCGGATTCCTTTGTGGAATCCGGGCCTTCGTGGTCGCTCCGTCACTCGGACTTCGCGATTTCAGTAGCGGGGACAGGATTTGAACCTGCGACCTCTGGGTTATGAGCCCAGCGAGCTACCGAGCTGCTCCACCCCGCGCCGTTGTGTTCACAACCGTATCACGGCGCGGGGTGGGCATTTGACCAGGCCAGGCCCCTAGCTGCTCGGCTTCGGGCTCGGACTGCCGCTCGGGCCGGCGCTGGGCTTGCTCTCGCCGCCCCCGGCACCCCCGCGGCCGGCCTCGGCCTGCGCGTCCTCGGCCCGCTGCAGAGCGTCCTCCAGGTCCTTCTGCGCCCGGCCGTACGCCTCCCAGTCGTTCCCCTTCAGGGCCTCCTGACCCGCGTCGAACGCCTTCTGGGCGTCCTCCAGGGCCTGTTGGACCGTCGGGTTCTCGGACGTCGGCGGTGGCGTCGTGGTGTCACCCTCGTCCGGTGGCTCCTGGGCCGGCCCCTCCGTTCCGAAGATCTTGTTGAGGGCCTCGTCGAGCGTGTTCTCGAAGGCGGTCTGGCCGCCGTAGGTGACCAGCACCTTCCGCAGCAGCGGGTACTTCAGTCCACCACCGCGTACGTAGACCGGCTCCACGTAGAGCAGTCCGCCGTCGAGCGGCACCGTCAGCAGGTTGCCGTACTCGACCTCGGAGTCACCGCCTCTCAGGAGCCTGATGGACTCGGCGATCTCCTCTTGCGAGTTGAACTGACTCTGGACCTGCTGGGGTCCGTTGACCGTCGTGTTCGTCGGCAGTTTCAGGATTCTGATCCTGCCGTAGTCACTGGTGCCCGCCTCGGCGTCGACCGCCATGAACGCGCTGAGGTTGTCCCGGCCGTTGGGCGTGAAGGTCGTCGTCAACGAGAACGACTGGGCCTTCTGGTCGGGCATCCTCATGCTCAGGTAGTACGGCGGCACCGCGCTGCCCGACCGGTTCGTCGGGTCGTCCGGCACCTGCCACACCTCGCTGCCGCTGAGGAACGTCGTCGCGTCCTTCACGTGGTAGCGAGTGAGCAGCTCCCGCTGGACCTTGAACAGGTCCTGCGGGTAGCGCAGGTGGTCCATCAGGCCCTTGGAGATCTCGCTCTTGGGCTTCACCGTGTCCGGGAAGGCCTTCATCCAGGTCTTCAGGACCGGGTCCTTGGTGTCCCACTGGTAGAGCTTGACTTCGCCGGTGTACGCGTCGACGGTCGCCTTCACCGAGTTGCGGATGTAGTTGACCTGGTTCTGCTGGGCCACCACCGCGCGGTTGTCGTTGGTGGCGGTCAGCGAGTCGGCCGTCGTGTCACCGAGGGTCGTACGCGAGGAGTACGGGTAGCCGTTCGTCGTCGTGTACGCGTCGACGATCCACTGGATCCGGTTGTTCACCACCGCCGGGTAGGCGTCGCCGTCGATGGTCAGCCAGGGGGCGACAGCCTCGACGCGCTCCTTGGGCGTGCGGTTGTACAGGATCCGCGAACCGTCGCCGATGGCGCCGGAGTAGAGGATCTGCGGCTCGCCGAACGCCACCGCGTACGCGGCCCGGTTGACCGGGTTGGAGAGGTTGACCCCGCTGTCGCCCTTGTAGCTGGTGGTCTTCTCGCCGTTGTCGTCGGAGTAGTCGATCTCCTTCTGGGGACCGCCGACGATCGAGTACGTGGTGGTCTTCTCGCCGTAGTAGACCCGCTGCTCGTACGTGCCGAGGTCGCCCTCGGAGGGCAGGTCGGACTCCGTGAAGACCGGCCGGCCCTGGGCGTCCGAGTTGGTGCCCTCGGCGGCGACCACTCCGTAGCCGTGGGTGTAACGGAAGTGGTTGTTGATCCAGTTCTTCTTCGGGATGCCCGCCAGGTTCAGCTCACGCAGGCCGATGACCGTGTCCTGGTCCTTGCCGTCCTTGGCGTAGCGGTCGACGTCCAGGTTGGTCGGGAACGCGTAGTAGTTCCTGATCTGCTGGAGCTGCTGGAACGTCGGCGAGACGATGTTCGGGTCCATGATCCGGATGCTCGCCGTGGAGCCGACGTCGTCGCGGAGCGTGGTCTTGTCCTCGGTCTTGCTCGTACCCGAGTAGTCGGTGACCTTGGTGCCGTCGATGCCGTACGCCTTGCGCGTCGCCTCGAGGTTCTTCTCGACGTACGGCGCTTCCTTGGCCTGCTCGTTCGGCTGGACCTGGAACTTCTGCACGATCGCCGGGTAGAGGCCGCCGATGAGGATCGCGGAGAGCACCATCAGGCCGAAGCCGATCACCGGCAGCTGCCAGGTGCGCCGCCACAGGGTGGCGAAGAACAGCAGCGCGCAGATGACGGCGATGCAGAACAGGATCGTCTTGGCCGGCAGATAGGCGTTGGCGTCGACGTACCTCAGGCCCGTCCAGTTGTCGGTCGCCCTGAAGTCGCTGGACTTGACCGCGAGTCCGTACCGGTCGAGCCAGTACGCGACCGCCTTCAGGGCCACGAAGACGCCGATGAGCACCGACAGGTGCCCGGTGGCCGCCGCCGTGGCGCGGGCGCCGGGGCTGGTGACGCGCAGCCCGCCGTACAGGTAGTGCGTGAGCGCGGCGGCGATCACGGACAGGATCGCGGCGGCGAAGCCGAAGCCGAGCAGGAACCGGTACCAGGGCAGGTCGAAGGCGTAGAAGGAGACGTCCAGCTTGAACTGGGGGTCCTTCTGGCCGAAGGGCACGCCGTTGACCCACATCAGCCACGTCCGCCACTGGCCGGACGCGGAGGCGCCGGCGATCAGGCCCACCAGGGCCGTGATCCCGAGCAGCAGCCACTTCTTGTAGGGCGCGATGCCCATCCGGTAGCGGTCGAGGTTCTGCTGCTCCATGGACATGGCGCTCAGCGGCGGCCGCATCCGGTGGGCCAGCCAGATGTTGAAGCCGACCGCGAGGGCCATGAGCAGGCCGAAGACGAAGAAGAGCCCGATCTTGGTCCACAGGGTCGTGGTGAAGACCGTCGAGTACTTCACCGACCGGTACCAGAGCCAGTCCGTCCAAAAGCCCGCGAACATGGTGAACGCCATGCCGAGGACGGCCAGGACGCCCAGTGTCATGAGCAGGGTCCGGACACGCCGGGACGGGCGGCCCACTCTGATCCGCGGCCCTGTCGGGCCCCCGCCGCGGTCCGGCATCTGGAAAGCCAAGGTGCGCACCTCGAAGTTCGCTGTTGATTCGTCAGGCCCGCGTCTTCACGGACCGTCTGCGGCCCCCGTGATCGTGGGCCCCCACCTATGCAACTTACTCACCGCTTACTCGGTTCCCGATTCCGGCCGGGAACGAGGCAGGATTGTGACCATGTCCAACACTCCCATGGCGGCGAGCCCGCTCACCCGGGCCGTGCTCGAGATCGACGAGTACGTCTCCGGCCTCGGCTGGGACCAGCCCGCCCGCCTCTTCGCACTCGTCGACACCGCCCGGCTCCGGGCCGAACAGCCCTCGCTCGCGGACCGGCTCGGTCTGGACGACGAGTCGGAGAACTCCGGCCTCACCCCGATCGAGCAGGACGAAGTACCAACGGGCAAGCCGCTCGACGAGTTCCTCGCCACCATCGCCTGGCCCGACGCGGTGGCCGGCTGCGCCCTCGCCGTGGAGCGCCTGATGCTGCCGCCGTCCGCGGAGGCCCAGGTTCCGCAGGGCCTGGACAAGGCCGCGCTCTCGAAGTGGGTGGCTGAACACCCGGACCGTCAGGAGGTCCGCATGACGGTCGCGGTCCTCCGGGACGGCACCCGCGAGTCGGCCCTGCGCCTGCGCGAGAAGGACTCCCCGACGGACGTCCTCACCGGCTCCGACCTGGTACCGGGTCTGGCGGAGGCATTGGCGGCGACGTTCGAGGAGTAGCCGGGCGCCTGCGCGGCCCGGGCCGGTCGCCCGGCCCGGCGGACTACTTACCGCACTTCGGCAGATCGGCGGTGTCACCGGTGCGGAGGTCCTTGAGAGCGCCGAGGGCGTCCTCGATGGTGTTCACCTTGATGAGGGTGAGGCCCTCGGGGGTGTCCTTGGCGGCGGCCTCGCAGTTCTCCGCGGGTGTCAGGAAGTACTGCGCGCCCTTGGCCCGCGCACCCACGGTCTTCATCTCGATGCCACCGATCGGGCCGACCTTGCCCTCGTCGTCGATCGTCCCCGTACCGGCCACGAACCTGCCCCCGGTCAGGCTGCCCGGCGTGAGCTTGTCGTAGATGCCGAGCGCGAACATCAGACCTGCGCTCGGCCCGCCGACATCGGCCAGCTTGATGTCGATGGTGAACGGGAACGTGTGGTCGGTCCCCGCGGAGATCCCCACGATGGCCCGCTTCTCGCCGGCGTCGTCCGACGTCGTCGTGGTGAGGGTGATGTCCTGCGTCTTCGTCGGCGTCCGCTTCTCCTTCTCCGCGGCGGCCTGCTCCTTAGCGGGCACGATCGTGAAGCGCACGTCCTGGCCCGGCTTGTGCTTCGTGACGAGCTTCGAGACGTCGGTCGGCTCCTTCACCGGCGTACCGTCGACGGCCTTGATCACATCCCCCGCGTGCAGCTCGCCCTCGGCCGGCGAACCCTTGACGACCGTCGAGACGATGACCCACGACTTCACCGGAACGTCGAGTTCCTTCAGCGCGGCGACCTTGGCGCTCTCCTGGGACTGACTGAACTCCTCGGCGTTCTCCTGCGTGGACTGCTCCTCGGTCTTGCCGTCCGGGTAGAGCGTCTCGTGCTGCACCACCTTGTTGTCATGCGCGAGCCAGCCGTAGACGGCCTCGACCAGGTTCATCCGGTAGTCGGCGCTGGTGACCCGGACCGTCGTCATGTTCAGATGACCACCGGCCGCATACGTCTTCCGCCCCGAGATCCGGAGCACCGGCTCGCCGCCGTGATCGCCCAGCGTGTTCACCGTCGGCCCCGGGGACATCTCCGAATACGGCACGGGGATGAACACTCCCGCGCACAGGAGCGCGATCAGCATCAGGGTGGAGGCGAGCATCGTCGCGGTGCGGCGTGGCATGACTCGACAGTACGGGACGGTCCTGTCAGCGTACCGTCAGGGCCGCCCGTCCGGGGCGGCCCTGCGCGCTAAAACGCCTGTGACCTGCGGTTTTCCCGGCCGTCAGCTACCCGGCCGAGGCTTCTCCATGGCCTCGCGGAAGCGGGCGTAACCGACGAGCTCCGGGCCGTCGCCACGGACCTTGCGGGTCCGGCTGGCCCAACTGCCCCAGAGGCCCGCGCCGATCGCAGCCACAAGCGGAATCAGCAACCAGGCAAGCGCCGCCATGCCGAACTCCAACCCCTTGAGCGTCCGCAACTGACTGATCAGCAGATTAACCATCCGCAGTGACAACGCTCACGCCAGGGGTTCGGTTACGCAACCGGAAGACCGCGTCCCGGATTCAGCAGGCGCCCACCCACTCCTCGGTGCCGTCGGAGAACTTCTGGTGCTTCCAGATGGGCACTTCGTGCTTGAGGTCGTCGATCAGCTTCCGGCAGGCCTCGAAGGCCTCTCCCCTGTGCGGACACGACACGGCGACGACCACGGCGAGGTCACCGACCCGGAGATCCCCCACCCGGTGCACGGCCGCCAGCGCCCGCACCGGGAACTCGGCGACGACCTTCTCGGCGATCCGCCTCATCTCGGCCTCGGCACTGGGGTGACAGGAATACCCCAGCTCCGCCACGTCGGCACCCCCGTCGTGGTTCCGCACGGTGCCCACGAAGAGCGCGGTGCCGCCGGCCGCGTCGTCCCCTACGGCCCGGAACACCTCGTCCACGGAAAGGGCCGTGTCCCGGATCCCGATCAGCCTGATCGGATCCTGCGCGGCCTGCTCACCCGGGTGATCGCTCGTGGATGCCATGCCTCCATCGTGCCGCACGCGACCGACAGCGCGGAATAGAGCTATCGACCGGCACGCGCGCGTGGGCGTTGGACTCTCCTACGACGGGACCGGCCGGGCCGGCCGGCCGGGCGGGTCAGATGCGCCGCCGGGCCTTCCGAGCCCGTCGCACCACGGCGGCCGCACCCAGCAGCGCCACCGTCGCTCCCGCGGCACCCGCGGCCGTCGCGTCCTTGCGGCCCAGCCGCCGGCCGGCCACCGTGTGCCGGCCGGAGACCTCCTCCAGGAGCTCCGCCAGCACCTCCTCATTGGTGTACTGCGGCCGCCACCCGGCGTCGTGCAGCCGGCTGCCGCTGACCACCCAGGGATACATCGTGTACGCCAGATCCCCGGCCGGGGACGGCGTGAGCCCGATGCGGTGCAGGCGCGCCGCCGCACCCAGCGCGACCGCCGACGGCAGCTCCATCCGCCGGATGCCGCTGAGCTCCTCGACCTCTTCCTGCTCCAGCCACCCGTCGCACCCGACGGTCAGTTCCCCGTCGACCTTCTCTAGGACGGCGTACTCCAGCGCGCCGCACAGGTCCTCGACGTGGCAGAACTGCCACGCGGGCCGCGACCCGGCGACGACGAGCAGCCGAGGAGACTCGAAGTACCTGGTCAGCGCGGTGTCCGTGCCTCCCACCAGGATCGCCGGCCGCACCACGGTGACGTTGAGCCCTGGATGTGCCCGCGGCGCCCGCCGCGCCAGCCGCTCGATCTCCAGCAGGTCGCCGACGCCCGTCGCCTCCGCCGTGGCCCGCAGCTCCGCGTCCTCGGAGAGCGGCAGCTCGTTGTCCGGCAGCGCCCCATAGACCATCGCCGAGGTACACAGCACCACCCGGTGCACGCCGGCGGCCGCGGCCGCCGTCAGGACGGTCTGCGTCCCCCGTACGTTGTAGGCCGTTCGGGCGGCCGCGTCGGTCTCCAGGTCGAGGTCCAGTGCCAGGTGCACCACCACGTCGGCGCCGCGCAGCTTGTCCGCGATGGCCGGATCACGTACATCCAGGATGTGCCACTGCGCCGCCGCGCACTCGCCACGCCGCTCGTCGATGGCGACGACCTGCTTGACCTCGTCGGAAGCGGCAAGCTGCTCGGTGAGCAACGCGCCGATGCCGTACGCGGCGCCGGTGACCGCGACGACGGGCCCGCGCGCCGCGGAGCTCGCGGAACTGGTTGACTGGTTTCGCGCTGCGCGAACCTGCGGATCTGGGGAACTCACCGGGCGTCTCCAGCGGTTGTCTTCAGTACGAGCACGAATGAAAGCGTGCGTACCAGGTGGCATCCATCCTGCCGCAGGCCGTCAGTCGGCGAAGCACCGAGGCCCGATCCGCCCCAGGTGTCTACGCTGGGTGGTGATGTCGGGCAGCCGTGCCGCCGGAAAGAACCGGCGGCCCTACCAGCCGAGGAATCCCGTGAGTGACACCCCATTCGGATTCGGCCTTCCGCCGGAGGAGCCGGACGACGGCGACGAGGGCAAGAAGAAGGACCAGCAGAGCGGTGGTGGTCAGGGACCGGCCAATCCCTTCGGTCTGGGCGGCCTGCCTGGAGCCGGAGGCTTTGGCGGCGGCCCTGGTGGCCCCGGTGCGGACAATCCGTTCGCTGCCATGTTCGGTTCCCTGAACCCCAACGACCTGGGCGCCGCGTTCCAGCAGCTGGGCCAGATGCTCTCCTACGAGGGCGGCCCGGTGAACTGGGACATGGCCAAGCAGATCGCCCGTCAGACGGTCTCCCAGGGCAGTCCTGACGGCACCAAGGACACCAGCGTCGGCCCCGCCGAGCGCAAGGCCGTCGAGGAGGCCGTCCGCCTCGCCGACCTGTGGCTCGACGACGCCACGTCCCTGCCGTCCGGCGCCGCCTCCGCGGTGGCCTGGAGCCGCGCGGAGTGGGTCGAGGCGACCCTGCCCGCCTGGAAGGAGCTCGTCGACCCGGTCGCCGAGCGCGTGGGCACCGCCATGGGCGACGTCCTGCCGGAGGAGATGCAGGCCATGGCCGGCCCGCTGATCGGCATGATGCGCTCGATGGGCGGCGCCATGTTCGGTACGCAGATCGGTCAGGCCGTCGGCGTGCTCGCGGGCGAGGTCGTCGGCTCGACCGACATCGGCCTGCCGCTCGGCCCGGCCGGCAAGGCCGCGCTGCTGCCGGTGAACATCGAGACGTTCGGCAAGGACCTGAGCGTCCCCCAGGAGGAGGTGCGGCTGTATCTCGCCCTGCGCGAGGCCGCCCACCAGCGCCTCTTCGCGCACGTGCCGTGGCTGCGCTCGCATCTGTTCGGCGCGGTCGACGGCTACGCCCGCGGGATCAAGGTCGACACGGCCAAGCTGGAGGACGTCGTCGGCCAGTTCGACCCGCAGAACCCCGAGCAGCTCCAGGAGGCCCTCCAGCAGGGCATGTTCCAGCCCGAGGACACGCCCGAGCAGAAGACCGCCCTGGCGCGTCTGGAGACGGCTCTGGCGCTCGTGGAAGGCTGGGTCGACGCGGTGGTCCACGCCGCCGCGAAGCCCCGTCTGTCGTCCGCCGACGCCCTGCGCGAGACGCTGCGCCGCCGCCGCGCCTCGGGCGGCCCGGCCGAGCAGACGTTCGCCACGCTGATCGGCCTGGAGCTTCGCCCGCGCCGCCTGCGTGACGCCTCCCGCCTGTGGGCCTCGCTCACGGACGCGCGCGGTGTCGACGGCCGGGACGCCCTCTGGCACCACCCGGACATGCTGCCGACGGCCACCGACCTGGACGATCCGGACGGCTTCGTACACCGTGAGCAGATCGACTTCTCCGAGCTGGACAAGATGCTCGGCGAGGCGGCGGACAAGCCCGACCTGAAGAAGAAGGACGAGGGCGAAGACAAGAACAAGGGCGACGACGCCGAGTGAGCCTGTACGACGACGCGGTCCTCGTGCTCAAGGAGTACGAGGACCAGACGGACCTGTGCCAGGCCTACCTCGACCATCTGGCGGAACACCCGGACGGCCTCTGGAAGGCGTGCCACGCGGGCCACATCACGGCGAGTGCCATGGTGATCGCCCCCGAGGCCGGCCGGGTCCTGCTGACCCTGCACAGAAAGCTGCGGATGTGGCTCCAGATGGGCGGCCACTGCGAGCCGGGCGACAGCTCCCTGGCGGCCGCGGCCCTGCGTGAGGCGACGGAGGAGTCCGGCGTCTCGGGGCTCTCGCTGCTGCCGGGCGGCCCGGTGCGCCTGGACCGGCATCCGATCCCGCCGCCCTGCCACTGCCACTTCGACGTCCAGTACGCGGTCCTGGCGCCGCCGGACGCCGCGCACGCGATCAGCGACGAGTCGCTCGACGTGCGCTGGTTCGGGTACGACGAGGTCGCGGAGGTGGCCGACGAGTCGGTCGTACGCCTGCTGGAGGCCACGCGCGCGAGGCTCGCGGCCTGAGGCATCGTAAGGGGCGAACCGCCTGGGCGGTCGCCCCTTACGCCTTGCCGGGTCCGTGGCCGGTCAGTTCCAGACGTTGCCCTGGTTCTGCCCGCGTGCTCCCTGCTGGCCCATGCCGTACTGGGCGGCGAGGCCCGAGCCGATCCGGGCGTTCTGCGGCGGCAGCAGTTCGCTGGGCTGGACGAGCGCGAAGCCGGTGCCCATGAAGCTCAGCTCCCAGCCCTCACCGGTGCTGCCGCGGCGCCGCCACACCCCGGACGAGTGCGTCTGGGCCTGCATCTGCACGCGCAGGCTCGTCGACCAGGCGACGATCGCGTCGGCGTCGCAGTTGACGTACTTGTCGGGCGTCACCTGCATCAGCAGCGGCATGCCCGAGGTCATCAGGGCGACCTTGCCCCGGCCGGTGATGTTGAGCTGGTACTTCCCGGAGCCGGAGATGCCGTAGAGGCTGTCGACGGCGATGACCTCGTGGTGCAGGGAGGAGTCCATCGCCAGCACATAGCTGCTGTCGACGGTGAGACCGTCCTGCTCGACCTCCATGACGTGGACGTGCTGCTTGAGGTTGGCGAGGTAGACCGTGCCCTGCCCGTGGCAGCGCATCAGGTCGAGCCCCTCACCGGTGTGCGCACGCGAGCGTGCCTGGTCGTTGCTCTGGTACTCGGCGTCGAACTCGACGAGGCCCTGGTAGGCGACCATGGTGCCCTTGCGGGCCAGGATGTCGTCGTGACCCTCCAGGGCGACGCGCAGCATCTGCTTGTTCTGCAGACTCCAGCGGTCCTGGGTCTGCTGCTCGTTGTAGGCGAAAATCGGGCTCTGCATGGCTTTGTGGCTCCCCCTCAGCCCCGGGCCCGGAGGCGGTCGGTGCTGTCCTCGCTGGGCTGGACGACGACGATGCCCTGACCGGAGAAGGCCATCTGGTAGGCCTCACCGCTGCCGCGGCCGATCAGCGACTGTGCCCGGAAGCTGCGCTTGCCCTTCACCTTGAGGTTCGGGGACCAGGCGACCAGGGCGTCTGGGTCGACGTACGTCTCGTCCTCGCCGCCTCCGCAGTCGACGACGATGGGCTTGCCCCGGGAGGTCAGCGCGACCCAGCCCTGCCCGGAGATCCTGGTGTTCCACAGGCCCTGTCCGGCGAACTTCGCAAGGCCCTTGACCCGCTCGACACCCCACGTGAGGTGGGCGTCGAAGGCGAGCAGGTTGGTGGCGTTGACGGAGATGCCGTCGCCGTTGAGGTTGATGACGACGACGTTCGCCCCGTAGTCGGAGAGGTAGAGCAGGCCGTCGCCGGAGCACTTCATCAGAGGCGCGCCCTCGCCGGTCATCCAGTCCTTCGCGATCTGGCGCACGGCCGGCGGGTTGGGCTCGTACTGCACGAACCCTTCGTAGGCGACCATCGACCCCACGCGCGCGAGGAGGTCGTTTCCGGTCTGCATGGCGACCTTCAGCATGTGGTTGCCGTGGTTCTCCATGCGGGCGGTGACGGGTGCGGGGGCGTGGCCCGCGAGCTGCTGTGTCATGACGGGCTCCCTCAGACCTCGTACGGCTGGACGACGATGAAGTTCCCGGGCGCTCCCCGGAACTGGAGGTTGACGCTCTCCCCGGTGTCACCCGGGTAGGCGTTGCGGCGCATCCGCACCTGGCTGGAGACGACGACCTGGGCGGCGGCCGACCAGGCGACCACGGCGTTGCAGTCGGCGAACGTGGTGGGCGTGACCGGCAGGACCACGGGCGTGCCGTGGGTCTTCACGACGATCGTGCCGGTGCCCGTGAACTGCATCGTGAACAGCGCGCCCCCGGGGATGCCGTGTCCCTCGATGCGGCGCACCTCGTACTGGAGGCTCTCGTCGAAGGCGAGGACGTTCTCGGCGGAGACACAGATGCCGTCACCCTGGAGCTCGATGGGGTGCAGCATCGTGGAGTCCTCGGCGAGGAACACCTGCCCCTGGCCGGTGCAGCGCATCAGCTGCATCTCCTGGCCGGTCGCGTTGCCCACGATCCGGCCGGCGAAGCCGGCGCCCTTGTAACTGAAGTCGACCTTGCCCTGGTAGAGCACCATGCTGCCCTGCCGGGCCAGCACGGGCTGCCCGCCGATGCCGAGGTCGACCCGGACGAGCTTCTTGTTCTGCTGCGTCCAGCGCTGCCCGGTGGGGGTCTCCTTGAACTGCTGGAGCGCGGCGGCGACACCGGGGCCCTGCGGTGCTCCTTGGGGCGCTCCTTGGGGCGCTCCTTGGGGCGCTCCTTGGGGCGCTCCTTGGGACGCTCCGTAAGGGGCTTGCCCGGTCTGCTGCCCGAAGGGCGGCTGCTGGCCGTAGCCCGGGGGCGGTGTGGGCTGGCCGTAGCCGGGGGGCGGGGCCGGAGCCTGGGGTGCTTGGGGTGCCTGGGGCTGGCCGTAGCCGGGCGGCGGCGGGGCCGTCTGGCCGGGGACCTGGCCGTACGGCGGCGGCTGCTGGCCCGGCTGGCCGTACGGCGCGGGCGCCGGGGCCGGAGGCGGCACCGGGGAGCCGCCGGGCGGGGTGTGCATGGGCGCGACGATGGTCTGGGCGGCGTGCACCTGGGGCGCAGGGGCCGGAGGCGGAGGCGGAGAGGCGCCGGGCGGGGGCGCGAAGCCCTGTGCCGCGGGCTGGGGAGCGGGCGCCGGGGCGGGAGCCGGGGCCGGGGGCGCTACCGGTGCGGGTGCGGGAGCCGGGGCGGGTTCCGGAGTGCCGGGGACGCCGAACGCGGGCGGCGCGAAGCCCGGGACGGCGCCGGCCTGCGGCTGCTGCGCGGCGGGCGCGGGCGGCGCGGGCGTCTCCTCCTCGGCCACTTCGCCGCCGAAGTTCTGCAGCAGCGCGTCGAGACCACCGTCGAAGCCCTGTCCGACGGCGGCGAACCGCCAGACGTCCTTCAGGTAGAAGTCGCCGAGCATCACGGCCCGTTCGGTGGAGAACTCCGAGCCGTTGAAGGGGTAGCGGGCCACCTCCTCGCCGCCGGCGACGATACGGAGGTAACCGGGGGCGATCTGCGACATATCCCCGGCGCCGTCGATCGTCGCCGTGAAGGACAGCTTCTGGATCTGCGGCGGGATCCGGTCGAGCGTCACCCGGAAGGACTCCGTGTCGCCCGCCTGGGCGCCCAGGAGCTGAATGGCCTCCTCGGGGGACTTCGGCTGGTTGTAGAAGACGAAGTACCGGTCGTCCGAGAGGCGTTCGTCGGCGTCGAGGCCGAAGCAGCTGATGTCGAAGCTCAGTCCGGGACCGGAGATCTGCACGCCTACGTACAGATCCGTGCCCGCGGTGAGGTCACTGATCCTGGCCTTGTGGCCGCGTTGGAATTCCCTGGCCATGCGTAACGACCGTCCCCCATCCAGAACGTGATTGCGTCGCGCCAGGCTAACGGCAAACTCGGACACCGGACGCAGTCGGTACAGACCCGGTACAGAACCCGCGTGCGGCCGTATCGGCAGCTCTCTCGCGGAAAGCGGTCACTTACCCCGGCGCTCACCGCGGGTGCTCATCCCGGGCGCTCAGCCACGGGACGCTCAGCCCACGGGACGCTCACCCCGCGCACCGGGCACATGGGGCAACCGCTCGGCCGCGACCACGCCTTCGAGATAGCCCCGGGCCCGCTCCGTCCGCGGATAGGCCTCCAGCAGCTCCCAGAAGCGGGGCCCGTGCCCGGGTACGAGCAGATGGGCGAGTTCGTGGAGAAGGACGTAGTCGACGACGTACTCGGGCATTCCCTGCAGGCGGTGCGACAGGCGGATGCTGCCCTCGGACGGGGTGCAGGACCCCCAGCGCGTGTTCTGGTTGGTCACCCAGCGCACCGAAGCGGGCCGGGCCCGCCCGTCGAAGTACTGGTCCGAAAGGCGCCGGGCCCGCTCGACCAGCTCGGCGTCGCCGAGGGCCCGCTTGCTCTCCTGGGCGGCCAGCTTGTCGAGCATGACGTTCACCCAGCGCTGCTCCTCCGCCTCGGACATCCGGGCGGGGATGAGCACAATGGTGCGATCGCCCTCGCGGTACGCGGAGACCGTTCTGCGTCGGCGGGCGCTCCTGCGGACCTCGATCGCGCTCGCCCCCGAGCCGCTCGGCGGCTGGCTCGTCGTGCTGCGCTGTGGCTTTCCGGCACGGTGCAGTGGGTCGGCGGGCACGCCCCGACGTTACCCGCTGCACCCGGGGAAGTCCCGGCTCCGAGACGGTTCGATGTCCATACCCTCACCGGCCGCCGGATTTGTACGACGAATACCCGCGCCTGTGGACAACTTTCGGCAGCCGGCGGCGGGTTTGGGCATGCTGGCTCTTGTCGGCGAAGCGACGGACAGGCCCGGGACCAGGCCGGGCCCGTGACCGGGTTCAGCGTGCGGCCGGTTTTAGCGCTGCCGTCATGCTCAACCGGCATACGGGGACTATCTATGGCATACGGGGGCCTCTCATGCATCCGATGGTGAAACCCGCGCTCAGGCGCGGCTGGCGCGACCTCAACACCGTGCAGTTCGGGATGACACCGGCGCATGCGATGACGCTCGGCCCGATGGACCTGGCGACGGGCAGTTTCCTCGATCTGCTGAACGGCACGCGAGGGCTGAAGCTGCTGCGCGAGGAGGGACACCGGATGGATCTGCCGGACGGCCATGTCGACGGGCTGGTGCGGCGGCTCGCACAGGCCGGGCTCCTCGACGACGCACGGGGCGGCGGACCGGCCGCCGACGCCCTGCGACAGAAGAAGGAGGTCCTCGACCGGCTGCGTCCCGACCTCGCTTCCCTGTCCCTGACCACCTCGGCGCCGGGCGACGCGATGCGGCAGCTGGCCGCCCGGCGCTCGCAGCGCGTGCAGGTGCGGGGCGCGGGCCGGGTGGGTGCCGTGCTGGCGTCGCTGCTGTCCGGGGCGGGTGTGGGCGAGGTCGACGTGCGCGACGGCGGCCGTGTGGAACCGTGGGACGTCGCTCCGGGCGGGCTGCCCGCGGAGGCCGTCGGCGACCGCAGGGACGAGTCGGCCCGCCGGGCCGTGCGCCGGGCGGCCCCGGACAGGCCGCCGCGCCGCGCGGCAGCCCAGGCATCCCCGGAGGAAGGCGACCCGGGCTTCTCGCTGGTGATCATCGCCCCGCGGGACGATGTCGCCGTGCACGCGCCCGACCCGTCGGCCGCCGAGCCCCTGATGTCCTCCGGGACACCCCATCTGTACGCCGGGGTCGTGGAGGGGACCGGGGTGGTCGGCCCACTCGTCCTGCCCGGGGAGACGGGCTGCGCCGGGTGTCTGCACGAGAGCCGCGCCGAGCGGGATCCGACCTGGCCGCGCCTGGTCGCCCAGTGGCGCTCCGGTCGGCAGCGGCAGGTGCGGCCCTGTGACCTGACGCTGGCCACTACGGTGGCCGGGCTGGCCGCCGCCCACGCGCTCGCCTTCCTCGACGGCCGGGTTCCGTCGAGCGCCGGGGCACGCTGGGAGGTCTCCGTACCCGGTCTCCACTGGCATGCGCGGCCGGTCTGGGCGCATCCGGCATGCCCGTGCGGGGCTGCGGAGAGAGGAAAGGGGGAGCACCCCTCGGAGGATGGGGCGTCACACGAGACAATGGCGGTGCAACGGCCGTCGGAGCGGTGCCGTGAGGCAGCGGCGAAGCGGCCGGCTGGGACTTGGAGGGCGCATGTCTGATCTTCCCCGGAAGGCGGTCACCCGGACCGCCAAGCTCGCCGCGCTCCCGCTCGGCATCGCCGGGCGGGCGACCTGGGGATTCGGCAAGCGGATCGTCGGCGAGTCCGCGGAGCTCGTCGGCCGCGAACTCCAACAGCGCACGGCCGACCAGCTGTTCAAGGTGCTCGGCGAGCTCAAGGGCGGCGCGATGAAGTTCGGCCAGGCCCTGTCCGTCTTCGAGTCGGCGCTGCCCGAGGAGGTGGCCGGCCCTTACCGGGCCGCGCTGACCAAGCTCCAGGAGGCGGCGCCGCCGATGCCGACGCGCACCGTGCACGCGGTGCTCGAGGAGCGTCTCGGTGAGGGCTGGCACGAGTTGTTCCTGGAGTTCGAGGACAAGCCCGCCGCGGCGGCCTCGATCGGCCAGGTCCACCGGGGGGTGTGGCACGACGGCCGCGAGGTGGCGGTCAAGGTGCAGTACCCGGGCGCAGGCGAGGCCCTGCTGTCCGATCTGAACCAGCTGAGCCGCTTCTCCCGCCTGCTCGGCCCGCTGATCCCCGGCATGGACATCAAGCCGCTGATCACGGAACTGAAGGACCGCGTCTCGGAGGAGCTGGACTACGGCCTGGAGGCGCAGGCCCAGCAGGCCCACGCCGAGGAGTTCACGGACGACCCGGACGTGATCGTGCCGCAGGTGGTGCACCAGTCCGACCAGGTCCTGATCACCGAGTGGATCGACGGCATCCCGCTGTCGGAGATCATCGCGGACGGCTCACAGGAGCAGCGCGACCGGGCCGGACAGCTCCTGGCCCGCTTCCTGTTCTCCGGCCCCGCCCGCACCGGCCTGCTGCACGCCGATCCGCACCCGGGCAACTTCCGGCTGCTGCCCGGCGGCCCGGACGGTGAGGACGACTGGCGCCTGGGCGTCCTGGACTTCGGCACGGTCGACCGTCTCCCGGGCGGTCTGCCGGCCACCATCGGCGAGTCCCTGCGCATGACCCTCGACGGGGAGGCCGAGACGGTCTACGAGCTCCTGTGCGAGGAGGGGTTCGTGAGGGAGACCATAGAGCTGGATCCCGACGCGGTCCTGGACTATCTGCTGCCGATCATCGAACCGGCCGAGGTCGAGGAGTTCACCTTCACGCGAGGCTGGATGCGCAGCCAGGCGGCCCGCATCGCAGACCCGCGCTCCCCCGCCTACCAGCTGGGCAAGCAGCTCAACCTGCCCCCGTCGTATCTGCTGATCCACCGGGTGACGCTGAGCACGATCGGCGTGCTGTGCCAGCTGGGGGCCACGGTGCGTCTGCGCGAGGAGTTGGAGGAGTGGCTGCCGGGGTTCGTCCCGGAGGATCCGGCGGATGGCGGAGAGTCGGTGGCGGAGGCATGAGCCTGAGCGGGCACCGCGGGTGACGGGGTGCCCCCGCCTCACCACCAGTCCGAGTCCAGGCGCCCCTCGATCGACCTGAGGTTCTCCCGGGAGCAGGTCTCGCAGAAGTAGCGGCGGACGCCGTTCTCCACGGAGCAGGTCCAGGTGACTGGTGGGCCGTCGGCCAGGGTGCCGGCCGTCGTGCCGCAGCGGTCGCACACGAGCGGCTGAGATTCCGCGGCGGGGCCGTCGTCACCGCCTCCGAGAGGACTCGTCACCCGGCGACGATATCGCCGTGCCCGACGGCCCGCTGGGCACAACGCACCGCGGGGGCCGGTCCGTTCGGCACGGACCGGCCCCCGCGGGGAGAGCTCGGCCTCCCGGGGTCGGGAGGCCACCGCTTCAGGTGAGGTCGGTTACTGCATGACCGCCATGGCGAGCGCCCGGCGGGCACGCCGTGAGGCGCGCTCCGCCCTGCGCTGCATCCGGCGGGCGGACGCCAGGCGCACGGCCGGGCGTTCCCGCTCCGCCTCTTGCAGTCGCTCGTGCATATGCGCACGAGCCATGGCTTCTGGAATGAGTTGCATCTCTCGGGTCCTGTTCTGACGCGAGTCCTTCGCGCCGGTGGTGGTGAAGTCTTGGGTCGCGGAGCCTGCGGGCTCGTAAGTGGACGGCTTCATCGGGGCCTGCTTCTGGGGGTCGTGCGTGAGGGGGCGGTCGATCGTTCCTGCGGTGTTCATGCTGTGACCGGGTTCTTGCGCGGGCGGCCACGCGGCCGCTTCCGGGCGACGACGACACCCTGCACGAACAGCTCGCCACCCCAGACGCCCCAGGGCTCACGCCGCTCCTTGGCGCCGGCGAGGCAGGCCTCGACCAGCGGGCAGGTGCGGCACAGGGACTTGGCGTACTCGACGTCCGCGGGCGACTCGGCGAAGAAGACCTCCGGGTCGTAGGAGCGGCACGGGACGGGTACGCCGAGGTTCTCGATGGCGTCGTCGAGCGCGGTGAGCGCGGTGAGCGGGGTCAAGGCGGAGTCCTCCGTGGGGCCGGGCTTGGGGATCGTTTCCGAAGGCGGTACGGACGGGGCGTGCGCTTCGAGTTGCACGGTTCGTCTTCCTCGTCTGGTCGTTCCGACCTGTTGGCCGGGGGCGGCTGGTACCGGGTTCTTTTCTTGTCCCGAGGCTCCTTCGGTCCGTCGTCCCTGTTCAGGGACAAACAGAAGGGCCGCGGATCCCGGATGGGGTTCCGCGGCCCTGAAGGCGCCGGCCTGATCGGCGATCAGGCTGGATCACTCCAGGGTTCTGGCCCACGGAAGGCCCACATCAGGTGGTTCTGCGTCGTCTGCTTCCGGAATCCGGCACCGGTCGCCGTAAAGGCATAGGCATGCGCCTGTGCCACTACTGCCGCTTCCAGTGCCTCGGTCGGTCGCTCATTGCGCTCCCGGACGGGAAGACCCGCGGGGGCAACGGAGGAGGACGCCGGACGCACGGCACGAATGCCGGACAGACCGGTGCCCAGGTTCGAAACGCCGAGCATGCACGCGGAGACGGCCGAGCGATCGGTCATTTTCACGGTGCTGATGGAGCTGGTGTAGATGCTGATCACTGGACTCGCCTCCTCTCGGCGTCTCGGGGGACTGGATGAACCAGTCCGGCGGAAATGCAAGTACATCACGGAACCAGGGCCTCCGAGAAGGCCGCTGCTCTCGTGTCTAAGAACCTATGGGGATTGCTGGGGCATGCGCAAACTATTTTTTCGACGAGTTCCTGTCAGTCCTGATCCGTGTCCCCTCCGACGAACTGGCCTGCGCAGATGGCCAGTACGTCGGTTCCGTAGCGGCTGAGCTTGCGCATCCCCACGCCCGGGATGCGCGCCAGCTCGTGCTCGTCGTCGGGCGCGGTCTCGGCGATGGCCACCAGGGTCCTGTCCGTGAAGACGCAGAAGGCGGGCTGGCCACTGCGTCGCGCCTGGTCGGCACGCCACTCGCGCAGCCGCTTGTAGAGGCCCTCGTTCATGTCGGAGGGGCAGTCGTCGCAGCGCATCAGCTTCATCTCGCCCGCGTCGGTCAGCGTGCGGCCGCAGACTCGGCAGCGGGCGGGCGTTCGCTGGACTCGCCTCGGGGCGGAGCCCCTGGTTCCGGGGGTTCCACGCTCGATGCCGCCCGCACCGCCGGCGGCGGTACGCCCCGTGGTGGCCGTCGAACCCGGGCGCAGCCCGTCCAGGAAGCGGCTGGGGCGGCGGTTGGGACGGCCGCCGGGTGAGCGGGAGAGAGACCAGGAGACATGGAGGTGTTCCCGCGCGCGGGTGACGCCGACGTACAGCAGGCGCCGCTCCTCCTCGATCTGCTCGTCGGTCTTGGCGTAGGTGATCGGCATCATGCCCTCGGCGACGCCGGCCAGGAACACGACGTCCCACTCCAGGCCCTTGGCCGAGTGCAGGGAGGCGAGGGTGACGCCCTGCACGGTGGGGGCGTGCTGGGCGTTCGCCCGTTCGTCGAGTTCGGCGACGAGGTCCGCCAGGGTGGCGCCGGGTTTGGCGGCGGCGAAGTCCTGGGCGAGGTTCACCAGGGCGGCCAGGGACTCCCAGCGTTCCCTCACGGCGCCGGAGCCGGCCGGTGGCTGCGGCGTCCAGCCCTCCCCCGACAGCACGGCGCGCACCTGGGAGGGCAGGTCGACGGCGTCGTCCAGGAGGGAGTCGTTGCCGCCGAAGCGGGCCGCGCCGCGCAGGGCGACGCCCGCCTTACGCACCTCCGGGCGGTCGAAGAACCGCTCGGCGCCGCGCAGTTGGTAGGGCACCCCGGCGTCGGCGAGGGCCTGCTCGTAGGTCTCGGACTGCGCGTTCGTACGGAACAGGATGGCGATCTCGGCGGCCGGGACTCCGGAGTCGATGAGCTCGCGGATACGGCGGGCCGCGCCCTCCGCCTCGGCGGGCTCGTCCGTGTACTCGGTGTAGACCGGCTCGGGCCCCGGGGCGCGCTGGGAGACGAGCTCCAGGCGGTGGTCCGCGGCCCGGCCCTTCGCCTGGGCGAGCAGGCCGTTGGCGAGGTGGACGACCTGGGGGGTGGAGCGGTAGTCGCGGACCAGCTTGACGAGGGTGGCGCCGGGGTGGCGGGTGCGGAAATCGAGCAGATGGTCCGGGGTCGCGCCCGTGAACGAGTAGATCGTCTGGCTGGCGTCGCCGACCACGCACAGGTTGTCCCGGTCGCCCAGCCACAGGTCCAGCAGGCGCTGCTGGAGGGGGCTGACGTCCTGGTACTCGTCGACCACGAAGTGCTGGTACTGGGCGCGGACCTGCTCGGCGATGTCGTGCCGGTCCTGGAGGACGGCCACGGCCAGCAGCAGCACGTCCTCGAAGTCGATGACGGAGCGCTCGCGCTTGACGTCCTCGTAGGCGGCGTAGAGCTGGGCGATCTCGGCGGGGTCGCGGGGGGTCTCACGGCCGGCCTTGGCGGCGGCGGGCGCGTAGTCGGCGGGGACGGTCTGGGTGACCTTGGACCACTCGATCTCGGCGGTGACGTCCCGCAGCTCGCCACGGTCGAGCCGGATGCGGCAGGCGGCGGCCGCGTCGGCGACGAGCTGGATCTTGCGGTCGACGAGCCGGGGCATGGAGCCGCCGATCGCTTTCGGCCAGAAGTACTGGAGCTGGCGCAGCGCCGCCGAGTGGAACGTGCGCGCCTGGACACCGGCGGCGCCGAGCTGGCGCAGCCGGCCCCGCATCTCCCCGGCGGCGCGGTTGGTGAATGTGACGGCGAGCACGCTGGAGGGGTGCAGGATGCCGGCGCGCACTCCGTAGGCGATGCGGTGGGTGATCGCCCGGGTCTTGCCCGTGCCGGCGCCCGCCAGGACGCACACCGGACCGTGCAGGGCCGTGGCCACCTCGCGCTGTTCGGGGTCGAGCCCGTCGAGCACCGCATCGGCGGAATCCGGTACCTGCGGGAACAGGGTGGAGTGCGTTGCTGCTGTCACACAGCCATGCTGCCAGGTCGCCGGAGACCGCTGTGCCGGTTGTCCACAGGCACGGACCGATAGTCGTACCAATGCGGCAGGCGTCACGTCCGCCAGGGCGCGGGCCCCGGGAATGGTTGCGATTTCACGTACGTTCCACCACTGCGAGCACCCGTCCCCGAGCCACCGAAGGAGCACGAGAGACATGCCGGGCACTGTGACGATGTACAGCACCACGTGGTGCGGCTACTGCCGTCGGCTGAAGAGCCAGATGGACCGCGAGGGCATCGCGTACACCGAGATCAACATCGAGCAGGACCCGGAGTCCGCCGCGTTCGTGGAGAAGGCGAATGGCGGAAACCAGACGGTGCCCACCGTTCTGTTCCCGGACGGCTCCACCCTCACCAACCCGTCTCTGGCTCAGGTGAAGCAGAAGATCGGCTGAGGCAGAAGACCGGCTGAAGCGGAAAGACCGGCTGAAGCGGAAGACCGGCGCCTGGTCGCCGCGGTTGTGCCGAGAAGGCGGTTCCTGAGGCGGCTCAGGAACCGCCTTCTCGTGGTTTGTCCCACACCACGACGTAGCGCCACAGCAGCGTGCGGCGGAAGTCGCAGCCGGGCAGCAGCCGGTGGACCGCCTGCCGGATCTCTCCCCAGGACATGTGCACGTCTTCCATGGGCATCCCGGCCGGGCCCCGCTTGCCGCCGTGTCGGCGGGCGTGCCACTGGCTCGCGGGCACGCCGCACGCGCTGATGATCCAGTCCAGGACCGTCCGGTTGGCGGCCATTCCGACGATCACCAGACGGCCGCCGGGCGCGGTGAGCCGGGCGAGGCGGGTGACCGCCTCCTCGAACGGTGCGTGGTGGACCACGGCGACCGCGCTGACGAAGTCGTACGCACCCCCAGGCAGGGACCCGTCGGCGAGGAAGTCCGCCTCCAGGTACGTGACGTTGCCGGGCACGTGCGCGTGCTCGCGGGCGAGCTTGATCATCTCCGGCGAGCGGTCCACGCCCGTGACGGATGCCGCCCGCGCCGCGAGCTTGCGGGTGAGCAGGCCGTCCCCGCAGCCCGCGTCCAGGGCCTTGCCGCAGCCGTCCGGGACGGCGTCGAGCACCTCGGGGTGGTGATGGACGTTGTGGTTCCAGTACGGGTCGGACACGCGGCCGGCCCCGTCAGAGGGCGCTTCTCGTCGGGAGCGGCTTGCCGTACCAGAGCTCGATCAGGCGGGCCGCGATCGAGATGCCGTACGGCGGGAGCACCTCGCCCGACTCGAAGGCGGCGCGCAGCTCGTCGCGGGAGAACCAGCGGGCCTCGTGGATCTCGTCGCCGTCGACGTCGATCTCGGTCGAGGTGGCGCGGGCCAGGAAGCCCAGCATGAGGCTGGACGGGAAGGGCCAGGGCTGGCTGGCGACGTACTCGACCTGGCCTACGGTGATGCCGACCTCCTCGTGGACCTCGCGGCGCACCGACTGCTCGATGGACTCGCCGGGCTCGACGAAACCGGCGAGCGTCGAGAAGCGGCCCTCGGGCCAGTGCACCTGGCGGCCGAGCAGGATGCGGTCGTCCTCATCGGTCACGGCCATGATCACGGCAGGGTCCGTACGCGGGTAGTGCTCCGCGCCGCAGGCCTGGCAGCGGCGGATGTGACCGGCCGCGGCGATGACGGTGCGCTCACCGCAGCGCGAGCAGAAACGGTGCGTGCGCTGCCAGTTCTCCAGGCCGACCGCGTGCACCATCAGGCCCACGTCCCGGGCGGACAGGAGCAGGCCCGCCTCACGCAGCCCCGCCGACCGCGCGGACTGGTCCATGCGCCCGGGCAGGGAGTCCTTCTGGAGGGCGAAGTAGCTGACGCCGTCCTCGTCGATGCCGAGGAAGTAGCGGTGGGCCTCGGTGAGGGGGGCCTCGAAGGAAGGCGTCATGACGAGTTCGGTGTGCCCGTCCGGCGTCTCGTCGATGAGGACCTGGCCGCCGGAGACCACGAAGCAGCGCGTGGAGGGGTGGCTCCACGCCGCCGCGAGCCAGGCCTCGTCGAGCCGGTGATGCGCGGCCCGGTCGATGCCGCTCGGTGCGGTGAGCGAGATGGGTCGGTCGGCGTTCTGGTCGGTCCAGGTGGTCACGGGTGCTTCCAACTCCCCGGTGGAACGGTCGGGTTCGGCGGGCTGATCAGCGGGACGTACGGCGGGAGGCGACCGGGTCCGGCGGGGTTCCGCGGTGCGGGGCGGTCCTTCCAGTGTGCCCCGCGCGCGCTGCCGGTCCGGACGGCACGGGACGCTCAGGGCACATGGCGCCAGTGCTCGGCGAGGTCGCCCCACAGGTACGCGGTGGTCTCGACGCCCTTGAGGAGCAGGTCGAGTTCGACTTTCTCGTTCGGGGCGTGCCAGCCGTCGGACGGGACGGAGATGCCGAGGAAGAGCACCAGAGCGCCGAGAACGTCCTGGAGGTCCGCCGCCGGTCCGGAGCCTCCCTCGCGGGTGAAGAGGACCGGCTTCTCGAAGGCCCGGCCCATCGCGCGGGCGACCGACTTCAGGGCCGGGTGGTCCAGCGGCGTCAGGCACGGGCGCGTGGCCCCGCTGAACGTGATCTCGCAGCGGATCCCGGCGGGCACCTGCTGCTCGGCCCAGGCCCGGACCGCCTTCTCCACAAGGTCGGGGTCCTGTCCCGCCACCAGCCGGAAGGACAGCTTCACCAGGGCGGAGGACGGCACGATGGTCTTGCTGCCTGGGCCCTGGTAACCGCCGCCGATGCCGTTGACCTCCGCGGTGGGGCGGGCCCAGACGCGCTCCAGGGTGGTGTACCCGGCCTCGCCCTGGGTGGCGTACGACTTGGCCGCGCGCAGCCACTGCCGCTCGTCGAAGGGCAGCTCGGCGAAGAGTTCCCGCTCGCGGTCGGTGAGTTCGACCACGCCCTCGTAGAAGCCCGGGATCGCGACGCGCGCGTGCTCGTCGTGCAGGGCGGCGACGAGGCGGGCGGCGGCGGTCGCCGGGTTGGGCACCGCGCCGCCGAAGGAGCCGGAGTGGATGTCCTGGCCGGGGCCGTGCAGCCGTATCTCGCACTCGGCGAGGCCGCGCGTGCCGGTGCACACCGTGGGGGTGTCCTCGGACCACATGCCGGTGTCGGAGACGATCACGGCGTCGGCGGCGAGCCGCTCGGCGTGCTGCTCGACCATGGCCCGGAAGTGCGGCGAGCCGGACTCCTCCTCGCCCTCGATCAGCAGCTTCAGGTGCACCGCCGGGGTGGTGCGGCCGGTGGTGGCGAGGTGGGCGCGGACGCCGAGGGTGTGGAAGAACACCTGGCCCTTGTCGTCGGCCGCCCCGCGCGCGTAGAGGCGATTCTCACGGACGACCGGCTCGAAGGGGTCGCTGTCCCAGCCGTCCTCCCGGGCGGCGGGCTGCACGTCGTGGTGGCCGTAGACCAGCACCGTGGGGGCCTGCGGGTCGTCACAGGGCCACTCGGCGAAGACGGCGGGCGCGCCCGGGGTCTGCCAGACCTCGGCCGTCGGGAACCCCGTCTCCTTCAGCTTGACGGCGAGCCAGTCGGCGCTGCGTCGTACGTCGTGCGCGTGGTCCGGCTGGGCCGACACCGACGGGATGCGCAGCCACTCGGCGAGGTCGTCGAGGAAGGCGGCGCGGTGCTGCTCGATGTACGTACGGACGACACTGTCCGGGGTCTGGCTCATGGTCACGAGCCTATCGGCCCGCACTGACGTCATCGGAGTGCGGTTCCTCACCGGTGTCCTCACCGGACGCGGAGTCCTCACCGGCCGGCTCCTCCAGCAGCAGCCGCTCCAGGTCGGCGCGGTCCGGCAGCTCGTCCGGGCGTACGACCTCCCCGCCGCGCACGTACAGGAACGCGGCCGTGACCGACTCCGGAGGCACGCCCTGCTGCTCGGCCCAGGCGAGGCGGTAGACGGCGAGCTGGAGCGGGTCGGCGTTGCGGGAGCGGTTCGTCTTCCAGTCGACGATCTCGTACGTCGTGTCCTCCCCGTCGCCCTCCTTGTAAACGGCGTCGATGCGGCCCCGCACGACACGGCCGGCGATCGCGAGCTGGAAGGGGGTCTCCACGCGGTAGGGCGTGCGATGCGCGTACTCGGTGCGTTCGAAGGCGTCCTTGAGGGCCTCCAGGTCCCGTTCGTCGGCGATCTCCGCCTCGCTGCCGGGCAGTTCCTCGGGCTCCAGCATGGGCAGCGTGAGCTCTTCGAAGCGGGCCTCGACCCAGGCGTGGAAGCGGGTGCCGCGGCGGGCGGCGGGCTGGGGCTGGCGGGGCATGGGGCGGGCCAGTTCCTGCGCGAATCCGTCCGGGTCGGCGGCCAGGTGCAGCAGCTGGGACGCCGTGAGCGACGCCGGGAGGCGGACTTCCGTGACGTCGTCACGGGCGCGCAGGAGCTCGCCGGTGAGGGCATCGAGGTCGCGGTCCCAGGAGGCGACGGTGCGGTCCTCCTCGGGGGTGAGGTGCGGGTTGTCCGGGGTCGTGGGGTGGGGGCGCGCGACTGGGGGCTCCGGTGGAGCCGCCTGATGGGGAACCGTGGGGCGGTCCGCGGGCCGCTCGTCCCGGTCGGCCGGATCTTCCACGAGGGTGTCGCTCGCGAAGGGGTCTTCTGCGAAGGGGGCCTCTTCGAAACGGGCCTGTTCGAAAGGGTCCGGTTCGTCGTACGGAGGCTCGTAGTCCTCGGGGGGCGGCGGCCATTCCGGGTCGTCGGCCCCGTCCGGGTCGTGCACGGCCGCGGGGTGCCGGTCCTCGTGGGATGCCAGGTGCGCCAGGACGGTCGCGGCGGCCGCGCGGCGCCGGGCCAGGGCCGTCTCGTCCAGGGGCAGGGGCCAGACCTGCTCGGCGGTGGCCTGGTGCAGGGCCGGGTTCTCCTCGTCCTCGGCGGGTTCGTCCGCCCAGGCCTCGATCTCGCCGTACCCGGCTTCGCAGTGCTCGTAGAGGGCCTGGAGGAACGCGGACGGTCCGCGGCGCTTCTTCTGGGTGGGTCCCCACCAGTGGCCGGAGCCCAGGAGCAGGGAGCGGGGGCGGGTGAAGGTGACGTAGCCGAGGCGGAGTTCCTCGGTGTGCTGGTGGTCCTTCATGGCCTCGTGGAAGGCTCTCAGGCCCCTGGCGTCCCAGGACTCCACGTCGGGCAGGGTGTCGGCGTCGCCCCGCAGCCGGTGCGGAAGGACCTTGCCCTGGGAGGTCCACTTCTCGCGGCCCTGGCTGCTGGGGAAGGTGCCGGTGACCAGCCCGGGGACTACCACGACGTCCCACTCCAGGCCCTTGGACTTGTGGGCGGTGAGCACCTTGACGGTGTTCTCGCCGCCGGGGAGGGCGTTGTCGAGGCCCTTCTCGTACTGGGCGGCGGTGCGCAGGAAGCCGAGGAAGGCGAGCAGGGTGGCCTCGTTGTCACCGGCGGCGAAGGAGGCGGCGACATCGAGGAAGTTGGAGAGGGTCTCGCGGCGGCGGGCGGCCAGGGCGTGCGGGGACGCCGACAGCTCGACCTCCAGGCCGGTGACGGCGAGGACGCGGTGCAGGACGTCCATCAGCGGGTCGGCCAGGGAGCGGCGCAGCTCGCGCAGCTCGGTGGCCAGGCGGGCGAAGCGCACGCGCGCGTCGCGTGAGAAGGGCAGTCCGTCGTCGTCCCCGTGGCCGTCCAGCGGCGTCTCCAGGAACGTGTCGAGGGCGTCCGCGAGCGAGATCACCTCGGAGGGGTCGACCCCCTCGACGGCCTCGGCGAGCCGGCGGTCCGGGTCGTCGTCGCCCTCCACGCGCGCGGGGGCCACGAGACGCCGGGCGCGCCGCCCCAGCAGGGCGAGGTCGCGCGGGCCGATGCGCCAGCGCGGGCCGGTCAGCAGGCGCACCAGGGAGGCGTTGGCGCCGGGGTCCTGGAGGACCTCGCAGACGGCGACGAGGTCGGCGATCTCGGGCAGGTGCAGGAGCCCGGACAGGCCGACCACCTCGACCGGGATGTCCCGGGCGACCAGGGCGCCCTGGATCTCGGCGAAGTCGGTCGCCGTGCGGCACAGGACGGCGATCTCGCCGGGTGCCGTCCCGGTCCGTACGAGATGGGCGACGGAGTCGGCGGCCCAGTCGATCTCCTCGGCGTGGGTGCGCAGCAGGGCGCAGCGCACCAGGCCGTCGTGTTCGGCGCCGGGGGCCGGGCGGAGGGCCTCCACGCCCGCGTGCAGGGCGCGCAGGGGCTCCGCGAGGCCGTTCGCGAGGTCGAGGAGGCGGCCGCCGCTGCGGCGGTTCTCGCTGAGCGCCTGCCGGGTCGCGGGGCGGCCGTCGGCGTGGGCGAAGTGCTCGGGGAAGTCGTCGAGGTTGGCGACGGAGGCGCCGCGCCAGCCATAGATGGCCTGGCAGGGGTCGCCGACGGCGGTGACGGGGTGGCCGGTGCCCTCGCCGAACAGGCCGGCCAGGAGGACACGTTGGGCGACCGACGTGTCCTGGTACTCGTCGAGCAGGACCACCCGGAACTCGTCGCGCAGGAGGCGACCCACCTCGGGGGTCTTCGCGAGCCGGGCCGAGAGGGCGATCTGGTCGCCGAAGTCGAGCAGGTCCCGCTCGCGCTTGGCGGCCCGGTAACGGGTCACCAGGTCGGCCAGTTCACGGCGGGCCGCGGCCGCGTCGGGAACCTTGCGCAGGTCGGCGTTGGTGAGCTTGGCGCCGCGCAGGGTCAGCAGCAGTTCGGCGTCGTACGCGCGCAGCGCTTCGGGGCGGACGAGGTGCTCGGCGAGCTCGGCGTCGAGGGCGAGGAGGTCACCGACCAGGTCCGGGAAGGAACGGGTCAGGGCCGGGTAGGTCCCCGGGGCCTCGCGCAGCACGCGCGCGGCGAGCTGGAACCGGGTCGCGTCGGCGAGCAGCCGGGACGTGGGCTCGAGACCGATGCGCAGGCCGTGGTCGGTGAGCAGGCGGCCCGCGAAGGCGTGGTAGGTGGAGATCACCGGCTCGCCCGGCGGGTTGTCCGGGTCGATGGCGTCCGGGTCGGTGACGCCGGCCTTGACGAGCGCCTTGCGGACGCGCTCGGCGAGTTCGGCGGCTGCCTTGTTGGTGAAGGTGAGGCCGAGCACCTGCTCGGGTGCGACCTGGCCGGTGCCGACCAGCCACACCACGCGTGCCGCCATCACCGTCGTCTTGCCCGAGCCGGCTCCGGCCACGATCACCTGCGGGGCGGGCGGCGCGGTGATGCAGGCCATCTGCTCAGGGGTGAACGGGATACCGAGGAGTTCTTTGAGCTGTTCTGGATCGGAGATACGGGCGGGCACGTCAGAGAGGCTAGCGGCGGCCACTGACAGCGGCGGCCGGATCGCTTCCCGGGACGGAAGAAGCGCAGGTCAGCACATGTGGTGCGATAGGTCACTCGACAACCTGGCGGCCCTCCTGCCGCGCGCTGCACGAGGCCCGGAACGCGCAGTGCGTGCAGTGCTGTCCGGCGGTCGGTGTGAACCGTTCGTCGAGGACCTTGCCGGCCGCGGTGGCCAGCAGGTCGCCGACCCACTCGCCTTCCAGCGGCTCCTGGGTCTGCACCTTGGGCAGGGTCTCGCCGCCGTCGCGCTGGGCGGCGCCCTGGCGCAGATGGACGAGTTCGGCGCCGCCCGGCTCGGGTCGCACACCGTCGAAGACGTCGTCGACGGCGCCCTCGCGGACGGCCAGCTGGTAGACCGCGAGCTGCGGGTGGCGCTCCACCTCCTTGCCGGTGGGCGCCTGTTTGCCGGTCTTGAAGTCGACCACGTAGGCACGGCCCTCGCCGTCGGCCTCCACGCGGTCCATCTGGCCGCGGATGCGCACCCGGTAGTCGCCGGCTTCCAGGGTGACGTCGAAGTCGTGCTCGCTGGCGACCGGGGTACGCCCGGTGCGGTCCATGACGTGCCACTTCAGGAACCGTTCGAGCGCCACGCGCGCGTTGTCCTTCTCCTGGTCCGACTTCCACGGCGCGTCGAAGGCGAGGGCGTTCCACACGGAGTCGAGCCGTTCCATGAGGACGGAGAGGTCGGCCGGGGTGTGCCCGGAGGCGATCTCGTCGGCGAGGACGTGCACCACGTTGCCGAAGCCCTGGGCGGCGGTCGCGGGCGCGTCGGCCTTCACCTCGCGGCCCAGGAACCATTGCAGGACGCAGGTGTTGGCGAGCTGATCGAGGGCGCTGCCGGAGAGCACGACGGGCTGGTCGCGGTCGCGCAGCGGCACCTTGGACTCGGTCGGCTCGAACATGCCCCACCAGCGGTAGGGGTGCGCGGACGGCACCAAGGGGCGGCCGTCCTCGTCGGCGAGGGCGGCGAGCCGGGCGAGGCGGCGGGCCGCGGCCTCCCGGAGGGCGTCGGAGACACGCGGGTCGACCGTGGTGGCGCGCAGTTCGGCGACGAGTGCCGCGACGGAGAGCGGGCGGCGCGGGCGTCCCGTGACGTCCTTGGGTTCGACGCCGAGTTCGGTCAGGAAGCGGGAGGGCTGGTCGCCGTCGTCCGCCGGGGCCTTGACGGCGGTCACGACGAGGCGTTCACGCGCGCGCGTGGCGGCCACGTAGAACAGGCGGCGCTCCTCGGCGAGCAGCGCGCCGGGCGTGAGGGGTTCGGCGAGTCCGTCGCGGCCGATGCGGTCGGCCTCCAGCAGGGAGCCGCGGCGGCGCAGATCCGGCCACAGTCCCTCCTGGACGCCCGCGACGACCACGAGGCGCCATTCCAGGCCCTTGGCGCGGTGCGCGGTCATCAGGCGGACGGCGTCGGGGCGTACGGCACGGCGCGTGAGGGTGTCGGCGGCGATGTCCTCGGCCTCGATCTCCTCCAGGAAGTTGAGGGCGCCCCGGCCGCCGGTGCGCTCCTCGGCGCGGGCCGCGGTCGCGAACAGCGCGCAGACGGCGTCCAGATCGCGGTCCGCGTTGCGCCCGGCCGCGCCACCCCGGCGGGCGGCCCGTTCCAGCCGCGCGGGCCACGGCGTGCCCTCCCACAGGTCCCACAGCGCCTCCTCGGCCGTCCCGCCACCCGCCAGCCGCTCACGGGCCTTGCGCAGCAGCGCGCCGAGACGCTGGGCGCCACGCGCGTACGTGGGGTCGTGCACGGCGAGGCGCTCCGGCTCGGCGAGTGCCTGCGCGAGCAGCACGTCGGAGGGCGGCGGCAGCGGGTTGCCCGCGGCCCGTTCCTCGTCGCGCAGGGACCGGCCGAGGCGGCGCAGGTCGGCGGCGTCCATGCTCGCGAGCGGGGAGGTGAGGAGGGTGAGGGCGGTCTCGGTGTCGAGCCAGCAGGTGTCCGGCCGCGCGGAAGGGACGGCCTCGGCGGAGGTGTCCCTCTCGGAGTCCTGAGGCCCAGCAGGTCCCGTCCCAGAAGTCCCTGCCTCCGCCGTGGCCACCGCCCGCAGCGCCGTCAGCAGCGGTGCCACGGCCGGTTCGTGGCGCAGGGGCACGTCGTCGCCGTCGACGTCCACGGGTACGCCGGCCGCCGTGAGGGCGCGGCGGACCGTCGGGATGGTGCGGGAGCCGGCGCGCACCAGGACGGCCATCTCGTTCCAGGGGACGCCGTCTTCGAGGTGGGCCCTGCGGAGGATGTCGGCGATGTTGTCCAGCTCCGTCCCGGGCGTCGGGTACGTGTACGCCTCGACGCGGCCGCCGTCCCGTACGGGGGCGAGTTCGCGGTGGGCGCGCACCTTCTCGGCGGGCAGGCGGGTCAGCGGCATGCGCTGGGTCAGCAGCCGGGTGGCGGCCAGCAGGGCGGCGCCGGAGCGGCGGGACGTGCGCAGCACCGCGACGGGGGCCGGGCGGCCGTCCGCGCGCGGGAAGGCGTGCGGGAAGTCGAGGATGCCGTTCACGTCCGCCCCGCGGAACGCGTAGATCGACTGGTCGGGGTCTCCGAAGGCGACGAGGTTGCGGCCGCCGCCGGCCAGCGCGTGCAGGAGTCGTACCTGAGCGGGATCGGTGTCCTGGTACTCGTCGACGTAGACGGCGTCGTACCGGGCGGCGAGCCACGCGGCGACCTCGGGCCGGCGGGCGAGGAGCACCGCGCGGTGGACGAGTTCCGCGTAGTCGATCACACCCTGGAGGTCGAGGACGTCGAGGTATTCGGCGAGGAAGGCGGCGGCGGCGCGCCAGTCGGGGCGTCCCGTGCGGCGGGCGAAGGCGTCCAGGGCGTCGGGGCCGAGACCCAGTTCACGAGTGCGGGCGAGGACCGCGCGGACCTCGTCGGCGAAACCACGGGTGGTCAGGCAGGCGCGCAGTTCGTCCGGCCAGCGCACGTGCGCGAGGCCCAGCCGCTCCAGGTCCACCTGGCCGGCGAGCAGTTCCCGGACCGAGACGTCCTGCTCGGGGCCTGACAGCAGCCGCAGCGGCTCCACGAACAGGTCGCTGTCCTGGTGGGCACGGACCAGGGCGTAGCAGAACGAGTGGAAGGTGGTCGCCTGGGGAGCGCGGGCCGCGCCGCTCCGCAGGGCCATGCGGTCGCGCAGCTCGACGGCCGCCCTGCGGCTGAAGGTGAGCACCAGGACCCGCTCGGGATCTCCGCCCCCGGCGATGCGCTCGGCCACGGACTCGACCAGCGTGGTGGTCTTGCCGGTACCCGGACCTGCGAGAACGAGCAGCGGGCCGGTGGTGTGGTCAACCACGGAGCGCTGCGAGGCGTCCAAGAGTGGGGGGGCCACCCGGGCAGGAGGGGTACGTACGAGTCGGTAGGCGCCACGGCTCCCCCGCCGCACGCGGGGGTGCGACAGGCCGCTGGTGGAGGAAGAGGAGCTCACGTGGTTCGCCGGTCCTGGTGGAAGTGCTGGTTGGCGGGCCACCGCGCGTGGCGGGCGGTGACCGCGGGGTGACGGGGACGCGTGCAGCCGACGCTACGCCGACGGGTGAGGCGGAAGCAGGGCTTCCCCTTCTTCCCGCCAGTCACTCAGGGCGCTCATGGCACACATGTCCCTCATCTCACGAACGTACGTCATGTCAGCGACGTGCCCCGATTCCCCCGTACGGATCACGGGTCACACGGGAGGGCGTCCGATGGCGGAAGCTGTCAGGTGTGACCCTCCGCGCGTTCGCCGCCGTCCCAGCGCGCCCGTCTCATGTCGAGGCGCGGCAGGTGGCCCTCGGTGGCCCGGCTCGCCTCCTTCAGGGGGGTGCCCTCCGCCCGGTAGTGGCCGAGCGCCCGCTGCTCGTGCCCCGGAAGCAGGACGCCGTCCGCGCGGACGACGCGCCACCACGGAACGGCTCCGCCGTAGAGGGCCATCACGCGGCCGACCTGCCGCGGACCGCCCTCCTCCAGCCACTCGGCGACGTCCCCGTATGTCATGACACGACCCGGCGGGATCAGTTCGGCGACGTCCAGGACCCGCTCGGCGTACGCGGGCAGCGCTTCCCCGGGCTCCTCACGGGTCTCGTCGTGGTCCGCGGGGGCGTCCTGCGCGCGGGCGTCCCCCGGAAGGCTCTCCTCGCTCATCCGCCCCATCCTGCCCCACCCCACCGACAGAGAGACGGGCGTCCTCCGGAGCGTTTCCCTCGCCCGGCAGGAGCGCGTCGGGCAGACTGTCCGCCCCCGCATGTGCACCCTGATGCCCCCGCGCGTCGGTGCGGCATGCCACCATCGTGCGGTCGGTGACCGGTGATACGAGACCAAGAAGAGACGATGAAGCAGCAAGGTGCGCACCCCGAGGACACGGAGGGCACCTCTGACGCTTCGTCGCGCCCGGGCACTCCGGATGACGGCTCCGAGCCGGCCGGTGAGAAGGCCGGGACGGCCGCCGAGGAGTCCGGCAAGAAGGCTCCGACGGCAGCCGGAAAGTCCGCCAAGAAGGCTCCGACGGCAGCCGAGGACGAGGACACCGTGCACATCGACGAGGTGGAGGGCGACGAACCGCTGCTCCCCGCGCGCGTGCACCGCCCGTCCGATCTGATGCGGCTCCTGGTGGGCGTGCTCGCCGTCGCGGTGCTGATCGGGATCGCCGCGTTCGCGCACGGCACCACCTCGGGCCTCGAACAGGACATCAACAAGGGCACGGGCCAGGCGCCCGACCTGCTCATCAAGATCGCGGGGCTGGCCTCCAGCATCGCGATCCTGCTGGTCCCGGTCGCCTTCGCCATCGAGCGGCTGATCAAACGGGACGGGCTCAGAATCGCCGACGGCGTGCTCGCGGCCGTCCTCGCCCACGGTGTGACCCTCGCCACCGACCTGTGGGTCGCCCGCGCCGCCCCCGGCTCGATCCAGGAGGCGCTCACCCAGCCCTCCCCCGGCGACATCCACGCGCTGACCGACCCCGTGCACGGTTATCTGGCGCCGGTCATCGCGTACATGACGGCCGTCGGCATGTCGCGCAGGCCCAGATGGCGCACGGTGCTGTGGGTCGTGCTGCTCCTCGACGCCTTCTCGATGCTCGTCACCGGGTACACGACCCCGTTCTCGATCATCCTGACCGTGCTGATCGGCTGGACCGTGGCCTACGGCACGCTCTACGCGGTCGGCTCGCCCAACGTCCGGCCCACCGGGCAGACCCTGATGGCGGGCCTGCGGACCGTCGGCTTCCGCCCGGTCAGCGCGTCCCGCGAGGACACGTCGGACAGCCCGGACACCGGCGACCGGGGCCGCCGCTACTTCGTCACGCTCGAGGACGGCCCGCCGCTGGACGTGACGGTGGTGGACAGGGAGCAGCAGGCCCAGGGTTTCTTCTACCGCGCCTGGCGCAACCTGACCCTGCGCGGCTTCGCCACCCGCAGCAGCCTCCAGTCGCTGCGCCAGGCCCTGGAGCAGGAGGCGCTGCTGGCGTACGCGGCGATCGCGGCCGGCGCCAACGCGCCCAAGCTGATCGCCACCTCCGAACTCGGTCCCGACGCGGTGATACTCGTCTACGAGCACAGCGGCGGCCGCACCCTGGACTCGCTGCCGGACGAGGAGATCACCGACGACCTGCTGAGCGACGCCTGGCACCAGGTGAAGGCTCTGCAGTCCCGGCGCATCGCGCACCGCAGGCTGGTCGGCGACGCGATTCTGGTGGATCGTTCCGGCACGGTGATCCTCACCGACCTGCGCGTCGGCGAGATCGCAGCCGGCGACCTGCTGCTGCGCATGGACACGTCCCAGCTGCTGGTGACCCTCGGCCTCCGGGTGGGCGCGGAGCGGGCGGTCGCCTCGGCGGTGGAGGTGCTCGGCCCCGACGCGGTGGCGGACTGTCTGCCGATGCTCCAGCCCATCGCGCTCAGCCGTTCCACGCGCGCGACGCTGCGCAGACTGGCCCGGGAGCGGGCACAGCGCGAGCGCGAGGCGGTCCTGGAGGCGTCCCGGCAGGCCAAGCAGGCACGCCTGGAGGACGCCTCGGACGACGCTCCGGTCCTGGAGAAGCCCGACAAGAAGGCCGTACGGGCGGAGCAGCGGGCCGAGAAGCGGGCCATCGACGAGGCCCTGGAGGAGGCGCGCGAGGAGGACCTGCTCACGCAGATCCGGCACGAGGTGCTGCGGATCAGGCCGCAGGCACCGGTCGAGCCGGCCCGGCTGGAGCGGGTGCGGCCGCGCACGCTGATCAGTTTCATGGCCGGCGCGATCGGCGCGTACTTCCTGCTGACGCAGCTCACGCACATCGAGTTCGGGCCGCTCATCGCGAACGCCGAGTGGGGCTGGGTCGCCGCGGCCGTGCTGTTCTCGATGGGCAGCTACGTCGCGGCGGCGATGGCTCTGCTGGGGTTCGTGCCCGAGCGGGTGCCGTTCGTGCGGACCGTGGCGGCGCAGGTCGCCGGGTCGTTCGTCAAGATCGTCGCCCCCGCGGCGGTGGGCGGTGTCGCCCTGAACACGCGCTTCCTCCAGCGCGCGGGAGTGCGGCCGGGGCTCGCGGTGGCGAGCGTCGGAGCGTCCCAGCTGTTCGGGCTCGGCTGCCACATCCTGATGCTGCTTGCCTTCGGCTATCTGACCGGCACCGAGAAGACGCCGTCGCTGTCGCCGTCCCGGACGGTGATCGCCGGTCTGCTGACGGTGGCGGTGCTCGTGCTCGTGGTGACCTCTGTGCCGTTCCTGCGGAAGTTCGTCGTCACGCGCGTGAGGTCGCTGTTCGCCGGTGTCGTGCCGCGCATGCTGGACGTGCTCCAGCGGCCGCAGAAGCTGGTCACCGGCATCGGCGGCATGCTGCTGCTGACCGCCTGTTTCGTGATGTGCCTGGACGCGTCGATCCGCGCGTTCGGCGACGAGTCCACGTCGATCAGCCTCGCCGGCGTCGCAGTCGTCTTCCTCGCGGGCAACGCCCTGGGGTCCGCGGCGCCGACGCCGGGCGGTGTAGGGGCGGTCGAGGCGACCCTGACCGTCGGTCTGATCGCCGTCGGCCTTCCGAAGGAGGTCGCGGCGCCGGCGGTCCTGCTGTTCCGCCTGCTGACGCTGTGGCTGCCCGTGCTGCCCGGCTGGCTGGCCTTCAACCACCTCACTCGCAAGCAAGCTCTCTGACCCGACCAGCCCAGAAGCAGGCGCTTCAGCACCACCTGCCCCCTTACCTCGTACGGCACGCGTCCCGCGCGTCCGGCCTTCCGCCGCCGCAGGATGGAACCATGCCAACCCTCCTCCGGCTGCGCGCCGCCGCCCTGACCGCCACCGCCGTGCTGCTGTCCACCGTGCTGGCCGGCTGCGGTGACGACGACGCCGAGGACGAGGACCTGACGCAGCAGGAGCTGAGCTGGGAGGACTGCCCGACCCCGTCCGATGCCCAGGGAGGAGGCGCCGCGCCCTCACCGCTGCCGGACCGCGGCGAGTGGCAGTGCGCCACCATGAAGGCCCCGCTCGACTGGGACGACCCCGAGGGCGACACGATCGGCCTCGAGTTGATCCGGGCCAGGAGCAGCGGCGACGCGAGCGCGCGCATCGGTTCGCTGATCTTCAACTTCGGCGGCCCCGGTGGCTCGGGCGTCACCTCGCTGCCGTCCTTCGCGGAGACCTACGAGACCCTGCGCACCCGGTACGACCTGGTCAGCTTCGACCCGCGCGGGGTCGGCCGCAGCGCCCCGGTGATATGTGAGAACGACCAGCAGCTCGACGCGTACTTCCAGCAGGACGCGACCCCCGACGACGCCGCCGAGCGCACCGAACTCCTCCACAACACCAAGGAGTTCAACGACGCCTGCGAGCAGAACTCCAAGAAGATGCTGCCGCACGTGCGCACCACCGACGCCGCCCGCGACCTGGACCTGATGCGCCAGGTCCTCGGCGACGACAAGCTCCACTACTTCGGCATCTCCTACGGCACCGAACTCGGCGGCGTCTACGCCCACCTGTTCCCCAAGAAGGTCGGCCGTGCCGTGTTCGACGCCGTCGTCGACCCCACACAGAACGGCGAACAGGGCTCGCTGGGGCAGGCCAAGGGCTTCCAGCTCGCGCTCGACAACTTCGCCGAGGACTGCGTGTCGAAGACCGAGGAGTGCCCCCTCGGCGACAGCGCGCAGGACGTGAAGGACCGTATCGCCACGCTGCTGAAGGACCTCGACCGCAGGCCGATCCCGGGCGTCTTCCCCCGCGAACTGACCCAGACTGCGGCGACCAACGGCATCGTGCAGGCGCTGTACTCGCAGGACCTCTGGGAGTACCTCACCGAGGGCCTGCAGCAGGCGTACGACGGTGACGGCACGATTCTGATGCTGCTGTCCGACTCGATGAACGGGCGCAGTGAGAACGGCGAGTACGACAACTCGACCGCCGCCCACACGGCCATCAGCTGCGCCGACGCCAAACCCCGCTACGACGCCGCCTACGTGGAGCGGAAGCTGCCCGAGTTCCGGGCCGCGTCCGCCCTGTTCGGCGACGCCATGGCGTGGGGCATGATCGGCTGCACCGACTGGGCCGTGCCGGGCGCCGCCGACCATCCGGACGTGAGCGCGCCGGGCGCGGCGCCGATCCTGGTCGTCGGCAACACCGGCGACCCGGCCACCCCGTACGAGGGCGCACGGAAGATGGTGGACGCGCTGGGCAAGGGCGTCGGTGTCGAGCTGACGTACCGGGGGCAGGGACACGGCGCCTACAGCAGCAAGAACAAGTGCGTGCAGGGCGCGGTAAACGGCTATCTGCTCGACGGAAAGGTACCGCGGACGGGGACCGTCTGTACCTGACAATCCCCAGCGCCCGATATAAACGCACGTCAGAGGGTTATCCACAGGCTGCAACGGCCGACGCGGGATCTGCCTACCATGGCCTGACCGCCATCCGCGGCACGGTGCGGACGGCCTACGAGGGGGGATGGGCACATGACGCGTTTCGCACGGTGGACCGCTCTGGCGGTCACCTCGGCACTGCTCGCCGCGGGATGCGGCGGCGGTTCGTCGGACGACGACAAGGGCGGGCTCTCCTGGGGCCGCTGCAAGGCCACCGCCGACGCCCCCGCGCCGAGCAGCGACTGGCAGTGCGCGACGCTGAAGGTGCCGCTGGACTGGTCGAAGCCGGACGGCGAGACGATCGGGCTGGCGCTGATCCGCGCCAAGGCCCGCGGTGACGACCGCGTCGGCTCACTCCTGTTCAACTTCGGCGGCCCCGGCGCCTCGGGCGTGTCCATGATGCCGTCGTACGCCCCGACCGTCTCCCGACTGCGTGAGCGGTACGACCTGGTGAGCTGGGACCCGCGCGGGGTCGGCGCCAGCGAGGGCGTGCGCTGCCGCGGCGACAAGGAGATCCAGGCGGCCGAGTCGGTGGACGTCACCCCGGACACACCCGCCGAGGAGAAGGCGTACTTCCAGGACGCCGCCGACTTCGGCAAGGGCTGCCAGAAGGACGCCGGGAAGCTGATGGCGCACGTGTCGACCGCGGACTCGGCTCGCGACATGGACCGCATCCGGGAGGTCCTCGGCGACGAGAAGATGCACTACTTCGGCATCTCCTACGGCACCGAACTGGGCGGCACGTATGCGCACCTGTTTCCGAAGAACGTGGGGCGGATGACCCTGGACGCAGTCGTCGACCCCGGCGCCGACACGGTGGGGCATGCCCAGAACCAGGCCAGGGGCTTCCAGCGCGCGTTGAACGGCTACCTCGAGTCCACGGGCCAGGACCCGGTGGAGGGCTCGCGGAAGATCGCGGACCTGCTGCACAGGATCGACGCCCGGCCCCTGCCGACGGCCACGCCCGGGCGGAAGCTGACGCAGACGCTCGCGGCCACCGGCATCATCCTGCCGCTGTACAGCAAGGACAGCTGGTCGAGGCTGACCAGCGCCCTCGACGCGGCCGAGCGGGGAGACGGCTCGGAGCTGATGGCCCTCGCCGACGGCTACAACGAGCGCGATCCGTCGGGGCGTTACGGCACGACGACCCACGCGCAACGGGTCATATCGTGCCTGGACGACCGGCAGCGGCCGACCGCGGCGACCACCAAAAAACTGCTGCCGGAGTTCGAGAAGATCTCCCCGGTCTTCGGGACGTTCCTCGGCTGGGACACGGCCGGCTGGTGCCACGACTGGCCGGTGCCCGGGCAGCACGACACCGCGGAGGTGAGCGCCCCCGGCGCGGCACCGGTCCTGGTGGTCGGCAACACGGGCGACCCGGCCACCCCGTACGAAGGTGCCCGGAGGATGGCCGACGAGCTGGGCAAGGGCGTCGGAGTGATGCTCACCTGGCGGGGCGAGGGGCATGGCGCGTACGGCAGTGGCAGCGACTGTGTCGACTCCACGGTGAACGCGTATCTGCTGGACGGGACGGTACCGAAGGACGGCAAGGTCTGCTCATGACCACGACGGGGGCTCCGGGCACCCGTGGTGCGCGCAGCCTCCGCCACTCGCTCAGCCACGCTGGACACGAACTACGCCCACTCCTCGACGCGTTCCTCGCTCGTCACCCCGACTGCGACGTCCAGTTCCGCGCAATCGACGGCAGCGACCCGTTCACCGCCCTGCGCACCGGAGACCATGACGTGCAGGTGCTGTGGCTGCCCGTTGCCGAACCGGACTGCACCGTCGGCCCCACCGTGCTCACTGGAGGCCGCGTGCTGGCCATATCAACCAACCATCCGCTGGCCGATCGCGGCGGCGTGTCGCTGGAGGATCTCGCCGACAACCACGTCGTCGACCTCGGCCCCGAGGCCCCCGAGTACGGGGTGTCGGCCATGGTCCCCACGCGCACCCACTCGGCCGCCGCATCCCCCGGGGGGCCCGCCGCACGGACCTTCCACGAGATCCTCTCCCTGGTCACCGCCGGACACTGCGTCCACCCGCTCGGCGAAATCGTCGCCCGCTACAACACTCCCCTGGCATCGCGTTTCTGCCCATCCACGACGCCCCCACCATCCAATTCGCCCTGACGTGGCGCTCCAACAACGACAGCCCCGTCATCCGTGCACCGGCCCAAACCGCCGCCGACCTCGGCCCTCTCCCGGTGACCTTCTAAGCGCCGGTTCGCACGGAATCGCTCCTCAGGTGTAGGCGCGATATCCAGCCGCCTGATCCGCCCCGCCTCAGGCGGCTGGTTCGGAGGACAGCACCGCCGCGACAAAGTCGGCCGGCGGCAGGTAGCCGTGGGCTTCAACATAGTGGGCAATCAGCTCAGGCGCGGCGTAGGCGACGCCGCGTCCCATCACCCGTATCTCCGCACTCCCCCGAGGACCATCGGTGAGCCCGTCACCCAGACGCGGGGTGTACCAGGGGCAGAAGTGGAAGCCTCGTGTCTGCTGGGTTCGGTGGGTGCGGGCCATGCTTTGCAGCGTTTCGACCAGGCCCGGCGGCGCAGAGCCGGTCGCGTACCCCTTGCCCCGACTAAGCCAGCCCACATTCAGCACTGGCACGCCCTGCCAGAGGCCGGATGCCTCGGGATCCCAGTTGTCTCTGTCGTACGTGTAAGGCGTCAGGTCTGCGTAGTACGTCACGGCGGCTGTCTACCAGTCCCAGCGGGACGGCGCACCAGGCCTGCGTCAGCAAGGACGAAACGGCCTTGCCAATCCGGCCCCATCGGCTGACCACGGCCTGGCACGAATTCCGGGCCGTCCCTGGGCCGTCCAAGGTCAGCCAACGCCAATCAACAACGACCGAAGCCCACGGCATCCGACCTGGTCAGAGCCGTGGGCTTCGTCAGTGCCGCTGGTCAGCGGAAGGGCCGGTCAGTACACCGGCTTGTCCGGCTCGATCTGGTTCACCCAGCCGATCACGCCGCCGCCGACGTGCACCGCGTCCGAGAAGCCCGCGGACTTCAGGACCGCGAGGACTTCCGCACTGCGGACACCCGTCTTGCAATGCAGGACGATCTTCTTGTCCTGCGGGAGGCTCTCCAGGGCGGTGCCCATGAGGAACTCGTTCTTCGGGATCAGCCGGGCGCCCGGGATGGAGACGATCTCGTACTCGTTCGGCTCGCGGACGTCGATGATGTCGATGCCCTCGCCGTCGTCGATCCACTCCTTGAGCTGCTTGGGAGTGATCGTGGAGTCGGCGGCCGCCGCCTGGGCCTCCTCGGAGACGACGCCGCAGAAGGCCTCGTAGTCGATGAGCTCGGTGACGGTCGGGTTCTCGCCGCAGACCGCGCAGTCCGGGTCCTTGCGGACCTTGACCTGGCGGTACTGCATCTCCAGGGCGTCGTAGATCATCAGTCGGCCGACCAACGGCTCACCGATACCGGCGAGCAGCTTGATGGCCTCGTTGACCTGGATGGAGCCGATGGACGCGCACAGCACGCCCAGGACGCCGCCCTCGGCGCAGGAGGGGACCATGCCGGGGGGCGGGGGCTCCGGGTACAGGCAGCGGTAGCAGGGACCGTGCTCGGACCAGAAGACGGAGGCCTGGCCGTCGAAGCGGTAGATCGAGCCCCACACGTACGGCTTGTTCAGCAGCACGCAGGCGTCGTTGACCAGGTAGCGGGTCGCGAAGTTGTCCGTGCCGTCGACGATCAGGTCGTACTGGCTGAAGATGTCCATCACGTTGTCGGCCTCGAGCCGCTCCTCGTGAAGGATCACGTTCACGTACGGGTTGATGCCCTTGACGCTGTCGCGGGCGGACTCCGCCTTGGGGCGGCCGATGTCGGCCTGGCTGTGGATGATCTGACGCTGCAGGTTCGACTCGTCGACCTCGTCGAACTCCACGATGCCGAGGGTGCCGACGCCCGCGGCGGCCAGGTACATCAGCGCCGGCGAGCCCAGGCCGCCGGCGCCCACACACAGCACCTTGGCGTTCTTCAGCCGCTTCTGCCCGTCCATCCCGACGTCGGGGATGATCAGGTGGCGGGAGTACCTGCGGACCTCGTCTACGGTGAGCTCGGAAGCCGGCTCGACCAGGGGTGGCAGCGACACGGGGACTCCGTTGGTCGGTCAATCACTACGGTTGTTCTCCCCGTAACAGTGCCATGCGCTTTTTCATTCCGAGACACCCGTTCCGACCATCGAGACGATTTCGTCCCAGTAGCCGGGCATGGTCTCCCAGGGGTCGGTGCGGCCGCCCTGGTCCGTGCGGTCGGTGAACCAGATCGTCCCGGCGCCCTGTCGGCGGGCTATGCGCAGTGCCTCCGCCAGGTGCGGGCGGGGCACTCCGTGGACGAAGTGGCAGAAGCGCTCGGGCGGATGGTCGGCGGTCCACTCGGCCACCTGCGACCAGCGGTAGTCGCTCCACGGTCCGGAGAAGGTGACCAGCTGGTCGGCGAGCTGGGCGTAGCCCGGGTGCGGATGGATGCCGTGACCGAGGACGATGTGGGCATCGTCACGGATCACGCGGAGCGTGGCGACCGTGCGGCGCACCTCTGGCTGCCCGACGTGGTCCGCCGGGCAGCGGTCCAGGAGGAAGCCGTCGGCCTGGTACCAGTCGACGAACCGGTGGGCCTCCGAGATCAGCTCCTCGAAGTTCCGGGTGCCGTATCGGGTGTCCAGATGGCCGAGGACGCGGACACCGGCGTTGCCCAGGCGGCCGGCCGCCTCCAGGCAGTGCGGGTCGGGGCGGGCGCCGGGGCCGTCGGCCACGTTGAGGACCACCCAGTGCAGTGGGGTGCCCGGGCGGGTGAGTTCGCCCCACTCGGTGGGGGCGAGGAGGGGGTGCGCGTAGCCGGGGACGCCGACGCCGGGGCGGAGTTCCGTGCCGGAGGTGCGTGGCCGCGTGCTGGTCAGATGCGGCATGCCGCCTCCATCCAGATGTCGGCGAGGGACTCTTCCAAGCCGATCCTGGGACGCCAGCCGAGCCGGTCGCGGGCGGTGCGCACGTCTGCCTGCTGCCAGCTGCCGCAGCCGTCCGGGTACGGGTACGCGACCAGGGGCGCGTGGTCCGGGTCGGGCCGGGGGTGGCCGATGGCCGGGCGCAGGGCGCCGGGAGGGCCGTCGAGTTCGTGGAGGGCGCCGCCGTATCCGGCCACGCGGGCGAGGACCGCGGCGGCGTCGCGCAGGCGTACGGCGCGGCCGGAGCCGATGTTGATGACGCCCTGCGCGGCGGAGAGCGAGGCGGCGTGGACGGCGCGGGCCACGTCGCGGACGTCGACGAAGTCACGCTGCGCGCCGAGGCCGCCGAGTTTCAGTTCGCCGTCGCCGGACTGCATGGCGCGGCGCATGGCCTCGGCGAGCCGGCCCAGCGGAGAGCCGGCGGGGGTGCCGGGACCGGCCGGTGAGAAGACGCGCAGGACGACGGCGTCCAGGCCGGAGCCGAGGACCAGTTCGGTGGCGGCGAGTTTGCTGACGCCGTACGGGCCGCCGGGCCGGGGGACGGCGTCCTCCGCCGTGGAGGAGCCGGGCTGGCTGGGGCCGTACTCGGCGCTGCACCCGATCTGCACCAGTCGGGCACCGCAGCCGCTGCGGCGCAGGGCCTCGCAGACGGTGGCCACGGCGACGGTGTTGTGGCGGGTGAGCTCGCGGGCCCCGCCCCTGGTGGCTCCGGCGCAGTTGACGACGACGCCCGGGTGGACCGCGTCGAGGAAGCGGGTGAGGGCGCCGGGGCTGCCGGAGGCGAGGTCGAAGCGGACGTCGGCGTCGTCGCCGCGGCCGAGGGCGGTGAGCTGCACGGCCGGGTCGGCGAGCAGCCGGTCGGCGACGAAGCGCCCGATGTAGCCGTTGGCTCCGATCAGCAGGACTCTCATCGCGCGGCTCCTGGGGCGGCCGGGGCTGCTGGGCGGGTGGTCATGCGGGTTCTCCTTGAGGCGATAAGGAAGGGATGTGACGAGTGCTGCCGGTGGCGCGGGGCCGGTGGCAGCGGCGGTCACCGGGAGGGCTCCGGTGGTGCGTGGGCCGAGGCCCTGGTCAGCTTGCGGGTCGCGTGGATCAGGAGGGCCAGGGCCGCCACGCCGCAGGCGAGGCTGGGGACGCTGCCGGCGCCCCAGGTGGTGACGAGGGTTTCGACGGGGGTGGCCAGGAAGCCGCAGCCGGGGAGGCGGGAGGCGAAGACCGCGGCGAGGGCGGCCGCCTGGATCATGGCCGTGGCGGTGAGGACCACCGCCGGGGCGTAGGCGAAACCGTGGATGGTGAGGAGGCGGGCCAGGAAGAGGAGAGCGCCCAGCGCGAGGGCCTCGGCGTAGGCCGCGGGCTCGTCGAGGACCGCGGCGCAGAGGGTGAGCAGGGCCGCCAGCGCAGCCAGGAAGAGGGCGAACGCGCCGAGCAGGAGCGGTCGTACGGCGGCGGCGAAGTCCTCCAGGCCGCGGCTGGCCGCGAGTTTACGGCGGGCGCGCGCGGTGAAGAGGTGGGCGGCCCAGGCGGCGGGCGCGCAGGCCAGGGCGAGGGCCAGGAGGGGGACGGCGGTGAGGGGCCAGGGGCCGTCGGCCGTGCCGGTGGGCAGGCCGTCGGGGCCTCCGGCGAGGGCGCTGTCGAGCAGACCGTTGCCCAGGAGGGCGTAGGCGACGAGCCAGGTGGTCCAAGTCGTGGCCCTGCCGGGGGCTGTGCGGTCGGGTCTGCTCAAGGGGCCTCGGCGCAGGGCCGCGCGGAGGCCCAGGGCCACGGCGAGGGTGCCGGCTGCCGCCGCGAACAGGCGCGACTGGCCCTGGGTGAGGTGCACGGCGGCCACGGCGGCGGCGCCCAGCGTGCCCGGCAGGAGCGTCAGCAGGGCCCCGTCGGCGCGAGCCCGTGGAGCGGCGGGCGCGGGAGGCGGGGGTGGGTCCCCGTCCCGGGAGACCCGCGCGTGCATCTCCTCCGCCAGGGAGAAGACGTCCCGGTGGCGGAAGCGGGCGGCGGTCCGGTCGGTGATGCCGTGCGCCTCCAGGCCCGCCGCGATCTCGAGGGAGTCCACCGCACGTTCGCAGAGCTCCCGGTGACGGTGCATCAGTGCCTTCACCGGGTCGGCGGCACCGCGACGCGGGGTGGACGGCTTGCGGTCGGCGGCCGCCTCCGGGGCGGGCGCAGGCGTGGTCGCGGGCGTGCTCGCGGGGCTCAGCGCCTGCTCCGAGCGGGCATCCCACGCCCCCGGGCTCGTCGAGGCCTCCGGGCGGTCCAGTTCGTCCAGGCCGCTCATCGTGCTCCCTCCGGGGCCGGGACGGGAGTGGTCGCCCGTACAGGTCTGTCCGTCGCCCAGCCGGGGCCGTCGCGGGCGACGAGGCTGGGCGACGGGGCGGCCCAGCGGATCGGGACGTGGGCCTCGGCGGGAACCGCGAAGGGCAGCGGCGCCCCTGCTTCGTCGAGGACCACGCGGCGGATCGGCGCGCGCGAGACGATCTCCAGGTAAATGCTGTTGAATGCCTCGACGTTCTGCTCGACCGTGAACAGTTCGAGGGCACGGGCGCGGGCGGCGGCACCCAGGCGCGCACAGCGCTCGGGGTCGCGCAGCAGGGCCACGCACGCTTCGGCGAGGGCCCGCGGGTTGCGCGGCGGTACGACGAGCCCGGTGCCGCCGATGACCTCCACGACCGCGCCGACATCCGTCGACACCGTGACGCGTCCGCAGAGCATGGCCTCGACGAGGCTGATCGGGAAGCCCTCGACGACGCTGGAGAGGACGGCCACGGCGCCCGAGGCGTAGGCGTCGGCGGGGGCCGGGAGTTCGGGCCCGCCGATCTCCTCGAAGGACACCGGGTTGTCGCCGGCGGCGTGCGGTCCCTCGGCCTCGTCGGGGAAGAGCTGGGCGGCCAGAGCCCGGCAGTGGCCGAAGTAGGCCGTGCCCTCGGAACCGGCGGGGGTTCCGACGATGCGCAGACGCGTCTTCGGCTGCCGCTTGCGGATCTCCGCGAAGGCGTGCAGCAGCGAGATCAGGTCCTTGGCGGGCTCGACGCGTCCGACCCAGACGAGCGTGTCCGGATCGGCGCACTCGGGGGACTCGCCGACCTCGGCGAACGGCCGGGCGTCCATGCCGGGGTAGACCGTGCGGAGCTTCTCTCGGTCGGCGCCGCAGCGCTCCTGCCAGCGGCGGGCGTGCGTGTTGCCGGCCGTGACGACCTCGGCCCGCGCGTAGGCCTCGGCCGCCAGCCTGCCGTGGAAGGCCGCCAGCAGGGACCGAACGGCGGGCGGAGCGTCCGGGGCGGTCAGGTAGTGGGTGCGCAGGCGCACGCCGTACTCGGTGATCAGCAGGGGCACGCCGGTGAAGTGGCGGGCGAGCAGGCCCGGCAGGGCGGCCGGGCCGCCGGACGCGGCGTGGCAGAGGTCGACCGCGCCGAGTCCGTCGCCCTCGTACCAGTCGAGGGAGAGGGGGCGCAGGGCGCGTTCCAGGTGTGCGGCCACGGCGAGCAGATCCGGTACGCGCGCCTCGCGCGCCGCGCGGTGGGCGCCGGGCGCACGACAGGCGCGTTCCAGTGTGCGTACGGCGGTCTCGGAACGGAGAGCTCCCACCAGGCCGCCCTCCTCGCGGGCGAGTTCGGCGAGCCCGTACAGAGCGTTGGCGAAACGGTCCGCCTCGGGGGTCGACGTACCCTCCGAAGGCCCCTTGCGGGTGGTCGGCGCCCCTCCGGTCACCCCGCTCAGCACGGCTGCCAGTTCGCCGAAGCACTCGGTGAACCGCCGGCGCGCGCGGCGGCCCAGGATCACTTCGTCGTCCTCGGCCATCCACAACGGTGCGGTGCGCACCCTGCGGACGTTCGGCGGCAGTGGGATCCAGCCCTCGTCCTCCTGGTGTTGGCTGCGGCTGAGCGCGTAGACGTCGAACTCGTGCTGTCCGAGCCCGCGCACCAGCCGGTCGCACCAGAGCCTGGCGTCACCGCTCACGTACGGATAGCCACCCTCCGTAAGCAGTCCGATGCGCACGAGTGCACCCCCGATCTCCCGTATGAGGAGCCGCCGTTGCCCGGCGGCTCGCAGCGGGACGAACGTATGCGGACAAGGCGGTGACGCGACGGACGGTTGTCCGTCGCGCCACCAGAAGGGGTGAACGGTCGTAACTTTCGCGTGCGGATCGCGTTCCGTCGCGCTAGGAGATCAACCGGACACGGATCGTCATGCCGTGGCCGGCTCCCGTCGCCCCGCCCGGCGTCGCGTGGCGGCAACTTCCGCACATGTCAGCGCGCTGCGTGGGCCGACCCCCGGTGACGCCCGTCAGCTTCCGGGATACGGCCAGGGATTGGCCCGGCAGTGGATGCCGTCGTGGTCGAGGAACTTGGTCTGCTGCTGCATGACCGGGGCGAGGCCGCCGTCCTTGTCGCAGGTGACGTGGCCGTAGCCGAGGCGGTGGCCGACCTCGTGGTTGATCAGCATCTGCCGGTAGGCGTGAATCTTGTCACCGTACGTCTTCGAGCCCTGCGCCCACCGGTAGGCGTTGATCATCACGCGCTCGGTTGCGGCCGAGTCGCAGGAGACGTTGTCCACGGTGGTGTCCAGACCGGACTTGGCGCACCAGTCGGCGGTCGTGCCGGGGCTGGCGAGCGTGATCACGAAGTCGGGCTTGCCGGAGTAGATCCGCTCGAAGGTGCGCGCGCCGTTGTGGGCCCAGCTGCGCTGGTCGTTGAGCGTCTTCTGCACGGCCTCGGCGAACAGCTCGGCGTTGAGCCCGAGCCCCTGCTCCACGTCCACGCGATAGGTGAACTTCTGCCCCGCACCCGGCCCCTCGGCGATTCCGGGCACGGCGTCGAACTCCCCCGAGCCCTTGAACGTGGCGCCGAGCGGATACGTCTTGCCCATCTTCTCGTCGTACGTCAGCGGCTTCGCGCCGGAGTCCGGTGCGGGCGCCCGCCCGTCCGCGCGGGACGAGTCCCGGAGGTCGCGGGCCTGATCGGTGACGGACTGCGACTGCACGTCCCCGCCGCCAGGGTTGTCGGTGACCTGACCGGCGACGATCACGGCCAGCACGGTGGTGACGGCGGCGGCCGCGATGCCCGTGAACGTACGGCCCTTGCCGCCCTTGACCGGCGCGGGTGTGCCGGTGGGCGCCGCGTCGTCATCGTCGTCATCGTCGGAGCGGATGCCGGCCGGGGCGCCGGCGTTCCAGTCGGTGACGGAGGCGTAGGCGTCCGCCGCGTGTGCGGAGGCGGGCGTACGGGGTGCGAAGACGTCGTCCTCCTCGTCGAAGGCCTCGAGATACTCCTGCCGCGGCCCGGGCACGGGGGCCCGCCGCTGCCGCGGTATGGGAGCACCGCCGCCGCCCTTCAACTCACCCCAGCCACCCCCGGCTTCTCGCTGCTCGGGATGCCCGCCACGCGCTTGCGGGAAGCCGTGCGCGGGAGTGCCGTCGGGAACCCGGGGCACCCCGCGTGCGGGGGTGCCGTCCGGAAGTCGTGGAACACCGCGGGCCGGCGTGCCGTCCGGAAGCCGCGGAAAGCCCTGCGCGGGAGTCCCGTCGGGCAGCCGTGGAACACCGCGCGCCTGCGTGCCGTCGGGAAAACGGGGCAGCCCCCGCGCGGGGGCGCCGTCGGGCAGGCGCGGAGCGCCGTGCACGGGCGTGCCGTCCGGCAGCCAGCCGTCCGGAAGACGCGGCATTCCGTGCGTGGGCGTGCCGTCCACCGGCGCGGGCCGAGGCCCCGGCGTCCGGCGGGGGCCCGCACCCGGAGGCGGCCAGCCGCCCTGCGACGCGGAGCGGGGCGAGGCCGTCCGGCCTCCCCGGCTCGTGTCCGGTGCCTGGTCCTGCCCTGACCTCTGTCCCGACCCGGTTCGGCCGTCCCGTACGGCGGTTGTGTCCGCGGCGTCGCCCTTGGCGACCGGCCCACGGCGGCTGTGGCGTCCCACGTCGCGCCTCAGCCCCCCATGCTCTCGTCTGTGTCTGCTTCGTCGACGGTTTCGTCCGCGCGAGCCTTCCTCGCCCGCCGTTCGCCCAACTCCCCAGCGTCTTGGAGGAGTTCACGAAACGCCATAGCCACCGTCTCCGGGTACTCCATCATGGCCACGTGCCCCGCGTCCGGCAACGTCACCAGCCGCGAGTCGCGGTACGCGCGGGCCGCCCTCTGGGCCATCCGGAAGCCGACGAGCTGGTCACGGCCACCGTAGACGAGGAGGGTCGGCGCGAGAACCCGTTCGGCCTGGCGCCACAGTCCCTGCTGGCCACCGAGCGTGTACGCGTTGACGATCCCGCGCGCGGAACGCGTCATCGCGTCCCAGAAGTACGGTAGCCGCAACCGCCGCTCCATCTCGTGCACGGCGTTGCTGAATCCTTCCGGCGTCACCCGCCCCGGATCCCCGTAACACAGCGCCATCACGCCGCGGACGCGCTGCTCCGCCGTCCAGTCCCGGGTCAGCCGGGTGAAGAGCGGGGCGACACCGGGCACCGCCAGCAGCGCTGTGGGCACGGCGGTGCGCTGCACTCGGATTTCGGGCAGAGCAGGCGACACGAGCGTGAGCGTACGGACCAGATCGGGCCGCACCGCGGCGACACGGGTGGTGATGGCGCCACCGAGCGAGTTCCCGAACAGGTGCACGGGCCCGCGACCGGTGACGTCGAGGTACCGGATGACCGCGCGCGCGTGCGCCGTGACGGAGTAGTTGCCGTCGTCGGGCGGCGGGGAGTCGCCGAAGCCCGGCAGGTCGAGGGCCTCGCTGTCGACGACGTCCTCCAGCAGCGGCATCAGCGCCGACCAGTTCTGCGAGGAACCCCCGAGCCCGTGCACGTACAGCGCGGGAGCCAGCCCCTCGCGCGCGGGGGGCCTCGACCGCACCGCCAGCGTGACCCCGGGCAGCTCGACCGAGCTGAGCCTCTCGCCCTCGGCGACCCTGACGGCCGCCACCTTCGGCAGCACATTGGCGGGCGGCACGAACGGCAGCTCGGTCGAAGACATGCGGCAATGTTACGAGACGATCACGTAGTGGCTCACGTGTTCGCCGTCACAGGAATCGGCCATGCGAGGCGGGCACATGGGACAGACACGGGAAGAGCACGGGGAACGGAAAGACGACCGAGAAGAGGGAGGCACCTGGGAAAGGCAGGGCACATGAGAAGCATTCAACGGGATGCGCACCGCGTCACACCCCGGATGCGGATCGCATAGCGTCCGGATCGGGTGTCTCCTAGGCTCGTAGAGAGGGCACCCGCGTGTGGCCCCTGCATCCCCAGGGACGTTCGTAGGAAGGGAGCCCAGCATGGCCGTAGACCCCACAGACCCGGAGACGTTCGAGGCCGAGGAGGTGCCGGAGACGCCGGAGTACGACGTCGAGGCCCCCGAGGTCGACGCGGCCGAGCAGCACACGGAGGTCACGCCGAACCGCGACGACCCGCTGACCGGCGTCGACCCCGACCGCGCCAATGAGGCCGACCTGGTGGAGCAGGCCCGGATCGTCTCTCTCGACGAGGACGACTACCGGTGACGCACGCCGCCGGGCGGCGACAGGGAGCATCACCGAGCAGGAAAGGAGCCGCATTTTGCCCGCTCTGCCCCTGTTTGAAACCTTCTCAACCGCTTTCGTAACCGTCCGGTCCGTGAAATTCTGCGTTCTCACCGCGCACACCACGGTTACCGAAAAGTACGATGGCGACGCGGCCAGATCCGCACATGGACGAACATGGGAGGCGGCGTGACAGCCATCGAGCAGACAGAGGCGGTTCGCCCGCGGGGCACACGCCTGCCGCGCCGTGCCCGACGGAACCAGCTCCTGGGCGCCGCCCAGGAGGTCTTCGTGGCCCAGGGCTACCACGCGGCCGCGATGGACGACATCGCCGAGCGTGCCGGCGTCAGCAAGCCGGTGCTCTACCAGCACTTCCCGGGCAAGCTCGACCTGTACCTCGCGCTGCTGGACCAGCACTGCGAGTCGCTCATCCAGGCCGTGCGGAACGCGCTGGCGTCGACGACCGACAACAAGCAGCGCGTCCGGGCGACGATGGACGCCTACTTCGCGTACGTCGAGGACGACGGCGGCGCCTTCCGCCTGGTCTTCGAGTCGGACCTGACGAACGAGCCCGCCGTGCGTGAGCGCGTCGACAAGGTCACCAACGAATGCGCGGAGGCGATCTGCGACGTCATCGCCGAGGACACGGGCCTGTCGCGCGCGGAGTCGATGCTGCTCGCCTCGGGTCTGGGCGGCCTCGCCCAGGTGGTGGCCCGGTCCTGGCTGCACAGCGACCGTAGCGTGCCGCGCGACCAGGCCGTACAGCTCCTCGCCTCGCTGGCGTGGCGCGGCATCGCGGGCTTCCCGCTGCACGGAACCGACCAGCAGCACCACTGACGGCCGCTTTGTTCCCGCCCGTTGTTCGCTCGTGGCGTTCTCGGGCGGAGCATGCCGGTCCCCTCACCGGGCTAATGTGTGCTGCGTACGGCGCGGAAGGTCGCGCACATCACTGACCGTCGGAGGGACATAGCCGTGGAGGTCAAGATCGGCGTGCAGCACGCGCCCCGCGAGATCGTTCTGGAGAGCGGTCAGAGTGCCGAGGAGGTCGAGCGGGCGGTGTCCGAGGCGCTGGCCGGGAAGTCGCCGCTGCTGACCCTCGTGGACGAGCACGGCCGCAAGGTCCTGGTCCCGGCCGACCGTCTCGCGTACATCGAGATCGGCGAGCCGGCCCCGCGCAAGGTGGGCTTCGGCGCTCTGTAGGCGCATGTGTGGAACGGGGCGGGGCGGCTGTCGGCCGACCCGCCCCGTTCGCGTTCCCTCTTCCCCACGGCCCCCCGTGCGGCACACGGGTTCCTCCACGGATGGAGCACGGATCGCCCACAGAAGTGGGTTGGATTCCGCAGGTCAGGGGTAAGACGGGCTACGACCGATTTGGGCAGCCGGCCATGTGGGAGGGACCCCGACATGCTCCTGGAAGCGCTGAGCTCCGCGATCCTCGGCCTGGCTCTGGCATGGGCGGCCACACATCGCCTGGCACATCGCCTCCCGGCCCGTCCCCTGGTGCTGTCGACCGGCGTGGCCGGCGCCCTCTTCGGGGCGTTCGTCATGCACAGCGCGCTCGACACCGGGCACTTGCTGCTGGTGCTGCTCGGCGCGGTGATCGTCTCGGTGGCCTCGCTGTCGCTGCTGCTGCGCCCCACGGGGCGGCTGCGCCGACGATCAGCGACGGCGTAGCCGGAGCTGACCGGGGCGGACGCGGGACCTGCGCGCCCGCCGGCAACGCCCCGCAGCCGCGACACAGCCGGAACCCCTTCTGGGGAGCGCTACGCGGCCGGAACCACTCGGCACAGAGGCGCTACGCGGCCAAGCCCAGCGCAGCCATCCGCTTGGTGTGGGCCTCTGTGATCCGGGAGAACATCTTGCCGACCTCAGCCAGGTCGAAGCCGTCCGCGACACCGCCCACCAGCATGGTCGACAGCGCGTCCCGGTCGGCGACCACCCGCTGGGACTGCGACAGGGCCTCGCCCATCAGCCGCCGCGCCCACAGCGCGAGCCGCCCGCCCACACGCGGGTCCGCGTCGATGGCGGCACGCACCTTCTCCACGGCGAAGCCGCCGTGCCCGGTGTCGTCGAGCACGGCCAGCACCAGACTGCGGGAGTCGGAGTCCAGCCGGGCCGCGACCTCCCGGTAGAAGTCGCTGGCGATGGAGTCGCCGACGTAGGCCTTGACGAGGCCCTCCAGCCAGTCCGAGGGGGCCGTCTGCTTGTGGAACCCGTCGTACGCCGCGACGAACGGCTCCATCGCCCGCGTCGGCTCCTCCCCGATCTCGGCGAGCCGGTCGCGCAGCCTCTCGAAGTGGTGGAACTCGGCCGACGCCATCTTCGCCAGCTCCGCCTTGTCCCCCAGCGTCGGCGCCAGCTTGGCGTCCTCAGCGAGCCGCTCGAACGCCGCCAGCTCCCCGTACGCGAGCGCACCGAGCAGGTCCACGACCGCGGCGCGGTACTGCGGGTCGGCGGAGGCCGTCGCCCAGTCCCGGGCGGCGACTCCGGTGTGTTCGGCCGGGGTGGCGGTGGCGTCCGAGGCGTTCTCAGGCTTGTCAGAGCTCGTCATGAAGCGCACAATAACCCGCCCGCCGGGAGGCGTAAGGCCCTGGTCAATCAGTGTGACGACGACTACGTGACCAAATCGGCCATCGCATGTGCGGGATTCCGGGGTATGGTGGTAATGCGCCTGCTGGTACGTCGACGTACCTCGACAGGCCGCACGTATGAGGATGCCCGGTCGGTGGCCCGATCGGCTCCGACCCGACAGCCCTCCCCGGCCGTCCGCCAGAGTGCGTACGAGACCCGGAGGGGGACACCCTCAGCGGCATGAGCGCTAGAGCGTCGGCGCGGTCCCGTGCTCTACGGCCCGCCCGTAGGCAGCCGACGTCCCCGGCACGGTCCGACAAGACCCCCGCGCTCGCCTCGCGCCGCCCACACAGAAGAGGCAGCACCCTGACTACGACGTTCCGAGAGCTCGGAATCCTCCCCGAGACCGCCGAGGCCCTGGAGGCCGTCGGCATCACCACCGCCTTCCCCATCCAGGAGATGACGCTCCCCGTGGCCCTTTCGGGCGCGGACGTCATCGGCCAGGCCAAGACCGGCACCGGCAAGACGCTGGGCTTCGGCCTCCCGCTCCTCGAGCGCGTCACCGTCCCCGCCGACGTCGAGGCCGGACGCGCCAAGCCCGAGGACCTCACCGACGCCCCGCAGGCGCTCGTCGTCGTCCCCACGCGCGAGCTGTGCACGCAGGTCACCAACGACCTGCTGACCGCGGGCAAGGCGCGCAACGTGCGCGTCCTCGCGATCTACGGCGGCCGGGCCTACGAGCCCCAGGTCGACGCCCTCAAGAAGGGCGTCGACGTGGTCGTCGGCACCCCGGGCCGGCTGCTCGACCTCGCCGGGCAGAAGAAGCTGAACCTGAAGCACGTCAGGTGCCTGGTCCTCGACGAGGCCGACGAGATGCTCGACCTGGGCTTCCTGCCCGACGTCGAGAAGATCATCAACATGCTTCCGGTCAGGCGCCAGACCATGCTGTTCTCGGCGACCATGCCGGGCGCGGTCATCGGACTGGCCCGCCGCTACATGTCGCAGCCCACGCACATCAGCGCCACGGCGCCGGACGACGCGGGCAAGACGGTCGCGAACACCAAGCAGTACATCTACCGCGCGCACAACATGGACAAGCCGGAGATGGTCGCGCGCATACTGCAGGCCGACGGCCGGGGACTGGTCATGGTCTTCTGCCGTACGAAGCGCACCGCGGCGGACCTCGCCGACCAGCTCCAGCAGCGCGGCTTCGCGTCCGGCGCGGTCCACGGCGACCTCGGCCAGGGCGCCCGCGAGCAGGCCCTGCGGGCCTTCCGTAACGGCAAGGTGGACGTCCTCGTCTGCACCGACGTCGCCGCCCGCGGTATCGACGTCGAGGGCGTGACCCACGTCATCAACTACCAGTCGCCGGAAGACGAGAAGACGTACCTGCACCGCATCGGCCGTACGGGCCGCGCGGGCGCCAAGGGCATCGCGATCACGCTCGTCGACTGGGACGACATCCCGCGCTGGCAGCTCATCAACAAGGCGCTGGACCTGGGCTTCAACGACCCGCCGGAGACGTACTCCACGTCCCCGCACCTCTACGCCGACCTCGGCATCCCCGAGGGCACGAAGGGCCTCCTGCCGCGCTCGGAGCGCAAGCGCGCCGGGCTGGACGCGGAGGAGCTGGAGGACCTGGGCGAAACGGGCGGCCGGGGGCCGCGCGGGCGCGGGGGCCGCGGCCGTAGTGGCCGGGACGAATCCCCGTCGGCCGACCGCGAGCGTTCCGCCCGTACGCCGCGACGCCGCCGCCGTACGCGCGGCGGGACGCCGCTGGACGGGGCGCCGGAGGCCACCGGCACCGCCGCTCCGGACAGCACGGCCACGGGCGGCTCCGCCGAGGCGGAGGCCGTCACGGCTCCTCGCACCCCGCGTCGCCGTCGCCGCACCCGCGGTGGCGCCTCTACCGAGTCGGCGCCGGTCACGGCGGTCGAGTCCCCCGCGTCCGAGTCGGCGGAGAACGCCGTGGCGACGGCGGAGGGCACGAGCACGGAGGCGGCGAAGCCGCGCCGGCGCCGTACGCGCAGGTCGGAGACGCCGGCGGTGGAGGCCGAGGCCGCGGTGACGCCGTCGGCCGCTGTGGAGGCCCCGGCGGAGGCGGATGTCGCGTCGGTCGTGGCGGCACCCGTGACCGAACAGCCCGAGGCTCCCGTCAAGCCGCGCCGCCGCACCCGCAAGACCACGGCTGCCTCCGCGGCCGAGTCGGCGCTCGACACGGCCGAGGGGACCACCGAGTCCGCACCGGAGCCGACGGAGACGAAGCCGCGGCGCACCCGCAAGGCGGCTGCCAAGTCCGAGACCCCGACCGAGGCGACCGAGGCGAAGCCGCGCCGCACGCGCAAGGCGACCGCCACGGCGGAGGACGCCGTCGACACGGCCGAGACCGCCGAAGCGAAGCCCAGGCGTACCCGCAAGGCAACGGCAGCGACGGAGGTCGCCGCCGGCGAGGCGCAGGCCACCGAGCCCAAGCCCCGCCGCACGCGGAAGACCACCGCGGCAGCCGAGACCGCCGCCGACACGGCCGAAGGCACGGAGACCAAGCCGCGCCGTACGCGCAAGGCGACCGCCGCAGCGGAGGACGCCGTCGACACGGCCGAGACCGCCGAGCCCAAGCCCCGCCGCACGCGGAAGACCACCGCGGCAGCCGAAGCCGCCGCCGACACGGCCGAAGGCACGGAAGCCAAACCGCGCCGCCGCACCCGCAAGGCCGTCGAAACCGCCGATCCCGCCGAGTCCGTCGCCGCCGGGATCCCGGCCCAGACGGCTCAGGAGCCGGAGGCCGCCGAGGCCAAGCCGCGGCGGACCCGCAAGGCGACGGCCAAGGCCGAGGCGAGCGTCGACACGGCCGAGGCGACCGAGGCGAAGCCGCGCCGCACGCGGAAGACGGCCGCCTCTGCTGCGGATGCCGAGACCGCCGAGGCCAAGCCCCGGCGCACGCGGAAGACCACCGCGGCAGCCGAAGCCGCCGCCGACACGGCCGGAGGCACGGAAGCCAAGCCGCGCCGCCGCACCCGCAAGGTCACCGAGCCCGCCGATATCCCGGCACAGGCCGGGCAGGAGCCGGAGGCCGCCAAGCCGCGTCGCACGCGGAAGTCGACCGCGGCCGCCACGGCCTCCGCCGAGCTCGCGGACGACGCGACCGAGGCGAAGCCGAGGGCCCGCCGCACCCGCAAGGCCACGGCCGGCGCGGAGCCCACGGAGGGCTGACGCTCTCCCCGATGGCCCGGCCCCACCGCGTGTGGGGCCGGGCCATCGGCATTCGCCCGAGCGCAGCCCCGCCCCGCATCTCCACTGGCCGCCACCCCACCCCCACCCGCTACCCTCACCTCGTGACCAGGCAAGCCACCTTCACCCCGCCCCCGGGCGCCCGCGCCTGCCTCCTGCGCACAGCCCGCGGTGAGTTCGCCGTCGTCGACTCGTCGCCGAAGGCGGGGGCGGAGGTCAAGGGAGTCGTCCTGATGCTGCCCGGATTCACCGGGAGCAAGGAGGACTTCAGGCTGCTCCACGAGCCGCTCGCAGAGCGTGGGTACCGGCTCGTCGCCGTGGACGGGCGGGGGCAGCACGAGTCGGACGGGCCCGTGGACGACGAATCCGCCTACGCCCAGCGGGAACTGGCACGGGACGTGCTCGCGCAGGCCGAGGCGCTCGGCGTGCCCGTGCACCTCGTCGGGCACTCGCTCGGCGGACAGATCGCCCGTGCGGCCGTGCTGCTCGACCACTCCCCCTTCCTCTCCCTCACCCTGGTCTCGTCCGGCCCGGCGCAGATCTCCGTCTCCCAGCAGCAGCGCGTGAAGCTGCTGCGGGACGCGCTCGCCGTGCTGTCGATGGAGGAGGTGTGGGAGGCCATCCAGGCCATGGGACCGCCGGAGGAGGTCGGCGGGCCCGCCCGCGGCCCCGGTGACCCGGAGCAGCTGCGCCGCCGCTGGCTGGGCCACAGCCCCGCCCAACTACTCGCGACCGGACGCCAGTTGTGCAACGAGCCGGACCGCGTCGCCGAACTCGCAGCCGTACCGCTGCCGTTCCACGTCCTGTCGGGCGCGCACGACGACACCTGGCCGGTGGCGATCCTCGACGACATGGCCGTACGGCTGAACGCGCACCGCACGGTCATCGCGGGAGCCGAGCACTCCCCCAACGCCGATCAGCCCCTGCCGACCGCCCACGCCCTCGCCGACTTCTGGGACGGATCCCACACGCCCTAGTACTGCGTCCGGAGGTGCTCCCAGAAGCCGTCCCGCAGTGCGCGCCGCAGCTCCGCCTGTCCGCGCAGCGAGTACTGCAACAGGCCCTCCGCCTCCACGAGCAGGTCCTGGTCCACCGAGCCGGGCAGGTAGGGGTGGCCGGGCAGCAGCTCGACCAGCGTGTCCCGGCCGCGGGCCGCCAGCCACTTCGCCGCGATCTGCGCGCCCACGAACCGCACGTCCTCACGGGTGGGCCGGCCCGTGGTCGCCTCGTAGGCGGGGGCCGCGCGGCGGGAGACGTAGGGCTTGAAGAAGTCGAGGTCGAAGGTGCGCTGGCTGTCGACCTCCCACAGGAGGGGCTCCGCCTGGTTGCGGCCTTCTGGTGCCTCGATGCCCCAGAGGTGGACGCGGGCGCCGTACCCCTGGGCCGCCTCCACCGCCGACACCAGGTCCTCGTCGCCGCCCAGCAGGGCCGCGTCGCTGATGGCGCGGTGCCGGGCGAGGGACTCCAGGTCGGTGCGGATGAGCGAGTCGACGCCCTTCTGCTGGTTGTTGGAGTTCAGGTTGCCCAGCCGCACCTTCACGTCCGGCAGTTCCGCGATGCTCTGCTGCTCCGCCGTGTGGATGCGGCGGCGGGCGCCGTCGTACCAGTAGACCCGCAGCAGCCTGCTGTCCGCGAAGATCGTGCGGGCCGTGTCGATGAGCGCGTCGATCAGACCCTCGGCGTCCAGGTCGTAGGCCCGGCGGTCCTCCGTGCCGGCGACGAGCCGTCCCGCGGCCGCGTACAGGTACCCGGCATCGACGAAGATCGCATGGGTCGAGGGCGTCTTCGCCACCTCGGCGAGCATGCGCTGAAGCAGCTCGTTGGTGCGGTCGATGCGGGCGCTCAGGGCCGCGAGGTCGTCGTTCATTGCCTCCATTGTCCCGGCGGTCACACTGCGAACACAACTGGTCCCGGTCGGTCCCGTAACCACAGTCTTACGGCTCGGTAATTAGCAGTTCGAAAAATTTCCTTAGCGTAGGGAATGTTTCAACGGTGCAGTCCTGTTGACCCATATGGAACACCGGGCACCGCTGCCTCGTGGGCCTACCACCAAGTAGTTCTCCTCAGGAGGATGACCAGACGAAGGGAGAAGCCCTTGCGCTTCGAAATCATGCACCTCGACGACGTCGACGGCACGCCCGTGGACACGACCGTCGTGGACGCCGCCTCCGTCAACCGCATCGTTCAGCAGGCCGCCGCCACAGGGCAGCGCCTCTGGATCCGCCCGGCCGGGACCACGGCCTCATAACGCGCGCTGCTCTCCCACACTTCGGAGCCCCCGCCCGGCATCGGCCGTGCGGGGGCTCCGCTGTTGCGGTCCTCCGTGGTCGGGGGCGTACTGGCTGAGAGGGACGGCGGGAGCGAGAACAGGACGGTGGACCGCATGTCCGTGACGGGCCGGTCGAACGAGGAACTGCACAAGCAGGCCGAAGACGAGGCCGCGCAGCGATACGCGGACTCCACCACGGAGCGTGAGCGGGTCGAGGGCCGGATGGCGGCCGGTGTGCGGTTCCCGGACAACCCGGACGCGCTCGCCGTGCGCGCCGACCGGATCCTCGACCGGGGCGGTCTGTCGCCCTCGGCGGTGGTGGCGGACATCCACGGCGAGGCCATGGACCTGCCCCACACCAACGAGCGCATCATCGACCTGTCGAACGAGCTCCAGGCGTGGAGCTTCCTGCCGCGCGGGGTCAGGGCCGGAGCCACGGTCGCCCGGATCACCCTGCGCCGCGACGGTCGTGAGCTTCCGCACGGCACCGGCTTCCTGGTCTCGCCGCGGCTGATGATGACCAACCACCACGTGCTGCCCGACGAGAGCTTCGCCCGCCAGTGCTTCGCGGAGTTCAACGCCCAGGTCACGGTCGACAACGTCCCCGACACCGCCGTCCGCATGGAACTCGGCCCGGGGACCTTCTTCACCGCGGACAGGCGGCTGGACTTCGCCCTCGTGGCGGTCACACCCGCCCTGGACGGCCGTCAGCCGGGCGAGATCTTCGGCTGGAACCGGCTCAGCGTGCAGCTCGGCAAGCTGGTACTCGGCGAGAAGGTGAACATCATCGGTCACCCGGACGGGCGCCTCAAGGAGATCGTTCTGCGCGACAACGCCGTGCTGGTTCGGCTCGACGACTTCGTCCACTACCGGACCGACACGCGCCCCGGAAACTCGGGCTCCCCCGTCTTCAACGACCAGTGGGAGGTCGTGGCCCTGCACCACAGCGGCGTACCGAAGAAGGACGGCCAGGGCCGCGTCCTGCGGAAGGACGGCCGGCCCTGGGGCCCGGGAGACGGCGACGACGCGATCGACTGGGTCGCCAACGAGGGCGTCCGCATCAGCTCGATCCTGAAGCATCTGGCCCAGCTGGACCTCGACCCCGGGCGCCGTACGCTGCTGGCCGAGATGGGCCCGGACTCCGGCCTGGACCGGAGCACGGCCGCCCCCGCACGTCAGCCGGAGAGCACCACACCGGCCGTACCCGGCATCACGACTCCGTCAGTCCCCGCCGTCCCGGTGACGGTGAGCATGGCCGGGAGCGAGACCCGCACGCAGAGCCCCAAGAAGGGACGCCCAGCCCGTGGCACCGCCTTCGGCGGCCGTCAGCACCTGGTCTTCCTGCACGGCAGGGACCAGCAGAGCAAGGAGCCCGACGACCTCCGCCGGAGATGGACGTCCGGCCTGAACCGCGGACTCACGCTCGCGGCACTGCCCACGGTCGCCCCGGAGGACGTGTGGTTCCCGTTCTACGGCACGCGACTGGCCGACCTCGTGAGCGGGCGGCCGGGCACGGCCCAGGCCGTCGGACTCGACGAGGTGAGCGCCGCCGCTGCCGCCGAGGTCTTCGCCGCCGAATCGCCCACCGGCTCCTACGAGCAACTGCTCCACGAGGCGGCCGCCCGGGCCGGCATGCCCCAGAACGGGCCGGCGACCACGGAGGGCTTCGGTACGGGGCTGGTCGGCGCACTGCAACGGCCGCTGGGCTGGCTCGCCGCCAGATCCGACCTGGACGAGTGGACCATCGCCACGTTCCTGCGGGACGTCGACCTGTACCTCGGCGACAGCTCCGTGCGGCAGGCCGTCCTGGACACCGTCCTGGAGACGATGCCCGTCACCGGCGAACTGGTGCTGGTCACGCACAGCCTGGGCACGGTCGTAGGAATGGACCTGCTGACCCGGCTCCCGGACGGCCTCGACCCCGTACTGCTGGTCACCGCGGGCAGCCCGCTCGGGCTGGACGGCGTCAACGAGCGGCTCCTCGCCCGCGGCCCGCACCGGCCGCCGAAGGTGCGCGACTGGGTCAACGTCTGGTGCCCCACCGACGCGGTGGCCGTCGGCTGTCCCCTGGAGGACGAGCGGTGGGGCAAGCTCACGCAGCTGGCCGTCCAGAACAGCCGGGACCGCGCGCACAAGATGGAGGAGTACCTCGCCCACGCGGGATCGGCCAGGGAGATCGGCACCGTCCTCCCCCGGCCTGCCTGACGCGGCGGCCCCTCAGCTGCCCTGGATCACCTGCGTGACGCCGTTGATGATCTGCTGCACGGCGATCGCGGACAGCATCATGCCCGCGAGCCGCGTCACCAGCACCACACCTCCGTCCTTGATGATCCGGATGATCACCAGCGAGTAGCGCATCACCAGCCACAGCACGACGTGGATGGCGAGGATCGCCGTCCACACGGAGACCTGCGCGGCGACACTGTGGGCCTTCTGCACGGCGAGGATGACCGACACGATCGCCCCTGGTCCGGCCAGCAGGGGCATGCCCAGCGGCACGAGAGCGACGTTGACGTCCTTGGTCTGCTTCGGCTCGTCCGTCTTACCGGTCAGCAGATCGAGCGCGATCAGCAGAAGCAGCAAGCCACCCGCGATCATCAGCGCGGGCACGGACACATGCAGGTAGTTCAGGATCTGATGCCCGAGCAGCCCGAACACGGTGATCACACCACCGGCGACACAGACAGCCTGGAAGGCCATCCGCTTCTGCACCTTGCCGGGCCGTCCGGCGGTGAGCGCGAGGAAGATCGGGGTGATCCCGGGGGGATCCATGATGACGAAGAGGGTCAGGAACAGGGAGCCGAAAACGGCGAGATCGAACATGAGCGTGGTGGCCTTGCGGGGGTACCGAGGGTGGGCAGCGGGCATCCGCGACCGCTGTGGGCAGGCGTTCCGCACCGCGGAACAGGTGGGCACGGCCGACAGCGCCGGGTGCCTCGAAACGGACCTACAGGACAGGAACCTCAGACCCCGCCGGCCCCCGGCACGGGAAACGCCCCGAAGGCCCGCCGCGTGATCTCCCCGTACACCTCGGGATCCGTCGTGTACTCCCCGAGTACACACGTCTTCCGACTGCCGTGATAGTCACTGGACCCGGTCACGAGGAGCCCCAGCTCCTTCGCCAGCCCCCGCAGCCGCGCACGCGTGTCCGCGTCGTGGTCCATGTGGTCGACCTCGACGCCGTCCAGCCCGGCCGCGGCCATCTCGGCGATGGCGGCCTCCGGCACCGTACGCCCCCGCTTGCTCGCCCCGGGGTGCGCGAACACCGCGACTCCGCCCGCGCCCTTGATCAGCCGGATCGCCTCGAAGGGGTCGGTCTCGTGCTTCTCCACGAAGGCCCGGCCGCCGTCGGCCAGCCAGTCCTGGGTGAACGCGTCGCCGACGGTCGGCACCACACCCAGCTCGACGAGCGCGGTCGCCACGTGCGGACGCCCGACGGAGCCGTCACCGGCGATCCGCGCCACCTGCTCCCAGGTCACGGGCACACCCAGCTCCTGAAGCTTGGCGATCATGCCCTGCGCCCGGGGCACCCGGTCGTCCCGGACCAGCTCGCGCTCGGCGAGCAGCGCCGGCTCCTCGGCGTCGAAGAGGTACGCCAGCATGTGCATGCTGATGCCGTCGAGCCGGCAGGAGAGTTCGGCTCCGGTGACCAGCGTGAGCCCCTCGGGCAACGCGGCGATCGCCTCGGCGTGGCCACGGGTGGTGTCGTGATCGGTCAGCGCGACGACGTCCAGCCCGGCCGCGGCGGCCTTCCGCACCAGCTCGGCGGGAGCGTCCGTGCCGTCGGAAGCGGTGGAGTGGGTGTGCAGATCGACACGCACGACGCGGACTCCAGACACTGACGGGACGAGCAGGGCTGCTCAAGGATAACCAGATTTTCAACATCCCTGTCACACCCGAAGCCCGGAAGCGCCCCCTACAGCCAACACCCTGCCCTGTGGTGCTACGGCTGAAGCAACCGCGGCGACAGAGCCCCGCACGGCACCAACTCCACCTCCGCGCCCGCATCCCGCAGATCCGCCAGCACCAACTCGTCGTACATCAACAACCCCGACTGCTCCGGCCACACGACCGCCCACAGCCACATCCCGAGCGCCTCACCGGCGAAAACCGCACGATCATCCGGGGCACCGGACACATGCCACAGCGGAGTCGGACGCCCGGCGGCGAGAACCTTCGCCTGAGCCGGCTTCCCGACATCCATGTACGGCCCCGGATCCGGACCCTCCATCCCCGCGTACCGCGCACCGAGTCCGACACCGAGCTCCTCCGCCACCAGGATCAGCTCGCCCATCCCGCCGAGCGGCCCGGGCCCCGTGCAGGCCACGGCCGTGGCACGCCCGCCCGTGCGGTCGTCCCCCGCGCACGCCACACCGGTGAACAGCCAGCCGACCGGCAGCGGCCAGGGCATCCACACCGGCACGCGGGTGCGATGCACCACGACGTTGAGGGCGTCGACGCTGGGCGGTATCACGGGCTGCACCGGATGGACGGTGCCGTGCACATCGCACTGCCACGAGTCGGAGAAGAGGCCGGGAGCCCTGACCCGGCCACCGCACTTCGGGCAACTGGGTTCGCCCCTCATAGGGCCCCACGGTCCTACCCCCGTCCCGTCGCGTCAAGGACGATCACCCAACCGGACGGAACCCTTCACCCCCACATTAGATGCCCCTTGCATTAATTAGTCTGGCTAACTTAGTATGTGCATATACCAACTACTTCCGTCCGGGAAAGGGAGCAACCATGGACCCCTTCGACGCCGGAGCGGGCGGCCTCCTGAAGCAGCCCAAGTCCGTGTGGGCGACCGCCGGGGCGTCGGTCGTCGCCTTCATGGGCATCGGACTCGTCGACCCGATCCTGCCGTCCATCGCCCAGGGCCTGCACGCCACGGCGAGCCAGGTCTCCCTGCTCTTCACCTCGTACTTCCTCATCACCGCCGTCGCGATGCTGGTGACCGGCTTCGTCTCCAGCCGGATCGGCGGCCGGAGGACACTGCTGGTCGGCCTCGCGTTCGTCGTGGTGTTCGCCGGGCTCGCGGGCACCTCCGGATCCGTCGGCGAACTGGTCGGGTTCCGGGCCGGCTGGGGCCTCGGCAACGCGCTGTTCGTCTCGACGGCCCTCGCGGTCATCGTCGGCGCGGCGGCCGGCGGAAGCGCGGCGGCGATCCTGCTGTACGAGTCGGCCCTCGGCCTCGGCATGGCGTGCGGTCCACTGCTGGGCGCCCTGCTCGGGGACGCCAGCTGGCGCTACCCGTTCTTCGGCACGGCGTTCCTGATGGCGGTCGGCTTCCTGTGCATCGCCGTGCTCCTGAAGGAGCAGCCGAAGCCGGCCCGCAAGACCTCGCTCCTGGACCCGGTCAAGGCCCTCGGCCACGGCGGCCTCGCCTCGGCGGCGGTCTCGGCGTTCTTCTACAACTACACGTTCTTCACCGTGCTGGCCTTCACGCCGTTCGTGCTGAACATGAGCCCGTACCGGTCAGGGGCGGTGTTCTTCGCCTGGGGTGTGCTGCTCGCCGTCTTCTCGGTGATCGTGGCACCGCGGCTCCAGAAGCGGTTCGGCTCGCTGAAGGTGCTCGGCGGTTCACTGGTGCTGCTCGCGGCCGACGTGCTCGTGCTCGGCTACGGCGACCACACGACCGCCGTGGTCTGCACGATCCTGTCCGGCGCCTTCATCGGCGTGAACAACACCGTCTACACCGAGCTGGCCCTCGGCGTCTCGGACGCGCCCCGGCCGGTGGCGAGCGCGGGCTACAACTTCGTGCGCTGGTTCGCGGCGGCGGCCGCCCCCTACTTCGCGCCGAAGATCGAGGAGTGGACCGACCTGCACATCCCGTTCGTCGTGGCGGCGGTCACCGCGGTCGTCGGCGCGCTCGTGGTCGCCGTACGGCGCAAGGCACTCACGCACGAAGTCGAGGAACCGGAGCCGAAGCACGCCACCGAGGACGGTGTCGCTGTCTTCGCCAACTGACGCTCCCCGGCCAGGGTTTGGTGAGCTTCCTCACTCCAGCGGGACGGACTTCCGGGACGGATCCCGGAGGTCCGTCCCCTGGTTCAGCCACCTCTCCTGGAGCGCCTGGGCGCCGTGCACGCGCTTCCAGGCGGCCTCGTTCGGGGTCATCGGCAGCAACGGCAGGAACCGCACGGGGTCGAGGGGCTCGTCGAGCTCCAGGTCCTCGACCAGGCCGCCCGGCTCGGCGACCAGGACCGAGGTGAAGGGGGCGCCGGGCCACAGCGGTTCACCGACGTCGAGCGAGGCTCCGGGGGCCACGACCAGGCCTTCCACCTGCGGAGACGCGGCGAGTACGGCGAGCGGGCGGAGCACCTTGTCGGTGTCGGCCAGCCCGGCGCGCACCGAGAGGACCAGCTCGGCGCGCGGACCCTTGACGGGGTCGGCGACCACCGCCGTGGGGTCCGTCATGGGGTGCGCGGACATGCCGAGCGTGGCGTAGCGGACGATCTCTCCCTCCTGGAAGCGGAGCACCTCGACGCGGTCCGTGCCCAGGAAGGTGACCGCCGCGCGCCCGTCCGGTTCGCCTAGCGCGCTGCGCAACCGGGCTTCGACCAGAGGAAGAACATTTGCCATGCGGCGAGCATAGAACTCGTCAGTAGCGGGCAAACAAGGGCCTTGACACGTCGGGCGGCTGATACTCTTGCCCGGTGGTTCGGGGCAGCACGCAGAAGCGTCGCGATCAAGCCCCGACGCCGAAGGAACTCCCTTACGAGGGACCGGCCGGAGGAGGTGGGACTGCAATGGACCGAAGTCGACCGTGCAGTAGCACCACGCTCTTCCCGCCGCTGACGTAGCTGTTCTGGCTCTGGCTGGTCGCCACCTCTCGCACTCGCTTCACGCGGAAGAGCGCTTCGTTTCGCTTTGCCTGATCTGCCTCAGTAGCTGAATCAGTAACGAGACTCGCCACCGCGACGGTGCGGTGCTCCCCGCTTTGTGGACGTGCCAAACATCATCGGTCCCAACGTCCTCATTCCGGGCAGTTCCACCTGTCGGGTCCGGCGCCTTTCGTTGCCTGTCGCGAAGGAGCCCGCCATGTCGATGATCCGCGACCTGCGCGCCGTCGTCCGTCCGTCCCGCGTGTCGCTGCGCAAGGAGGGCGGGACGTACGACGCCACCCGCAGCCCCGCGACGTCCTCCGCCGTCGTCGACTGCGCCGTCTACCGGGACGGCCACCGCATCGAGACCGAGACCCCGCTGACCCCGCACGAGGCGGTGCGCCTGGCGCGCCGCGACGGCGGCTTCGTGTGGATCGGCCTGCACGAGCCGACCGAGGCCGAATTCTCCGGCATCGCCAGTGAGTTCGGACTGCACCCGCTGGCCGTGGAGGACGCCGTCCAGGCCCACCAGCGGCCCAAGCTGGAGCGCTACGACGACTCCCTCTTCACGGTCTTCAAGACCATCCACTACGTGGAGCACGACCAGCTCGACGCCAACAGCGAGGTCGTCGAGACCGGCGAGGTCATGTGCTTCACCGGACGGGACTTCTTCATCACCGTCCGGCACGGCGGTCAGGGCTCCCTGCGGGCCCTCAGGCACCGGCTCCAGGACGACCCCGAGCTGCTGGCCAAAGGCCCCTCGGCCGTGCTGCACGCCATCGCCGACCATGTCGTCGACGGCTACATCGCGGTCGCCGACGCCGTGCAGGACGACATCGACGAGGTCGAGACCGAGGTGTTCTCCCCGGGGCGCAAGGGCTCGCCGCGCGGCTCGGACGCCGGCCGGATCTACCAACTCAAGCGCGAGGTGCTGGAGTTCAAGCGGGCCGTGTCGCCGCTGCTGCGGCCCATGCAGCTGCTGAGCGAGCGGCCGATGCGGCTGATCGACCCGGACATCCAGAAGTACTTCCGGGACGTCGCCGACCACCTGGCCCGGGTCCAGGAGCAGGTCCTCGGCTTCGACGAGCTGCTCAACTCCATCCTCCAGGCCAACCTCGCGCAGGCGTCCGTGGCGCAGAACGAGGACATGCGGAAGATCACCTCGTGGGCCGCGATCATCGCCGTGCCGACGATGGTGTGCGGGGTGTACGGCATGAACTTCGACCACATGCCGGAGCTGCACTGGCGGTACGGCTACCCGGTGATCATGGGCATCACGGTGGTCATCTGCCTGGGCATCCACCGCACACTGAAGCGGAACGGCTGGCTGTGAACAGCGTGGATAGGCTGGGGGCCATGACAAGCGAGCTGCTCGGCCAGGCCCTCGTCGAGGAGGCCACGAAGAAGTCCGGCCTCGTCTGGGTCCAGGGGCCCGACGGCCCGGCGCGTGCCCTGTGGCACGTGTGGCACGAGGGTGCCGCGTGCCTGGTCGGCGACGGGCCAGGCGAGCAGCCGCTGCCGGGCCTGGCCGACGGGACCGAGGCCCAGGTGACGGTCCGCAGCAAGGACAAGGGGGGCCGGATGGTCTCCTGGACGGCCCGGGTCACCCAGCTCGCACCGGGCTCCGAGGCGTGGGACGCGGCCGTCGCCGAGCTCAAGGGCAAACGGCTGAACGCGCCCGACGGCGAGGCCATGACCGGCCGCTGGGCCCGCGAGTGCCGGGTGCTGCGCCTGGAGCCGACCGGGAGGACGGCGCCGCTGCCCGACGACTCCCTGTCCGAGCCACCGCTGCCGACCCCGGCGATCACCCGCCGGCCGATTCCGGCGGGTCTGCCCCGCCTGCTGCTGAAGAAGCGCAAACGCCCGTGACGGCCTACGACGTCGGGAGCTGCCTGCCGTAGTCCACCGTCTCGTTCTTCTCCGGCTCCTTGAGGGAGAAGTCCTGCCCCCATGCGGAGAACGTGAGGGTACCCGCCCCACCGGCCCGCTCCAGGCGCAGCGGATACGGCTTGCCCTCCAGGGACACCTCCAGGGTGCCGCCGGAGCCCTTTTCGCCCGAGATGCGGATGGTGCGGATGCCCGCCTGCTCGTCGTGGCCGTCCGTCGCGAGCTTGCCGTGCAGGGTCAGCAGACCGTCGAGGAGGACACCCTTGTCCGTGAAACCGCTGAACTTCTTGTACGAAGGGTCGCCCTGCGGCACCTTCACGAACTTGCCGCCGAGCTTGGACGCCGCGGCAGCGTCCGCCTCGCCGCCCCCGCCCTGGCCCGCGCCGTGACTCCAGAACTCGGCGTCGGCCTTGAGGAAGAGGTGCTCGCCGACGCGCAGCAGCCGGAAGGTCGCCCCCTCGGTGGTGACCGATCCCTCGCCGCCGTCGTCCTTCAGCCGCATGTCGAGCGCGTACGTGCGCCCGCCGCTGACGACGTTTCCGTGCACCCGGACCGCCCCGGCGGACTCGGCGGCCGTACGGGTCTTGGCCTGGATCTTCTCGACGGGCAGTCTGCCGACCCCGTTGGTGCCCTCGTTCGGATCCTCCGCGCAGCCCGTGAGCACCGTTCCGGTCACGGCCAGTGCGCACATCGCGCTCGCGAGTGCGGCACTGTGGTTGCGGCCCTGGCGCATCGGAGTCACAGGTGGGGCTGCCTCTCTGAGGGGAGACCTGAACGGCGTACCGCAGGGTACCGGGCACGTGCGGGCAGGTCGGAGCCAGTCCGTCCGGACCGCCCGCCGACGCGCCCCCGATCGGGACGGGCTAGCCTGAAGCCCACCCGAGCGGGCAATTCGGAAAAGACAGGCACGCAGACAGGACCCACGGAACACCCCGCACGAAAAGGAGCCGCGGCCATGGCAGCGGGCGCCCCCCGGATCTTCGTATCGCACCTCTCCGGTGTCGCCGTCTTCGACCCCGCCGGTGACCAGGTGGGGCGTGTCCGCGATCTGGTCGTCATGCTCCGGATGGCGCAGCGACCGCCGAGGTTGCTCGGCCTCGTCGTCGAACTCGCCACCCGCCGCCGCATCTTCCTGCCGATGACCCGGGTCACCGCCATCCAGTCCGGGCAGGTCATCACCACCGGCGTGCTCAACGTCCGGCGCTTCGAGCAGCGGCCCACCGAGCGGCTGGTCTTCGGGGAGCTGCTGGACCGGCGCGTCACGCTCACCGAGACCGGCGAGGAGGTCAACGTCCTCGACCTGTCGGTGCATCAGCTGCCGGCCCGCCGGGAGTGGGAGATCGACCGGGTCTTCGTCCGCAAGGGCAGGAAGGGAAGTGCCTTCCGGCGCGCCAAGGGCGAGGCGCTGACCGTCGAGTGGACCGCCGTCACCGGCTTCTCCCTGGAGGAGCAGGGACAGGGCGCCGAGAGCCTGCTCGCCACGTTCGAGCAGTTGCGCCCCGCCGACCTGGCCAACGTCCTGCACCACCTCTCCCCCAAGCGCCGCGCCGAGGTCGCCGCCGCCCTCGACGACGACCGGCTGGCCGACGTGCTGGAGGAGCTCCCGGAGGACGACCAGATCGAGATCCTCGGCAAGCTCAAGGAGGAGCGCGCCGCCGACGTCCTTGAGGCCATGGACCCGGACGACGCGGCCGACCTGCTGGGCGAGCTGCCGACGGACGATCAGGAGCGGCTGCTCAGCCTGATGCAGCCCGGGGACGCGGCCGACATGCGGCGCCTGATGTCGTACGAGGACCGCACGGCAGGCGGTCTGATGACCACCGAGCCGATCGTGCTGCGCCCGGACGCCACCGTCGCCGACGCCCTCGCCCGCGTCCGCAACCCCGACCTCTCCCCCGCCCTGGCCGCGCAGGTCTACGTCTGCCGGCCACCGGACGAGACGCCGACCGGCAAGTACCTCGGCACGGTCCACTTCCAGCGCCTGCTGCGCGAGCCACCGCCCTCCCTGGTCAGCTCGATCCTGGACAGCGACCTGCAACCGCTCGACCCCGACGCGGACCTGCCCGCCATCGCCGGGTTCTTCGCCACGTACGACATGGTCGCGGCGCCCGTGGTCGACGAGGCCGGGTCGCTGCTGGGCGCGGTGACCGTGGACGACGTACTCGACCACATGCTCCCGGAGGACTGGCGGGAGACGGAGTTCCACCTGGACGAGGAGGAGGTGGCGACCGATGGTTCCTGAGCGCGAGACCCTGCGCGAGCGCACGCCGTCCGGCTCCACGGCCGCGGGCCGGCCGCGCACCACCCGCCTCGACCAGCCGGGCGTGCCCAGGCGCCGGATCCTGCCCGAGTACGACCCGGAGGCCTTCGGACGGTTCTCGGAACGCATCGCGCGCTTCCTCGGCACCGGACGGTTCCTGGTCTGGATGACGGCCGTCATCATCCTGTGGGTGGCCTGGAACAGCCTCGCCCCGCGCGACCTGCGCTTCGACGAGTACCCGTTCATCTTCCTGACCCTGATGCTGTCGCTCCAGGCCTCCTACGCCGCCCCTCTGATCCTGCTCGCGCAGAACCGGCAGGACGACCGCGACCGGGTCAATCTGGAGCAGGACCGCAAGCAGAACGAGCGGTCGATCGCGGACACCGAGTACCTGACCCGCGAGATCGCCGCCCTGCGCATCGGCCTCGGCGAGGTCGCCACCCGCGACTGGATCCGCTCGGAACTCCAGGACACGGTCAAGGAACTGGAGGAACGGTACGACGGGCACCGTCACGGCTCGGTCGTATTCCCGGCGGAACGGTCACCGGGACGTGACGCAGACGACCGCTGACAGCCTTTCCTACCCCACGGTACGGCGCCGTACCATCGTCCTATGGCTACGGAAGACGCGGTGCGCGAGGCACTGGCGACGGTGAACGACCCCGAGATCCACAAGCCCATCACCGAACTCGGGATGGTCAAATCCGTGGAGATCGGCGCGGACGGGGCGGTCGCGGTCACCGTGTACCTGACGGTCTCGGGCTGCCCGATGCGGGACACGATCACGCAGCGCGTGACCGAGGCGGTCTCCCGCGTGGAGGGCGTCACCCGCGTCGACGTCACGCTCGACGTGATGAGCGACGAGCAGCGCCGCGAGCTGGCGACCGCCCTGCGCGGCGGCCAGACCGAGCGCGAGGTGCCCTTCGCCAAGCCGGGCAGCCTCACCCGGGTCTACGCGGTCGCCTCCGGCAAGGGCGGCGTCGGCAAGTCCTCGGTGACGGTCAACCTGGCGGCGGCGATGGCGGCCGACGGCCTCAAGGTCGGTGTCGTGGACGCCGACATCTACGGCCACTCCGTGCCGCGCATGCTGGGCGCCGACGGCCTTCCCACCCAGGTCGAGAACATGATCATGCCGCCGTCCGCGAACGGCGTGAAGGTCATCTCCATCGGCATGTTCACGCCGGGCAACACCCCGGTCGTCTGGCGCGGCCCGATGCTCCACCGCGCCCTCCAGCAGTTCCTGGCGGACGTGTACTGGGGCGACCTGGACGTCCTCCTGCTGGACCTGCCGCCCGGCACCGGCGACATCGCGATCTCCGTCGCCCAGCTGGTCCCGAACGCCGAGATCCTGGTCGTCACGACCCCGCAGCAGGCCGCTGCCGAGGTCGCCGAGCGCGCCGGGTCCATCGCCGTCCAGACCCACCAGAAGATCGTCGGCGTCGTCGAGAACATGTCCGGCCTGCCCTGCCCGCACTGCGACGAGATGGTCGACGTCTTCGGCACGGGCGGCGGCCAGGTGGTCGCCGACGGCCTGACCCGCACGACCGGCACGAACGTCCCGGTCCTCGGCAGCATCCCCATCGACGTCCGCCTCCGCGAGGGCGGCGACGACGGCAGGCCGGTGGTCCTGACGGACCCGGACTCGCCGGCGGGCTCGGCCCTGCGCGCGATCGCCGGAAAGCTGGGGGGACGGCAGCGGGGCTTGTCGGGCCTGTCCCTGGGGATCACTCCGAGGAACAAGTTCTGATCGAGACGAGCCAGGGGGCAGCGCCCTAAGGGCGCGGGGAACTGCGCGACCGACCACCTCGGACCCGCAGCCGCAGCCGCCCCGAAGTGCCGTACCCCTACGGCGAAGGGGCGCCGAAAACACACGGCGCCCCACACTCACGCGTAAGCGGCGATGTCCTTCACCACGGCGAAGCCAAGCCCGTACGCACTCATGCCACGCCCGTACGCGCCCACATGGACACCCGCGGAAGTCGACCCGGCCAGCACCCACCCGAATTCGGACTCCCGGTAGTGGAAGGCCGTCGGCACCCCATCCACCGGCAGCGACAACGTCGACCAGTGGGACCCGTCCAGGTCATCCGCCAGCACCCACGCCGTCTCCGTCTGCTGCTCCAGCCAGTCGTCCCGCAGGGAGTGGTCCATCTGCCCGGGCCACGTGAAGGACAGCAGCCCCACGCCCGCGAGCCACGCCGCCGAGGACACCGACGTCGCCTCCAGCAACCCCGTACCGTCCGCACTGCGCCGTGAGGGACTCGCCGCCACGGTCACCACGACCGCGAACTTCTCCTTGGCCTCCTGATCACCCCCGGCGGCATGCTCGTTGCGCACCGTGGGCTCGTCACCGTGCCCGATCGACCCGTGTTCCACGGCTCCGTCGGCCGTCGTACCGACCTGCATCAGCCAGCGCGGTCCCGTGAACGCCTCGTCGAGGCCGTACCACGGGAAGGGCGCGCGCAGGTAGCCGTCGACCGTGCGCCGGGCGGAGGGGGCCTGTTGTCCGCCCTCCGCGGCCGACGCCTGTGCGACTGCCCGACTCGTCGTCTCCATGTGCCCGGACGCCTCCTCGCTCTCGTCGGGCCGGAACGGCCCGCCCCCCTTCGGGCGGCGTTGCTGGTCCAGTACGGCCCGCCCATCAACTCGGCAGCATAGCCACACCGCTGCGAGCAGCAGGGAAACCGCCCGGCGCATGGGCCGCGCGTGGGCCTGCTTCAGGCCGTACACAGCCCGACCGGAGTATGAAACGCGTCACGCGCGCCGGGGCATACGCCCCGGTGTATCGCTCAGGTGGCGTCCGCGTCGAAGGGCGGCCGGTCGTCCCGGTCAGGGATCTCGGGCTTCTTCGTCATGTCGATACGGCCACCGGAGGAGCCGGAGGACGACGAGGCGGACGTGTCGGAGTCACGGCTGTGGACGGCGTCGGTGACCTCGGCCATCTCCTTCTTCAGGTCGAAGCCGTTGCGGATCTCCTTGAGCCCCAGGTCCTCGTTGTCCAGCTGCTTGCGGATGAACGTCTTGGGGTTGAGGTCCTCGAACTCGAAGTCCTTGAACTCCGGGCCGAGTTCCTCACGGATGTCGTGCTTGGCGCTCTCCGAGAACTCACGGATCTTCCGGATCGTCCGCGTCACGTCCTGGATGACCTTGGGGAGCTTGTCCGGACCGAAGACGAGCACGGCAAGGACGATGAGCGTCACCAGCTCGAGTGGTCCTATGTCATTGAACACCTGAAGCTCCTTGCGATGTCCTCGGTCCTCGGCCCTCGATGGTCGATGCGGGTCTTGCCGTGGTCCGGGCCGGATCCACGGTACCCGGCGATCCTGTCCGACCGGTACCGTCCCGAGACCTCCGAGTGCGGGGAGTGGGAGCGCTTTCCCGAATGTTTGCCTTCTTCGTCCCTGTAAGTCCCGGACATCACGACTCAGCTGCCTCCGGAGGACCCGAGGACGAGCGACACCGTCCGCTCCTTGCCGGCGCGCTCCACGGTCAGCTCCAGCCGGTCGCCGGGGCGGTGGGCACGGGTCTTGACGATCAGTTCCTCGCCGGAGTGGACGCGCTGCCCGTCGACCTCCGTGATGACGTCGCCCGCCTGGATCCCGGCCTTGGCGCCCGGACCGCCCACGGTCACCGGCGGTCCGCCCTCGCTGCCCTCGGCGGCGACCCGGGCGCCGTCGCCCGTGTAGTCCATGTCGAGAGTGATGCCGATCACCGGGTGGGTCGCCTTGCCGGTGTTGATCAGTTCCTCGGCGACGCGCTTGCCCTGGTTGATGGGTATGGCGAAGCCGAGGCCTACCGAGCCGGACTGGCCGCTGTCAGGCTCGGAGCCGCTGTCCGCCGACCGGATGGCCGAGTTGATGCCGATGACCCGGGCCTTGGCGTCGAGCAGGGGACCGCCGGAGTTGCCCGGGTTGATGGGCGCGTCGGTCTGAAGCGCGTCGACGTACGACATGTCGCTGCCGTCGCCCTTCTCGCCGCCCGCCGTGATGGGCCGCTGCTTGGCGCTGATGATGCCGGAGGTGACGGTGCCGGCCAGGTCGAAGGGTGCGCCGATGGCCACGACCGGGTCGCCGACCTGCACGTTGTCCGAGTTGCCGAGGGGCAGCGGGGTGAGTCCCCGCACGCCCTTCACCTTCACTACGGCGAGGTCGTAGCCGCTGTCCCGGCCGACGAGCTCGGCCTCGGCGGTCTCCCCGCCGTTGAAGGTCACCGTGATCTCGCCGACGGATCCGGCGGCCCGCACGACGTGGTTGTTGGTGAGGATGTGCCCCCGGTTGTCGAGCACGAAGCCGGTGCCCGTGCCCTGTTCTCCGGAGCCGCTCACATGCAGCGTGACCACGCTGGGCAGGGCGCGCCCGGCGATCCCGGCCACACTGTCCGCGTCCCGTCCGGCGGGCTCCTTCCCGGCCTGCGGCAGTTCGACGGTCCCGATGCCGCCGTTGCGCTCCAGATACGTCCCTATGCCGCCGCCGACGCCTCCGGACACGAGCGCGAGCAGCACGGCACCGGCGAGCAGCGCCTTCCTGCCCCGTCGGCGCCGCTGCTCCGGGCTGAGTACTCCGGCCCCGTTCTGCTGGAGGGGGCCGTGGCCGCCGGGGGCCACGGGGGCCGCCCAGGGGTCGTAGCGCTGCCAGGGGCCGGAGGCCTGGGTCGAGGGCCGGGCGTCGGCGTAGACAGCCGCAGCGGGTACCGGCGTGGGGGCGGTGGAGGGCGGCAGGGGCGCGGCGGGCGCGGGGATGCCGGGAGGCGCCGCCGGTGTCCCCTGCGGCGGCGGCACGGGCGTGCCGGGCATGGCCGACCGGTCCACCGTCGTCACGCCGTGTGCCGGTGTCGCCGCCGGATGCTGCACCGGCGGGGCGGGCGCCCAGGGGCCGGGTTCACCATAGGGCGGCGTGCTGTACGGGTCGGGATCGTGCAGGGGCTTGGGGGCGCCGGCGACCGGCAGCACGGCGGCGGTGGAGTTCCCGGCCTCCACAGCGCTCCCGGCAGGTCCTCCCTGGGCCGGCACGGCGGACGTGGCGGACACACCGTCCTCGGCACGCCCAGCAGGCGCCCCAGCGGGCTCGCCGTCGGCCGGTACCGGATCGGGGCGCCTCAACTCGTAGTCGCCACCGTCCTCGTCCGCCCGCGCAACGGGCCGCGCCAGCTCGAAGTCGCCGCCGGTGTCGGCCGAGTCCCCCCGAGCCGGCCCCGTGCTCTCCGGCTCCCCCGAAAGGCTCTGCGGCCGAGGACGGCTCCACCACTTGGCCTTCGCGGGCTTCCCCTCGTTCATGCTCTCCCCACAGCCGCGGCACGGCTCGACGGCGGTAGCCGCAGTTCGTCGAATCGGCGCCACGGCCACGCCTCGGCCGCGGGCGCCACCCCCGGATTCAATCAGGTTCGCTCGCCGCCGCGCAGCGGCCGGTCAGCGGGCCGTTCGGGAGGAGGCGGGAGGAGAGGGGGACGAGGTCGTGTCCGGGAGGGGCACGGCGAGCAGGGGCGCCGCGATCTCGGGGACCGCGGACCACGAGCTCAGGGCGGTCGGCGGGGCCGTCTCGAGCGGGCCTATCAGCGGGGACATCGCGGCGGCACCGGCCATCACCGGGGCGGCCAGCGCGTGTACGGCATGCTGCCCTGCGGCGGAATGCGGCACACCCGGCAGCAGCGGTGCGGACACCTCGGTCGGGGCGACCAGGGTTTGGCCGAGCACACTCTGGCCGTGCACCTGCCCGAGCATCGGCCCGGTACTGCGGCGCCGCTGGGATTCCGGCTGCGCCGCTGCGCCCGTGCCCTGCGTGCGCATCGGTGTCACGTTGCTCCCCGTGCCGGAGCCGCCGCGGGCCTCCGTGTCGATCGGGGCGCCGGTGGTGACGCCGCCCAGGGCGATCGCGGCCAGGGACACGGCTCCGGCGGCCGCGAAGGCGAACCGCAGCCGCGAGGAGGATCTCTCGGGCTCGTGCCGACCGACGTCGTGGATTCGGAAGCCCCGGCTGCCCGGAGGAAGGCCGCGGCCGTCGGACGGCAGGCCGCACTCACCCGAGGGGAGGCCCTGGTTCCCCGCGGAGGACGGCAGCACGGGAACGTGCGGCCGGGCCGGGACGTACCCGAACTCGAACCGGTCGCCACGCTTCGCTCCGAAGGCTCCGGACGATCCGAACCGTCCGGACAGCCCGCCGGGCAGCCCTCCCCCGCCCGGCGATGTGGCATCACCGTCCGGGCCGCCGCCCGCGGGTAGTCCCTGCAGGCGGGCCAGGAAACTCTCGGAGGGGGGCGGCGGGGCCGCCTCCGCGAAGACGTTCTTCAGTCGGCGCTGCGCGTCCACCTCTGCCTTGCACTTCGGGCAGGTGGCCACGTGCGCCAGTACGCGCTCACGCGCGTCATGACCGAGCTCTCCGTCCACCAGGGCGGAGAGTCGGTCTCCCAGGTGCTGCTCTGCGAGGTGTCCCTCGGAAGCTTTCGGCCGTGATCCGCTCACGCGCTCGCGCCCCCTCCTCCCAGTGCGGGAACACGGGGCACGAAGGAGCGGCGCTCGGCGCGCGCCTCCGGTGAGCGGTGCGCGAGGGCCTTGCGCAGCTGGGAGCGGCCACGGTGGATCCGCGAGCGGACCGTGCCGAGCTTGACGCCGAGGGTCGCGGCGATCTCCTCGTACGACAGTCCTTCGATGTCGCACAGGACGACCGCGGCGCGGAACTCGGGGGCGAGGGTGTCGAGGGCCTGCTGGACGTCCGCGTCGAAGTGCGCGTCGTTGAGGACCTGCTGCGGCGAGGGCTCCTTGCTGGGCAGCCGCTCGGCCGCGTCCTCGCCGAGCGCGTCGAAACGGATGCGCTGCTTGCGGCGGACCATGTCCAGGAACAGGTTCGTGGTGATGCGGTGCAGCCAGCCCTCGAAGGTGCCCGGCGTGTACGTCGACAGGGAACGGAAGACACGGACGAAGACCTCCTGCGTGAGGTCCTCGGCGTCGTGCTGGTTGCCGGTCAGGCGGTAGGCGAGCCGGTAGACCCGGCCGCTGTGCGTGCTGACGATCTCCTCCCACGTGGGCGGAGTCCACGCCTGCCCGTCCGCGTCGGTGGTGAAGGTCGCGGTCTGGGCGAAGTCAGCGGCGTGGCTGTGGTCAGCGGTGTCGTTCACGGATGTCGGCCTGCCCGCCGATGTGAAGAAGCGCCGCAGCACTCCTCCCCTATCCACAGGCGCAGCCGCACCTCCCCTGTCAGCTCTGGTGGTGTCCAGTGGAGCCCCTACCATAGCCACCTCGCCCGTTAGGACCGGATAAGCGGTTTTACGAGAATTTGATCTGTGCTGATACGCCTCGTACTGCTGCGTCGGTACTTGCTCGGCGCCTCGATCCACTGCCTGCCCCCCGTCACGGCCCGCGCCACTCGCTCACTCCTCTAAACGACCGGTCCCATCTGCGGGTTCCCGGGGCCAACGGATACAGTCACGCCCAGGCATTCACGGGGACAGGAGAGGGTCATTACCGGCAACCGGCAGACGAGCTGGGCGTTCGCCGACGCCTATGTCGCCGAGGACGACGCGCTGCGCTGGGCCCGCGACCGGGCCCGTGAGGCGGGTCTGCGCTCGGTGTCGCCCGGCACGGGCGCCGCGCTGCGGTTGCTGGCCGCCTCCGTCGACGCGAAGGCCGTCGCGGAGATCGGGACCGGCTGCGGCGTCTCCGGGATCCACCTCCTGCACGGTATGCGCCCGGACGGTGTTCTGACCACCGTGGATTCCGAGCCGGAGCACCAGCAGTTCGCCCGCCAGGCCTTCCGCGCCTCCGACTTCGCCAGCAACCGGGCCCGCTTCATCCCGGGCCGCGCCCTGGACGTGCTGCCCCGCCTCGCGGACGCCGGCTACGACCTCGTCTTCTGCGACGGCGATCGCCTGGAGGTCATGGACTACCTCGCTGAATCGTTGCGGCTGCTGCGCCCCGGCGGGCTCGTCGTCTTCGAGGGCGCCTTCGCGAACGGCCGGACGGTGGACTCCGGTCCGCAGCCCACCGAGGTGCTGCGGCTGCGGGAACTGCTGCGCGCGGTGCGCGAGAGCCAGGAGCTGGTGCCGTCCCTGCTGCCGGTGGGCGACGGGCTGCTGTGCGCGGTGAAACGGTAGCCGGGCCGCACGTTAGCCGAGCGGAAGCCGGGGAAGGCGAGAGACATCGGTGAGAAAACAGCCGCCCCGGCACCTCATGTGATGCCGGGGCAGCTGAAAGGGTATGGTCGCTTGCGCGTCAGCCGACGACCTTCTTGAGGGCATCGCCCAGGGCGTCGGCCTCGTCCGGGGTCAGCTCGACGACGAGCCGACCGCCGCCTTCGAGCGGAACGCGCATGACGATGCCCCGCCCCTCCTTGGTCACCTCGAGCGGGCCATCGCCCGTTCGCGGCTTCATGGCCGCCATGCTCGTTCCCCTTCCTGAAACCCAGCTCATCGTCAAAGCCGACGGCCCCCTGAAGAAGGGCACAGTGCGGTCCTTGAGGCAGGACACGCGACACCGGCATCGAACACATTGCTTCCAAGCCATTATCCCGCATCTCAGGACCCGATGACCAACATCAGTCGGCATCGCTTGGGCAACGCACGCGAGCAAAACCACTCAATTCGGCGATGTGACTGCGATACTCCGCCACCGCACACCCATCCGCCGGACAGATCCGGACGAGAATTCTTTGACGCAGGTCACACGTGCGGTCCGATCACCCGTCGGCGATCTCCGTCATGCTGTCCTCAGACCCGGGGCGTACCGGCCGGTACGTCCCCGCGCAGCGACACGGAGGGGATACACCATGGCCGACACCGTGCTCTACGAGGTGAGCGACGGGCTCGCGACGATCACGCTGAACCGCCCGGAGGCGATGAACGCGCTGAACGTGGCGGCCAAGGTCGCCCTGCGGGAGGCGGTCCGGGCCGCGGTGGACGACACCGCCGTACGGGCGGTGCTGCTGACCGCCGCCGGTGACCGGGCGTTCTGCGTCGGGCAGGACCTCAAGGAGCACATCGGTCTGCTGATCGAGGACCGGGAGACCGGTTCCAGGCAGACCATGAGCACGGTGCGGGAGCACTACAACCCGATCGTGCGGGCGCTGGCCGAGGCCGCGAAGCCGGTTGTCGCCGCCGTGAACGGCGTGGCGGCCGGGGCGGGCTTCGGCTTCGCGCTCGCGGCGGACTACCGGATCGTGGCGGACACGGCCGCGTTCAACACCTCGTTCGCGGGGGTGGCGCTGACCGCCGACTCGGGGATCTCGTGGACGCTGCCGCGGGTGATCGGCCCCGGGCGAGCTGCTGACCTGCTGCTCTTCCCGAGGAGCATCAGCGCGCAGGAGGCGTACGAGCTCGGCATCGCCAACCGGCTGGTGCCGGCCGGAGAGCTGCGCGCGGAGGCCGAGAAGGTGGCGCGGGCGCTGGCCGAGGGGCCGACGGTGGCGTACGCGGCGCTGAAGGAGTCGATGGCCTACGGGCTGACGCACTCCCTGGAGGAGACCCTGGAGAAGGAGGACGAGCTCCAGACCCGGGCGGGCTCCTCCGAGGACCACGCGATCGCGGTGCAGGCCTTCGTCAACAAGGAGAAGCCCCGGTATTTGGGCCGCTGACCTGCTGCGACGGCGTCAGGTGCGCCGCGCGGAGCAGGCCTGGAGGTGGTCGTCGACCAGTCCGCAGGCCTGCATCAGCGCGTACGCCGTCGTCGGGCCGACGAAGCGCAGGCCCCGCTTCTTCAGCGCCTTGGACAGGGCCGTCGACTCGGGGGTGACGGCCGGGACGTCGGAGAGCGCCCTCGGGACCGGGCGGGTGCCCGGCTCGGGGGCGTGCGACCAGATCAGCTCGTCCAGGTCGCCCGGGGCCCACTCGGTCAGCACGCGCGCGTTGGCGAGCGTCGCGTCGATCTTGGCGCGGTTGCGGATGATGCCGGCGTCGGCCAGGAGGCGCTCGCGGTCCTCGTCGGTGAAGGCGGCCACGGAGGCGATCTTGAAGTCGGCGAAGGCGGCGCGGAAGCCGGGGCGGCGGCGCAGGATCGTGATCCAGGACAGGCCGGACTGGAAGGCCTCCAGGCTGAGGCGCTCGAAGAGCGCGTCGTCACCGTGGACCGGGCGGCCCCACTCCTCGTCGTGGTACGTCACGTACTCCGGGGTGGACAGGGCCCAGGGGCAGCGCAGCGCGCCGTCCGGGCCGGCGAGGGCGGCGCCGTCGCTCATGGCCGGTCCTCCTGGCGCGGGTCGGGCTTGTCCATGGACACGTGGTTCCCCGCCGAGGTGTGGTTCTCCCTGGGCGCCGGGCCGTGGCCGGCGGCCGCTCGCGCGCCCGCCAGGGCCGACTCCAGGTCTGCGATGCGGGCGTCACGCTCGGCGAGCTCGGCGCCCAGGCGGCTGAGGGCGTCGTCCACGTCCGCCATGCGGTAGCCGCGGGCGGCGAGCGGGAAGCGGAGGCCCTCCACGTCGGCACGGTCCACCGGGCGGTCCGGGGGCAGCGGGTCCCGCAGCCGCTCGGGGGCGGTCTCGGGCAGCGGGCCGTTCTCGCCGCCGCCCACCACGGCGAGGGTCACCGCGGCGACCACGACGGCTAGCGCGACGACCAGGAACAGGAACATAACCATCGCGGAGCCCCCACGGTCGGATGTGTCGGTGTCTTCGGACACGGATGGTGTCAGGCTCCGATCGTGCCATGCGACTCTGACAGTTAGGGTCGCAGGCGGCGGAAGACGGGACGTACCAGGAAAGGTCACAGCGGATGCTCAGGCTGGGCAGGCGGGAATTCGGGCCGCACGAGCCGGTGATCATGGCGATCGTGAACCGGACCCCGGACTCCTTCTACGACCGGGGCGCGACCTTCCGTGACGAGCCTGCCCTCGCGCGCGTGGAGCAGGCGGTGACCGAGGGAGCCGCGATCATCGACATCGGCGGGGTCAAGGCCGGGCCGGGCGAAGAGGTCACGGCCGAGGAGGAGGCCCGGCGGACGGTCGGCTTCGTGGCGGAGGTGCGGCGGCGGTTCCCGGACGTGATCATCAGCGTGGACACGTGGCGGGCCGAGGTCGGGGCGGCCGTGTGCGAAGCCGGAGCCGACGTACTGAACGACGCGTGGGGCGGGGTGGATCCGGGGCTTGCCGAGGTCGCCGCGCGGTACGGGGTGGGGTTGGTGTGTACGCACGCGGGCGGTGCGGAGCCGCGGACCCGGCCGCATCGGGTGGAGTACGACGACGTCATGGCCGACATCCTGGGTGTGACGGTCGGGCTGGCCGAGCGGGCGCTGGCGCTGGGCGTGCCGAGGGAGTCGATCATGATCGACCCCGGCCACGACTTCGGGAAGAACACCCGGCACAGTCTGGAGGCGACCCGGCGGCTGGACGAGATGGTCGCCACGGGGTGGCCGGTGCTGGTGTCCCTGTCCAACAAGGACTTCGTCGGGGAGACGTTGGATCGGCCCGTGAAGGAGCGGGTGATCGGTACGTTGGCGACCACGGCGGTGTCCGCCTGGCTGGGGGCCCAGGTGTACCGGGTGCATGAAGTCGCGGAGACGCGGCAGGTGCTGGAGATGGTCGGGGCGATTGCGGGGTGGCGGGAGCCTGCGGTTGCCCGGCGGGGGCTGGCCTAGGGCGTCGACCCGAGGTACCAGGGGGCTCCGCCCCCTGGACCCCCGGCTATGCCCACCCGCCACCGGACTCGGTCGGGCAGGAAGCCCGGCTCGCCGCTACCTGCCCGCTTCCTTCGACACCAGTGCCACCGCCTCGTCCACGTCGTCCGTGACGTGGAACAGGAGGAGGTCCTTCTCCGCGGCCTTGCCCTGGGCGATGACCGTGTGACGCAGCCAGTCGACCAGGCCGCCCCAGTACTCACTGCCGAAGAGGACGATCGGGAACCGGGTGACCTTCTGCGTCTGGACGAGGGTGAGGGCCTCGAAGAGCTCGTCGAGGGTGCCGAGGCCGCCGGGCAGGACGACGAAGCCCTGGGCGTACTTGACGAACATCATCTTCCGGACGAAGAAGTAGCGGAAGTTGAGGCCGATGTCGACGTACGGGTTCAGACCCTGCTCGAACGGCAGCTCGATACCGAGGCCGACCGAGATGCCGCTCGCGTCGACGGCGCCCTTGTTGGCCGCTTCCATCGCGCCCGGTCCGCCGCCCGTGATGACCGCGAAGCCCGCCTCCACCAGGCCCCGGCCCAGCCGGATGCCCGCGTCGTACTCGGGCGAGTCCACCGGCGTGCGGGCCGAGCCGAACACGCTGATCGCGGGCGGGAGTTCGGCGAGCGTGCCGAAGCCCTCGATGAACTCCGACTGGATGCGCAGCACGCGCCAGGGGTCGGTGTGGACCCAGTCGGAGGGTCCGCCCGCGTCCAGCAGCCGCTGGTCGGTCGTGCTCGCCTGTACCTGCCCCCGCCGCCGGAGGACCGGGCCCAGGCGCTGTTCCTCCGGCGGCTGCTTCTTCCCCTCGGGGTTGCCGGTCGCCATGTGCGCTCCCTCCGTCGTGCCGGTCGTTCCGCCTCAGCGTAGATCTACGCGGGTTACGAACGAGGGACGTGAGCATGTCCGCGATGGAGCGCCGTAAACACGACGGCGTCCCGGCCCGGTCAGGCCGTCAGCCAGGTCCGCAGGCGCTCCTCGCCCGCGAGGACCTTCGCGGTCTCCACGCGCTCGTCCCGCTTGTGCGCCAAGTGGGGGTTGCCCGGGCCGTAGTTGACCGCGGGGACGCCCAGGGCCGAGAAGCGGGACACATCCGTCCAGCCGTACTTCGGCTTCGGCGTGCCGCCCACCGCCTCGATGAAGGCCTTCGCCGCCGGATGGGACAGGCCCGGCATCGCGGCCGAGCTGTGGTCGACCACCTCGAACTCGTCCACGCCGCAGTCCGCGAAGACCTCCCTGACGTGTGCCACGGCCTCCTCGGGTGTGCGGTCGGGCGCGTAGCGGAAGTTGACGGTGACGACGCACTCGTCGGGGATCACGTTGCCGGCCACTCCCCCGGTGACACCCACCGCGTTCAGGCCCTCGCGGTACTCCAGGCCGTCGATCACCGGCCAGCGGGGCTCGTAGGAGGCCAGGCGGGCCAGGATCGGGGCGGCCGCGTGGATCGCGTTGGAGCCCATCCAGCCGCGTGCCGAGTGGGCCCGCTCGCCCTTGGTCTTCAGCAATACCCGCAGCGTGCCCTGGCAGCCGCCCTCGACCTGGCCGTCCGACGGTTCCAGGAGGACCGCGAAGTCGCCCTGGAGCCACTCGGGGTGCGCCTCGGACACGTGCTTGAGGCCGTTCAGCTCCGCGGCGACCTCCTCGTTGTCGTAGAAGACGAAGGTCAGGTCGCGGTTGGGGGCCGGGACCGTGGCCGCGATGCGCAGCTGCACCGCGACGCCCGACTTCATGTCGCACGTGCCGCAGCCCCACAGGACGCCGTCCTCGTCGAGCCGGGAGGGGACGTTGTCCGCGATCGGGACGGTGTCGATGTGACCGGCCAGGATCACCCGCTCCGGGCGGCCCAGGTTCGTCCGGGCCACGACGTTGTTGCCGAAGCGCTCGACCGTCAGGTGGGGCAGCGCGCGCAGCGCGGTCTCGATCGCGTCCGCGAGCGGCTTCTCGGTGCCGCTCTCGGAGCGGAAGTCGACGAGCCGGGCGGTGAGCTCCGCGGCGTCCAGCGTGAGGTCAAGGGAGGTGTCGGCCATGCCGTCGACCCTAACGCGCCAGGCCGGTGCACACTGTCCCCATCCGGCTCAAGGCACTCCGTACTCTCCAGTACCTTGTACGGCGTGTCATCGCCGTCCTCTCCCAAACGTCGCGGCCGCTTCTTCCGATGCGGGTCCGCGTTCGTGATCCTGCTCGCGATCGCCGGTTACCTCGTGGTGCAGTACGTCACCGGAGGCACAGGCGGGCCGGGCTGCAAAGTCGTCTCCGGCAAGGGCGACGGGGCGTCGTACGAGTTCACACCCGAGCAGGCGGTGAACGCGGCGACGATCGCCGCCGTGGGCGACGGGCGCGGCCTGCCGGAGCGGGCCGTGACCATCGCGCTGGCGACCGCGCTCCAGGAGTCTGCCCTGCGCAACATCAGCCATGGCGACCGGGACTCGCTCGGCCTGTTCCAGCAGCGGCCCTCGCAGGGCTGGGGCACGCCGAAGGAGATCCTGGACCCGACGTACTCGGCCGGCGAGTTCTACGACCACCTGGTCAAGGTGCCCGGCTACACGCGACTGCCGCTCACGGTCGCCGCGCAGCGCGTGCAGCGCAGCGGCTTCCCGCAGGCCTACGCCAAGCACGAGCCGGACGCGGCACTGCTCGCCGCGGCTCTCACCGGGCAGTCCCCGGCCACGCTGACCTGCGAGGGCCGCCCGGCCGCGACCCGGGCGACAGGCCCGGACGGAGTGCGTGCCGCGCTCGCGCGGGACTTCGGGCGCGATGTGCTGGAGCCGGCCGCTGCGGAGGTGGGCCGCTCGCCGGCGGCCACGCCGACGCCGTCCCCGAGCGGCACGGACGGGTCCGACGGACGGACCATGACGCTGCCGGTGGCCGCCGACACGAGCTCCGCCGCCGGGCGGAGCCTGGAGCAGCGCGGTTGGCAACTGGCGCACTGGGCCGTGGCCAACGCCTCCGAGCTGCACATCGCACGCGTCACGTACGCGGGGCGGGAGTGGGTCGCCGGGAACACCGCCAGCGAGTGGCGGGACACCGCGGCGAAGGGCGCGGCGGGTGCGGAGCGGGACCCGGACGCCGTCCGCATCGTGACGATGCGCTAGATCGCGCAGGGGTGCGGGGCTTCACCCCCGGGGGTTACCCGGACGGCGTGGTGGCGACGGTGTGCGCAGGTTCTCATGTCCTCACCCCGGAAACGTGAGAACCCTTGGGAACAAAGGGCCGGAAGGATTCTTCGGGCTTTCCGGTGGGAGCCTCTTTGCCCGTTTTTTTCCGCAGGCGATAATGCGACGCATTGCCAACTCTTTACGTTGCGGCGCCGCAACCTTCGCGGGCTTCGAGCGGTAGTCACTGCGTCCGAGCCGGGGAGATCAACAGCCAGTCGATCAACTCCCGGACCCGGCCGGACACTTCACAACCTCACCGTTCTCTCCCGTCGAAGGAGCACCATGTCCCTCCCCCTGACCCGCCGGATCGCCCGTGCCGCGTTGATCGTCGCTGCGGGAGCGGCTGCCGGGGTCGGTGCGGCCGGCTCCGCCAGCGCGGCCCCCGAGCTGCCGGCCACCCCGAACGTCGGCGGTCTCACCGCCCTGGACGGGGCGGACGTCGGCGACAACGTCGGCGGCGCGACGCAGCACGTCACCAAGTCCGCGGGTGACACCGGCAGCAAGGCCGTCAAGAAGGCGGTGCCGGCCACGGGCAAGACCAGCGGCAAGTCGGTCAAGAAGACCACGCCGGTCGCACAGAAGGCCGCCGGTGACGCGGCGGGCTCGGCCGAGCAGCTCGTCGGTGACGCGGCTGGTTCGGCGCAGGGTGGCCTGCCGACGGACTCTCTGACGAAGGGTGGGGTGCCGTCGGCTGACTCGGTGCCGGTCAAGGGTCTGCCGATGGGCTGACGCCACGTCTCAGCCGCCGAGGGGTCCGGGGAGTTTCCCTGGACCCCTCGGTTTGTGGGGGTTACAGACGCTCTACCGCCGCCGCTACCCGCTCGTCCGTCGCCGTCAGGGCGACGCGGACGAACTCGGCACCTGCCGGGCCGTAGAAGTCGCCGGGGGCGACCAGGATGCCTCGTTCGGCCAGGTGGGCCACCGTGGCCCAGCAGGATTCGCCTCTCGTGGCCCACAGGTAGAGGCTGGCCTCGCTGTGCTCGATGCGGAAGCCGTGGGCGAGGAGGGCCTCGCGCAGGAGCTCGCGGCGGGCGGCGTAGCGCTCGCGTTGGGCGCTGACGTGGTCGTCGTCGCCGAGGGCCGCGATCACCGCTGCCTGGGTCGGTGCCGACGTCATCATGCCGCCGTGCTTGCGGATCTCCAGGAGGGGAGCCAGGACCGCGGGGTCGCCGGCCAGGAACGCCGCCCGGTAGCCGGCCAGGTTCGAGCGCTTGGAGAGGCTGTGGACCGCGACGATGCCCTCGTACGAGCCACCGTTGACGTCCGGGTGCAGCACCGAGACCGGGTCGGCCTCCCAGCCCAGCTCCAGGTAGCACTCGTCGGAGAAGAGCAGGATGCCGTGCTCGCGGGCCCAGGCGACGATCCGGGTGAGCTCCGCCTTCGACAGAACCTTGCCCGTCGGGTTGGACGGGGAGTTCAACCAGAGGAGCTTCAGGCCCTCGGGGGCCAGCTCCGTCGGGTCGTCGTAGACCTCGTACTCGGCGCGGGCCAGACGAGCCCCCACCTCGTACGTCGGGTAGGCCAGGCGCGGGTAGGCCACCCGGTCGCCGGGGCCGAGGCCGAGCTGGGTCGGGAGCCAGGCCACGAGCTCCTTGGAGCCGACGATCGGCAGGACATGGCGGTGGGTGACGTCCCGGGCGCCGAGGCGGCGCTCGACCCAGCCCGTGATCGCGTCGCGCAGCTCGGGCGTGCCCCAGACGGTCGGGTAGCCCGGGGAGTCGGCCGCGGCCACCAGCGCCTTCTGGATCAGCTCGGGGACCGGGTCGACCGGGGTGCCGACCGACAGATCCACGATGCCGTCCGGATGGGCGGCGGCCGTGTCCTTGTACGGCGTCAGCTTGTCCCAGGGGAAAGTGGGGAGACGGTCGGAGACTGCGGACACGGTTTCTGGCTCACTTTCTGGTACGTACGAGCCGTCGCGGCAAACGCCTCGGCCCCGCACGGCGACCAGGGCGTGGTCGGGCCGTACGGGACCGAGGCGGCACGGATGTGCGGGCCGCTTGCGGTGACTAGGCCTGCGGCGGCAGCGCGGCGATGAAGGGGTGGTCGCGCTCGATCAGCCCCAGCTTGCTGGCGCCGCCGGGCGAGCCGAGCTCATCGAAGAACTCGACGTTCGCCTTGTAGTAGTCCTTCCACTCCTCCGGAGTGTCGTCCTCGTAGAAGATCGCCTCGACCGGGCAGACCGGCTCACAGGCACCACAGTCGACGCATTCGTCCGGGTGGATGTACAAGGACCTGGAGCCCTCGTAGATGCAGTCGACCGGGCACTCCTCGATGCACGCCTTGTCCTTGACGTCGACACAAGGCTGCGCGATGACGTAGGTCACGCTGTCGTTCCTCCTCGATAGGGCGCTGGCGGGCCTCCTCAGGCTCCGCCGCCTGGCGCGCGGGAGCGCGGCGTCGTCGATGCCCACCCCTAGTATCTCCGTTCCTGGGCATGATCCGAACAGGAGGGGTGAACTGACCTGTGGAAATCTCTGCCGCCGGGCGACTCGAGGTCCGTATCACCACTGCTGACGTGGGCAAACGGGTCTCCGTACGGAGCTTGATCGAACATGAGGCTCCGGGTGAGAAGTTCACCGACACGGTCGGTGTTCTCACATCATGGGACAAGGGTGTGTTGCTGATCACACGCAAGGATGGCGAGAGCGTCCGCATCGCGGAGTCCACGCTGGTCGCGGGCAAGGTCGTGCCCGCCGCGCCGGCGCGTCGCCGCGGTCCGGCCGCCTCCTACGAGGAGCTGGCCCGGGTCGCCGCGCGGGCCTGGCGGCCCGTGGAGGGCGAGCGGCTCGGGGACTGGGAGCTGCGGGCCGCGTCCGGGTTCACACGGCGGGCCAATTCGGTGCTGCCGCTCGGTGACCCGGGCGTGTCCCTGGATGCGGCCCTCGACGCCGTTCGGCGGTGGTACGGCGAGCGCGGCCTGCCCGCCTACGTCCAGACCGCGACCGGTGCCGAGGGCACGCAGGAGTCGCTCTGCGCGGAGCTGGAGGCACGGGGCTGGGTGCGAGAGGTGACCGCCGAGATGTGGGTCGGGCCGCTGGCGCCGATCGCCGACCTCGCCGAGCCGTCGGGGGTCGCGCTGTCCCGGGACGCCGACGAGGCGTGGCTGGCGCGGTACCAGCGCAAGGGCGTGAGCGAGGTCGCGCTGCGGGTGCTGGGATCGGGGTCCCCCGGCTCGAGCGAAGCCGAGAGCGGGGGAGGGCCTTCGGTGTGGTTCGCGACCGTGCCCGGTTCGGCGGAGGCAGCGGCTCCGGCCGCCATCGGGCGGTGTGTCGTCGACGGGCGGTGGGCCGGGTTCGCCGCCGTCGAGGTCGATCCGGATCTGCGGCGGCAGGGGCTGGGCACGGCCGTGATGGCGGCGCTGGCCCGGCGGGCCCTCGACGAGGGTGCGTCGGCCGCGTGGCTCCAGGTCGAGGCCGAGAATGAGGGAGCGCGGGCGTTGTACGCCGGGATGGGTTTCGCCGCGCACCACGCCTACCACCACTACCGGGAGCCGGATGCCCGCGACTCCGCCCGGTAACCGATCGTCGTGAGAGGGCACGAGCCAGCTATGCGTCCCCCGTATCCCCCGTCCCCCGAGCGTTCCGCCGAGCTGCGGCGGCGGTTCGCCGAAGAGGCCCGGTCCGAGCGGCCCGATCTGTCGACGCTGTGCCTGCTGGTGGGCGCGGAGGCGGACGGAGCGCTGGACGAGACGGGCATGGACGCCGCGCAGGTCGAGCTGGACCGGCTGGCCGGGCTGCTGCCGTACCGGCCCGGGGGGCCGCGGGCGTGGGCGGTCGCCTTGCGGGAGCTGCTCGGGGACCGGCTGGGGTTTCACGGCACCCCGGCCGACTATCAGCGCCTGGAGTCCTCACTGCTGCACGAGGTGCTGGAGCGGCGTCGTGGGCTGCCGATCCTGCTGTCCGTGGTGTGGATGGAGGTGGCCCGGCGGGCCGGGGCGCCGGTGTACGGGGTGGCCCTGCCGGGGCACTTCGTGGTCGGGTTCGGGCCTGACGAGGGGCAGGTGCTTGCCGACCCGTTCGACGGCGGGCGGGTGCTGACGGGGGCGGACGCCGAGTTGCTGGTGGCCGGGGCGACGGGGACACACCTTGATGCGTCGATGCTGCGGCCGGCCGATCCGCTGGACGTGGTGCTGCGGATTCTGAACAACGTGCGGGCGTGGGCGGCGGCTCGGCCGGAGCGGTCGGATGTGGCGTTGTGGGCGGTCGAGCTGTCGCTGTTGTTGCCCTCGCATCCGGCTCGGTTGCGGTACGAGCGGGCGCAGTTGCTGGTGGGGCGGGGGGATTTTCTGGATGGGGCCGTGGAGTTGGAGGCCTACGCGGAAGTGGTGAGGGCGGTGGATGAGAGGGCTGCCGAGCGGGTGCGGGGGGAGGCTCACGCGGCCAGGGCGATGCTCAACTGACGCCTTCTCGCCGTAGGGGCCTTGTTTGCCACCAGCCCTTTTCCCGTGCTGCTCGGAGTGCCTCTGCGCGGTTTCTCACTGCCGGCTTCTGGATGGCTGTGCCGGGGCGCCGGGGCCTCGCGAACCGTCGCCCGCGCCCGTGCCGTCGTGGTGGAGGGTCAGTGCGCAGCCTCTCGGGTGACAGCGACGAAAGCCCCTGCCCGGTGTGGGCAGGGGCTTCGTGCGGCCGGGCGTCCGGAGGTCAGTTCGGCGTGGTGTCGATGACTCCGACGCGCTCCGCCGACGTCTTGCCGCGCAGGGCCTCGCGCAGCGCGATGACGACGTCCTGCGGCCTGACGTCGCGCTTGCCGCTCGCGCCCTCGATCTTCACGCCCTCGAACGTGGTGCCGTACGCCTCCTGGAGGGCCTTGAGGTTGTACGTGTCCACGAGCTTGCCGTCGACGGCCTTGAAGCTGAGGATCTTCGGCAGGGACAGGGCGCCGAACGGAATGCTGTGCGCCGCGTCGGTCTGCACGATGGCCTTGGCCGACATCGCGGGCTGCGCGAAGTCCTTCAGCACCCGGTCGACCTCGGCGTTCGAGACGGTCGGCTGCCGGGTGGTGGTCGGGAGGTTCACCGTGCCGGCCGTGCCGGTCTCCACCTGGGAGCGGTACGCCTCCTCCACCGCCGTCGTCGACTTGGCGAGGTCGATGCCCTTGCCCGCCTTGCCGTACACGGGGACGGCCTTGCCGCCCTGGAACTTGATGGTGCCGTCGGTCGCCGATCCGGAGCCGCCCGCGGCGTTCTCCAGGGAGGCGTGCAGCTTCTCCTCGTCGACGGGCATGACGGGCGTGACGACGCGGTGGTTGCCGAAGAGCGAGCCGATCACGGAGACCGGGTTGTAGTCGCTCTTCGCCGCCGCGTCGGCCGTGGCGTCCATGTCGAACTGGAGGCCCGCGTTGTCCGGGTCGAGGGCGACGGTCCTGCCGCCCACCGACAGCTTCAGTTCCTTGCCGACGCGGTCGTCGAAGGCCTCGTCGAGCTTCTTGACCGCGCCGTCACGGGTCGTGCCGCCGATGTCCACGCCGAGCACGGTGGTGCCCTTGGGCACGTCGGTGCGGTTCATCAGCAGTCCGGCTCCGTAGACGCCACCGGCCACGACGACCACGCCGACGGCGAGCAGCACGAGCTTGTTGCGCCCCTTCTTCTTCGGCGCCTTCGAGGAGCTCGCCGGGGGCGGGGAGACCGGCTCGGGCAGCTTCGGGGCCGTGTGGGGCACCGGGCCGTCACCGGGCGCGCCCGGACCGAACGGCGAGGCCGCGCCGGGCGGTACGACCGGGATACCGCTGGTGACGGTGTGCCCGGAGACGTTGTCGTGGCGGGCGGCGTAGCCCTGGCCGTCCGGAGGCTCGGGGGCCGGCTTCTGCGGGGTGAGGATGGCGGTGTCGTCGCTCATCCCGCCGCCGGGGCCGCGGCCTGCGGCGCCGTGGCCGGTGGGAGCGGCAGCGCCGGGGGCGCCGCCGACGGGGCCGGGGCCACCGGGGCCCGCGGGGGCGCCGGGGCCGCCAGGGCCTCCGGGCTTGCCTGTACCGGCGGGGCCGCCAGGGCCTCCGGGGTTGGCCGTACCGGAGGGTCCGCCGGGTCCGCCCGTGCCGGCGGGGCCGCCTATGGCCCCGGGACCGGCAGGTGCGCCGGGGCCGCCCGGTCGGCCGGGGTCGTTGAAGGCGCTGGGGGCTCCGGGGCCGCCGGGCGCGCCGGGGCCACCGGGACCGCCGGGGCGACCAGGCTCGCTGAAGCCGCCGGGGCCACCGGGACCACCCGGCTCGCTGAAGCCGCCGGGGCCACCGGAGCGACCCGGCTCATTGAAGCCGCCGGGGCCACCAGGACCACCCGGCTCGCTGAAGCCGCCGGGGCCACCGGAGCGACCCGGCTCATTGAAGCCGCCGGGGCCGCCAGGACCACCCGGCTCATGGAAAGCGCCAGGTCCGCCGGGGCCGCTCTGTTCGTTGAAGCCGCTCGGTCCGCCAGGGCCACCCCTCGGTGGGACCATGGAGCCGTCCCCCATGACCGGACCGCCCGTCGGGCCGGCCGGGCCCTGGGGGCCGGGGCCGCCGGGCCCGCCCGCGTCGCCGAAGCCGTTGGGAGCGCCCTGGCCGCTCTGACCGCCGTAGCCCCCCTGACCGTTCTGGCCGCTGAGGCGGTCGTTCTCCGAGAAGTACGGCAGGTCGTCGCGGCGCGTTTCGCCGCCGTTGCCCGGGGCGGGACGCGAGCCGTTGCCGAGCGGGCCCGCCGCCAGTGCCTCGGTGACGTCGAAGGAGCCCGTGCCGCCGCCGTGCCCGGGCGCGACGGGGCCGCCCGTCGCGCCGCCGGGGAGCCCCGCACCGTTCGTGCCGCCGGGCCGGGAGCCGCCCGGCCTGCTCATGGAACCGACCACGCCTCCGGGCCGCCCGGCACCGGAGCCGCCCGCAGCGGGGCCGCCGGCACCGGTGCCACCGGTGCCAGGACCACCCGCACCGGAACCACCCGCCGGACCCGAACCGCCCGGCAGACCGGCCCCGTTGGTGGAGCCGCTCCCCTGACCGCCCTTGGCCGGGCCGGACTTGCGGGGCGCGAACCAGTCGCTGGTCGGCTTGTCCTCGGCGGACTGGGTGGGCTCGGCAGGAGGCTCGACGGTGCCGGTTCCTCTGGGCGTGGCGGCGCCCGGAGACGTCGCTTCGCTGCCCGCGCCGGCACCGGAACTGGTACCGGTGTCGCCGGAGCCCTCCGCATCCGCGACGGGCTTGCGCACCACCACGGGCGGAATGGGCCGTGACCCGGGGATGTTGATCCGGATCCGGGTCGTCAGCGTGGTCTCGGTCTTGCGTTCCTCCGGCCGCGTGGCCGAACGGCCCGCTTCCGTACCGCCGTCGGAGACCGTCGGGGTCCCGTAGGGCGGCGTACCCGACGGGTAGGCGGCTCCGCCGCGCCCGTTGGGCCCGGAGGACGGAGTGTCAGTTTCACGACTCAAGGCAGGTTCTCCCGGTTGGCTCCGCCGCCCGACACAACCTCACGCGGGCAGCTCGGCGGCGCGCACCACCATACTGGCCACTTCTCACCCGTATCCCAGGACCGCTGGGGAAACTCACACCGGACCCCCACGGGCTCGTCCTGGCGAAGTGGTACGTCACTTGCCAAGTCGGACGGGGTCGCCGTCCGGTTGCCGCCCCGGGGCGAGGGTGGCGCAGATCACAGCCACGCCGATGCCCCCGAGCAGGAAGAGATAGGAGCCGCCTCCCGCCGCGAAGAGGAAGTCGCCCTCCGGGCGGCTGGCGGTGAGCAGGACGACGGCGAGCATCCAGCCGACGGCTGCCGCGACACCCCCGGCCCGCCCGCGGATGACGCGCGCTGCACCGAGGACGAGCCCGGCCTCACCGGCGAGGGCGAGCAGCAGTCCGCCCGGGAACCACCCGGGCTGCACGAGCGCGCCGGCCGCGCCGACCACGGCCCCGAGCAGGAAGAACCCGGCACAGGCGCCGATCCGTCCGGCGGAGGGCGGCCGCATCGGCTGGGCGAGCATCGGACTCCGGTCACTCATGAGACCTCCTCGACACCGGCGAACAGGTCCGTCTCCCGCTCGCCGGGACCCCGCTCGCCCCGCACCAGCTCGTAGTACTCGGTTGTGAGGATCGGCTGGGCGAGTTCGTTGGACAGCGCGAAGTACGGCCCCGACACGGTGATCTGGGTGGCGTGGGCGCGCATCGCGGCGGCCTTGGCGGCGGCGTGTGCGGTGCCGTCGACCGCGGTGGTGATCCGCTCGTCGGTCACGACGCCCGGTACGTCGCCGACGTCGGCCGCCTTGGCGAAGGGGAGGCCGGGCAGGTCCTCCCGGAGCCGGGCGAAGGACTGCTCCACAACGGACCGGGGGACCCGGTTCCAATAGACCTTCGGGATCGGCCGGCCGGCCTCGGCGGACAGCTCGGCGGCCCGCATGGCGATGCGGTGGGCCTGGATGTGGTCGGGGTGGCCGTAGCCGCCGTTGTCGTCGTAGGTGACGAGGACCTGGGGGCGTACCTCGCGGATCACCTCGACGAGGTGTGCGGCGGCCTCGTCGACGTCGGCCTGCCAGAGGCAGGCGGGGTCGTCGTTGTCGGGCAGGCCCATCATCCCGGAGTCGCTGTAGCGTCCCGCGCCGCCGAGCAGGCGGAAGTCCTGGACGCCGAGCTCGGCCATGGCGGCGGTGAGCTCCCGGCGACGGTGCTGGCCCAGCGCGGGGCCGGTCAGGTGCGCGAGGTCGGGCGGGATGATCTCGCCGCGTTCGCCGAGGGTGCAGGTGACCAGGGTGACGTGAGCACCCTCGGCCGCGTACCTGGCCATGGTCGCGCCGTTGTTGATCGACTCGTCGTCCGGGTGCGCGTGCACCAGCAGCAGACGCCGGTCGGGCAGTTCCGTCATGGACCCAGACTACGAGGTCCGACAGTCAGAACTTGATGCTGCCGATCATGCCCGCGATGTTGGTCGTCAGCTCGCTGATCGTGGGAGCCACGGTCGAGGAGGCGAGGTAGAAGCCGAGCAGCATGCACACCACCGCATGCCCGGCCTTCAGCCCTGACTTCTTGATGAGCAGGAAGACGATGATCGCCAGCAGCACCACCGCCGAAATCGAGAGTGCCACGGCGGCTCACCTCCAAAGATCCACGAGGGCAGGGGGGGGTCGGACTATGGGGGCATCAAATCCGTACAACAGCCAGCAGGTTCATACCCACTATGCGCCATTGATCATAACTATCCGTCCGTGCGCATCGATCGGCGCACGGCCGCACAAGGGGGCGCATGGCCAATATGGTCAGGGCATGACGACCGAGCTTGACTCCTTCCCCCGGCGGCACGCCCGTACCCAGCGCTTCACGCTGGGCGCGCCACGTTCGTTCACTGTGGCGCCCGACGGTTCGCGTGTCGTGTTCCTGCGCTCCGGTTCCGGTACCGACCGGGCGAATTCGCTGTGGGTCCTCGACACGGAGGAGGGCGGGGAGCGCGTGGCCGCCGACCCGCGCTCCCTGCTGGGCGGCGCCTCGGAGGACCTCTCACCCGAGGAACGCGCCCGGCGTGAACGCAGCCGGGAGGGCGGCGCCGGCATCGTCGGGTACGCCACCGACGCGGCCGTCGAGTTGGCCTCTTTCGCCTTGTCAGGCCGGCTTTTCGCGGCCGAGCTGCGGGCCGGGACGGCACGTGAACTGCCCACGCCCGGGCCGGTGATCGACCCGCGTCCGTCGCCCGACGGGCGGCATGTCGCCTACGTCGCGCAGGGTGCGCTGCGCGTCGTGGGCGCCGAGGGGGAGGACGACCGGGCGCTCGCCGAGCCGGAGTCGGAAAATGTCTCATATGGACTGGCCGAGTTCATCGCGGCCGAGGAGATGGGGCGGTCGCGCGGCTTCTGGTGGGCTCCGGAGTCGGACCGGCTGCTCGTGGCGCGCGCGGACGACACGCCGGTGGACCGGTGGTGGATCTCCGACCCGGCGCATCCGGAACGCGAGCCGCAGCGGGTGGCGTATCCGGCAGCGGGCACCGGCAACGCGGACGTACGGCTGTTCGTGATCGGCCTGGACGGCGCGCGCACGGAGGTCGCCTGGGACCGGGCACGGTACCCGTATCTGGCGCGTGTGCACTGGTCAGCGGCGGGCGCGCCGCTGCTGCTCGTACAGGCGCGCGACCAGCGCAGCCAGCTGATTCTTGCCGTGAACCCGGAGTCGGGTGCGACCCGGATGGTGCACGCCGATGAAGATCGAACATGGCTTGATCTTTTCCCCGGGGTGCCGTGCTGGAGTCCGGCCGGACAGCTGGTGCGGATCGCGGACGAGGGCGGTGCGCGGGTGCTGGCCGTCGGGGACCGGCCGCTCACGGGAGCGCAGTTGCATGTGCGGGCCGTGCTGGACGTCTCCGACGACGACGTGCTGGTCTCCGCGTCGGCCGGCGAGGAGGCCGCCGAGGCGGAGACGGGCCAGGTGCATGTGTACCGGGTGAACGAGCTGGGCGTGGAGCGGGTGTCGCAGGAGCCGGGCGTGCACTCGGCGGCGCGGGCCGGGGACGTGACGGTTCTGGTCTCGGCGACGCTGGACCGGCCGGGTGCACGGGTGCAGGTGGTGCGCGATGGAAAACCGACGGCTGTTGTTCCTTCGTACGCCGAAGATCCTGGTATGTCCCCCCGCGTGAAACTCACAGAGGGGGGCGCACGCCGCATCCCATGCGCCGTGCTTATGCCTCGGGACTACGCCGGTGACACCCCTCTGCCGGTGCTCATGGACCCCTATGGCGGGCCGCACGGGCAGCGGGTCTTCGCCGCCCACAACCCGCATCTCACCTCGCAGTGGTTCGCGGACCAGGGATTCGCGGTGGTCGTCGCGGACGGCCGGGGCACCCCGGGCCGCTCTCCCGCATGGGAAAAGGAGATCCACCACGACTTCACGCTGTCGCTGGACGACCAGGTGGACGCCCTGGAGGACCTCGCGAAGAGGTTTCCGCTGGATCTGTCCCGGGTGGCGATCCGCGGCTGGTCCTTCGGCGGCTGGCTGGCCGGCCTCGCGGTGCTGCGCCGGCCGGACGTCTTCCACGCGGGGATCGCGGGCGCGCCGGTGACGGACTGGCGCCTGTACGACACGCACTACACGGAGCGTTACCTGGGGAACCCGGCCGAGCACCCGGACGCGTACGCCAGGAGCTCCCTCGTCACGGCGGACGGCCTGTCCTCCCCCGCCGAGCCGCGCCGCCCGCTGATGATCGTGCACGGCCTCGCCGACGACAACGTGGTCGTCGCCCACGCCCTGCGCCTCTCCTCGGCCCTCCTGGCCGCCGGCCGCCCGCACGAGGTGCTGCCGCTGTCCGGGGTCACGCACATCACCCCACAGGAACAGGTCGCGGAGAACCTGCTGCTGCTCCAGGTGGACTTCCTGAAGCGGTCCCTGGGGATCACCGGCGTCTGAGCATGCAACGGGCCGGGGCGACATGGCGCGCCCCGGCCCGTTTACGGCACCCGCACGGCCGTACGCTGTCCAGCCTGACGCGTCCGTATATCGGGATCGGGTCGGCGAAGTTGCCTGCGTGTTAACGCAGTTCGCGGAGGTTTGTGGGCACTTCGGCAGGGCAGGGGACTGCACGACTGCCCTCAGCCCGGCCGATCGCGGACGCGCCGGTTCCCGGCACCTCCTGGAAGGGCCGGGAACCGGAAAGGGCGTCGTAGGGACGCCTCAGGCCGCGTGGACCACGTCCTTCTCCTCGGCGAAGTGGCAGGCCGACTCGTGGGCCGCCGGGGTGTCCTCGCCCTTGAAACGCTCGGGGACCGCGAGGAGCGGGACCTCCTGGGCGCACTTGTCCTGGGCCTTCCAGCAGCGGGTGCGGAAGCGACAGCCCGAGGGCGGGTTGGCCGGGGACGGGACGTCGCCGGTGAGGATGATGCGTTCGCGGCCCTCGCGGGACTCCGGGTCGGGGACCGGGACCGCGGAGAGCAGGGCCTGGGTGTAGGGGTGGGTCGGGTGGTCGTAGATCTCCGTGTCCGTACCGATCTCGGCCATCTTGCCCAGGTACATCACACCCACCCGGTCCGAGATGTGCCGGACGATCGACAGGTCGTGCGCGATGAAGAGGTAGGACAGGTTGAACTCGTCCTGCAGCTTCTCCATCAGGTTGATGACCTGCGCCTGGACGGACACGTCCAGCGCGGAGACCGGCTCGTCGCAGATGATGATCTCGGGGTTGAGCGCCAGGCCGCGGGCGATGCCGATGCGCTGGCGCTGACCGCCCGAGAACTGGTGCGGGTAGCGGTGGATGTACTCCGGGTTGAGACCGACCACGTCCAGCAGGTCCTGGACCTTGCGGCGGCGGTCGCCCTTCGGCGCCACCTCGGGGTGGATCTCGAAGGTCTCCCCGATGATGTCGCCCACCGTCATACGGGGGTTGAGCGACGTGTACGGGTCCTGGAAGACCATCTGGATGTTGCGGCGTACGGCCTTCAGGGCGCGGCCGGACAGCTTGGTGATGTCCTGGCCCTTGTAGAAGATCTCGCCCGCGGTCGCCTTCTCCAGCATCATCAGCAGCTTGGCGACCGTGGACTTGCCACAGCCGGACTCGCCCACGATGCCGAGCGTCTCGCCCTGGTAGAGGTCGAAGGAGACCCCGTCCACGGCCTTGACCGCGCCGATCTGACGCTTCAGCAGGATGCCCTGGGTCAGCGGGAAGTGCTTCACCAGGTTGCGCACCTGAAGGATCGGCTCACCGCGCTCGACCGGCGCCTCGATCGCGGCCACGGCCTCCTCGTCGGTGGCCGCCTCGACCGTCTCGACCTCGGTGACGTTGGGGGTGGCGTCCATGGACTCGTCCGCCTTGTCCAGCTCAGCCATGGATCGTCTCCTTCCAGAAGTGGCACGCGCTGCCGCGGCCGACGAGCTCGCCGCCGTCCCGCTCGGTGACCGGGTGCAGGGGCGGGACGTCCGTACGGCAGATGTCCTGCGCCTGCGGGCAGCGCGGGTTGAAGGCGCAACCGGACGGGATGCGGGTCAGGTTGGGCGGCAGGCCCTTGATCGCGTACAGGTCCTGGCCCTTCTGGTCCAGGCGCGGGATCGACTCGAGCAGACCCTTGGTGTAGGGGTGCGCGGGCCGCTTGTACAGCTCGTACACGGGGGCGGTCTCCACGATCCGGCCCGCGTACATCACCGCGATCTTGTCCGCGACGTCGGCGACGACGCCGAGGTCGTGGGTGATCAGGATGAGGCCCATGTTGTACTCGCGCTGGAGCTCCGCGAGCAGGTCCATGACCTGGGCCTGGACCGTCACGTCGAGAGCCGTGGTCGGCTCGTCGGCGATGATCAGGTCCGGCTCCAGGGCGAGCGCCATCGCGATCATGATGCGCTGGCGCATACCGCCGGAGAACTGGTGCGGGTAGTCGCCGACGCGCTCCTTCGCGGCCGGGATCTTCACGCGGTCCATCAGCTCGATGGCCTTGGCCTTGGCGTCCTTCTTGCTCAGGCCCTGGTGGACGCGGAACATCTCGCCGAGCTGGTAGCCGACGGACAGCACCGGGTTCAGCGCGGAGAGCGCGTCCTGGAAGATCATCGCGATCTTGCTGCCGCGGATCTTGCGCCGGGCGTCATTGGACATGGTGAGCATGTCCTCGCCCCGGTACAGGATCTGGCCCTGGGGGATCCGGCCGGGCGGCATGTCGAGGATGCCCATGATCGCCTGGGCGGTCACGGACTTGCCGGAGCCGGACTCGCCGAGCACGGCGAGGGTCTCGCCGGAGCTCACGGTGTAGTTGACGCCGTTGACGGCCTTGGCCACGCCGTCGCGGGTGTGGAACTCGACGTGCAGATCGCGCACTTCGAGCAGGGGGATGTCGTCCCCGGCCGCGCCTCGCGGCTCGGGCACGTCACGGGTCTCTTCGATGGTGGTCACGTACGCCCTCCTCAGCGCAGCTTCGGGTCAAGGGCGTCGCGGACCGCGTCGCCGAGCATGATGAACGCGAAGACCGTGAGGCTGAGCATGCCCGCCGGGAACAGCAGCGTGTGCGGGTTGTCCCGGATCACCTTGCTGCCCTCGGAGATGTCGATGCCCCACGAGATCGTCGGGTCGCTGAGGCCGAGGCCGAGGAACGACAGCGTCGCCTCCGCGGAGATGTAACCGCCGAGGGCGATCGTGGCCACGACGATGGTCGGCGCGATGGCGTTCGGCATCACGTGGCGGAACAGGATCCGCGTGGTGCCGGCGCCGAGTGCTCTGGCCGCCATCACGTAGTCGGCCTGTTTGGCCGTGATCACGGAGCTGCGCGTGACGCGCGCGATCGAGGTCCAGCCCAGGAAGGCCAGGGCCAGGATCACCACGTACACCTTGCGCTCGGTGAAGGCGTTCAGGACGACCATCGTGCCGAGCAGGAACGGCAGACCGAAGAAGATGTCGACGATCCGGGAGATCACCGAGTCGATCCAGCCGCCGAAGTAGCCCGCCAGCATGCCGAGCAGACCGCCGAGCAGGGTGACCAGGGCGGTCACGCCGACGCCGACGAGGATCGAGGCACGGGTGCCGTGGATGACACGCGAGTAGATGGAACGGCCCTGCTGGTCGTAGCCGAACCAGTCGGGCTGGAAGAAGTGTCCCATCTGCGGCTTGCCCAGGTAATGGTGGACGAGGTCGCCGTCACGCGGGTCGACGCTGGTGAACCAGCCGGGGAACGCGGCGATCACCAGCAGCAGGAGCAGCAGCACCGAGGAGATCCAGAACATGGGCCGGTGCCGCAGGTCGTACCAGGCGTCGCCCCACAGAGAGCGGGGCTTGTCGCGCTTATCGCCGCTCTCCTCGGCGGGTACGCCGACTGCCGGCGGGGCCACGGCGTCCACGGCCGCGGCGTCGGTGGTCTCGGCCTTGGTCACGTCAGGCATACCGGATCCTCGGGTCCAGGACCGCGTACAGCAGGTCGATGAGCAGGTTGATCAGGAGGATGACGAGGACGAGCACCGTCACCACACCCGTGACCGTCGAGCCCTCGCTCGTCTGGATCGCCCTGTAGAGGAGGTTGCCGACACCCTGGATGTTGAAGATGCCCTCGGTGATGACCGCGCCGCCGATGAAGCCGCCGACGTCGGTGCCGACGAAGGTGACCACGGGGATCAGCGAGTTGCGCAGCAGGTGGACACCGATGATGCGGCGCCGGGGCAAACCCTTGGCGAGCGCGGTGCGCATGTAGTCGGCCCGCAGGTTCTCGGCGAAGGTCGTCCGGGTCAGCCGGGCCACGTACGCCATGGACAGCATGGCGAGGACGAAGGCCGGCAGGAACAACTGTGAGAAGTCCGTGGAGTCCTGGACGTTGGGCGGCAGCCAGCCGAGTTCGTCCGCGAAGATGAACCGGGCGATGAAGCCCAGGACGAACACCGGGATGGAGATCACCGTCAGCGTGAAGACCAGCACACCGGTGTCGGCGGCCCTGCCGGCCCTCAGACCGGCCCACGCGCCGAGGCCCACACCGATGATGATCTCGATGGTGATGGCCAGCAGCGTCAGCCGCAGCGTCACCGGGAAGGCCTCGGACATGAGCTCGGTGACCGGACGGCCGGCGAGGTTCTTGCCGAAGTCTCCCTGGAGGAGATTCCACATGTAGTGGACGTACTGTTCGAGGACGGGCTTGTCGAAGCCGTACTCGCGCTTGATCTGCGCGATCTGTGCGGGATCGGGAGCCTTGTCCCCGTAGATGGCCCGGACCGGGTCGCCCGGCAGGATGTGGACCATCAAGAAGATCAACAGAGTCGTCCCGATGAAGATCGGGATCATCTGGAGCAGTCGCCTGGCGGCGTAGCGCCCCATCTTGCGCCTCCATGCCGTGAGGGGTCGGCGAGGCCTGCGCACTCATCTACCGCAGGTTAAGGGGGTGAGGTGGAGGCCTGTGCCTACGGACCGGCGCCGCCGCTCCCCTGACGGGAGGGCGGCACCGGTCTGCGGTCGTCTTCTTACTTCTGCTTGACCTGGACCTCGTCGAAGATCGGGTCACCGTCCTGGCCGTAGGGGATCTTGCCCAGGATGTGCGTCGACTGGCCGCTGTTGACCTTGTAGAACCAGAGCGGGATGGCCGGCATGTCCTTGGCGAGGAGCTGCTCCGCCTGCTGGTACTTCGCCACGGTCTCGTCGATCGAGCTCGCCTTGTCGGCCTCGGAGCTCAGCTTGTCGAACTCCTTGTTGGAGTAACCGCTGGTGTTACCGGCCGACGTGGTGCCGTACAGGTCGCGCATGAAGTTCGAGTTGACCGGGTAGTCGAGCACCCAGCCACCGCGGTACATGGACTTGACCTGGTCGTTGTCACGGGCGTCGAGGTCGGCCTGGAAGGTCGGCTTCGGGTCGCCGGTGCACTCCACGCCGGTGGACTTGCGGATCGAGTTGCAGACCGCGTCGACCCAGGGCTTGTGGTCCTGGTCGGCGTTGTACTGGATCTGGAGCTTGTTGCCCGGGACGCCGCCACCCTCCTGGATGAGCTTCTTGGCCTGGGCCGGGTCGAACTTGACGATGTCGCCGAGCGCGCCCTTCTTGTAGCCGAGGACACCCGGGGCGACGTAGGAGTCGGCCGGGGTACGCGTGCCCTGGAGGACGGTCTTGGTGATCGTCTGGCGGTCGATCGCCATGGACAGACCCTGGATGACCTTGGGGTCGATGTCCTTGAACTGCTTGGTGTAGAACGCCGGGACGATCGACTGGACGGCCGAGTACGGCTGGTCGATGGCGCGGTCGCCGAGGTCCGTCTTGTAGTTCGTCAGCGCGGTGGTCGGAACCTGCTCGATCCAGTCCACGTTGTCGGAGCGCAGGTCCGAGTACGCGGCGTCGGCGGTCGTGTAGTTCTTGAAGTCGATGCCGCCGTTCTTGGCCTTGTTCGGGCCCTGGTAGTCCGCGAACTTGCGGACCTTGATGAGCTTGTTGTGCTCCCAGGAGACGAACTTGTACGGGCCGTTGCCGACCGGCTTCTCGCCGAAGCCCTTCGGGTCCTTGAAGAAGGCCTCAGGCAGCGGCGCCCACACGTCGTAGCCCAGCTTGTACGCGAAGTACGAGACCGGCTGCGTCAGCTTGATGGTGAAGGTGTTGTCGTCGACGACCTTCAGGCCCGACATCTTGTCGGTCTTCGGGTCACCCTTCTCCGGGTGCACGTCCTCGAAGCCGACGATGTCCGCGAACCAGCTGGAGTTGGTCTGGCTGTTCTTGATGTTGGCCGACCAGTTCCAGGAGTCCACGTAGGACTTCGCGGTGACCGGCGTGCCGTCGTGGAACTTCCAGCCCGGCTTGAGCTTGACGGTCCACTCCGACGAGTCGTCGTTCGGCGTGACCGACTCGGCGTTGACGTACTCGAGCTTGCCGGTGCCGGGCTCGTAGTCGACCAGGTTCGCGAAGATCGTGCGCAGGACACGGCTGCCCTGGCTCTCCTTGGCGTTGGCCGGCTGCAGCGGGTTCTGAGGTTCGCTCAGCTGCGCAGTGACGATGCCGTTCGGGTCGGCCTTCCCCTTGTTCATGTCGTCGCCGGCACTGTCGTCGCCGCCGCCGCAGGCGGTGGCGGCCAGGGCGACGACTATCGCCCCCGCGACCCACTTGGCGCTCTTGGCACCGCGCATGGGTTCCTCCTATGAAGTCATTGGTTCACCGCAAGGGGAGCACAGACAGACCACCGCACCGCCCGTCGCCGGTGCCGGAAATCGTCAGGTGCCCCCGCGCTCGTGAGTCGGCGCCGCCTCCAGCGAGTGACCCGTTCATCCGAGCTCTACGCGCCTAACTATCTGCCATGCGCCAGGAGCGAACCACACTCTCGAGGTCTCGGTTCGATCACAGCTCGCGCCTACATCTTCCAAAATCCGGACAAAGGGTTTGGTGAAAGATCCCTGCGAAACGGACTTGTTACACATCTATCGGTGGCGAGTGTCCGCATTCCGGACGCGAGAATGAGATAAACCGCTTGCGGCTACCGTGGCCGCCGTGCAGGGTGCCACTCGTGGCTGTCGCGCACTCAAGAGGCCTCCGCCGCAAGGCCGTTGTACGGCCCGTGCGTGGGCAGGGCGCGGCGCTTCCGCAGCAGGGTAGTGCGAACGGGGCGCTCCGGACGGCTTTACCCGGCAAATCGAGGGTTTTCCCTAACCCTTCCCTTTGCGTTCCCTCCGCTTTACGACGACACCGGGCACCCCGCGAGGCGGAGTGCCCGGTGTCGTCGAACGGCAGGCGTCAGCCGTGCTTGGCGCGGCTCGCGGCGCGGGCGCGCTCGCGGGCGTCCAGGTTCACCTTGCGGATGCGCACGGCCTCCGGGGTGACCTCGACGCACTCGTCGTCCCGGCAGAACTCCAGGGACTGCTCCAGCGACAGCTTGCGCGGCGGGACGATCGACTCGGTCACATCGGCCGTCGACGACCGCATGTTGGTGAGCTTCTTCTCCTTGGTGATGTTGACGTCCATGTCGTCGGCGCGGGAGTTCTCTCCGACGATCATGCCCTCGTACACCTCGGTGCCCGGCTCCACGAACAGCACGCCGCGCTCCTGGAGGTTGGTCATCGCGAACGCGGTGACCGCACCGGAACGGTCGGCGACCAGCGAGCCGTTGTTACGGGTCTGGAGGGTGCCGAACCAGGGCTCGAAGCCCTCGTGGATGGAGTGGCCGATGCCGGTGCCGCGGGTCTGCGTCAGGAACTCGGTCCGGAAGCCGATGAGGCCGCGCGAGGGCACGACGAACTCCATGCGGACCCAGCCGGAGCCGTGGTTGGACATGTTGTCCATGCGGCCCTTGCGGACGCCCATGAGCTGCGTGACGGCGCCCATGTGCTCCTCGGGCACGTCGATCGTCATGCGCTCGACCGGCTCGTAGACCTTGCCGTCGACCTCCTTGGTGACGACCTGCGGCTTGCCGATGGTCAGCTCGAAGCCCTCCCGGCGCATCGTCTCGACCAGGATGGCCAGCGCCAGCTCACCACGGCCCTGCACCTCCCAGGCGTCCGGCCGCTCGGTGTCCAGCACGCGGAGGCTGACGTTACCGATCAGCTCGCGGTCGAGGCGGTCCTTGACCTGACGGGCGGTGACCTTGCGGTCCTTGACCGCCGCCTTGTTGTCGGCGCCCTTGCCGGTGGCACCACGGCCGACCAGCGGGGAGGTGTTGGTGCCGATGACCATGGAGATCGCGGGCTCGTCGACCGTGATCAGCGGCAGCGCGACCGGGTTCTCCGGGTCGGCCAGCGTCTCGCCGATCATGATGTCCGGGATACCGGCGACCGCGCAGATGTCACCGGGGCCGGCCTTCTCCGCCGGCTTGCGGGTGAGCGCCTCGGTCATCATCAGCTCGGAGATGCGGACGCTGCTGACGGACCCGTCGCGCTTCATCCACGCGACCGTCTGGCCCTTGCGCAGCTCGCCCTGCTCGACGCGGAGCAGCGCGATGCGGCCGAGGAAGTTGTCGGCGTCCAGGTTGGTGACGTGGGCCTGGAGCGGGGCGGCCTCGTCGTAGGTCGGGGCCGGGATGTGCTCCAGGATCGTGGAGAAGAACGGCTCCAGGCTGGTGGAGTCGGCGGGGACCGTGCCGTTGTCCGGCTTGGTCAGCGAGGCGATGCCGTCGCGGCCGCAGGCGTAGACGATCGGGAACTCGATCTGCTCCTCGTCGGCGTCCAGGTCGAGGAACAGGTCGTACGTCTCGTTGACGACCTCGTCGATCCGGGAGTCCGGGCGGTCCGTCTTGTTGATGCAGAGGATGACGGGCAGCCGCTGCTGGAGCGCCTTGCGCAGCACGAAGCGGGTCTGCGGGAGCGGGCCCTCGGAGGCGTCCACGAGCAGGACGACACCGTCGACCATCGACAGACCGCGCTCGACCTCACCACCGAAGTCGGCGTGGCCGGGGGTGTCGATGATGTTGATGGTGATGACGTCCCCCCCGTCCTTCGGGTGGTACTTCACCGCCGTGTTCTTGGCCAGGATCGTGATGCCCTTCTCACGCTCCAGGTCGTTCGAGTCCATCATGCGGTCGTCGACGCCTTCGAGCTGGTGGGCGGCGAAGGCGCCGGCCTGCTTCAGCATGCCGTCGACGATGGTGGTCTTGCCGTGGTCGACGTGGGCGACGATGGCGACGTTGCGGATGTCGTGGCGCGTGGCCATAAGAAGGCGTACTCCCGGAGTGTGAGGAATGCCCTGCGCGTACATCGGTGGTGCGCGGGCCCTGCCGGGCTCAACATGCCACGGCCTCACCCCATGGTACGGGTCCGCTACCGCTGGGGTTAGCCGGGATACGTCGGTGCAGGTCAGGGTGGTTTTACTGGTGCTCGGCGTTCCCGGATCACCGGGGGCCGGCGGCGTCAGCCCCTGCCTCGCCGCAGGAGTGCCGGGCGGCCTCGCGGCCCAGGGGCGAGTCGGGGCGCTCCTCGCAGTCGATCAGGCCGGTGAAGTCGACCGTCCAGTTCCGGGCGTGGCCGGAGACGGTTCCCCCGTCCGGGCACGTGTAGCGGAAGTCCGCCGAGACTTCCTTCACGCCGGCGTACTGGACGAACTCGCCCGCCGCGCCGGGCGCGACGCGGTCGGAGTCGAGCTCCGGGGCCGGGAGCCGGACGTCGGTGAACCCCCAGGTGTCTCCGCCCGCCTCGGCCAGGGTGGGCGCGTCGGAGTCGATCTCGCCTGTCTTCTTGCCGAGCGAGAAGAGGATCTCGGCGGCGGACGGGGCCGGTCCGTCGGCGCGCACCGAGGGGCTGGGCGTGTACACCCGCCGCATCGAGTTGTGCAGCCTGCCGCCACCCGTGCCCAGCCGCTCGAGGGCGGAGACGCCGGTCAGCCGGTCCCGCTCCGTGACCCGGGACCAGGTGAAGGTGCCGTCCGCGCAGGCCTTCACGACGGCCCTGTCGGTCTTGCGGGCCTTGGGCGCCTTGTCGTCGCCCGCGTCCCCCGCACATGCCGTCAGCCCCGTCACCAGCACCCCGATGGCCAGCCCGGCCGCGCAGGCCCGCCGTACCGTTCCGCGCATCCGCCGGCTCCTGTCCCCCGTGTACGGACGCCCGGCGTCCGCACCATGATCACTGCTGATCTCATGGTGCGGACGCCGGGCGGGAGACGGCAAGGCGTTTGAGCGTTCCCAGAGCTACGGGGCGGCTGATTCCTTCGCCGACGGGCCCGAAGCCGGCTTCGCGCCCTTCTTCAGATAACCCATGTCCTCGAACACCGGCGTGCCGAAGCCGAAGGCGCCGGTGTTCACGAGGTTCTTGCGGGCCGCGATGAGCTGGGGGCGCTGGAAGAGGGGGATGGAGCCGGCCGCCGCCCAGATGCGGGAGTCGGCCTTGCGGATGAGGGAGCGGGACTCGCCCTCGTCGAGGGTGGACACGGCCTCGTCGAAGAGCTGGTCGACCTGGTCGGTGCCGACGCGGGTGTAGTTCTGCTCGACGTTCAGGGAGCCGTCGGCGGCCGGGACGGGCTTGGCGTAGACGGGGCGGGCGTCGGTGGCGGGGAAGGCGGTGGCGGGCCAGGAGTACAGGGCGAGGTCGTACTGACCGGACGCGATGTGGTCCTTGAAGTAGGACTCGTCGGAGACCTTGGAGATGTCCGTGCCGATGCCGACGCGCTCCAGCATGCGCGAGATGCGGTCGGCGACCGTGCGCAGCGTCTGGGAGCCGGGCCCGGAGGGGAGGACGAAGCGGAGGGTGAGCGGCTTGCCGTTCTTGGCGAGCCGGGCGGCCTCCTGGTTGGCCGGGGCGGCGGTGCCCTTGGGGGCGTACGCGCCGGGGGCGGCGCCCTGGTCCGGCTGCGTGTGCTGCTTGCCGTCCTGGGCGAGGTGGTCGGCGGGGTCCTGCCGGCCGTGCGCCTTGTTGTCCTCGCCGTCGACGTACGTGCCGTCGTCGTCCGACTTTTCCTTGGAGGCGCCGGCCTTCTCGCCCTCGGCGCCGGCCGCCTTCTCCCCCTCCTCCTTCTTCTCCTGCTCCTTGACGGGGCCGCCGCGCACCCACCCGGCGTCCGCGAGCAGGGCCTGTGCCTCCTTGGTGTCCCGGCCGCCGAGGGCGCCGCTGTTGTCGGCGTAGGCGGCCTGGCCGGAGAGGGCGAGGTGGCTGCCCACCGGGACTGCGGGCAGGCCCAGGGGCTTCAGGACGGCCTCGGCCAGTTCCTTGCGGTCGAGGGCGCGGGCGACGGCCCTGCGGACGCGCTCGTCGGCGAGCGGGCCCTCGGCGCCGTTCAGGGCGAGCTGGGTGTAGGCGGGCTCCAGGGACTTGCGCACCTCGAAGCCGCGCAGGGCCTGCTGCTGCCGGGCGTACTTGGCGGCCGCCTTGCGCAGCTTGCTGCGGGCGACGGTCTCCTCGTCCGCGGCCTTCTCGTCGGAGCCGTTGGTGACGGCCCAGGAGCGCAGGGCGTTCGCGGTGGACCGGGCGGCGCCGGGGCCCGTCAGCGGGCTGCTGGAGCTGCGGGGGCGGGCGGCGACGGTGATGCGGCGGGCGGCGACGGGGTCGATCTCGGCCACGTCGAGGGTGCCGGCGGCCAGCTCGGCGGCCCGTTCGTCGCGCGGCACGGAGCGCAGCACGATCTCGGAGAGCTTGGCCGGCTTGCCCCACCAGCGCGGATTGCGGGCGAGGGTGATCTCGTCGTCCTCGCGGTCGACCTTCTTCACCGTGAAGGGACCGGCGCTGACCTTGAGCTTCTTGCGTGCCCCGTCGTTGAAGGAGTCCGGGGTGCCCATGACGTCCTTCGGGTACAGCGGCGAGAACAGCGACCGCCAGTCGGCGTAGGGGCGGCTGAAGGTGACCCTGACCTCCAGGGCGCTGTCCCCGCGCTCGATCTTCTGGATGCGGTCGTAGCCGGCGTTGCGTGCGGTCCAGTAGGCGGTGTCCTTGCCGGACAGGGCACGCCACTGGGCGGCGAAGTCGGCGGCGCCGATCTCCCGGCCGTCGCTCCAGACGGCCTGCTGGTTCAGCTTGTACAGGACGACCTGCTTGGGCTCGGTCTCGACGACCTTGGCGGACTCCAGGTAGGCGGGATTGCGCTCCGGACGGCCACTGGCGTTCATCCGGAACATCGACGGCAGGACGGCCTGGGCGACGCGGGCGGTGGTGGCGTCGGCGTCCGACTGGAAGGTGTTCAGGGTGTCGGGCACGGAGTCCACGGCCCAGCGCAGGGTGCCGCCGTCGGCGATCCGGTCGCGGCTCGCGGGCCGGGTGTCCGGTGCGGCGAGCGGCGTGCCCGCCGGGTCCTCGGAGCCGCATCCGGCGAGCGCGGGCACCGCGAGCACGCCCGCGGTGAGGAGGGCGACCGAGCGCGTGACCGCGCGCGGGCCGACGCCGTGCTGGGACATCTGTGCTACCTCCGGGAAGCCGCGGGCGTTATGATCACTTTTGGCGGTATTTGGAGTTCATCTGATGTATGCGGCCACTGAAGAGGAAAGGGTTCGGCAACACAGGGCGACACGGCGGTCACGGTCGGGAAGTCACCCGTGCGGCGCAACGCACCGCAGAGTGCACCCACGCGCCTCGGCCAATCGATGCACATCCCTTCACAGCACAAGGTGTGACGCGCAACACTCGCAGGCGCATGAACGTTGCCGCCTTGGGCCTCGAAGGACCCGCGGAAGTGAGGGCAAGTCATGTCCGTTCACGATGAACTGACGTCAGTCCAGCGCAGTCTCGACGAGCTGTTCCGGTCGCTGGGACGCCTGGAGAAGCAGCTCGGCACCGGCGGCCTGGAGATGCGCCGCGTCCGTGCCGACGCCAGCCACCTGCGCGAGAGCGTCGCCCTGCTGCGCGACGCCGCCGCCACACCGGCCGCACCGAAGCGCCCCGACCTCGTCACCATCTCGGACGCGCCGTACGACCCCGCGCTGTGGGTCGACTCGGACGACGAGGGGCTCGGCGCCCGGGACCGGCGCGCTCCCTGACCAGGAGGGCGTCGAGCGACCGGCACCTCCCCCGAACCCGACCGGAGTCGTCACAGTGGCCACTGGTACGGAACCTCCCGCCACAGAACCCCATCCCCGAAGCGGCGGCGTACGGGCGGGTGCGCGCGCCGCGATCGACGCCCCGCACCTGCGCACCGACCGCTGGTGGCTGGCCCCGGCCGGCACGGTCGCCGGCCTGCTGGCCTTCATCGTCTACTCCACCTGGCGGGCCTTCGCCGACGCCGACTACTACGCGGCGCCGTACGTCTCGCCCTTCTACTCCCCGTGTCTGGCGGAGCGATGCGAGCCGATGAAGGCCGGCCCCAACTGGGAGATCTTCGGCAGTTGGTGGGGGATCTCCCCCGCGATCATCATCCTGATCTTCCCGCTCGGCTTCCGGCTGACCTGCTACTACTACCGCAAGGCCTACTACCGGGGTTTCTGGGCGTCCCCGCCGGCCTGCGCGGTGGCCGAGCCGCACGAGAAGTACACGGGCGAGACCCGCTTCCCGCTGGTGCTCCAGAACATCCACCGGTACTTCTTCTACGCCGCGCTCCTCGTCGCCGGGATCCTGACCTACGACACCGTGCTCGCTTTCCGCGACGAGAACTACGAGTGGGGCCACATGGGCCTCGGCACGCTCGTGTTCCTGGTCAACATCGCGCTGATCTGGGCGTACACGCTGTCCTGCCACTCGTGCCGGCACATCGTCGGCGGCAAGCTCAAGCACTTCTCCAAGCATCCCGTGCGCTACCGGATGTGGCAGTGGGTCGGGAAGCTCAACGCCCGGCACATGCTGCTCGCCTGGGCGTCGCTGGTGAGCGTGGCGCTCGCCGACTTCTACGTCTACCTGGTCGCGTCCGGTGCCTTCGACGATCCGCGGTTCTTCTGATGAGGGGTGCGTTCTGATGTCCGTGGTCGACCGGCAGGAGTGGGACGTCGTCGTGGTGGGAGCCGGCGGCGCCGGGCTGCGCGCCGCCATCGAGGCCCGCGAGCGGGGCGCCCGTACGGCCGTGATCTGCAAGTCGCTGTTCGGCAAGGCGCACACGGTGATGGCCGAAGGCGGTATCGCGGCGGCGATGGCCAACGCCAATGAGAACGACAACTGGCGGGTCCACTTCCGCGACACCATGCGCGGCGGCAAGTTCCTCAACCAGTGGCGGATGGCCGAGCTGCACGCGCAGGAGGCGCCGCAGCGGGTGTGGGAGCTGGAGACCTGGGGGGCGCTGTTCGACCGCACCAAGGACGGCCGGATCTCCCAGCGCAACTTCGGCGGCCACGAGTACCCGCGCCTCGCGCACGTCGGCGACCGCACGGGCCTGGAGCTGATCCGCACCCTCCAGCAGAAGATCGTCGCGCTCCAGCAGGAGGACTTCAAGGAGACCGGCGACTACGAGTCCCGGCTGAGGGTCTTCCAGGAGTGCACGGTCACCCGAGTCCTGAAGGAGGACGGGCGCGTCTCCGGGGTCTTCGGCTACGAGCGCGAGTCCGGCCGCTTCTTCGTCCTGGAGGCACCGGCTGTCGTCATCGCCACGGGCGGCATCGGCAAGTCCTTCAAGGTGACGTCGAACTCCTGGGAGTACACCGGCGACGGTCACGCGCTGGCCCTCCTCGCGGGCGCTCCCCTGCTGAACATGGAGTTCGTGCAGTTCCACCCGACGGGCATGGTCTGGCCGCCGTCGGTCAAGGGCATCCTCGTCACCGAGTCGGTGCGCGGCGACGGCGGGGTGCTGCGCAACTCCGACGGCAAGCGGTTCATGTTCGAGTACATCCCCGATGTCTTCAAGGACAAGTACGCCGAGACCGAGGACGAGGCCGACCGCTGGTACGACGACCCGGACCACAACCGGCGCCCACCCGAGCTGCTCCCCCGTGACGAGGTCGCGCGGGCGATCAACACCGAGGTGAAGGAGGGGCGCGGCTCGCCGCACGGGGGCGTGTTCCTCGACGTGTCGACCCGGATGCCCGCCGAGGTCATCAAGCGTCGGCTGCCGTCGATGTACCACCAGTTCAAGGAACTGGCGGACGTCGACATCACGGCGGAGGCGATGGAGGTCGGGCCCACCTGTCACTACGTGATGGGCGGCGTCGCGGTCGAGTCCGACACGGCGGCGGCGCGCGGCGTGCCCGGGCTGTACGCGGCCGGTGAGGTGGCCGGCGGCATGCACGGCTCCAACCGGCTCGGCGGCAACTCCCTGTCCGACCTGCTGGTGTTCGGCCGCCGGGCGGGCCGGCACGCGGCCGAGTACGCGGCGGGGCTGACGGGGGCGCGGCCCGCCGTGGACGACGTCCAGATCGACTCCGCCGCCGCCGAGGCCCTGCGGCCCTTCTCCGCCGAGGCGGAGATCGAGGAGCCGAAGGGCGGCCCGCCGGAGAACCCGTACACCCTGCACCAGGAACTCCAGCAGACGATGAACGACCTGGTCGGCATCATCCGCCGCGAGACGGAGATGAAGCAGGCCCTGGAGAAGCTGGCCGAGCTGCGGGGCCGGGCGCGCCGGGCCGGCGTCGAGGGGCACCGGCAGTTCAACCCGGGCTGGCACCTCGCCCTGGATCTCAGGAACATGCTGCTGGTCAGCGAGTGCGTGGCGCGGGCCGCGCTGGAGCGCACCGAGTCCCGCGGCGGGCACACCCGCGAGGACCATCCGGGGATGGACCGCAAGTGGCGCCGGATCAACCTGCTGTGCGCGCTCACCGACCCGACGGGCGGTCTGGCGGCTTCGGACCCGGTCCGCGGCCAGATCACCCTCACCCGCGAGACCACCGAACCCGTCCGTGCCGACCTGCTCGCCCTGTTCGACAAGGAGGAGCTGGTCAAGTACCTCGCCGAAGAGGAGCTCTACGAATGAGCGGCTATACGGCCCACTTCAAGGTGTGGCGCGGGGACGTGAGCGGCGGCGGCCTTGAGGACTTCAAGGTCGAGGTCAACGACGGCGAGGTGGTGCTCGACATCATCCACCGCCTCCAGGCCACCCAGGCCCCCGATCTCGCCGTGCGCTGGAACTGCAAGGCGGGCAAGTGCGGTTCGTGCTCCGCCGAGATCAACGGCCGGCCGCGGCTGCTGTGCATGACACGCATGTCGGTGTTCGACCGGGATGAGACGATCACGGTGACGCCGCTGCGGGCGTTCCCGGTCGTCCGCGACCTGGTCACCGATGTCGGCTTCAACTACACGAAGGCCAGGGAGGTCCCGGCCTTCGTGCCGCCCGCGGATCTCGGTCCCGGCGAGTACCGGATGATGCAGGAGGACGTGGACCGCTCGCAGGAGTTCCGCAAGTGCATCGAGTGCTTCCTGTGCCAGGACACCTGCCATGTGGTCCGCGACCACGAGGAGAACAAGCAGGCGTTCGCGGGGCCCCGTTTCCTGATGCGGGTGGCGGAGCTGGACATGCATCCGCTGGACGCGGCGGCGGAATCCGGCCTGGACCGCAAGACCACCGCCCAGGACGAACACGGCCTGGGCTACTGCAACATCACCAAGTGCTGTACGGAGGTCTGCCCGGAGGGCATCAAGATCACGGACAACGCGCTGATCCCCCTGAAGGAACGGGCGATCGACCGCAAGTACGACCCGCTGGTGTGGCTGGGTTCGAAGATCAGGAGGCGCTCTTCAGCAGGCTGAGCGCTTGCTGGAGGTTGTGCTGGGCGATCTCCCGCATGCGCTCCGGATGCGGGAAGTCACCCTCGATGAGCGTCAGCGGCCCCGAGACCAGGCCGAGGTGCATCGACAGGCGGTAGAGACGCAGGCGGGCCTCGTCCAGACCCGGGGCCCGCAAGGCGTCGTAGTGGGGGCCGAAGCGGAGCCTGAGGAAGACGTGCTCGTGCTCGACGTCGAAGTACATCAGGCCCTCGATGTCGATGAGCGCCGGCTGCCCGTCGGGCGTGAGCAGGACGTGGTCCGGGCCCAGTTCGGCGTGGACGAGGGTGTGACGGTCACGGGGGCGGACCTCGGCGGCCAGGGCGTGGATCGTGTCCTCCAGTTCCCGGCGTACGGCGGCGGCACGGGGTTCGCGCCGGGCCGCTTCCGCGATGCACCGCAGGGCGCCGTCGGTGATGCGCTGTTCGCAGGAGACGCCGTGGGAGGAACCGCCGTTGTCGACGACGGCGACCTTCCCGAAGCGGGGACCGGTGTGGGAGTGCAGGGCGGCGAGCAGGTCCGCCATCCGGTCCATGAGCCGAGGTGCCTCGCGCGGGTCCCGGGCGAGGGCGTCCTCCAGGCTGCCGCCGGTCACGTCCTCCACGACGGCCGCGTCGGCCGGGAGGTGCGTGTGTGTGGCGTCGGCGTACAGGAGGCGTGGGGTGCGGACGCCGGAGGCGGCCAGGCGGTCGTGTGCCGCCGTGAACAAGCCGAGGCCGGTGCCGTGCGAGAAGACGTCCCGGGGGTCGGGGTCCGGCTGGTCCCAGTAGTCCTCGTCGGCCGACCACACGTAGGCGACGGCCGTGGAGTCGTCGTCGAGGGTCAGGCGGTAGACGCCCTTCTTGGTGCCGCCGCGCAGGCGTTCCACGGTGGTGAGGGTGCGGCCGGGGCCCAGGGCGGCGCGGGTCAGGGGGGCGAGGTCGGTGCGGGTGAGGTGCCGTCGGGTCCTGGTCACCGCACCCAGTCTTCCTTGTACGCACGCCAGTCCGCATCGGTCGCTGCGAAGTCGATGTACAGCGCGACGCCGAAGCGGGCCCGGTCGGCGTCCGTGCGGGACAGGCCCAGGCGGACGCCCCGGACGGCGGCGGGCACGGTCTCGGCGTGGCCCCAGTGGTCGAAGTTGCTCTCCCAGTAGAAGGGCAGGCCCATCAGCAGGTCGGTGGAGGGCGGGGTGACCTCCAGGGCGAGGGAGGTCTGCTGGGCGACGTAGCCGCCGTAGGTGCTCTCCAGTGGCTGCGCGGTGTCGTACGACATGACGGCGATCTGGTCGACGTGGCGGGCGACCTGGCCGAAGAACTCCTGCGACCACCACTTGGGGTGGTCGGTGAACGTCCCGAAGACGGAGTGGAGGGCGGGGAGCGGGTCGATCTGGTGGGCCGCTACGGAGAGCAGGGCGCCCCGGGAGCGGGTCTCGCGGCGCAGGGCGTCGAGGAGGGTGAGGTAGTTCCGGTCTCCGGAGTGCAGGGGCTCCAGGTCGAGGTGGATGCCGTCGTAGCCGGTGTCCAGGACCTGGCGGGCGGAGCGGAGAACGGCGGCTCGGGTGTCCGGGTTCTCCAGGCGCATGCCGTCAGGGCCCTCGGTGGCGAGAACGTCGCCCAGGAAGGCCTGGACGCGGACGCCGGGGAGTTTCCCGCGTACGGCGTCGATGAACCAACGGGCTCGTGGATAGACCGACTTCGGGAGCGTGCCGTCGTGTTCCAACGGGCCTGAGTGGACGTAGAGGTCGCGGATGCCGGTGCCTCGCAGGCGGCGGGCCAGGGCGGTGACGTCGGCGTCCTTCTTGCGGCCGTCGACCCAGGCGTGGCCGAGCCAGAGTGCGTCGCGGTTTCTGGTGTGGGTGCCTTGTGCGGGGTCGCCCTGGTAGTTGATGTAGAGGGCTGTCAGGCCGGACAGGGGAGGGACCAGGAGGACCAGAAGCAGGACGAGCACCGTGCGTCTGACCCGGCGCCGACGCCTTCTGTTTCTTTCACTGTCGGGTGCGGGAGCCTCCTGTGCGCGGTTCTCGCCGTCGCCGACTGCTGCTTCGTCCTGGGTCGTGCCCTCCACGCGTTCCATGCCGTCTCCCCCCGGGTGGTGCGGTTGGTGTTGCCGGGGAGGACGAGCCGTACCGGTGTTCGGTTGCGATCAGAACAGGCTCAGCAGCGCCTCCGCCGGGTCCGTCAGGCTCGTTTCGCCACCCGGCAGGGGGAGTTCGAACCACACCGTCTTCCCCCGGGGCGTGCGGCGGGAGCCCCACGCGGCGCTGAGGAGACCGACCAGCTGGAGGCCTCGGCCGCCCTCGTCGGTGTCGCGGGCGCGGCGGCGGCGGGGCTGGACCAGGCCGGAGTCCCAGACCTCGCAGACCAGGGTGCGATCCAGCAGCAGGCGGAGACGGATCTCGCCCTCGCCGTAGCGCAGGGCGTTGGTGACGAGTTCGCTGACCAGGAGCTCCGTGGTGTCGACCAGGGGTTCCATGTCCCAGCTGAGCAGCTGGGCACGCGCGTACTCGCGGGCCCGGCCCACGCTGCGCGGCTCGCGCGGCAGGGTCCAGTCGCCGACGGACTCGGTGGGCAGGCCCTGTACACGTGCCATCAGCAGCGCGATGTCGTCCTCGCCGTGATGGGTGTCGAGCGTGTTGAGGACGTGGTCGCACACGTCCTCCAGGGGCTGGGTGGGGTCGGAGAGGGTGCTGACGAAGGCCTGGAGGCCCTCGTCGAGGGGGTGATCGCGGCTTTCGACCAGTCCATCCGTGTAGAGCGCGAGCAGGGCCCCCTCGGGCAGTTCGACCTCGACCTCCTCGAAGGGCTCACCGCCGACGCCGAGCGGCAGGCCCGGCGGCACGTCGAGCATCAGGGCCGACTCGCCCGGTTCGACCAGGACGGGCGGCAGATGGCCCGCGTTGGCGAAGGTGCAGCGCCGGGTGACGGAATCGTAGACGGCGTAGACGCAGGTGGCGAGGTACACCTCCGACAGGTCCGCCTCGCGGGGGCGGCGGGCCGCCCTGGTCGCCTGCTGGACGCCGCCGGGGGCGCCCAGGCCGCGGGCGATCTCGTCCAACTGGGAGAGCACCTCGGCCGGTTCGAGGTCGAGCTGCGCCAGCGTGCGTACGGCCGTGCGGAGTTCGCCCATGGCGACCGCGGCGCGCAGGCCACGGCCCATGACGTCGCCCACGACCAGCGCGGTGCGGTGTCCCGGGAGTTCTATGACGTCGAACCAGTCGCCGCCGACCTCGCTGGGCCGGCCGGTGTTGGCGTTGCCGGGCAGATAGCGGCAGGCGATGTCGAGGCCGGAGGCTTCCGGGTCGCCGGGCGGGAGCAGGGACCGTTGCAGTATCAACGCCCGTTCGTGCTCGCGCCGGTAGAGGCGGGCGTTGTCGATGCAGACGGCGGCCCGCGCCGCCAGCTCCACGGCGAGGTCTCGGTCCCGGTCGCCGAACGGCTCGCTGCCCTTCGTACGGGCGAACTGCACCAGCCCGACGACGGTGTCGTGGGCGACCATCGGCACGGCGAGCGTGGACTGCACGAGCCCGCCGTCCTCACCGGGGACGGTCTGCGGGCGCGCCGTGCGCAGGGCGTCCGCGCAGGGCGAGTTGAACGGGTAGTGGTGGACGGCGCCGACCGCGACGGGCACGCCGGTGCCGGTGAAGGGCGCGTCGGAGACGGCGCTGGCGAAGGCCACCCGGCGCAGTTCGGCGCTGCCGTCGGCGAGCCCGGGCGGGGTCTCGTCGCCGACCAGCAGGCCCTGGTAGAGGTCGACGGTGGCCAGGTCGCAGAAGCCGGGCACGACGACGTCGAGGAGCTGTCGGGCCGTCGTCTCCAGGTCGAGGGAGTTGCCGATGCGGGCACCGGCCTCGTTCAGCAGGGCGAGGTTGCGGCGGGCGGCGGCGGCCTCGCGGGCGGCGGCGCGGCGCGAGGTGATGTCCGTGCCGAGCCAGGCGATGCCGATCGGCCGGCCCGAACCGCTGTGCACGCGGTAGAGGTTGACGGACCAGTGGCGGCGCTCGTCGGAGCCCGGCACGAAGCCGGTGACGTGCATGTCCGTGATGGAGTTGCCGGTCTCCAGCACGCGGCGCAGCGTGGCGGCGACCCGCTCGGCCTCGCCGCGCTGGAGATAGTCGTGGACGCCCTTGCCGCGGTGGTCGTCGGGTTCGCCGCCGAAGACGGACGCGAACCGGTGGTTGGCGCGGCGGACCCGCAGGTCGGAGTCGATCAGCAGGAAACCGAACGGGGATTGACCGAAAATGGACTGCGAGGCGGCGAGGTCGGTCTCGATGCTGCGCAGCGTGCGCACGTCGACGACGATGCAGACGGCGGCCTTCTCGCCCTCCTCGGTGCGCGTCGGCATGACGTACACCTCGGCGAGCCCCTCGCGCCCGCACTCCCCCTCGGCGTCCTTCGGCATCCGGAAGGGCACCACGCCGGTCCACTCGCGGCCGTCGAGGATCTCGGCCATCTTGCGCATGCCCCGCTCGCGCAGGCGCGGGTCGATGAAGGTCTCGATGGGGTCCATGCGGACGGCGCGTTCGGCGGGGATGCCGAAGAGGTGCTCGGCACGCAGGCTCCACTGGTCGACGAGCCCGTCGGGGCCGATGGAGAAGGACGCGACCTTGATGTAGTCGTAGATGGATCCCGGGGGACTGCTCTGCCACATGGCGTCCCCGGGTGGCACCCCGTCAGCCGCGAGCGCACCTCCCACCGCGGAAGCCAGGCCGTCCGCGGCCATCGCCCTCGCGCCCTCCGACGGGTCCTCGGACTCCGTGGCCTTCGCTGGTATCTCGCTCACGCGAACCGTCCCCTCCAGCTCACCGCGTCCGGCACCGGTCACCGGGGGCGGCTGCCCGCAGTATCCAGCACTACGGTGCCGCACAACACGGTGTTCACGATCACAGCACGGTCCCGATGGTTTTTGGACCGGACCGTGAGAACACTTCCAGTCTTCTAACCAGGGGACACGTCGTCGAATCCCGTCCGTCGACAACCGCCACTGGCCTGAACCATTCGCTCGACAGCGGCAGGGCGGACGTACACCGATTTTTCACTCCGGAACCGCGAGTTCGAACCACACGGTCTTGCCCACGCCGCCGGGCCGGGTGCCCCAGCGGCGGCAGGAGGAGGCGACCAGTCGGAGCCCTCGGCCGCTCTCGTCCTCGGGTCTGGCGGCGCGCTCGCGGGGCGGGTCCGGGAGCGGGTCGGAGACCTCCACCAGGAGGACGCCGTCCAGTTCGGAGGGGCGGACCAAGCGGACGCCGATGGGTCCCGTGGCGTGCCGCAGGGCGTTGGTGACCAACTCACTGACCAACAACGCCGTGAGGTCGGCGAGGCTGTCGAGGCCCCAGCCGCGGAGCCGGACGCGGACGGCCTGTCGGGCGGTGCGCACGGCGCCCGGCTCGGCGGGGAAGGACCACTCGGCGCGGTCACCTTCGGTGTCGATCACGCCGATCACTTCCCCGACAGCGGGCCCGCCCATGTCCTTTTTCGTGGGGTTAATGGGCACATACCCGATATCCAGGGCGGAGTACCGCGTGGGGCAGCGCACTATGGCACGAAAGGCGCACACGGCGCCCGTACGGCCGCCTTCGGGCCTCGCACACCCCCGGTCGGCCTCAGGCGCCGGGCACTTCTCCCGTACCGGGGCCGCCGAGAGGCCCCAGGTGCGCGAGAGCCTGCCGCACCGCGGGCACGTCCTGGTCGAGCCAGTCCACGTCCCAGATCTCGTCGGGGCCCAGCCAGCGCAGTTCGTCGTGGTCCTGAAGGGGCTTGGGGGCGGCGGAGCCGGGCCGCAGCCGCGCGGTCCACACCTGTAGGACGTACGGCGACTTCAGCGGCCACTCCCCCGGGACGCGCCCGCCGGCCTCGGCGTCGACGCCGAGTTCCTCGCGCAGTTCCCGAACGAGCGCCGCGTCGGCCGTCTCCGCCGGCTCGACCTTGCCGCCGGGCAGCTCCCAGCGCCCGGCCAACTCGACGGGCGCACTGCGCCGGGCGGCCAGCAGCCGCCCGTCGTCGACCAGCGCGGCACCCACGACGACGATCCGCTCACTCATGCGGGGAGCCTACGGGAGCGCGGCCGGACACCGGCCCGGAGCGCAGGGACACCCGAGGTCAGCCGTGCGCTCCGCCCTGCCCGTTCTGACCGAGCCGCTCGACCCAGTACAGCTGCTTGTGGCCGCGGCCGTCGAGGCTGTCCGCAATCTTCTGGGCCTCGGCCCGGGTCGCGTACCGGCCCACGCGGTAGCGGTTGCCGTTGTCGTCCTCTCGTATCACGAGCCAGGGAAGAGTGATCGTGCTGTCGTTCATGGCGCCCCTCCACTTCCCGCCCGCGGCCTGTGCCGTGCCCCACCCGATAACGAAACCGCAATGCGCATATGCCCGAGCCTACGCCTAACCTTCACGCAGCGAATACGGATTTTCACAAAGAGGTACGCAACCAGCCAGAACGCAGGGGGCGCACGGTCACAAACGCGCCGTCCGCGCACCTCGACGCACCCGGTCTGAGGCATACCGCATACGTCGCGGCCGACCTGCGAGAACGACAGCCGGCTAGGGGATGCGAACCAACCGGGCCGAGGGCGGCTCCCGCGGCGATCGTGTGAGCGGGGCGCGCGAGGGGCGCGCCGCGGGGCGGATGCGAGCGTTCGCTACTTGACCGGAAGGTGGTAGGCGACCCGGTACCGATCGGCCGGGATGACCACGTCGGCCGTCTCGACCGGACGGCCGGAGGCGTAGAACGTGCGCTGTACGACCAGGACCACATGGCCGGGGACGCCCCCGAGGACGAGCAGTTCCTCGGCGAGCCCGGGGCGGGCGCCGACCTCCTCGGTGACGTTGTCCACGATCACGTCGATCGCGCGCATGCGCTCGACGACGCCCATGCCGCCGAGCGGCCCCTCCTCCGGCAGCATCACCGGTGTACGGCCCGTGACGGCGAGCGGCTCCCAGGAGGTGGAGAGCATCATCGCCTCGCCGCCCTCGCGGAAGAGGTACCTCGTGCACATCACACGCTCGCCCGGCTCGATGCCCAGCCGTTCGGCGACCGCGACACCGGCCTCCGCCTGCTCGCTGCTGGACTCCCAGGTGCCGCGCCCCTCACCGTCGGCCTGCTCCTGGCGGAACGGCGTGGCCCCGCCGGTCGGGCGGTATCCGGAGCGGGCGATGCGCCGGGGTACGGGCCGCTCGCGCACATACGTCCCCGAGCCGGAGCGGCCCTCGACCAGACCCTCCGCCATGAGCACCTTGCGGGCCTCCAGGGCGACGGTGTCCGAGACGCCGTACTCCTGGCGGATTCTGGCTTGGGAGGGGAGGCGGGTGTGGGGTGGCAGCTGACCGTCGACGATCTTCTTGCGGAGATCACCCGCGACGCGCAGGTACGCCGGCTGCTCACCGAATGTCACTGGCCGCTCCCATCAGGTTGTACAGACAGCAACAGCGTGGCAACCGTAGGTTGTGCGGTGCAAGCAAAGGCCAGAGAATCACTCGATGTGATGACATGGTGGCCCCGAGGGCTTTACGCAGGCACTTTCTCCCCGATATAGCCGCCGTCACACCTCGGCTTCGGAGTCACCGCCCTCGGTCTCGCCCGGGGAGGGCGGCGCCGTCGCGAGCCCGAGGGCCTTGCGGGCGGTGACGGTCGCCGGGCCGTCGACGTGCTCGTAGGCCTTGTCGTAGTGCGCGTAGTAGGAGTCCGCGTCGTCCGCCTCGCTCGCCCTGGCCCACTCCTCCCTGGCGTCCTCCAGGTCCTTGACCAGGCCGACGACCGGCTTCCGGTCGTCGGATGGCCAGGAGTGCCCGCGCAGTGCCTCGATCTGCTCGCCGAGCACGTCGTGCACCTGGGTGGCCCAGGCCCGGTGGCCGGCGAGGTCGTCCTCGGGGGTGACCTCGGGCTCCTCGTACAGCGCCGTGTCGACGGCGTTGGCCGCCGACAGGAAGACGACCTGGTCGGTGTCGAGGGTGGTGGGGTCGCCGCGCAGGGAGCCGGTCAGCTTGGCCTTCGCGTCGGTGTTGCCGAAGACGCAGGTGATCGCGCGGTCGCCGTAACGCCAGCTGTCCCGGGACGGCATGAGGTAGTACACGTCGACGTCGGCCGGCATCGCCCAGGAGTCCATGGCGTACTGGTCCTGGAGCTCGTAGCACCGCTCGTCGGCGATGTCGGTGATCTTGGCGTCGCCCGGGAAGGCGCCGCCCGGCAGTGTCACGACCGCGAACACCTCGCCGTCGTGTCCGCCTTCGCAGGACACCGGGTCGACGTCGTAGGTGTCGCCCTCCAGGCCGCCGGGCGCGTCGAAACAGTCGCCCTTCTCCAGCGACAGGCTTTCGTTGCCCTGTGCGCCGTCCTTGAATTTCTCCCAGGCGTCGGACACGGCACCCGTGGACAGCGTCACCGTCCACAGCACGATCCCGACAGAAGACAGCACGGCCCCGGCGATCGCCAGCCCTCGGCCGCTCTGGCCGTTCCGCCTGATCTGCCACAGCGCGATCAGCCCCAGCACGAGCCCCGTGGCGGGCAGGAAGCAGAGCACGCCGAGCACGAGCGCGGCGACGGCGAGCGCGTTGACGGAGACCGGTGCCCCATACGGGCGGCCGGTGGGGCCATAGGGGGCGTAGGGGGCGTAGGGGCCGTAACCCTGGGCTCCCTGAGGCCGGCTCGCAGGCGGCGGGCCGTACGGGTCCTGGGGCTGCTGGCTCCCAGGGGGCGGGGGTATCGACACGGGTACGGTGCTCCTGGCTGAGGCGGTGGGAGAGAGCGGCCGTGCGAAACCGTACGGCTGGGCGCATCTTGACGTGCTCCCTGCCCTGAAGGCCAGGGATTCCGGCCCGGGTCGGCTGACCCTTCCCTGCCGCGCCGGGCTGTGCGCGACGATACGGCGTCCTTCGAAGACGACGTCGCGGGCTGCGTTGTGGTCACGGTCGCGCAGGCAGTCGTTCCACACCCGGGCGCACCCGAACGCACTCGCCAGGGCACGGCGATGGGCGGCGTCCGGGGTCGCCCTCGTGCTTCTCCGCATCGTGACGGGGCAGGGCGGTGGCGGTCTTCGACCGCCCCTTCGGCTTCCCGGCCGTGCGGCGGGACGAGCCTCGTCCTCGCGGTGGGCCGGGTCATCGACCCGAAGCCCTTCCCGGAGGACGAGGACGCCTACGTACCGGGCGCGTCAGGAGACTGACGGCCGGTCACGGACGAGGTCAGAACTGGAGCGCCCAGGCGTCGATCCGCCCGGTGTCGAAGCGGGCGTTGTCGCTCACGCGCAGCTTCCAGGTGCCGTTGGCGGCCTCGGCGGAGGCGTTCACGGAGTACGTGGTGTCGATGTTGTCCGCACTGCCGCCGGTGCCGTACGACTTCAGCGTGTACGCCGTGCCGTCGGGGGCGATCAGCTGGACCTGGAGGTCGCCGATGTAGGTGTGGACGATGTGGACCTCGACGGCCAGGGCCGAGGGCGCGTTGCCGGAGACGCCGGAGACGGTCACCGGGGACTCGGCGGTGGCGTTGTCGGCGATGGCCTGGTCGGCGGTGTTCTCGAAGCGCGGGCCGGGCGGGGTGGTCGTACCGCCGCCGACGCTGAGGAGCAGGTTGGGCGAGCCGCTGCCGGGGCTGGTGACGACGCCGGTGGTGGCGGCGGCCGTCAGCGCGGCGGAGACCTGCGCGGGAGTGGCCGTGGGGTTGTCGGCCAGGTGGAGGGCGGCGGCTCCGGCGACGTGCGGGCTCGCCATCGACGTACCGGAGATGTTGTTGGTCGCGGAGTCGCTCGTGTTCCACGCCGAGGTGATGGACGAGCCGGGCGCGAACAGGTCTAGGACCGAACCGTAGTTGGAGTAGCTCGCCTTCGCGTCGCTCGATGTCGTGGCGCCGACCGTGACGGCCTCGGTGACGCGGGCCGGCGACCGGGTGGAGGCGTTGGTGGACTCGTTGCCGGCCGCGACCACGAAGGTGACGCCGGCGGTGATGGCGTTGCGTACGGCCGTGTCGATGGCCGTGTCGCCGGGACCGCCGAGGGACATGTTGGCGACGGCCGGCTTGACCGCGTTCCGCGCGACCCAGTCGATGCCCGCGACGACCTGGGCGGTGGTGCCCTGGCCGGAGTTGTTCAGCACCCGGACGCCAACGACCTTGGCCTTCTTGGCGACGCCGTAGGCGCCGCCGGCCACCGTGCCGGCGACGTGCGTGCCGTGGCCGTGGCCGTCCTGGGCGGTGTTGTCGTTGTCGACGGCGTCGTAGCCGTAGGAGGCGCGGCCGCCGAAGTCGCTGTGCGTGATGCGGACGCCGGTGTCGATGACGTACGCCGTGACGCCCTCCCCGGCCGAGTCGGGGTAGGTGTAGGAGCTGTTCAGCGGCAGGTTCTTCTGGTCGATGCGGTCCAGGCCCCAGGACGGCGGGCTGGGCTGGGTCCCGGTGATGCCGAACGTCCTGTTCTGGACGACGGAGGCGACGGCCGGGTCGGCGGCGAGGCGTTTCGCCTCGGTCTCGGAGGCCTCGACCTCGTAGCCGTTCAGGGCCTTGGTGTACGTGCGCTCGATGTCGGCGCCGTACTTGTGCGCCAGGGCCCGGCCCTCGGCGGAACCGGCCCGCTGCGTCTTCAGGGTCACGATGTAGCTGTCGGCGACGGCGTTCGCCGCGCCCTCGTACTGGATGCGCCCTTCGGACGCGGCCGGGACCGCGCCGGCGGGGAGGGCGGAGACGAGGCTCGCGACGAGCGCCGCGGTGGCCGTCGCGCCGAGCGCGGCCAGTCTTCGCCGGGTGAGCCTGTGGGGAGTACGCATCACTGCCATCTGAGGGATCCTCCTCAATCGGTGGTGCGCTGTGGGGTGTGGTGCACGCCCGGCCGTCCGAGGTTCATGGTCATGTCAATCAACGGACGACATCTGCGCGTCAGCGAAAGATTGAGGCCTCCACAGGAATTGCACAAGAGCCCTGCGGGGGTTGAGTCCTACCGCTGCCACCACCACAGCAGCGCGCCGACGGCGCCGGAGCCCAGCGCGGCCGCAGCGCCGCGCACCGCGCTGAACATGACGGCACGGCCGAGGCGACGCCAGTCACGGGTGCGGGTGCGGGTGCGGGTGCGGTCGGGCTCCATCTGCTGCTCCTGCCGTCGCGCTCCGGGGGCGTACGCGCACCAGTTCACGCTCGGTGGGGTGACAACTCCCAGCCGACTCGGAACAGTTCGGAATCCGACTGCTTGACGTGCTCCCTGGCCTGAAGTCCAGGGATTCCGGCCTGGGCCGTCCGGCCCTTCCGGGGGCTTCCTGCTTCACCGCGCTGTGCGGGCACGTGTGCCCGTCTTACCGGCGCTCCACAAGCGTTCAGCGTCTCCGCCCGCCCGGCGGCGACGATACGGCGTCCTTCGAAGAGGACGTTACGGGCTGCGTTGTGGTCGCGGTCGTGCACGGTGCCGCATCCGTCGCACGTCCACTGCCGGACGGGCGTGCGACCTTGATGCGGGCCTTGGCCCGGTTCTGCGATCCCTTGGCCTTACGGGACAGCTCCCGCTGAAGGCGCTTGAGTTTCTTCTCCGCCCGGCGCAGGAAGCGGGGGCTGTCGATCTTCCGGCCGTCGGACGCCGGCAGCCGACGGGACCACTTGACCTTGAGGTTGCCGACCTTGGCCACGTACACCGTGCCGTTCTCCGTCAGGGCGAAGGCGTTGGTGTTGAGGCGGATCGACTGCCGGGTGCCCTTTTTCGACTTGTACCGGGGCGGCCCCACTTTCCGGCCCTGCCGCTTGCCCTTGACCGAGTCGAAGAAGTTCTTGTAGGCGGTGTCCAGGTCCCGCAGGGACTGCTGCAGGACGACTGCTGACACATCGGCGAGCCAGGCACGTTCCTCGGTGCGCTTGGCCTGGGTGATGCCCAGCCGGGACAACTCCGCCGACGACACATACGGCAGCCCCGCCGCGTGTGCTTCCTTCCGGTCGCGCCGGCAGTCGTTCCACACCACACGGGCACACCCGAACGCCCTGGCCAACGCACGGCGCTGCTGGGCGTTGGGGTAGGCCCGGTAGTTGTAGCGAAGCTGCATATCGATCACCGTACGGACGCTTCCTGGCCGCTCACGGCGAAAGTTCACATTCAACCGGAATTACACACGATTTGAGCAAGTGCGTTCGAGGCGACATTCGCACCGGCGCGGAATCTCAAGGTTCACGGGCCGGACCGACCGCGCCCAGGGGGCGACCCGGGCGGGACCGCGCCGTCGCGGCGTGCACGACGATTGCGTGCGCGCAACCGTCAGTCGTCGAACCCCGTGGCCCGGGCGCGCTTCTCCCATGCCAGGACCTCGTCCCGCACCTGGTCGAGATGGCCGAGGACCGCGCTGACGCCGTCGTCGCCGAGGGGCAGACGCAGCGGCGTGGAGTCGGCGTCGAGCGCGGCCAGGATGAGGGCGGCGGCCTTGGCCGGATCGCCGGGCTGGGTGCCGTCGCCGTCGGCGACCAGGCCACGGGTCTCGCTCACCTTGCCGTACACGCCGCTGTCCGTGCTGGCACCGGCCCGCCCGGTCTCGAACAGGCCCGTGCGGAAGGCGCCCGGCTCGACGATCAGCACCTTGACGCCGAACTCCGCGACCTCGTCCGCGAGTCCCTCGGACATGCCCTCCAGGGCGAACTTCGTCGCGCTGTACGCCGAGAAGCCCGCGAGGGACATCTGCCCGCCCATGCTGCTCATCTGCACGATCGCGCCCGACCGCCGCTCGCGCATGTACGGCAGCACGGCCCGGGTGAGGGCGGCCGGGCCGAAGACATGCACCTCGAACAGCGCCCGCAACTCCTCCTCGGTCGTCTCCTCGAGGGCACCGACATGCGTCCGGCCCGCGTTGTTGACCAGGACGTCGATCCGCCCGTGCCGCGCCACGACATCCCGTACCGCGGCCTCGGCGGCGCCTGTGTCGGCGACGTCCAGGCGCAGTGCCTCCACCCGGTCGGGGTGGGCGGCGACCAGGTCGTCCAGCGCCTCGGGGCGCCGGGCCGCGCCGACCACGACGTCGCCCGCGGCGAGGGCCGCCTCGGCGATCGCCCGCCCGAACCCGCTGCCCGCGCCGGTGATCAGCCACACCTTGTTCATGCCCGCTCCTCGTCTCGTGCCCTGACGTTGCGTGAACGACCCTCTCGTGAGGGGCAGTTGCTCGTCCAAGACATTTGGTGATAGCCGATGGTTATGACCATGGACGTTCATGTGCGGGATCTCCGCTACTTCCTGACGGTGGCCGAGGAGCTGCACTTCACCCGCGCCGCCGAGCGCCTGTACGTGTCGCAGCCCGCGCTGAGCAAGCAGGTCCGGGCGCTGGAGCGGCAGTTGGGCATCGAGTTGTTCCGGCGCGACCGGCACGGCGTGGCCCTGACCGACGCCGGTACGGCACTGCTGCCGCACGCGCGCAAGGTGCTGGGCGCGTGGGAGGAAGGCGCGGCCGCGGTGGACACCGTGCGGACGGCACGGCGCAGCACACTGGTCGTGGGCATGAGCACCAGCCCGGTCCGCGGCGGTCTGCTGCCCGCGATCCGCTCCCGCTTCACGGCGGCGCACCCGGAGGCCGTCATCCGGCTGCGGCAGGTCAACTGGGAGGACCCCTCCGCGGGCCTCGCCGACGGCGCAGCGGACGTGGCCTTCGTCTGGCTGCCGCTGCCCGGCCAGGAGCGCTACGACTGGACGGTCGTGGCCGAGGAACCGCTCATGGTCGCCCTCCCGGACACGCACCCCCTCGCCGACCGCACGGAGGTCGACTTCACGGACCTGCTCGACGAGCCGTTCCTCGCGCTGCCCGAGAGCACGGGCCCGCTGCGCGACTACTGGCTGGCCCTGGACGCCCGCGCCGGCCACCCTCCCCGGATCGGCGCCGAGATCGCGAGTACGGAGGAGACGTACGAGGCCCTGACCGCCGGTCTCGGCGTGTGCCTCGTGGCCGCGGGCAACGTCCCCCTGCTCACCCTGGGCGGCGTGACCGCCCGCCCGGTGCGCGGCCTCACGCCCAGCCGCTACGTCCTGGCCTGGCGCCGGGACGACGGACGACGTCCGCTGGTACGGGAGTACGCGGAGGCCTGCCGGCGGGTCACGGGGCGGGAGTAGCCGACCTGCTCAGGCCCTGGCCGGGACGCCGTCCGCCGACGACGGTCACGCCGGCCGCTCGTGAACATCTCGTTGCACACCACCCCCGTAGCCCTCCGGGCCGCTGATACTGACCGGGCGTTCGAAGGGCCAGGGGAAGCGGGGCGACGGTGGACTGGACAGTGTGGGGAGGGCTGGCCGCGGGGCTGGTGATCGCGACCGTGACCGCCCCGGTCGGAGTGTCCGGCGCGGTGTTCCTGCTCCCGGTCCAGCTGAGCGTCTTCGGCGTGCCCAACCCGGCGGTCACCCCGACCAACCTGCTGTACAACGTGGTGGCCGGACCCGGAGCCCTGTGGCGCTACCGCCACGACGGCGCCCTGCGCGGCGACCTCGCCCGGCGCCTGGTGCTGGGCACGCTGCCCGGCGTCGTCCTCGGCGCCACCGTCCGGGTCTTCGCCCTCCCCGGCCCGGGCGTCTTCCGGCTCCTGGCAGCCGCCCTGCTGCTGCCGCTCGGCCTGTGGCTGTTCCTGCGCGCCCTCGCCCCGGCACGCCGCCGCGCATCGCCCGCGGGCGGGTTGGCCCCGCACACGCTGACCGGCCTCGCACTGGCGGTCGGTGTGGTCGGCGGCATCTACGGCATCGGCGGCGGCTCCCTGCTCGGTCCGGTCCTCGTCGGACGCGGCCTGCCCGTCGCCCGCGTCGCCCCGGCCGCGCTCGCCGCCACGTTCGCCACGTCGCTCGTCGGCGCCACCGCCTACGCGCTGCTGTCGTTCATGAGCTCCGGAGACGTCTCCCCCGACTGGTGGCTCGGCCTCGCCTGCGGCACGGGCGGCCTCATGGGCGGCTACCTCGGCGCCCGCCTCCAGCCCCGCCTGCCCGACCGAGCCCTACGCCTCCTGCTCGGCACCCTCGCCACGGCCGTCGGGGCTCTGTACGCCGCCCAGACCCTGCGTTGAGCCGGGAGACTCCGCCGCTCCGCATTTTTCAGTGCTGGTCAGGGACTGCTTAACAACTCCCCGGCCTTGCAGAGTCGGTGCGGGCCGGTGGCAATTCCCCCCGCCACCGGCCCTCTGGCAGGCGGTCCCGGGTCCCATGCCCCCTTCGGTGACTCGGGGCCGACCTGCCACTCGCGTACGCGGCTGCGTACGGACCATGCACCGACCACGGGGAAAGGGACCTTCCTTTGCGGAACAAGCGCCAACGGACCAGAAGGAGACCGCGCGGGCACGGCAGGACGGTGTGCGGCATCGCCGCCGTGCTGGCCCTGGCCGGCCTCACCATGACCGCGACGGTCACCTCCGCCGCACCGATCAGGCCGGCCGGCCCGTCCACCGTGCCCCCGGGCGGCCCGGCGGGGCCGGCCGCGCGCGTCACGCTGCTGACCGGTGACACCGTCGGCGTGGACGGCAACGGCCGGGTGGTCGAGGTGCGGCCGGGCAAGGACCGTAGCGGCGTCGGGTACTCGGTACGGCGCTTCGCCGGCCACACCTACGTCGTTCCGCTCGACGCGACGAGGCTGCTGGGCAGCGGCAGGCTGGACCGCCGTCTGTTCGACATCACGGAACTGGTCAAGGACGGTTACGACGACGCGCATCGGGGACAGGTGCCGCTGATCGTCTCCTACAAGGGCTCCAGCCGTGCGCAGAAGGGGGCCAGGGAAGCCCTCTTCGCCGCCGAGGCGGATGTGACGCACCGGCTGTCGGCCGTCCACGGCGACGCGCTGACCACCGACAAGCCGGACGCGGGCAAGGTGTGGCAGGCGCTGACCGACTCCGTCGGCGGCCGCTCCGCCGTGACCGCTGCCCCCGGTATCGACCGGGTGTGGCTGGACGGGCGGGTCAAGATCAGCGCGCAGGACGCCGTCGCTCCCGACCCGCGTGGAGGGGTCACGCAGATCGGTGCCCCGACGGCCTGGAAGGCGGGCTACGACGGCAAGGGCGTCAAGGTCGCCGTCCTGGACACGGGCATCGACGCCACCCATCCGGACCTCAAGGGCAAGATCCTCAAGGCCAAGGACTTCAGCGGCTCCGGCTCCACCGACGACAGGCAGGGCCACGGCACCCACGTCGCCTCCACCGTCGTGGGCTCCGGGGCGAAGAGCGGCGGGAAGTACAAGGGTGTGGCGCCCGGCGCGAAGTTGCTGGTCGGCAAGGTCATGGACGACACGGGCTTCGGCGAGAACTCGGACATCATCGCCGGCATGCAGTGGGCCGTGGCGCAGGGCGCCAAGGTCGTCAACATGAGCCTCGGCGAGGTCGACACCCCGGACGTCGACCCCGTGGAGAAGGCCGTGAACGACCTGTCGGCCTCCTCCGGCGCCCTGTTCGTGATCGCCGCCGGCAACTCCGGCCCCTCGGACACCACCGTCGGTTCCCCGGGATCTGCCGCGGCCGCCCTGACAGTGGCCGCCGTCGACCGCCACGACAAGATCGCCTCCTGGTCCAGCCGAGGCCCCACAGCCGACGGCCGCCTCAAGCCGGACATCGCCGCGCCCGGCGTCGACATCATCGCCGCGAAGGCCGCCCACGGCACCGAGGGCAACGACGAGGCGCCCGGCTATGTGTCGATGTCCGGCACCTCGATGGCCGCCCCGCACACCGCGGGCGCCGCCGCCATCCTGGCCCAGGAGCACCCTGGCTGGACCGGCGAGCGCCTCAAGACCGCTCTCACGGCCTCGTCCCGCACGCTGAGCGGCGTGACTCCGTACGACGTCGGCGCCGGCCGGGCCGACCTGACCCGGGCCATCGGCACCACCGTCAGCAGCGAGCCCTCCTCGGTCGACTTCGGCAGCCCGAACCCCTGGCCGCACCACGACGACACCCCCGTCACCAGGACTCTCACCTACCGCAACGACGGCACCCGGCCGGTCACCCTGGACCTGGACCCCGCCACGACCGGCCCCGACGGCAAGGCCGCGCCCACCGGCATGGTCACCGTCTCCCCCGCCCGGCTGACCGTCCCGGCAGGCGGCACCGCGAAGGCGACGGTCACCGCGAACACCCGGCTCGGCAGCGCCGACGGCGTCTACTCCGGCGCGGTCACCGCGAGCGGTGACGGACAGAGCGTCCGCACCGCCCTTGCGGTCGACCGCGAGGTGGAGACGCACACGCTGACCCTGGTCACCACCCGCCGGGACGGCAAGCGCGACAACGAGCCCGACGTCACCGTGGCGGGCCTGGACACGGGCAAGCAGTTCACGCCCTACGACGACGGAAAGGCGCGGAACGGCACGGTCACCCTGCGGCTGCCCCGAGGGCGCTACGCGATCAGCGCGATGACCATCACCCCGGCAGGCCGGTCCGCCCAGTTGGTCGCTCCCCACCTCGTGCTCGACCACGACACCACCGTCGCCCTCGACGGGCGCAAGGCCAAGCCGGTGAAGGTGACCGCTCCGGACCGCCGGGCCACCCTCCGCGACGGCCAGGTCGTCTTCGCCGCCCGCGGCGCCAAGCCGGCCTACGACCTCGCCATCGGCACCGACCTCGACGCCAAGGACGGCTTCCTCGGCCAGATCGGCCCCAACGCCCCCGCGGGCTCCTTCATCGCCCAGGCCGGCGGCATCTGGCAGCGCACCGCGACATCCCCGGCGTACAACCTGGTGACCACGCGCACCGGCGGCTTCTTCGACGGCCTCACCCGCACCTTCGCCTCCACCCGGGGCATGGCCAGGGTGAACACCTCCGTCGCCACGGCCCTGGCCCGGGCGAACACCGCGCAGAACAACGCGTGGACCACGCCGAGCTGGCCGGCGCTCGACCAGGCCACGTCCACCCTCGAAGGGCCACTGCGTACGGCACCGACCGCCAAGATCGTGCAGTACCTGTCGACCGACCACGGCGTGCGCTGGATCCTCGGCGCCCGGACGCAGAACGGTACGGACGGGGAGGGTATGACCGCCTTCGCCACCTCGCGCCGCTTCGAGCCGGACCGTACCTACCGCGTCACTCTGGACGGCGGTGTCCACGGCCCGATCGTGACACCGACGAAGGTCGTGGGCGGTCTGCGGGTCGGGCGGTACTACGCGCTGTGCGTGCCCATGTTCTCGGACGGACCCGGCGACTTCTCGTACTCCGCGCAGACCAGCGTCCACACCCGGCTCACCTCCGGCGGCAAGGTCATAGGCGACTTCACCGAGGACACCTGCCCGAACACCTACTCCAACCTGCGGGCCGGGACGGCGCGCTACAAGCTGTCCATCACCGCCGACCGCAGCAAGGGCTACAAGATCAGTGACCACGTCGAGGGCGTGTGGACGTTCACCTCGGCGAACACACCCGAGACCCGGGCTGTCGCCTGGCCGCTCTCCGTCGTCCGATTCCATCCCAGGCTGAGCCTGACGGGCACCGCCAAGGCGGGCGCCCGGATCACCGTCCCGCTGTCCCTGCAAGGCCCGGCGGCGGCCAAGGGACATCTGAAGTCGCTGACGGTGAAGGTGTCCTACGACGGCGGGCGCACCTGGAAGCCGGTCACCGTGCACGGCGCGGCGAGCGGCAAGCCTCACCTGACTCTTACCAACCCGAGGAAGCCCGGCACCGTCTCCTTCAGCGCAGCCCTCGCCGACACCGCCGGAAACACCTACACCGGCACGATCCGCAACGCCTACCGCACCGTCCGGTAACCGGAAGGCATCCACGGCGGTGGTGGCCCGGCTCGGCCCGGCCACCACCGCCGCACACACCACGGTTCAATCAGCTTCTCGCTCACGAACGGAACAACCATGGCCCAACACGGTCGCCGGCGCCTGACCCGCCGCGAGGTCCTGCTCAGAACCGCCGCCGGCGGGCTCGTCCTCGGCGCGGGCGCCGCGGTCGCCGGTCCTCTGCTCGACACCGCCGACGCGGCGCCCAGTGCCTTCGGATACCGCGACGACGGACGGGCCTACGTCATCACCACCGGCGCCGACCTGGTCTTCAAGGTCGACCACCGCAACGGCGACCTGACCTCCCTGGTCTACAAGGGCACCGAATACCAGGGCTACGGCAACCGCAACTCACACGTCGAGACCGGCCTGGGCACCTCGTCGGTGAGCATCCGCAAGACCGGCGACACCATCCTGGTCACCGTCGTCCACGGCACGATGCACCACTACTACGCCGCCCGCCGCGGCGAGAACAACGTCTACATGTGGACGAACAAGGCGGACGCCTCCATCACAGCCACCCGCTACATCGTCCGCGTCAAGCCCGGACTGTTCCCCAACAACAACCCCGACTCCTGGGACGCCCGCACCGACTCCCTGATCGAGGCCCAGGACATCCGCCGCAAGCCGAACGGCACCACCCGCTCCAAGCACTACTCGAACCAGCGCGTCATCGACTACGACCACGTCGGCTGGAGCGACGGCAAGGCCGGCATGTGGATGGTGCGCAGCAACCACGAGAAGGCGTCCGGCGGCCCGTTCTACCGCTCACTGATGCGCCACCACTACGAGGACGGCGCGGGGCTGTACGAGATCCTCTACTACGGCGAGAACCAGACCGAACCGATGCGGTTCGGCCTCCAGGGGCCCTACATCCTCGCCTGCACCGACGGCGGCGCGCCCGCCCGCTCGCTCACGCACGGCGTCATCGACACGTCGTGGGCCGACGGTCTGGGGCTGGTCGGCTGGGTCGGCCGCGGTGGTCGCGGACGGGTCGCCGGCGTCGGCATCAGCGGCCGCGGCGACGGCCACGCCTACACCGTGGGCCTGGCGAACGCCACCGCCCAGTACTGGGCGAAGGCCGACGCGGCCACCGGGCACTTCGTCTCCCCGTACATGCTGCCGGGCACCTACAAGCTCACCGTGTACAAGGACGAACTCGCCGTCCACACCACGTCCGTCACCGTCACGGCCGGGAAGACGACGGCTCTGCACACGCTGAAGATCACCGCCGACCCGAGCCGGAACACCGCGATCTGGCGCATCGGTGACTGGACCGGCACCCCCGGCGGCTTCAAGAACGCCTCCCTGATGACCACCATGCACCCCTCCGACACGCGCGCGAGGCCCTGGACCACGGGCGTCCACACGGTGGGCTCCTCGTCCCCGGCGGACTTCCCCTGCTACCAGTGGGCGGACATCAACAACGGGCTGCGGATCCGCTTCAGGCTGACGCGGGAGCAGCTCGCCTCCGGCCACACCCTGAACATCGGCATCACCACCGCCTTCGCGAACGGCAGGCCCCGGATCAGGGTCAACGACTGGGTCTCGGCCGTACCCGCACCCGCCAAGGAACCGACGACCCGCTCGCTGACCGTGGGCTCCTACCGCGGCAACAACCACACCTACAGCTACGCCATCCCGGCGAGCGCCTGGATCAAGTCCGCCACCGCCTATCAGGAGCTGACGATCGACATCGTCAGCGGCTCGGGCGGCACCGCCTACCTCAGCCCCGGGGTGTCGTACGACGCGATCGAGCTGGTGCCCTGAGCGGGGCGTTCCCGCGCAGTGGACCGGGATTGCCTCCGGATGGGCGAAAACGTAGGTTAGGCGCCCGTTCCTGTGTTCGAGGCTTGAAAGGTGCCACCTCGTGGGCCGACGCGAGAAACCGGTGGACCCCAGCGCCGGTCCGGTACAGCGCCTCGCGCACGACCTGCGGCTGCTGAGGGAGAAGGCCGGGAAACCCCCGTACCGGGAGATGGCGGAGCGGGCGGGCTACTCCACGACCGCGTTGTCCCAGGCCGCGGCCGGCGACCAGCTGCCGACACTGGCGGTGGTGCGCGCCTACGCGGAGGCACTCGACGCCGACCCGGACGAGTGGGAGGCCCGCTGGCGGGAGGCGGACGCCGAACTGCGCACTCCCTCGGCCGACGAACGAGCTCCGTACCGGGGGCTGGCCCGCTTCGAGCCGGCCGACAGCGCCCTGTTCTTCGGCCGGGAGGCGCTGGCCCGCGAACTGCTGTACCTGGCACGCGCGCACCGGTTCGCGGCGGTGTTCGGGCCCTCCGGCAGCGGCAAGTCCTCGCTGCTCCGCGCCGGCCTCATCCCGCTGCTGCGGGAAGCCACGGACGCCGACCGCCCGGCGGTGGTCCGGGTCCTCACCCCCGGCGAGCGGCCCGCCCACACGCACGGGCAGGCGCTCGTTCCGCAGGACGGTGAGCTGGACACCTGGGTGATCGTCGACCAGTTCGAGGAGCTGTTCACCCTCTGCCACGACCGCGGGGAGCGGGACCGCTTCCTGGACCTGCTGCTCAGCGCGCGTGAGCCGGAGGGCCGCCTGCGGGTGGTGGTCGCGGTGCGGGGCGACTTCTACGGCCACTGTGCCGAGCACCGGGAGCTGGCGGAAGCGGTCCGTCACGCGAATCTGCTGGTCGGGCCGATGAGCGGGGACGAGCTGCGCGAGGTCGTCACCGGCCCCGCCACCGCGGCGGGGCTCAACGTGGAACGGGTGCTGACCGCGCGGATCGTCGAGGAGGTCGGCGACCAACCGGGGGCGCTGCCGATGCTCTCGCACGCCCTGCTGGAGACGTGGCGCCGTCGCCGGGGCCGCACGCTGACGCTGGCCGCCTACGAGGAGGCGGGCGGCGTGCGCGGGGCGATCGCCGCCACCGCCGAGCAGGTCTACGGTGACCTGGACAAGGACCAGGCCCGTACGGCCCGGCGCATCCTGCTGCGGCTGATCGCCCCGGGAGACCGCACGGCCGACACGCGCCGCCCGGCGTCCCGGTCCGAGCTGGGGCCCGGTGCGGCGGACGTCCTGGAACGTCTGGCTTCCGCCCGCCTGGTGGCCCTGGACGGCGACACCGTGGAACTCGCCCACGAGGCCCTGATCACCGGCTGGCCGCGCCTCGCCGGCTGGATCGAGGAGGGCCGGGAGCGGCTGCGCGCCCAGCGGGTCCTGGGCGAGGCCGCCCGCGCCTGGGAGGAGCTGGACCGTGACCCCGGTGCGTTGTACCGGGGGACCCGGCTGGACCGCGCCGAGGAGCTGTTCGGCAGACAGAGGGATGAACGGGAGAAGCAGAAGAAAGAGGAGGACGACGACCTCACCCGGTCGGAGCGGGCCTTCCTGACCGCCTCGGCCGCGGCCCGTGACGCCGAGCGGGACGCCGAGACGCGCGCGGCCCGCCGTACGCGTGTGCTCACCGTCGGGCTCTCCGTGTTCCTCGTGCTCGCGCTGGCCGCGGGCCTCGTCGCCTGGCAGCGCGACCGGGTGAGCGAGGAGGAGGCCGCCAAGGCCGCCGCCCGCCGCCTGGCCACCGTCGCCGAGAGCCTGCGCGCCACCGATCCCCGCACCGCGTCCCTGCTCGGCGCCGCCGCGTGGCGGATCGCCCCGCTCACCGAGTCCCGCTCGGCCTTGCTGGGCGCGCTCGCCCAGCCGGAACAAGACGCCTTCACCGACCCGCAGACCGGCGAGAACGTCCATCGCTTCCTCACCGACCAGGGCCGCACCCTGCTCAGGGCCGAGGGCAGCCGCGTCACCGCCTGGAACGTGGCCGGGCACCGCCGCACCGGCGCCTACCGCCTGCCGAGCGGAGCGGAGGCGTCCGGTGCCGGCCCGGACGGCCGGTTCCTCGTCCTGACGGGGGCGGAAAGCGACACCCTGTGGAACCTTCCCGAGGGGAGGTCCGCCGCCGATCTGGGCGATGCGTACCTCGGGGCGACCGCGGCCGACGGAGACGCGTACCTCATCCAGCCGTTCGACGGCCCCGGCCAGGTGCGGGTCCGGCGGACGGACGACGGAAAGGTCCTCTTCACGACCGGTGTCTCCCGTGGCCTCACCACGGCGGCCCTGAGTTCCGGTGGACGTCTGGCCGCCCTCTGCCCCGCCGAGAGCCCGCCCCAGGTGTGGGACACCGCGCACGGCAGGCAGCTTCCCGGCGCCTGGCAGAAGGCGGACAAGACCGTGTGCGGCACCGGCTCGGGAGCGGACGGTGGGGTCCGGCTGCTGCGCCTCAGCGCGGACGGCCGGCGGCTGGCCGTGGTCCACGGGACAGCGGCCAGCGTCTGGGACGTCCGCAGCGGGCGCCTCGTCGCCGACTTCGCCAGCGACGGCACCGGCTTCGCCCAAGCCGACCTCTCGCCCGACGGAGAGTTCCTCGCCACGACCGACGACCAGGAGATCTCCGTATGGCGGCTGGCCGCGGGCGGCGTGCAGGTCTTCCACCGGCCGCTGGCCGGCGCGGAGGTCAGCGGGCTGACGTGGACCCCGGACCACGGCCGCCGGACCCTGCGCTACCTCGACCGCGCCACCGTGCACACCTTCGACCTCACCGACCGCCTCGCCGCACCCTGGCAGAGCACCTCGGCCGACGCCACGCTTCTCGGACCGGGCGGCACCACCCTCGCCACCGCCGTCCGGTCCGGGGACGGCTACCGCCTCGAACTGCGCTCCACCGGCACCGGCACCGTCCTCGCCCGGAGTGCGCTCGGCCCCCTGCCGAACATCTCCGGGGACGAAACCCCGCTGCTGGCCTTCAGCCCGGACGGCCGCACGCTCGCCGTCGCCGACAGCACCTCCTCGGGCGGAGCCCTGCGGCAGCGCTTCACCGTGTGGGACGTACGGACCCACACGGTCCGGACGAGCTTCACCACCTCCGGAGCGGCCGACCGCCCCGTGTCCGCGCTCGCCCTGGGCGCCGGCGGGCGCACACTGCTGGCCGTACGCTCCGCGGGCGACGGCGAAGCGGCGGAGGTCTGGGACACCCGGACCCACCGCGGCCCGCGAACCCTGCACGGCCACGGCCTCTTCGGAGAGGCCGTGGCGGTGCGGCCGGACGGACGGCTGCTCGTCGGCGCCGCCGACCAGTACGCCGACCTGCCCTCCGGCAAGGTCACCGGGTGGGCGCTCGCCGACGGCCGCGAGGTCACCGCTCTCGCGTTCAGCCCCGACGGCACCCGGCTCGCCGTCGGCGACACCACCGGGCACGTGACCCTCTGGGACGGGGACCTGCGCCACGCCACGGGTGTGCTCACCGGCACCGCCGACACGGCACCGAGCAGCCGGGCCGAGGCCGTGGGTGCACTCGCCTTCTCCTCCGACGGCCACACCCTCGCCGTGGGGGGAGCCAACGGCACCCTGCGGCTGTGGGACACCGCCAGCCAGCGGCTGCTCGGCGGCGACCTGCCCACGCCCGGGGACGAGATCCGCTCGCTCGCCTTCGGCCGGGACGACGGCACGGTCTATGCCACCGGCCCGACCGTGGTGCTGCAACGCCACCCCATCGCCCCCGACGCGGCCGTGCGCGCCGTCTGCGAGCGTGCCGGTGGCGGGCTGACCCGGGCGCAGTGGCGGCGGTACGTCCCCGACGCGCCGTACCGGCAGGTCTGCCCGCCGACGCACTGAACACCCACAAAAAGGGACACATCACCACCGGAGCAAGCCCCGGAATTGTTCACAGTGACCCCGGGCCTCGCTGAAAAACGCCCCTGACCAGAACGATCAGAGACAACAACGGCCGTCGGCGCCCCTCCGGCGCGGCGGCCGGCCGGCGTCCGGTCCGCGACGCCCGGAAGGTCTCCTCTCCTCAGGTTCTGGTCACATGCGCTCTCGCCCCCTGCTCCCTTCCCTCCTGCTGCTCGGCTCGCTCACCCTCACGGCAGCCTGTGCGCACGGAACATCCGAGCCCCCGGCCACGGCATCCGCCGGCGCCCGGCCCGGCCCGTCGCCGTCCCCGGTCCGGACGGTCGACCCGTCGAAGATCAAGGGCCTGGAGATCGTCAACGACAGCAGCGAGAACAGCTCCTGCCCGTTCTCGGCCAGCTACCCGGACGTGCCGGGTGCGGAGGCGATGACGGCCGCGATGAAGAAGGACGTGGAGCGGCGCCTGGCATCCTTCCGCACCGGGGCGTGCACGGGGTCGGGCGGCGCGGACGCCCGCGAGCTCAACATCAGCCACCAGTTCCTGGTCGCCTCCGGCGACGTCCTCGGCGTCCGCCTCACCACCCAGGACCAGAGTGCGGCGGCCGACGGGCTGTCCACCAGGACGTACTGGTACGACGGCGAGGCCGACGCCTACCGCACGACGATCGGACTCGTCGCCGACGGCTCCCGGGACGCCTTCGTCGCCGCCCTGAAGGATCAGCTCAAGGACCGGGAGGGCGTGGATGCGGCAGGCCTGGACGACACGTTCTCCGCCCCGGAGAGCCGCGACGACGCCCTGTACGACATGGCCTTCACCGCCGACGGCGGACTGCGGGTGCACTTCGACCGCGGCGACGTGGGCGTTCCGGCCGCCGGGGCCCAGACGGTGACCATCCCCAAGAAGACGATCACGCCATGGCTGTCCGCGTTCGGCAAGCGCGCCCAGCAGCAGGCCCTGAGCCCCAGCCGTTCACTCGACCTGGGCGCGCCGCACGTCCCCGCCCCGGCCGTCCCCACCCACACCGCCTCCGGCGACGACGACACCGACTGCAAGAAGGTCAAGTGCATCGCCCTGACCTTCGACGACGGCCCCGCCGTCCCCGAGACCGCGACCCTGCTGACCTACCTCGCCCAGTACAAGGCGCGCGTCACCTTCTTCACCGTCGGCCAGAACGTCGCCGCCCACCCCGACCTCGTGCGCGCCGAGGCGAAGGCCGGCCACGAGATCGGCAACCACTCCTGGAACCACCCCGACCTCACCCGGCTCACCCCGCAGCAGATCGCCTCCCAGCTCACCCGCACCAGCGCCGCCATCAAGGCGGCCACCGGCAAGACCCCCACCGTCTTCCGCCCGCCCTACGGCGCCATCAACCGCACCGTCAGGGCCGCCACCACCCTCTCGCCGGTGCTGTGGGACGTCGACACCGAGGACTGGAAGTACCACGACCCCGCCAAGGTCGCCCGGACCGTCATCACCAAGGCCCAGCCCAACGACGTCGTCCTCCTGCACGACATCCACGCCACCTCCGTCGCCGCCGTCCCCCAGATACTGCGCACCCTCACCGCCCGCGGCTACCACTTCGTCACCGTCAGCCACCTGCGCGCCACGCTGTGAGGCGGAGGACAGGAGCGCTGAACGCCCTGATCCGTTCCCCCGATCCCAGCGCGGGAGCAGCATCCCGGCACGGAGATGCCGCGGGTGAGCTGCACGGTCGTCGCGACGAGAGCAGACGGGACTCGACGGGACTGTGCCTCGGCAGGGGCACCACGGCACGCACCATGTCGACGGGCAGGGCGAGTTGTGCGATGTCGACGCCATGCGGGGCAGGGCGGCCGGGCCCCACCGGGTCCGGACGTCAGCTCACCGCCGCGGCGATGGCGCGGGCGCGGGCCAGCGACTCGGTGTTCGAGGTGTCGACCGTGATGTCGTGGGCGACGCCCTTGTGCACGATGTGGTCTCTCCCGCTGCCGCCCGCGCCTACCGCCCGCTTCCCGGTACCGCACCGTCCCCCCATGCCGACACCGCGGACGATCAAGGGAAAGTTCCGGTCCCGGACATCCCTCTTGCACCTCTGAAAGACACTGGCCACCCAAGCCCCGATCCCTCGCCTGGCCCGTGCTCGAAACCGTGCACCGCCGCCTCAGGGCCGAGCAAGATATTCATCGCTAATCCGCCCTTTCCGGGGAATGTGGGCCCAGCCTCACCCGCAGCCCCGCGGGCCACCGAGTCGGCGAGGGGCCTCCTTGCTGTATGCACTCGCATCCTCCGCGCTCGCCGGCACATGATCCGCGCCTCCACACCGAAGGCCATATCGCGCCATGGTTGATGTATGGCTACCAAGAAGGTGACTATCACTCTCGACGAAACCCTGGTCGAAGCCCTGGCCGGAGCCGCCGAGAAAGAAGGCATCCCCCTCTCCCGCCTCGTCGCCGGAGCAGCGGAACGGGAGCTGCGCCTGCGGGCCGGCCGCGCCGTCATCCAGGAGTGGCAGGCCGAACACGGCGCCTTCACCCCGGAAGAGCTCGCCGCCGCCCGCGCAGACCTGGCCGCCGCTGACGCCGAGTACCTGAGCAGCTCGGGAGCCTCGGCCGCGTGAACATCCCCTACCTGTACGACGCCGGGGTACTCATCGCCATCGACAACAACGACCGACGCATGTGGGCCCGCCACAGCCTGGCCCTCGAAGACGGCCGCGACATCCACGTCCCGTCCGTCGTCGTCAGCCATGCGTGGCGGGACTCCCGCCGCCAGGTCAGACTCGGCAAGTTCCTCGCCGGGTGTCACGTCGTACCCGTCGGCCTCGAAACCGCCAAAGCCGCAGGCATTCTCTGCGGCAAGGCCGGCACCTCCGACACCGTCGACGCCACCGTCGTGACCATGGCAGCCAGCCTCGGCGCCATCATCTGGACCTCGGACCCGGACGACATCCGCACCCTCATCGACGCCCAGGGCAGTAAACCCGCCCCTGTCATCCGCACAGTCCAGTAACCGATGACATCCGACGACGGGCCCGCTCACGTACTCACTGCCACATTTCGGGGCCACCGAGCTGAGACTGTCGGGACTGCTGTTCGGTGACAGCTGACCTGGCTTGCCGAGAGGCGACCTGGAAGGATGTCGCAGTGCCCAAGCCGTGTCCGAAGCGGTTCCGAGAGGGCGTCGTGCGGGTCGCGCGCAATCGCGAGCCCGGTGTCACGCCGGAACAGATCGCCGCCGACTTCGGCGTCCACCCGATCACGCTCGCGGGGCCTACCATCGGCGGCGGCAACGACGCCTGGGCCGATTGCCCCCCGTCGAGTACGAGACCATCTTGACCCCACCCGCAGCTCTGGCTGCATAAACCCCGCTGTCACCCGATCATGCAGCAGTCCCCAGGGCTCGAACCGAGGAGCGTTGACTCCTCCATGACCGACCACATGACGACCCTGCACCGGCCTCGCCGCACCGAGTTACCTATGCACTGCACTGTGGCCAAAGCCGGCGCCTTGCATCAGCGGTAGTCGTCTGGGTGGCCTTGCATCCATGTGTTGATCTTGTTGCGAGTGGCGATCAATGCGTCCTGGTATTCCTTGAGGTTTTCGAAGGATTGATCGCTGCCGACTTGCGTGTCGAGCTCCTTGACCAACTTGATCGGCTCGGCGAAGTGGCTGGGGCCCTTCTCAGATGCCTTCATGGCGCGGTCAAGGCGGTGGAGTTCGTCGAAGATGCGGCGCAGGAAGTAGGCGCAGTCGGCGGGCGTGCAGGAATCATCCAAGGTCGCCTGCAGTCCGGCGAAGGCGTCGCGGACCTTCTCGACTGGCGTTGCAGTCGGTATCGGTGGCGGCGAAGGCTCGGCGGTGGGTGCGCTGCCGGCTGACCGGCTGGCGACAGCCGGGGTGCCGCCCGGGTTGCCGGAGTCAGAGCCTGCGTTGCACGACACACCGAATATTGCCAAAGTCACGGCGGCAACCGCGCGCCACGCTGTGGCTCTGGGCACGAACACTCCTCCTTGCTGCCCCAGTTGACTGCTCCAACCCCGCCAAACCGCTTCACCCGCGTCATCGTCGGCTGCGCCCCCTGCGGCCCGCAAGGGTCCAGACCAGTCGTTGCCATCCCGTGATCATCTCCGTGTAGCCACTGTGGAGCGATCTAACATAGCTTTTACATGTCATGCACATGTAAAGACGATAGGGGGGTAGTTCATGCGCAAGCGGCAAGCGTTTGCCGGCTTCTTCGCAGCAGCGGCACTCACCACCGGTGTTGTGGTGAGCTCGGCTGGCGGGGGTGGGGCGGCATCGGATGAGTCTTCACCGAAGACGGTGGCAGCAAACGCTGTCGATGAGAGCAAGTGGCCCAGTCGCACTCCCGAGCGTGGGCTTGCCAAGGGGCTGTCCCTGCCAGTGGAGAAGTATCTCGTCGGCTACACAGACGTCGTGGATTGGCAGCGCGCCCAGCGCGACCTCTGGATCAGCTGTATGGCTCGGTTCGGCTTCGAGAAGTTCAGCCCCCCGGTTCCGGGGGTCAACCCGCCTGTTGAGTTCAACGACGCCAACATGCCCAGGCGATACGGGGCTTCCGACGCGACGCAAGCGGCGAAATACGGCTACCACCTGCCGCCGGAGCAGCTGGACGAGCCGTCGGCATGGGAGCCGGCCGCCGGGGCGGAGGAAGCCATTTTCCTCGGGGACGGGCCGGAGCTCTCGGGCGACACATACAACGGAGTGACTGTTCCCCAGGGAGGGTGCCGCGGAGAGACGGAACGTCAGCTCGGGCATCTCACACAGGGCGAGGACGCATCGAAAGTCAACGCGTCGAGCATGACCTTGTCCTTGAAGCAGCCCGCCGTCCAAAACGTCATCGACGGCTGGGCGGCGTGCATGAAGGACAAGGGCCACGCGTTCGACGATCCGTACAAGCCCGCTGCCAGTTTCGACCTGTCGACGCCAACGGCGTCGGCAGAGGAGATCGAGGTGGCCACCGCCGACGTCGCCTGCAAGGGCGAAACCGGCCTCATCAAGGTCTGGTCCGCGGAGGAGACCGCCCTCCAAAACCAGCAGATCGCTGCCAAGAAGACCTCTCTCGACGCCGAACTCTCCCGAACGAACACCGTCAAGACGACCGCGCGAAGAGTGATCTCGGAAGGCAGTGACAAGTGACCCCGACCATACGCAACCTGATCCGGTCGCTCGCCGCCGCCCTGCTCCTCGCCGCAAGCATCTTCTGCGCCCAGCCCGCGCAGGCCGCCACCTCCTACGAGTCGGACGGTTGCACCTCCAGCGGCAACACGTACTGCTTCGTGCTCTACTACAACAGCGTCGGCTCGACCACCAACTCCGGACAGGGCGCCTGCTACATCTCCAACAGGAGCGTCCCCGACCACTACGGCTACTCCCCGAACGGGGCAACCCTCGTCCGTCTGGTGTTCCACTACGGCATGCTTCCCGGCACCTGCACCACTGACAGCGGAGACGGGACACCCCTCAAGAACAACGCCGCTTCCATTGCGAACGCCGAATGCGGCGTCTACAACCGGGTCTACTGGGGCTCTGGTTACCAGAGCATCTCCCAGGCCATCTACGGTTCCTGCGGCGGTTACGGCGGCATGGCAGAAAACCTCGTGCCCGAGCTGAAGAACGAGAACGCATCCCACAAGAGGTACTAGCCCCGCCTCCCTGTCCACGCGTCACCGCACTCATCTGTGGGGTGACGCGCGGCGGTACCCCTTTCCGTGGAAATCCCGACGGTGCACAACCGACACCGTCGGCTCCATGGCCGGCATCGCGGAGCAGGGCACGGGACGGGCTGATCACGCATGGTTCACCGCATTCAGCGGAGACCTCGCCGTCGCCGCCGTGGCAACAGACAACGGTCGGGGCGCTGCAAGCCCGGGTGACATCGCCAGGGCCATCTTCGACGCCCGCTGACCAGCTGAACAACGACAGCATTCTCCCCGAGCACTTTATGTAGACAAGGAAAGCCCGTGCACGTCCTCAAGCCAACGACGACCGCAGCAGCTGTCATGCTCGCGGCAATGTCTCTCGGTGCATGCTCGTCGTCCGGATCGGGCTCCAGCTCGGCGAAGGACCACACCCCGGTCGACCGGAGCAACTGGCCTGCGGAGACCCCTGCTTCAGGACTGGCCAAAGGCTTGGAGCTGCCGCTTGAGGCCTATTTGTCCTCGTACGCGGATCAGGTCACCGTAGACACCGCGCTGCGCATCCTCCAGACGCGGTGCATGGCCGAGTACGGGCTCACTGTCGACCTGCCGCGCCCCGGTATGAACCCGCCGCCGCACAGCAACGCAATTTCGATCGAGGCCCGTTACGGAATCACCGACCGCACCCGGGCGGAGAAGTACGGGTACGGGCTGCCGAAGGAGCTGACCCGGAGCACCGAACCGGTCGACAAGGGGCTTTCGGGTGTGGAGGTCGAGGTGCTGACCGGGCGCACAAAGCCCGAGTTCCTTCCGCCCAAGGGTGCCGAGGGTGACGGGCCGTACTTCACCGGTGCGGACTCCGAACCCGCCCGCGCCGAGTACCAGGGCAAGAAGCTGCACAAGGGTGGCTGCGCCGGATGGTCGAAGCGACAGCTCAAGCTGAACGAGTCGGATGCGGGCTATGTCTCACAGCTCGCCTCGACAAGCCTCTCCGAGTCCCGGTCGCGCAAGCCGGTCAAGAAGGCCATCAAAGACTGGTCGGCCTGCATGAAGAAGCAGGGACGGTCCGCCGCGGACCCGTACAGGGCCATGGAGCAAGGCTACGCCAACGGCGACGGCACCGCCGAAGACGCGATCGAGCTCGCGCTGGACGACATCGACTGCAAGGAGCAGACCCGTCTGATCGAGGTCTGGTTCAAGGAGGAGTCGGCAATCCAGAAGCGGCTGATTGAGGAGAACAAGGACCAGCTCGCCGCGGTAAAGACGCGCATGAGCAAGGTCCTTGCAGCCGCCAAGGCTGTCAAGTAACCGAAGGGGGAACGAACTTGAGACAGAAACGTATGCGCCTGCGCGTGCCGCTCACCCTCGCGGTGGCCACCGTGCTGGCGATACCGCTGAGCCTGCCCGCACAGGCCGAGGAACCAAAGCCGCCCAAGGGCGCGGCGCAGGGCTGGAGTGATGCCGCACAGGAGCAGAAGAAGCTCTCCCTGAAGCCTTCCGCGATCCCCGCGAAGGACCGCGCCGGCCTGCTCGGCAAGGACTACGCGGAATCCGCCGACACCGCCGTCACCACGACCGGCGACGGCACCGGCTTTCACCTCCTTGCGGGCAAAGAGAAGGACGGCTATCAACTGCGCACGATAGCCAGCCTGTTCGAGGATGGTTTCGCCTCGGACACCTGGATCGGCAACCACTGCGTCACCGGGTCAGGCAAGTACGCGGCCGTCTCGTACGCGCCGCGCATGTTCACCAACAAGCCCGAACTGATGGTGCGCGGCGCATTCACCGCAGTGGTCGATCTTCAGTCGGGCAAGGTCACCAAGCTGCCGTTCCAGTCGTCGCTCGCCTACTTCTCGCCCGGCTGCGGCCAGGGTGAGAAGGCGGTGTTCACTCAGCTCAGCCACGACGGTGACAAGAAGCAGCAGACCCGCCTGCTCACCGTCGACGCGGCAACCGGCAAGGAGTCCAAGCCGGTCACGCTCGCAGGCGCGGTCACCTCGGCCATCCCCACGGACGCGGGCATCATCGCCGCGCACGGCAACAAGCTGGTACGGATCAACGGCACGGCCGAGAAGACACTGGCGTCCACCACGACGGTGCCGTTCGAGATCACCGCCGACGCCGATGGCGGCATCACCTTCATCGACCGCGAGCTGGACAAGAAGGCGTCCAAGACGCCGACCAGCTGGGCCAAGCACCTCGACCGTGCCAAGGTCGAGAAGGGCCGGAAGACCGAGCCCGTCACCGTCGTGTCCGGCAAGCTCGAAGCCTGGGACCTGACCCGCTCGGCGCGCGGTGAGGTGTTCGTCACCGGTGCCGCCACGTCCGGAACGTTGCCCAAGCGGGTGCACAACCCAGGCAAACTCCCCAAAGGCGCGGCGATCTCCAGCCACGCCCGGACAGCCCTGACCACCACGTGGTCCGACGGGAAGACCACCCTGGTCAACCCGGAGGACGCCGCCAAGCCCCGCCCCGCGCGTACTGTCCTGCGCATGCTGGAGTCCGGCAGGTCCGTGACCCTCGATCTGCGTCCCGGTGCCAAACGCGTGGGCGATGAGGCCCAGGGGCGTGTCCTGTCGCCCGCCCTGCCCACCGGCGGCCCGGTCGAGTCCGGCCCGGACACAGGCAAGCAAAGCGAAGACGGCCTGTCCACGCAGACCGTCCGCACCCAGGCCCTCACCGCACAGGCCGACAACCCCAGCGAAGGCACCGGGGAACGCTACTGCGCGGTGGCCCGTAACGATGTGAAGAAGCAGGCCTTCCAGCCCACCCCGCGCCAGGTCGAGTGGGCCGTGGACCAGGCCGTCGTCGGCGAGCTGGACTTCTACCGCGAGGGGAACTGGAAGAACACCGGGACCGGTGGCTACCAGCCTCAGGGCCTCTTCCCGCCGACCGTGCTCGCCGGTGACCCCAACGGCACCCTCGACAACGAGGATCCCGATGTCACCGACAAATGGCACATTCCCGCGCAGGTGATGCTCGGCATCACCGCGCAGGAGTCCAACATGTGGCAGGCCACCCGCTTTGCCGTGCCCGGTGTCACCGCCAACTCCCTGGTCGGCAACTACTACGGTGTCGACTACGCCGCCGACGGTGAACAGCTCGACCCCTGGCGGATCAACTGGGCGGACGCCGACTGCGGTTACGGCATCACCCAGGCCACCGACGGTATGCGCCTCGCGGGCAGGACCAAGCCCGGCGAGACCGCCCTGTCGCCCCTCGCGCAGGAAGCCGTCGCCCTGGACTACACGGCGAACATCGCCGCCGGTGTGCGGATCCTGTCGGAGAAGTGGAACCAGACCTACAACGCCGGCATGAAGATCAACGGCGGCCACCCCAAGTGGATCGAGAACTGGTTCTTCGCCCTGTGGGCATACAACTCCGGCTTCTACGACACCGCCGACTCACAGGGCCACTGGGGCGTCGGCTGGACCAACAACCCGGCCAACCCGCTGTGGAAGGCCAACCGCGTCCCCTTCCTGCAGAGCGCGTCCAACCCTTCCGGTGACGACTACAGCCATGCCGCGCACCCGCAGGACTGGCCGTACCAGGAGAAGGTGATCGGCTGGGCGGCCCGCCCGATCTCGGCGATGTTCGCGCCCGGTGACTTCCAGGCGGGCTACCGTCCCGCGTGGTGGACCACCAACGAGGACCGCTCCAACGCCAAGCCTCCCGTCGATCTTTTCTGCAACGCGTCGAACTACTGCGACCCGGCCAAGATCGGCGACAACGACTCCAACGACCCGGGCCTGGGCGCCTGCACCCTCGACTCGGGCGACAGCGAAACCAACCCGCACTGGTTGCACTGCTGGTGGCACGAGGAGATCACCAAGGAGCAGTGGAAGGACTGTGAACGGCTCGCCGAGTGCGGCAACGGCGTGCACCGCTTCAGTACCTCCTACGGCGAGCAGGCGGATGCCGGCTCGTACCCGCCGAACTGCTCCACCACCGGCCTGCCCACCAACGCCCTGGTGGTCGACGACCTGCCCGACGGCACCACCCCAGCAGGAGTCGACACCAACCGCGGATGCGGGGCGGTGAATTCCAGCGGCACGTTCAGCTTTACGTTCGTTCCGTGGGACACCCAGATGGATCTCACCAACGACGGGACGGAGAACCCGACCACCGTCACCACGTATCCGGGGAAGATCGACACGCACCAGATCGGCGCGGGCTACGGCAACCACTTCTGGTTCACGCACACCCGCTCGCCGGAGTCCTACCCGGGCAACGCCGACCGGATGAAGGTCACCGGCTCGTGGAAGCTGAAATCTCCGCTGACCAACACCACACGCCAGGCGAAGGTCCTCGCGCATATCCCCGACCACGGGGCGCAGACCTCCAACGCCGTCTACCGGATCCAGACCCCTGCCGGGGAAGAGGAAGTGGCCGTCTCGCAGACGGCGAACGAGTCCAACAAGTGGGTGGACCTGGGCGCCTACGACTTCGGTGACCAGATTCCCGAGGTGCGGCTCGACAACTTCAACGGCGGCAGCGGAAGCGCGGACATCGCCTTCGACGCGCTGGCGTTCGTCCCCGGCACGTACAACGGCCTGAAGATGACCGGCAGCATGACGGCCGACCCGACCGCACCGGACCCGGCCCCGGTCGAGCCCGGCGAGGACATCTCCGACAGCCTCTTCCCCCAAGTCAGCGGGTTCTCGGCCGACACCGCCACGGCGGCGCCGATGGCGACGACCATGAGCACCGCGTCGTGCTCGACGGTGTCCCTTTCCATCACCCGCAAGCGCACCAACAGCTGTCTCCACGACGAGCTCTGGGTGAATCACTACGCAAACGGCACACCGGACGGAAACGCTTCCTTCGACTACTACAACACGATCTACCTCGACCCGGTGAGTGACGAGTTCTCCCAGGTCACCACGATCCGGCTGAAGTCGATGAGCGGTGTGATGAACACGGTCAACCTGGACTACCAGGCCAAGTGCCGCGGGTACTGCAACATCACCAGTGTCAACTGGGACGGGTCGAAGATCTTCAAGAAGGGCGACACGATCCAGCGGACCATCACCACGCGGTTCAAGTGGACGCCCAGTGGCGCGACCAAGAACACGATCACCCCGTACTGGTACTTCAGCGGCATAGCCAACACCACTCCGATCGCGAATCCGCTCGAAGTCGAGAAGGCCAAGCTGGACATCCGCTGCGACAGCGAAGTCCCCAATGCCGGCACCGGCTGCGTGTTCTCAGGCTACGACCCGACGTACGTCATGAACTCCAAGAAGTTCCCGGGGGCCGCCGCACACATCGACATGATGTGGCGCAAGACCAACATCGACTGGGGCAACCGCAACGGTGGCAAGCCGCTCACCTACCTGGGCAACAAGATGTCCGTCGACGGCTCCGGAAAGATTCAGTCGGACCGCAACCGGCAGCTCATCTGCAGCAGGCAGTGGAAGACCTACAAAGACACCGGTCTGTTCAGTGACATGTGGACCCTGGAGGCAGGGGCAACACGTACCGACTCGAAGAGCTGTGACGAGTTCGCCTTCGCCAACTCCTTCCAGAGCGCCGGAAACTCCGCAGGCCCCAACCCTGTCACGTACAGCGGCAAGGAATGCGTGCAGACCTATGTCAGGCGCAACGCCGACGACACCATGACGCTGCACCTGCGTCCTGATGCCCCGGCACCGACCTGGAAGGAGCCCTGCGGCCGGTCCTCGATGTCGAACTGGCAGAACACCCAGTCGATGCGGCCGTTCGGCGACTTCATCAAGGGACAACGCTTGATGGAGGACGACGACTACTGGCTCGACCTAGGCGGATTCACCGCGCCCACACCGTAACCGGGCAATGAGAAGTGCCCCCCGGAACAACCGGGGGGCACTTTGGTTTCACGACCAGACGAGTCGCCCTTCGGCGACCGAGCAGGTCGGATGGCTTCCATCGGCGATTTTCGTGAGCATTTCCGCCACGGAGTCGAAAAAGTGAGCCAGTGATGCGTACTCGCCCGTGGTCGTGTTCTCACCCACGAACCACCTGCCGATACGGCCGTCCCGCACGTCGATGAACTTTCCTGTCCAGCCGTCCTGGTCCGACAGGAACGGGATCCACTCATTGCGCCAGAACGGATTGTTCGGCTGATCCGGAGGGTTGACCCCACCGGGCATGGAGTGGTTCGCGTAGAGCTTCTCTATCGCCCGGATGCCCAGAAAGAAAATTCCCTCGTCCGGAAACCCGGCGAAACCGCAACATGCCACATCGTCGTCCACGTCTTCCTCAGGAAGATCCAGATTGTTCTGCAACAACCACGTCCGCAGTTCCCGAGGAAGCGGGATGCCCATCCGTTCCTCGGCGGCCGCGAGCATCTGTTCCGTGGCCGGCCCGGGCAGATCCGCATGATCGGCCGGGGCGTGCTCCTGAAGAAGACTCATCACACGGGACCAGCTCTCCACCACGCCCATTCCCCACGATCCTCTCCGTACGAACGCCCTCTACGGCTGCGTCACTGCGGGCTACTGTTCGAAGCGTCGACGCCGGGTGCCGCGATCCCGAAGCGCGCGCAAGAAAGCCACCTTGCACAGCGCCACCCTGCCGGCTACTGCAGTATCAAGGATCGCGGCTGGATCACAGGCGGCCCCGCTCGCCTCGCACCCGTCCGCGCCCCTCTCGCATGCACTGCCCGACCGGCCTGACCGGTGACCGCAGCGCCGAGCTGTCCTCCGTGACGGACCGCTGTCGAGCCCGTCACGGAGGACAACGTGCAATGGTCGGTCCCGGACTGAGCCAACCAGCTATCGCTCGCCGCACTCACGGTGTCGAATTCTCATTTCCTCAGGTCAGCGACGTGGTGGAGTTCATACGTTGAAGCGGAACTCCACGACATCCCCGTCCTGCATCACATAGTCCTTGCCCTCCATGCGCGCCTTGCCCTTCGCGCGGGCCTCCGCCACCGAACCCGTCTCCACCAGGTCGTCGAAGGAGATGACCTCCGCCTTGATGAAGCCCTTCTGGAAGTCGGTGTGGATGACGCCGGCGGCCTCGGGGGCCGTGGCGCCCTTCTTGATGGTCCAGGCGCGGGATTCCTTGGGGCCGGCCGTGAGGTAGGTCTGGAGGCCGAGGGTGCGGAAGCCGACGTGGGCGAGGGTGGCGAGGCCGGGCTCCTCCTGGCCGACGGACTGGAGGAGTTCGAGGGCCTCGTCCTCGTCGAGCTCGGCGAGGTCCGCCTCCAGCTTGGCGTTGAGGAAGATCGCCTCGGCGGGGGCGACCAGAGCGCGCTGCTCGTTCTTGAAGTCCTCGTCGACCAGCTCGTCCTCGTCGACGTTGAAGACGTAGAGGAAGGGCTTGGTCGTGAGCAGGTGCAGGTCGTGGAGGAGCTCGTTGCGCTCGCTGCCCTGGACGATGCCGTGCGCGAAGAGCGTGTCGCCCTTCTCCAGGATCTCCTTGGCCTCCTCGACCGCCTTGACCTTGGGCTGGATGTCCTTCTTGATCCGCGACTCCTTCTGGAGACGCGGCAGGACCTTCTCGATGGTCTGGAGGTCGGCGAGGATCAGCTCGGTGTTGATCGTCTCGATGTCGTCCTTGGGCGAGACCTTGCCGTCGACGTGCACGACGTTCTCGTCCTTGAAGGCACGGATGACCTGGCAGATCGCGTCGGACTCGCGGATGTTCGCGAGGAACTTGTTGCCCAGGCCCTCGCCCTCGGACGCGCCGCGCACGATGCCCGCGATGTCGACGAAGTCGACCGTGGCCGGGAGGATCCGCTCCGACTTGAAGATCTCGGCCAGCTTGCCGAGCCGCGGGTCGGGGACGCCGACGACGCCCACGTTCGGCTCGATGGTGGCGAACGGGTAGTTGGCCGCCAGCACGTCGTTCTTGGTCAGGGCGTTGAACAGGGTCGACTTGCCGACATTCGGCAGACCGACGATTCCGATCGTGAGCGACACGTTGCGACTTCCCGTGAGTGGAGAGGGCCAGGGGGCCGGGAGACCGGCCGATCCACCAGTCTACGGCGTGCCCGGAACCGTCCCGGCGGCGTATCGAACGCTTGGCCAAGCCTCGACTCACGGCGTGTCTGAAGGCCTATTCGGCATATAGAACGACCTAAGTTGGTGCAGTGGAGCAATACAGGACGCGACCTGCCCAGTACGGACCGCGACGTGACCGGTCGAGATCGCCCCTGCCACCGCAGGCGGCACGAGGAGTGGACGGCGGGGCGGTGCGAGCGGTCCGGCAGCCGGGACCGCAGCGCCGTCCTGCGGCGGTACGGCGACCCGCCCCCGCGCCGGCACCCACCGCGGCGGGGATGCCGAACCCCCGGCTGACCGGGCTTGGCAGCGGGTTGTTCTGCGCGCTGGTGATGTTCCTGCTCGGCGGGCTCTGCGCGGTGCTGTTCGGGGCGTCGCTGACGGCGTACGGGGTGCTGTTCCTGCCGGTGTGCGTGCTGACCGCCGTCTGGGTGCGCCGCGGGGATCTCATGACCGCGCCCGTCGTCGTGCCGATCGCGTTCGCCGTGGGGCTGGTGCCGGTGGCGGACGGCGACGGTGGGACCGGCGGCAAGCTGATGGGGCTGGTGACGGCGCTCGCCACGCAGGCCGGCTGGCTGTACGGCGGCACGCTCATCGCCGGGCTGATCGTGATCGCCCGGCGGATCCGGCTGGTGCACCGGCGACGGGCGGCGGCCGGGGCGCGCCAGCCGGTGTGACAGCCGGGGCGCGTCCGTCCGTGTGACAGCCGCGGCCCGTCCGCCCTAGTGTCCCGCCGCCCGCATCGCCGCCCCCACGATCCCCGCGTTGTTCTGCAACTGCGCCGGGACGATCTCCGCCGTGATGCCCTCGATGTGCGGCAGGAACTTGTGTGACTTGCGGCTGACGCCGCCGCCGATGATGAACAGCTCCGGCGAGAACAGCATCTCCACGTGGGCGAGGTAATTGCGCACGCGGTGCACCGCCCAGTGCTCCCACGTCATGTCGTGGTCCTCCCGGGCCTTGCTGGAGGCCCGCTTCTCCGCGTCGTGCCCGTCGAGCTCCAGGTGGCCCAGCTCGGTGTTGGGGACCAGGGTGCCGTCGACGAAGACCGCGCTGCCGATGCCCGTGCCGAACGTGAGCACGATCACCGTTCCCCGGCGGCCGCGGCCGGCGCCGAAGTTCATCTCGGCGACGCCCGCCGCGTCCGCGTCGTTCACCACCGTCACCGGCAGTCCGCCCAGCCGCTCGCCGAGCAGCACGCGCGCGTCGGTGTCGATCCAGTCGTCGTCGACGTTGGCCGCCGTCCGGATCGTGGCTCCGTCGGTGACCACGCCCGGGAACGTGACCCCGACCGGGCCTGTCCAGCCGAAGTGGTCGACGACCTGCTTGACTCCGTCGGCCACCCCGTCGGGCGTGGCGGGGTGCGGGGTGAGGACCTTGTGGCGCTCCTGCGCCAGGTCGCCCTTGTCCAGGTCCACCGGGGCACCCTTGATCCCGGAACCGCCGATGTCCACACCGAAGATCTGCATGGCCCTACGTTACGACGAGGGACTGACAGTCACCGGCCGGACGGCGATCCCCGCCCAGCGGCTCCCCGATCACTCCCCGGAATCCTCACCGGTTCCGGCGCCTCGGCGCTCGGCGACCAGCGCCGTCGCCTCCTCGCGCAGGTCGCGGCGCAGCTCCTTGGGCAGGGAGAAGGTGATGGACTCCTCGGCCGCCTTGACGATCTCGACGTCCTCGAAGCCGCGCTGGGAGAGCCACTCCAGGACCTGTTCGACCAGGACCTCCGGGACGGAGGCGCCCGAGGTGACGCCGACCGTGGAGACACCCTCCAGCCAGGCCTCGTCGATCTCGTCGGCGAAGTCCACGAGGTACGCCTCACGCGCGCCCGCGATCTTGGCGACCTCCACGAGCCGCTTGGAGTTGGAGGAGTTGCGGGAGCCGACCACGATGACCAGGTCCGACTCGGCGCCCATCTGCTTCACGGCCAGCTGGCGGTTCTGCGTGGCGTAGCAGATGTCGTCGCTGGGCGGGGAGATGAGCTGCGGGAACTTCTCCTTGAGGGCGTCGACGGTCTCCATGGTCTCGTCGACGGACAGCGTGGTCTGGGAGAGCCAGACGACCTTGGACGGGTCGCGGACCTCGACCTTCTGCACATCGCTCGGCCCGTCGACGAGCTGGATGTGGTCGGGGGCCTCGCCGGAGGTGCCGATGACCTCCTCGTGACCTTCGTGGCCGATCAGGAGGATGTCGTAGTCCTCACCGGCGAAGCGGACGGCTTCCTTGTGGACCTTGGTGACCAGCGGGCAGGTGGCGTCGATGGTGGCGAGGCGGCCGCGCTCGGCCTCCTCGTGGACGACGGGGGCCACGCCGTGCGCCGAGAACATGACGATGTTCCCCGGGGGCACCTCCTCCGTCTGCTCGACGAAGATCGCGCCCTTCTTCTCCAGGGTCTGCACGACGTACTTGTTGTGGACGATCTCGTGCCGGACGTAGACCGGAGCGCCGTACTGCTCCAGCGCTTTCTCGACGGCGATCACGGCGCGGTCCACACCCGCGCAGTAGCCACGGGGGGCGGCGAGCAGGACACGGCGGCCAGGCGAAGCAGACATGCGTCCCATCGTAAGGCCGCGTTCGGCGGGTCGAAGATCGCGTCCGTGTGGAGTCCCCGGGAAGACTGACAGGGCGCGATGTGAGTGACGGGCGCGGAGGCGGAGCACGGGGCCGGGTGCAGGACCGGCGCCCGGGCCGGGCCAGGCAACCGGGAGACGGCGGCGCCGGGCGGGTGGGCCGCGTTGTCGGCGGTGGCCACTACTCTCGCGGGCATGGCTGTGAACACGTCTCCGGAATCCCCGCTCCCCGTCGGTGAGGTGTCGCGGCTCATCGGGGGGTGGATCGACCGGCTCGGGGCGGTGTGGGTCGAAGGGCAGATCACGCAGTTGTCGCGGCGGCCGGGTGCCGGTGTGGTGTTCCTGACGCTGCGGGATCCCTCGTACGACGTCTCCGTCAGCGTCACCTGCTACCGGCAGGTGTTCGACGCCGTCGCGGACGTGGTGAGCGAGGGCGCCCGGGTCGTCGTCCTGGCGAAGCCGGAGTGGTACGCCCCGCGGGGGCAGCTGTCGCTGCGGGCCGCCGAGATAAGGCCCGTCGGGGTCGGTGAACTGCTCGCGCGGCTGGAGCAGTTGAAGAAGGCCCTCACGCGCGAGGGCCTGTTCGCGCCGGAGCGCAAGAAGCCGCTGCCCTTCCTGCCGCAGCTCGTCGGGCTGGTGTGCGGGCGGGCCTCGGCCGCCGAGCGGGACGTGCTGGAGAACGCCCGGCACCGCTGGCCCGCGGTGCGTTTCGAGGTGCGCAACGTCGCCGTGCAGGGCGTGCACGCCGTGCCGCAGGTCGTGCAGGCCGTGAAGGAGCTGGACGCGATCGGGGACGTGGACGTGATCATCGTCGCGCGCGGTGGCGGCAGCGTGGAGGACCTGCTGCCGTTCTCCGACGAGCAGCTGATCCGGACGGTGGCCGAGTGCCGTACGCCCGTGGTGTCAGCGATCGGGCACGAGCCCGACAACCCGCTCCTCGACCACGTCGCCGACCTGCGCGCCTCCACCCCGACCGACGCCGCGAAGAAGGTCGTGCCGGACGTCGGTGAGGAGTACGAGCGCGTGCGGCTGCTGCGGGACCGGGCGCGGCGGTGCGTGGCGGCGCTGGTGGAGCGGGAGGAGCGCGGGCTGGCCCACGCCCTGGCGCGGCCGTCGATAGAGGATCCGCACCGGATGATCGACGAGCGCGCCGACCATGTGGCGGACCTGCTCGACCGGAGCCGGCGCTGTCTGCGGCACCAGCTGGACCGCGCCGACTCGGAGCTGACGCACACGCACGCGCGCGTGGTGGCCCTCTCACCCGCCGCGACCCTGAAGCGCGGGTACGCCGTGCTCCAGAAGGCGGACGGGCACGCCGTCCGCGACCCCGGCGAGGTGACGGCCGGCGAGGCCCTGCGCGCGCGGGTCTCCGAAGGTGAGTTCTCCGTACGAGTCGACACATAGGGTGGGTGGATGACCAGCGAGGTTGATGAGACACCGGGCACGACCGAGGCGCTCGGGTACGAGCAGGCGCGGGACGAGCTGATCGAGGTCGTCCGCCGCCTGGAGGCGGGCGGTACGACGCTGGAGGAGTCCCTGGCGCTCTGGGAGCGCGGCGAGGAGCTGGCCAAGGTGTGCCGGCGCTGGCTGGACGGGGCGCGGGCGCGGCTGGACGCGGCGCTGGCGGAGGAGACCGCGGACGAAGCGGACGCGGAGTAGCGGGCGGTCCACTGTGAGGTGAGACACGACACCCCGGATTTGATTGAACGTTGAACTTTGCTCGCGTACGGTCGGAGACATCAGACGTACCCGCTCGAGAAGGTTCCTCCATGTCTCTCGTCCTTGACCCCGCCGCGCAGGACCTGCTGTTCCGCGAGGCCCGCTCCGCCAACACCTTCACCGACGAGCCGGTGACCGACGAGCAGGTGCAGGCGATCTACGACCTGGTCAAGTACGGTCCGACCGCCTTCAACCAGACCCCGCTGCGCATCACCCTGGTCCGCACCCCCGAGGCCCGCGAGCGCCTGGTGCGGCACATGGCCGAGGGCAACCAGCCCAAGACGGCCGCCGCCCCGCTGGTCGCGATCCTCTCCGCGGACAACGAGTTCCACGAGGAGCTGCCGCACCTGTTCCCGGCCATGCCGCAGGTGAAGGACCTCTTCTTCGCCGAGCGCCCGGTGCGCGAGAACGCCGCCACGCTGAACGCCGCCCTCCAGGCCGCGTACTTCATCGTCGGCGTCCGCGCCGCCGGTCTCGCCGCCGGCCCGATGACCGGCTTCGACTTCGAGGGCGTGCGCAAGGAGTTCCTGGACGACGACCACACCCCGCTGATGGTCGTCAACATCGGCCGTCCGGGCCCGGACGCCTGGTACCCGCGCTCCCCGCGCCTGGAGTTCGACCAGGTCGTCACGACCGTCTGACCGACGGACACGAGAAAGGCCCCCGGTACACGCCGGGGGCCTTCTCCATGCGTACGGAGCCTCACTCCGTCTTCAGCCTGTACGGAGTCTCACTCCGTCTTCAGCGCGTCCGCCATCTTCGTCAGCTGCGCGAACGACGCGGTGCCCGTCACGACCGTCGTCGAGCCCTTGGTGCCCTCGAGGACCAGCGCGTCGTACCGGCCGCCCTCGTAGCGGGTCCAGGTCCGGTCGTCGATCTTCTCGGTCTTCCCGGTCTCCCGCGCACCCTGGGTCGCCTCGTCGACGAAGACGGGGCGCCGCTGAGTGGACTGCTCGACGGCCACGTACTCCCCCTCGGGGTCGTGGAAACCGAGGTGCCAGGCGTCGAACTCGTCGCCCTGGAAACGGACGGACGTGGCCTTCCATGTGTCGGGCAGGCCCTGCGGCGCGGCGATGGGGTACGACGCGGCGCGGCGTGCCGTGAGCAGCTCGACCCGGTAGTCGACGCGCTTGAGGTCGCGCGGGCTGTCGTCGTGCGGGATGAAGAGGTAGATGACGCCTGCCACGAGGATGATGACCCCCATGGAGAGGATCATGTCCCGCGCCGTCTTCTGCTTGCCGTTCGTGCCTGCCACGCCCCCTATCGTCGCAGGTCTCCGGTGCGCTCATCCGTGGGGGCCCCTGCTCATTTTGCGGTCTCGGCGATAGAGTCGGGCGACAACACCCTCATCCGGCCGTCGTCGTACAGAAAGGTGCGCTCCGATGACCGAGCATCATCACTTGCCGTCCGAACTCGATGTGCCCTCCGAGGCCCCCGACCGCAACCTCGCCCTGGAGCTGGTCCGGGTGACCGAGGCAGCGGCGATGGCCGCGGGCCGTTGGGTCGGGCGGGGTGACAAGAACGGCGCCGACGGAGCCGCGGTGCGTGCCATGCGGACCCTCGTCTCCACCGTCTCGATGAACGGCGTCGTCGTCATCGGCGAGGGCGAGAAGGACGAAGCCCCCATGCTGTTCAACGGGGAGCGCGTGGGCGACGGGACGGGGCCCGAGTGCGACATCGCCGTCGACCCGATCGACGGCACCACGCTGACCGCGAAGGGCATGACGAACGCGATCGCGGTGCTGGCCGCCGCCGAGCGCGGGTCCATGTTCGACCCGTCCGCCGTCTTCTACATGGACAAGCTCGTCACCGGGCCCGAGGCGGCCGACTTCGTCGACATCGACGCACCGGTGTCGGTGAACATCCGCCGGGTCGCCAAGGCGAAGCGGTCCACGCCCGAGGACGTGACGGTGGTGATCCTGGACCGACCGCGGCACGAGGGCATCATCAAGGAGATCCGGGACTCCGGTGCGCGGATCAAGCTGATCTCCGACGGCGATGTGGCCGGCTCGATCCTGGCGCTGCGCGAGGGCACGGGCGTCGATCTGCTGCTCGGCATCGGCGGTACGCCGGAGGGCATCATCTCGGCCTGCGCGGTGAAGTGTCTGGGCGGCACGATCCAGGGCAAGCTGTGGCCCAAGGACGACGAGGAGCGGCAGCGGGCGATCGACGCGGGGCATGATCTCGACCGGGTGCTGACGACCGAGGACCTGGTCACCGGGGAGAACGTGTTCTTCGTGGCGACCGGGATCACCGACGGGGAGCTGCTGCGGGGGGTTCGGTACCGGGCCGAGACGGCTACGACCGACTCGATCGTGATGCGGTCGCGGTCGGGGACGGTGCGGAGGATCGATTCCGAGCACCGGCTGAGCAAGCTGCGGGCCTACAGCGCGATCGACTTCGACAAAGGGAAGTAGCGCCCCCTGAGGATGGGGACTGCGCATCGCCGGCGCGTGCGGGCCGGTTGTGGTTGATCGCGCAGTTCCCCACGTCCCTCAAGGGACCTCCCCCGAAGGTCTGCTGAAGAAGGTCTGCTGAAAAGAGAAAGGGCGTCCCCGGTGCGGTGGGGGCGCCCTTTTCGTCGTGCGTGCCGGTCAGCCTGCCGCGGCTATCGTGCTCGCCGAGCGGGCCGCCTTCTTCAGCTCCAGGTCGCGGCGGCGGCGTCGGGCCAGGACCACGCGGCGTTCGGCGGCGGTGAGGCCGCCCCAGACGCCGTAGGGCTCGGGCTGGAGGAGGGCGTGTTCGCGGCATTCGACCATCACCGGGCAGCGGGCGCAGACCCGCTTCGCCGCCTCCTCCCGGGAGAGCCGGGCGGCCGTGGGCTCCTTGGAGGGGGCGAAGAACAGGCCCGCCTCGTCACGCCGGCACACCGCCTCGGTGTGCCACGGGGCGTCTTGGTCCCTGTCTCGCGCTGGCACCCGCGGGGCCGGAACGGCAGCTACCAGGGACGAATGCGGCGGTTGCAGCACGGTCTACTCCTGACGACGGCTTCGCGAGCGAGAGACGATGCAGCAAGGCCTACCCGCTGTGCGCGCGCCTATGCACTGAGTTCCGAAGCGCTGGTTTCGCCCCCGTTCCCGGGTTCCGTGGAGCGGCGTCACCGGTGGACCGATTTGCTCCGGATCCCGGAGAATTCGCGACTGTCAATGGTTCAGGTGTTTGCGCAAACTCTTGTCGACCTTGCGCTGCACCCGGTCGAGGATGTCCGCGACGACCTTGCCTCGCCGGGGCCGCGCCTCGACGCTGCCCAGGACGGCCCAGCCGTCGACGTAGACGATCGGGGCCTCCGGTTCGCCCGAGTCGAGCGTGTCCACCTCGAAGCTGCCGAGCACGCCGCCACCCATGCCGCGCAGCGACACGTTCTCCGGGACGCGGATCTCGACGCTGCCGAAGACCGAGAACGACTTGATCATGACCTGCTGATGGTCGAAGAGCGCCTCACTGAGGTCTATCTCGACGCTGCCGAAGATCGCGTACGCGTGGATACGGCGACCCGTGCGCCAACGGCCCTTGCGGACGGCACTGCTGAAGATCGCGACCACGTTGTCGTCCGGGTCGATCGGGATGGCACCCGCGGTGGGGTGATACGGGGCCGGGGCCGGGGCCGATGAGGAGCCGAGGCCCTGGCGGTGGGCAGCGGGCAGATCCCGTATGAAGACGTCCAGTTCGCCGACCGTCTTGGCGCGCAGCACCCCTTCGACGCGCTCGGCGTGCTCGTCCGTGGTGAGACGGCCCTCGGCGAGGGCGTCGTGCAGGATGTCGGCGATGCGGTCGCGCTCGGCGTCGGAGGCGCGGAGCTCGGAGACGGCGGGCGCGGTCTGCTTCTGAAGGTCCACGGCAGCAGCGTACCGAAACACGATAGATCGCGACACCCCCCGCGGACTCCTCCTGTCTCGCGGCCGAGTGTGACGAACTGAGCCTTACCTCACAGGCTCGCTGTCGGAGGCAGGTTCTACGCTGGTTGGCGCTCGCCAAAGGAGGCGGGCCGCCGTCTGTCGAGTGAGGAATGGGCTGAGATGCCTGAGTTCGCGTACACCGATCTACTCCCCCAGGGAGAGGACACCACGCCGTACCGGCTGGTGACCTCCGAGGGCGTCTCCACGGTCGAGGGGCCGGACGGGCGGACCTTCCTCAAGGTGGAGCCGGAGGCGCTGCGCAAGCTCGCCGAGGAGGCCGTCCACGACATCCAGCACTACCTGCGCCCGGCCCACCTCGCGCAGCTGCGCCGCATCATCGACGACCCCGAGGCGTCCGGCAACGACAAGTTCGTGGCACTGGACCTGCTGAAGAACGCGAACATCGCGGCGGCGGGCGTGCTCCCGATGTGCCAGGACACGGGCACGGCGATCGTGATGGGCAAGCGCGGGCAGAACGTCCTGACGGAAGGCCGCGACGAGGAGGCCCTCTCCCGCGGCATCTTCGACGCGTACCAGAACCTCAACCTGCGCTACTCGCAGATGGCTCCGCTCACCATGTGGGAGGAGAAGAACACCGGCTCCAACCTTCCCGCGCAGATCGAGCTGTACGCGACCGACGGCGGCGCCTACAAGTTCCTGTTCATGGCGAAGGGCGGCGGCTCCGCCAACAAGTCGTTCCTCTACCAGGAGACGAAGGCCGTCCTGAACGAGGCCTCCATGATGAAGTTCCTGGAGGAGAAGATCCGTTCGCTGGGTACGGCGGCCTGCCCGCCGTACCACCTGGCGATCGTGGTCGGCGGTACGAGCGCCGAGTACGCGCTGAAGACCGCGAAGTACGCCTCCGCGCACTACCTGGACGAGATTCCGGCGGAGGGGTCGGCGCTCGGGCACGGCTTCCGGGACGAAGAGCTGGAGCAGAAGGTCTTCGAGCTGACGCAGAAGATCGGGATCGGGGCGCAGTTCGGCGGGAAGTACTTCTGCCACGACGTGCGCGTGGTGCGGCTGCCGCGGCACGGGGCGTCCTGCCCGGTCGCCATCGCCGTGTCCTGCTCCGCCGACCGCCAGGCCGTCGCGAAGATCACAGCCGAGGGTGTCTTCCTGGAGCAGCTGGAGACGGACCCGGCGCGGTTCCTGCCGGAGACGACGGACGAGCAGCTGGAGACGGAGGGCGACGTCGTCAAGATCGACCTGAACCAGCCGATGGAGACGATCCTGGCCGAGCTCACCAAGTACCCGGTGAAGACCCGGCTCTCCCTCACCGGTCCGCTGGTCGTCGCCCGTGACATCGCGCACGCCAAGATCAAGGAGCGGCTGGACGCGGGCGAGGAGATGCCGCAGTACCTGAAGGACCATCCGGTGTACTACGCGGGCCCGGCGAAGACGCCCGAGGGGTACGCGTCCGGCTCCTTCGGTCCGACGACGGCCGGCCGCATGGACTCCTACGTCGAGCAGTTCCAGGCGGCGGGCGGGTCCAAGGTGATGCTGGCCAAGGGCAACCGCAGCAAGCAGGTCACGGACGCGTGCGCGTCGCACGGCGGCTTCTACCTGGGCTCCATCGGCGGCCCGGCGGCCCGTCTCGCCCAGGACTGCATCAAGAAGGTCGAGGTCGTCGAGTACGAGGAACTCGGCATGGAGGCCGTCTGGAAGATCGAGGTCGAGGACTTCCCGGCGTTCATCGTCGTCGACGACAAGGGCAACGACTTCTTCCAGGATCCGGCGCCGGCGCCCACGTTCACGAGCATCCCGGTGCGGGGTCCGGGCCTGAGCTGACCCGGCAGCGACACCCGTGGAGAGCCCCTGGCGAATCGCCGGGGGCTCTGTCGTGCTCCCCGGCGCCTCGGCACCTCGGCACCTCGGCACCCACGGACCAGAAGCGGCCCTGACAGGCCCCCGTGGGACCGCGCTCCGGGCGGACGGCGATGCGAAACGACCGGGGCTGCTCTTCGCCCCGCCTCAAACTCGAGAACGCCGCACGTCCCGCTCATCCCTCACACGAGCGTTGCGAAGCCTGTGTCTCCACGGATGTGGGACGGTCCTCTCCCGCACGCCCTCGGGGCAGCACGACCCGGCCCAGAGCAGGCAGTGGTTCCCTGCCCTTTCCCATCAGGCGGCGCGTCAGCCACCGTCGTGCCGGCGTCTCGAACCTGTCCGTCAGGACAAGGCCCCCTGCCACCAGCATGGCCATGAAAACGATCCGCCCCATGGGGCAAAGGATTCCAACCGCTGACCGGAGCATTGCAGGACGACTGCGTAAAGAAGGGCTGCCAGCGGGCGACGCAGCACGTACACGCAGTAGGACGCCTTGCCCAATGATTCGTAGACGCGTCGGGTGCCGGCTCGTGGCTCGCTCCTCGTGCCAAGCAGGACGACAAGCGGGAACACAAGCAGTACAGACAGCAACTGCCCGATCAGACCGGGACTGAAGAACGCCATGACCGGCAGTACACCCAACAACACCAACGGCGGAATGCGGGGCGTACGCACCTTGTCCCGCAGGCGGTAGATCAACAGGCCGGCAGCGAAGGAGTAGCCCACCCGCGCGAGCCCTCCGGGGAAGGTGGCCCACGTCAGGCCCAACGCTGGGGATTCCCAGTGGATCAACGCCCATGAATAGAACCCGCCGCACACCACCACCGTGCCGGCAAGGACTCTGACGGACTGAAGCGGGCGCCAGAAAACCGCCCACACCAGATTCGCCAGGAGCTCGAAGAAGATCGACCACATCGGGCCGTTGATGGGAAAGGCGTGCGACAGCGGCGCGGGCAGTATGAACCCGGCAAACGGGAGTGCGATGAGCAGTTCACTCCAAGTCCAAACCGCCGTGGGTGAATCGTACAGAATACACATCGCCTGATGCGCAATCCCCAAGAGGAACCCCATGGCGTAGAGCGGATACAATCACACCCAGCGCTGACGAAGGAAAATCAGCGGGGTCATTCCCCGACGGAAATGATCCTCAAAGGCATGAGCAAGCACAAAGCCACTCAGCACGAAGAAAAGATCGACAGCCAGACCCAAGAATCCCGGCATCAGCCCGAACAGCCGCGGGGAGTGCAGGGCGACGATGCACAGGGCAGCAACACCACGAATGCCATGGAGCGTCCGGTAGTTCTTGATGGCATCGGCGAGCTGCTCCTCAGGGGAAAACGACATCATGTGCTCGCAATATGCGATGGCGGCGGCCAATTTATCCCCGGATACCAGTTTTTCCTCGGCGGCTGGCCACCCGAGGCGGAGATTCGGTCGCGTCAGGACGCGCACTCCCCTTCGTCTGCTGCACGGCCGCCATGCGACCTGGGTCGTACGACGACGGCCCCCGGGTGGCCGAGCGCCCGGAACATCCGCGGCGTCCCGTTCGCTGTACAGGGCATGAGCGAATACCGCATCGAGCACGACTCCATGGGCGAGGTACGGGTCCCGGCGGACGCGAAGTGGCGGGCGCAGACACAGCGGGCCGTGGAGAACTTCCCGATCTCCGGGCAGCACATCGAGCGCGCCCACATCGAGGCGCTGGCGCGCGTCAAGGGCGCCGCGGCGAAGGTGAACGCGAGCCTCGGTGTGCTCGACAAGGACATCGCCGAGGCGATTCAGGAGGCGGCGGCCGAAGTCGCCGAGGGGCGGTGGGACGCGCACTTCCCGGTCGACGTGTTCCAGACCGGGTCCGGGACCTCGTCCAACATGAACACCAATGAGGTCATCGCCACGCTGGCCACCGAGCGGCTCGGGCGGGCCGTGCATCCCAACGACCACGTCAACGCGTCGCAGTCGTCCAACGACGTCTTCCCCTCCTCCATCCACATCGCCGCCACCGCCGCCGTCACCCGCGACCTCGTCCCCGCCCTGGACCACCTCGCCGCCTCGCTGGAGCGCAAGGCCGAGGAGTTCTCCGACGTCGTGAAGTCGGGGCGGACCCACCTGATGGACGCCACGCCCGTGACGCTGGGGCAGGAGTTCGGCGGGTACGCCGCCCAGGTGCGGTACGGCATCGAGCGGCTGGAGGCGTCCCTCCCCCGGCTCGCCGAACTGCCCCTCGGCGGCACGGCCGTCGGCACCGGCATCAACACCCCGCCCGGTTTCTCCGCCGCCGTCATCGAGGAGGTCGCCCGTACGACCGGGCTGCCCCTCACCGAGGCCCGGGACCACTTCGAGGCGCAGGGCGCCCGGGACGGCATCGTCGAGACCAGCGGGCAGCTGCGGACCATCGCGGTCGGACTGACGAAGATCGCCAACGACCTGCGGTGGATGTCCTCCGGGCCGCGCACCGGCCTCGCCGAGATCGCCCTGCCCGACCTCCAGCCCGGGTCCTCGATCATGCCGGGCAAGGTGAATCCGGTCATTCCGGAGGCGGTGCTGATGGTCGCCGCCCAGGTCGTCGGCAATGACGCCACCGTGGCCACCGCGGGCGCCGCCGGGAACTTCGAGCTCAACGTCATGCTGCCCGTCATCGCGAAGAACGTGCTGGAGTCGATCCGGCTGCTCGCCAACGCCACGCGGCTGCTCGCCGACCGGACCGTCGACGGCATCACCGCCAACCGCGAACGGGCGCGGGAGTACGCCGAGTCCTCCCCGTCCGTCGTCACGCCGCTCAACAAGTACATCGGCTACGAGGAGGCCGCCAAGGTCGCCAAGAAGGCGCTGGCCGAGCGGAAGACCATCCGTCAGGTCGTGCTGGACAGCGGGTACGTGGAGCGCGGGGACCTGACCCTGGAGCAGCTCGACGAGGCGCTGGATGTCCTGCGGATGACGCACCCGTGACAGTTCGCCGACCACGTACGCCCGGCGCGTGAACCGTGACACGCGCCGCAGCGTCGTATGCCTATGGCACCTAATATCTGTGCATGGCAGACGGTGGAGCGGTGAGACGCGTGGAAACGGGTGGTGCTGCAGGCTTCTGGGAGCCCGGGAGCGAGATCCTGTGGCGGTACCGGGAGAACGGCGGCACGCGTTTCCACATCGCGCGTCCCGTCACCGTCGTACGGGACGACGCGGAACTGCTGGCCGTGTGGCTGGCGCCCGGCACGGAGTGCGTGCGGCCCGTACTCGCCGACGGCACCCCCGTGCACCTGGAACCGCTGGAGTCCCGCTACACCAAGCCGCGGACCGTGCAGCGCGACCGCTGGTTCGGCACGGGCGTGCTGAAGCTGGCGCGGCCCGGCGAGCCCTGGTCGGTGTGGCTGTTCTGGGAGCCGGGCTGGCGGTTCAAGAACTGGTACGTGAACCTGGAGGAGCCGCTGGCCCGTTGGGAGGGCGGTGTGGACTCCGTCGACCACTTCCTGGACATCTCCGTGCACCCGGACCGCACTTGGCACTGGCGCGACGAGGACGAGTTCGCCCAGGCTCTGCGGGACGGGCTGATGGACGACCAGCAGGCCGAAAAGGTACGGGCGGCCGGCCGCGCAGCCGTGGAGGTGATCCGCGCCTGGGGGCCGCCGTTCTCGGAAGGCTGGCAGCACTGGCGCCCGGATCCGTCCTGGACGGTACCGTCGCTGCCGGAGGACTGGGATCGTACGCCCGCGCATGTGTCCTCATGAGACCCTTGATGCGCCCCCGGGCAAGAAACGTAGGATCGTCCTCCGCAAGGGCGCGCGGCGGCAACTGACGGAGCACGCGCTGGGCTTGACCGATCGTCACCGAGGGGCGGCAGGACGTGAGCGAGGGGTACGAGGGCAACACCGGCAGGGCCTGCGCCACAGGCCCCCAGGACCGGAGACGGTCCGCCGGTGGCACAGTGACAACCTCTGACCACGCGGAAATTCCGTTCCTGGGGCACGTATTCCGGGTATCGGAGTTTCGGCGGGACCAACTGCGCCTCTGGCGCGCAGCCCCGGACGGATGGATTCGACACGCGTGACGGAGCAGCCGACCTCCTTCGAACGCCCGCAGCCGGGCGTCGACCCCGCGGACCCCCGCGGGGCGCTCGTGCATACCTCGACACCGGCGCACGCGCCCGGCTCGGGCGCCTTACCGGTACAGGGCCGCTGCGGCGGCGACGTCACCGCTCCGCTCACGACGGCGCACACCACGCCGGGCACGTCGGAGCAGGGCACCTCCACGCCGTTCGGCAAGGGCAAGGACACCGTGAGCGACCCCGCCTCCGAGCATTCCCAGCCGGGTACCGAGCAGACCGCCGAGCGCGAGACTCCTCGGCCGCGGCCCGCCCCCGAGGGCATTCCGGTCCAGCCGGCCGATGAACAGGACCCGCCGACGCCCGGCCCCGACGGTCAGGAGCGCCGAAGCGGCCAGAGCCTGCCGCCCGGCCGGCCCACGCCGATGCGGCGGGACGGCGACCGGCTGCGCTTCGTGGGTGCCGCCACCCGGCGGATCGCCCGCGGCATCGATCTCGACGAGATCGTGATGGGGCTGTGCCGGGCCACCGTGCCCACGTTCTCCGACGCGATCCTGGTCTATCTGCGCGACCCGCTGCCCGTCGGCGACGAGCGGCCCACCGGCCCGCTGGTGCTGCGGCTGCGCCGCACCGACCGGATACCGGCCGAACGCGACACGGAGAACGGCTTCCTGCCGGCCGCGCAGCCCGAGCCGAACGAGCTGGACACGGTCGGCGCCGAGCTGTGCGAGGTGCGGCCCGGCAGCGCGCTCGCCGAGGTGCTGCGGGGCGTGCGCCCGGTTTTCACCGACGCTCCCGCGGCCCGTGCCGCGTTGCCCGAACTGCTCGGTGACGGCGGCGAGTTCGCCGTACCGGACGGACAGCGCGCGATCCTCGCCCCGCTGCGCGGCCGGCGCCGGGTCATCGGTGCCGCCCTGTTCCTGCGCCGTCCCGAGCGCATGGCCTTCGAGCCGGACGACCTGCTGGTGGCCGCCCAGCTCGCCACGCACAGCGCGCTGGGCATCGACAAGGCCGTGCTGTACGGCCGCGAGGCCTACATCGCGGACGAGCTCCAGCGCACGATGCTGCCCGAGACGCTGCCCCGCCCCACCGGCGTGCGGCTCGCCTCGCGTTACCTGCCGGCCGCGGAGACCGCGCGCGTCGGCGGCGACTGGTACGACGCCATCCCGCTGCCCGGCAGCCGGGTCGCCCTGGTCGTCGGCGACGTCATGGGCCACTCCATGACCTCGGCCGCCATCATGGGCCAGCTGCGCACCACCGCCCAGACCCTCGCCGGTCTCGACCTGCCGCCGCAGGAGGTCCTGCACCACCTCGACGAACAGGCCCAGCGCCTCGGCGTGGACCGCATGGCGACCTGCCTCTACGCGGTCTACGACCCGGTATCGCACCGCATCACCATCGCCAACGCCGGTCACCCGCCGCCCGTCCTGCTCCACCTGGGCGGCCGCGCCGAGGTGCTGCGCGTGCCGGCCGGCGCCCCGATCGGCGTCGGCGGCGTGGACTTCGAGGCCGTGGAGCTGGACGCGCCCGCCGGTGCGACCCTGCTGCTCTACACCGACGGCCTGGTCGAGTCGCGCCTGCGCGATGTGTGGACCGGCATCGAGCAGCTGCGGGAGAAGCTCGCCGCGGTCGCGCAGCTCACCGGGCCGGACCATCCGCCGCCCCTGGAAGCGCTGTGCGACGAGGTGCTCGACATGCTCGGCCCGGGCGACCGGGACGACGACATCGCGCTGCTCGCCGCCCGCTTCGACGGCATCGCGCCCAGCGATGTGGCGTACTGGTTCCTGGAGCCGGAGGACGCCGCCCCCGGCCGGGCCCGCCGCCTGGCCCGGCGCGCGCTGCAGCGCTGGGGCCTGGAGGAACTCAGCGACTCGGTCGAGCTGCTGGTCAGCGAGGTCGTGACGAACGCCGTGCGGTACGCCTCCCGGCCGGTCACGCTCCGGCTGCTGCGGACGGATGTCCTGCGGTGCGAAGTGGGCGACGACGTCCCGCAGTTGCCGCGCCTGCGGCAGGCGCGCGCCACGGACGAGGGCGGACGCGGGCTGTACCTGGTGAACCGGCTGGCCAGGCGCTGGGGCGCGACCCGGCTCAGCACCGGCAAGGTGGTCTGGTTCGAACTCAACCGCAGCTGACCCGTCGGGTCAGCTGCGGAGGGCGCTCCACCGAACCCGCGGTCGGCGCCCCCGGGCGGGGCGGCGAGTCCGCCGGCCAGGACTTGCCGCCGGCTTCCGGCAGGCGCCCGCCCCTCTCCATGGCGGACGCCTGCCGACCTGCTGAACAGCGTGGCCGGGAGGGGGCGGCCCGGCTCTCCGCCCGCGAGGCGGTCCCTGTCGGCCCCGGCACGCCCATCGCCTCCGGACACCCCGTCCGCCTCCCGTCACCGGCCGGTGCGTGCGAGAGGGCCGGGCCCCGGGTCTCTGTCCGGCGGTACGGGCCCGGCCAGCGGATCGTCCGCGTTCCACGGATGGCCCGGCAGCGGGCATGACCCGTCCCCCTGTTCGAGTGGCATTTGCGGCCTGCCGCGCAAGGCGCGTTGCGCAACGGCATTCCGGCGCTTGGAATGACTCGCCAGTGCTCCTGAGGCCGAGCACCCACAGCCACACCCAGGAGGATGCATGCCCTCTGCCACTTTCCGCCGCGCCGCGACCGTCGGCGCCCTGACTGCCGCAGTCACCCTGTCGCTGACCGCGACGGCCGCGGCGGATGTCGGGGACGAAGACGTCGTGCGGATCAAGTTCACCGGCATCACCGCGATCGACACTCAGGAGCGACACATCGATCCAGGCGACAGCTGGGTCGACTACCTGACCCTGTACACCCCCAAAAAGAAGTTCGCCGGCGATGCCAGCTCGCGGTGCACCGCCGTCGAAGCCGACGACAAGCGGCTGACAGCCCAGTGCACGCGGGTGCTCCGCCTGAAGGGCGGGGAGATCACCCTCCACGACATGATCACCCGCGAGGGCGACAAGCCCATCACGGCGAAGACCGCCATCGCGGGCGGCACGGGAATCTACAACGACGCCGAAGGAGAGGGCTACATCACCCTGGAGGGTGACCGCGTCCACTTCGATCTTCACGTCGATGACTGACGGGTGCGCCTCACCCGGCGGCATGCCGGACGTTCCGCCGCACGACGGGGCCGTGTACTCCGGCCACGCGGGGCGCGTTGCCCGGCAGGAACGAACTTCGTGGAATGACTCGCCCATGCTCCGGCAGGCCTGGGGCACCCTGTTCGGCCTGGAGGTTCCGTGATCAGTACGGCTGTCCGTGGTGTTGTCGTCACCGCCCTCACCGCGACGCTGGCCCTTCTTCCGACGCTGGCGCACGCCGAGGGGAAGGACAAGGACAACGACATCGAGAGGCTCGAGCTGACCGGCATCAACAAGCTCGACACATCACCCTCCCGCATCGTGGAGGGTGACAGCTGGACGACCCACGTGGCGCTGTACACCACGGAGAGGAAGACGGACAAGAAGAAGGACAAGAAGACCGGCAAGAAGACCGGCAAGAAGTCGAACAAAAAGACGAACAAGAAGCGGCTGCGGTACGCCGGTGACGGTGAGTCGGAGTGCAGCGCGGTCCGTGTCGACACCGAGCCCCAGACCAACCAGCAGCGGGTGACGGCCCAGTGCACGCGCGTGCTGCGCCTGAAGAAGGGGACGCTGACACTCAGCGACATGATCACGTACCACCCCTGCAAGCGTGTGACGGCCAAGACCGCCATCATCGGCGGCACCGGCCGTTACCGCTCCGCCTATGGTGACGGCTACATCACCCTGGACGGTCGGCAGGTCCACCTGGAGCTCAACGTCGACGAATGACGCGGGGCACACTCCAACCGGTGCGGGGACGCGATGCGCGTCCCCGCACCGGCGTCATTCCGACTGCGCTCATTCACTGATGCCAGAGGTTTTCTCGATGAGACGGGTGAAAACGACGAGGGCTCCCAGAGCGGGAAGCAGGCTCGCCAGCGTCCACAGGATGCAGAACCCCGCTGCCGACCCGGCCATCATGCGCAAGACCGTCGGGGCGTCCTCGGAAACTCCGGCCACGATCAGCAGGAAAATGGTGGACAGCACTCCCATGGCGATAATGGTGAAGAACGGCCACAGGTAGTTGGTGATGGGCAGAATGCGCGCTTTTCTCGCCTTCCGTAGAAAGGTGTTGTCGCAGGCGCGTGTGATCATCGCCAGGATGGCGAACACGGCCCCGATGATGACACCCACCATGGAGACGGCTACGCCCAGCACCTCGTGCAGCGGCAAGTCGTCGTCATGACCGAGCCAGGCTCCCCCCGCCCCGCCGAGGATCGCCCCCAGCGGCTCCCCCCACCACCAACTCCTCAGACTCACGTGCACGAGACTCGTGAACTCCTTGAAGTACTTGTCGCCCAGGGTGCGCCCGCTGGGTTCCTCCGGGTACGACTCGAAGTCTGTCCGCTTTTCCGTGCCCATCAAAGCCCCACCCACTGGAGGCCGCTTTCACCGAGCCGCCCTTGTGCGGCCCGGCTTGTGTAGCACCGACCTCCTCACGGACTGCGCAAGAGACCGTCACCGTCGTTCTTGTGCTTTTCTTCTTCTCTTCTTGATCCATACGCGCTCATGTCTCGAATGGCGTCGTACAGCGAAGCACAGCGCCCGTCAACCGTTTCCGTCTCCGACTCGGCTTCCGAAATCCCGGCAGCCCGATCGAGACGAGTCAGGGGGATCTTCGGGTTGAAGTCGCGCGTACCGACGTCGCGTTCGCCGAGTTCTCGAAGGGAATTGTCCATCGCTCGTGCACCTTCCGTGTGCGTGCCGGCCGGCACACCGGGAACGGGACTGAAACATGCGCTCAACCATAAGCCGGTGCCGTTGGCCGGGCCCGTCATGGTGACATTCGGGTGAACATCTAGTGAATTCACTCCGCCCGGCACGCCGAAGGGCGCCCGGCGTTCGCCGGGCGCCCTTCGGCGTCTCCTAGCCTTCGTCTCCCGGCTTGATCGGGTCGAACGGACCTCCGCCGCCGTCGGCCGGCGGTGTCGTCTCCGGGGCCGTAGGCGGGGTGAAGGTGGGCGGTGTCGTCGTCGGGGTCGGCGGCGGCGAGCTGCTCGGCTCCTCCGTCGTCGGCGGCGGTGATGACGACGGCTCCTCGGTCGTCGGCTCCTGCGTGGGCTCCTTGGTCGGCTCCCGGGTGGGTGTCGGCGTCCACGTCGGCTGGACGGCCGCGCCCTGCTGGGTCTCCAGGTCGAACTTGGTGACGTCGCCCATCACGCCGAAGGTGTACGCCGCCCAGATCTGTGCCGGGAAATCACCGCCGTTGACCCGGGTCTCGCCGCCCGCCTTGTACATCGGGACCTGCGCGTGGGTCTTGGCGTCCTCGCCGAACAGGCCCACCGAGGTGACCAGGTTCGGCGTGTAGCCGGTGAACCAGGCCGACTTGTTGTTGTCGGACGTACCCGTCTTGCCCGCGACCTGCTGGCCGTCGCGCCTGGGGTTGTCGCGCACGGACTTCTGGGCCGTACCGTCGTCGACCACGCCGGTCAGCACCGAGGTCACCGAGTCGGCGGCCTCACGGCTGATGGCCTGGTCGCCGACCGGGTCGGGCATGGTGACCGTCTGGTTCAGGTGCTCCGCCGACTTCACGATGGCCGGGGTGACCTTCTTGCCGTGGTTGGCGAGGGTCGCGTAGACGCCTGCCATCTCCAGGGGGCTCGCGCCCATGCTGCCCAGGGTCTGGGCGGGCACGGCCTCCATGTTCTTGGTGTCCATGCCGAGTTTGCCGGCGACGTCGACCACGTTGGTCATGCCGACGTCGACGCCCATCTGCGCGAAGACGGAGTTGACGGACTTGTTCATCGCCGTCTGGACGGTGATCTTCCCGTAGTTCCCGTCGTCCTCGTTCTCGGGGGCGAAGCCGACCTTGGTGCCGTTGTCCACGACCTGGCGCTTGCTCGTGCCGTCGTAGATCGTGTTCGCGGTGATCGGCTTGCCCTCCTGCGTCTTGGCCTGCTCTTCCAGGGCCGCGGCGAGGATGACCGGCTTGAACGTGGAGGCGGGCTGGTAGTCGGAGCGGGTGGCGTTGTTGGTGTAGTGCTCGAAGTAGTTCACGCCGCCGTACATCGCGACCACGGCGCCCGTCTTCGGGTCCACGGACGCGGCTCCGGGCTGGACGTCCCCGTCGACCTTGCGCTTCTTGGGGTCGAGCTTGCTGGTCAGCTGCTGTTTGACGGACTTCTCCAGCGCCGCCTGCTTCTTCTTGTCGATGTTGAGCGTGACGGTCCAGCCGCCGGCGTTGACCATCGCCTCGGCTTCCTTGGTGCTGCCCGCCTTGCCCTCGGCGACGAGCTGCTTCTCCAGTGCCGCGTTGGCCGCGTTGACCAGGTAGCCCTTCTGGCCCTCCATGCCGGGGGCGGGCCTTGGCTCCTCCGGCGCCGGGAACTTCATGGCGTCACGCTCGGACTGACTCAGCCAGCCCTCCTCGACCATGTTGTTCAGGACGTAGTTCCAGCGGGCCTTCACCAACTTCTTACCCGTCGGGGAGGCGACCGCCCAGTCGTACTCGCTCGGGGCCTGGAGCAGCGCGGCGAGGTAGGCGCCCTGCGCGACCGTGAGCTTCTCGGCGTCGGTGCGGTAGTAGGCCTGGGCGGCGGCCTGGATGCCGTAGGCGTTGCGGCCGTAGTAGCTGGTGTTGATGTAGCCGGCGAGGATGTAGTCCTTGGACTTCTCCCGGTCCAGCTTCAGCGAGATGACCAGTTCCTTCAGCTTGCGCGTGACGGTCTGTTCCTGCGTCAGGTAGTAGTTCTTGACGTACTGCTGGGTGATCGTCGAACCGCCCTGCGCGCCCTTGCCCGAGAGCGTGTTCAACAGGCCGCGGGCGGTGCCCCGGAGGTCGACGCCGGCGTCCTTGTAGAAGGTCTTGTTCTCTGCCGCGACGAAGGTGAGCCGCACGCCCTTGGAGACCCTGGACAGATCGACGACCTCGCGGTTGACCTTGCCGTCGCGGGCCATGATCGCGCCGTCGCTGTACTTGTAGATGTTGCTCTGCCGCTTGGCGTCGGCGTTCCCCTCGGGGATGCCGATCATCATGTACAGCACGATGAAGGCGCCCATGCCGAGCAGGCACAGGCCGAAGAAGGTGCCGAGGATCTTCTTCCAGGTGAAGAGCCTGCGTATGCCGCTCTTCCCGGCCGCGGCCGACGAACGGCGGCGCTTGGGTGCCGCCCGGCGCCCACCGCGCTGTCGGGCGCGTCTCTCTTCCGCTCGTCCCATGGGTCCGATCCGCTCCGCTTCGTTCATGTGTGCTCACGCGTCACACAGCTTCGCCGCTCAGGTCAGCTCAGAAAGCTAACACCGGGAGATAAGAGATAGGGCTGCCTATCCGGCCCTTTGCGGACGTGACAATCAGCACCCATCCCAACGGAACCGACGTTCGAGACACGCGCAGGGTTGCCAGGACGCGGAAAAGTGATATCACTTAGATAGATGGAAGCTATGCAGGAGTGGCTTCCCGGGAGGAACGGGGGATCACCCATGTCCACAGACCAACCGCAGGCCACGGCCGATGTGCCCGAGATGCCGGCGCCCCGGGTGCGGGAGTTCACCGCGCACAGCATCGGCGGCGGGCTCGCCCTGCTGCTCGGGCTGCTCGGCCTGCTGGCCGGCGCCGGGCTGATCGCGGCCGCCACGTCGGTCGACGGGGGCGGAGCCAAGGCCGCCCTGATCATCGGCGGCATCCTGGTCGGGCTCACGGCGTTCCTGGCCATGTGCGGCCTGAACATGGTGGCGCCCGGCGAGGCCCGGGTCGTCCAGCTCTTCGGCCGCTACCGGGGGACGATCCGGCAGGACGGCCTGCGCTGGGTGAACCCCCTCACGTCGCGCACCAAGATCTCGACGCGCGTCCGCAACCACGAGACCGCCGTCCTGAAGGTCAACGACGCCTACGGCAACCCCATCGAGCTCGCCGCGGTCGTGGTGTGGCGGGTCGAGGACACCGCCCAGGCCGTCTTCGAGGTGGACGACTACATCGAGTTCGTCTCCACGCAGACCGAGGCGGCGGTGCGGCACATCGCCATCGAGTACCCCTACGACGCCCACGAGGAGGACGGCCTCTCGCTGCGCGGCAACGCCGAGGAGATCACCGAGAAGCTCGCCGTCGAACTGCACGCGCGCGTGGAGGCGGCCGGGGTGCAGATCATCGAGTCGCGCTTCACCCACCTCGCGTACGCCCCCGAGATCGCCTCGGCGATGCTCCAGCGGCAGCAGGCCGGAGCGGTCGTCGCGGCCCGGCGGCAGATCGTCGACGGGGCGGTGGGCATGGTCGAGGCCGCGATCGCCCGGATCACCGAACGGGACATCGTGGAGCTGGACTCCGAGCGGAAGGCGGCGATGGTCTCCAACCTGATGGTGGTGCTGTGCGGAGACCGCGCCGCGCAGCCGGTCCTCAACACGGGGTCCCTGTACCAGTGACGGTGCCTCCCGAAGGTCCGGGTTCGCAGCGCCGGCCGCAGCAGCAGCGCAAGCAGGTGCTGCTGCGGCTGGACCCGGCGGTGTACGAGGCGCTGGCGCGGTGGGCCGGGGACGAACTGCGGTCGGCCAACGCGCAGATCGAGTTCCTGTTGCGGAAGGCGCTGGCCGAAGCGGGGCGGTTGCCGCGGGAGACCAGGCCGTTGCCCCGGCGCGGGCGGCCGCCCGGGGGCTCCCCTCCCGGGCCCCCGCCGGCCTGAACGGCCTCATCCTCAGGCGCCGGCGGGGCCGGGGACCGCTGCCCGGCCCCGCGGGTGAAAACCCGCTGTTGCAGAACCGTGACAACCGCGCCCGGCCTGCGCTCCCGTCACATCCGGCCATGATCTAGACGCACCGTGTATACATCATGCGTATACACCCCGTATACAGTCCCCGTCATGTCCATTGGTCACACTCTCCTGGGGCTCCTGGAGTCCGGCCCGCGTCACGGTTACGACCTGAAGCGGGCCTTCGACGAGAAGTTCGGTCACGACCGGCCCCTGCACTACGGCCAGGTCTACTCGACGATGTCCCGGCTGCTGAAGAACGGGCTCGTCGAGGTCGACGGCATCGAGGCCGGCGGCGGGCCCGAGCGCAAGCGGTACGCGATCACCGAGGCCGGCATCACGGACGTCGAGCGGTGGCTCGCGACGCCGGAGAAGCCGGAGCCGTACCTCCAGTCGACCCTCTACACCAAGGTCGTCCTCGCGCTGCTCACGGAGCGGAACGCCGGCGACATCCTCGACACCCAGCGCTCGGAGCATCTGCGCAGCATGCGGGTCCTGACCGACCGCAAGCGCAAGGGAGACCTCGCCGACCAGCTCATCTGCGACCACGCGCTGTTCCACATGGAGGCGGACCTGCGCTGGCTGGAGCTGACGGCCGCGCGTCTCGACAAGCTGCGTCAGGAGGTGTCCGCATGAGCCTCCCTCCCGGTTCCCTGCTCGCCGCCGAGCACCTGTGCAAGGCGTACGGGCCGACCACCGCGCTCGACGGCGCCGAGTTCTCCATCCACCCCGGTGAGGTCGTCGCCGTGATGGGCCCCTCCGGGTCCGGGAAGTCGACGCTGCTGCACTGTCTCGCCGGGATCGTGACGCCGGACTCCGGGTCGATCACGTACAACGGGCGTGAGCTGGCCACCATGAGCGATGCCCAGCGCAGTGCGCTGCGCCGGTCCGAGTTCGGCTTCGTGTTCCAGTTCGGTCAGCTGGTGCCCGAGCTGACCTGTGTGGAGAACGTGGCGCTGCCGCTGCGGTTGAACGGCACCTCCCGCAAGGAGGCCGAGCGGGCCGCTCTCAGCTGGATGGAGCGGCTGGAGGTCGACGACCTGCGCAAGAAGCGGCCCGGCGAGGTCTCCGGCGGTCAGGGGCAGCGGGTGGCCGTGGCCCGGGCGCTGGTCACCAACCCCAGGGTGCTGTTCGCCGACGAGCCGACCGGCGCGCTCGACTCGCTCAACGGCGAGCGCGTGATGGGGCTGCTGACGGAAGCGGCCCGCTCCACCAACGCGGCCGTCGTGCTCGTCACGCACGAGGCCCGGGTCGCCGCCTACTCCGACCGCGAGATCGTCGTACGCGACGGGAAGTCCAGGGACATGGAGCGCGCCATATGAAAGCGCGCCAGTGGTCTCGCGACCTGGGCATGGGAGCCAGGTTCGCCTTCGCCGGCGGGCGGGAGGGGTGGGCGCGGATGCTGCTCACCGCCGTCGGCGTGGGGCTCGGCGTGGCACTGCTGCTGATCACCACCGCGGTCCCCAACGCGCTGGCCGTCCGGCACGACCGGGAGGAGGCGCGCACCGACCTCACGTACAACAACCCGCCGATGCGGAAAGCGGACGACACGCTGGTGGTCGGCGAGGCCCGGACGACCTTCCACGACAAGGAGGTGCGTGGGCGGGAGTTGCAGCCCGAGGGCCCCAAGGCGCCCCTGCCGCCGGGGGTCTCGGAGTTCCCGGGGGTGGGCGAGATGGTGGTCTCCCCCGCGCTGAAGCGGCTGCTGGAGTCCGGCGAGGGGAAGTTGCTGCGGGAGCGGCTGCCGGAGCGGATCGTCGGCGCCATCGCCGAACCCGGACTGATCGGTTCCCAGGAACTCGCCTTCTATCGCGGCGCCGACGACCTCGTGGTCAAGGAGGGGAGCTACCTGGTCGTCCGCATCGACCGGTTCGGCGCCCCTCACTCGATCCCGGAGAAGACGGACCCCGTCCTGGTCCTGCTCACCCTCGTCGTGTTCCTGGTGCTGCTGATGCCCGTCGGTGTCTTCATCGCCGCGGCCGTGCGATTCGGCGGTGAGCGCCGGGACCGGCGACTCGCGGCCCTGCGGCTGGTCGGCTCGGACAGCCGGATGACCCGGCGGATCGCCGCGGGCGAGGCCCTCGCCGGCGCCGTGGCGGGCCTGGTCCTCGGCACGGTCTTCTTCCTGATCGCCCGGGATATGGCAGGCTCTCTGGACCTGTTCGACGTGAGCGTGTTCCCGAGCTATCTGACCCCCTCCCCCCTGCTCGCCCTGCTGGTCGCGGTCGCGGTCCCCGCGGCCGCCGTGCTGGTCACCCTGTTCGCGCTGCGGGGCGTGGTGATCGAGCCGCTCGGCGTGGTGCGCACCGCGAAGCCCCCACGGCGTCGGCTGTGGTGGCGGCTGCTGCTGCCGCTGGGCGGGCTCGGACTGCTCTACCCGATGATCGGCAAGGGCCGAAGCAGCGGGGAGTTCAACCAGTACCAGGTCACCGGTGGCGTCCTGTTGCTGCTCGTCGGGGTGACCGCGCTGCTGCCGTGGGTCGTGGAGACGGTCGTGCGCCGGCTCGACTCCGGCGGGGTCGCCTGGCAACTGGCCATCCGCCGACTCCAGTTGAGCAGCGGCACGGCCGCCCGCATGGTCAACGGCATCGCGGTCGCGGTGGCGGGCGCCATCGCCCTGCAGATGCTGTTCTCCGGGCTGCAGGGCCAGTACACCAAGCACACCGCCAACGACCTCACCCGGGCCCAGATGGGGGCGACCCTGCTGGACAAGGTGCCGCTCGCCCGGGCGGCGGCCGACTTCAAGGCGACCCAGGGAGTCGAGAAGGTCTACGCCTACGACGAGGGCTACGTCGGCGACCGGCGCAAGTTCGCCGAGAACATGGCCCAGGTCACCATCGCCGACTGCGCGTCCCTGCGCCAGGTGGCTTCCCTCCCCTCCTGCGAGGACGGTGACTCCTTCGTCGTCCGGGGTGGCGACAACGACGACACGGCGCCTGGCATGTCCAAGCCCGGCAGCACGCTGTGGTTCGACTCGATCGACGGCTCCGAAGATGATCACAGGCCGGCGCCCTGGACCGTACCGGCCGACGTGAAGCAGGCGCGATCGATCAAGGACCCGACCGGGTGGAAGCGCGGCGGTTTCCTGCTGACGCCGGGCGCGCTGCCCTCGGGCGCCGCGCGGGGCGTCTCCGGGCACATCTACCTCGCGCTCGACCAGGGGCTGGCGGACGCGCCCGAGTACGCGCGGAACACGGCTCGCCATCTCGACCTGCCCACCGATCCGACGACGTGGGTGTCCAGCAAGCGCACGGACACCTACAACTCCATCCGCACCGGCCTGTTCGTCGGCGCCGCGTGCGTGCTGGCGCTGATCGGCGCGAGTCTGCTGGTGTCGCAGCTGGAGCAGCTGCGCGAGCGCCGCAAACTGCTGTCGTCACTGATCGCCTTCGGCACCCGGCGCCGCACGCTGACCCTGTCCGTGCTGTGGCAGACGGCGATCCCGATCGGTCTCGGACTGGCGCTGGCCACGACGGTCGGGCTCACACTGGGCGCGGTACTGCTGAAGATGACGGACAGACCGCTGGGCGTGGACTGGGAGAGCGTGCTGTCGATGACCGGCGTCGGCGCCGGCGTCGTTCTCGTGGTGACGCTGCTGAGCCTGCCTCCGCTGCTGAAGCTGATGCGGCCGGACGGGCTGCGCACCGAGTAGCAGGCCTACGGACCGTACGGGTCGTCAGGCGTCCCGCTCCAGCACCCGTACGGGCAGCGGCCGCAGTGCCTCCCGCAGGGCGGCCGCCAGTTCCTCGTACTCCGCGCCGCGCGCGGCCCCGGTCCGCATCGCCAGGGCGACCCGGCGGGTGGGGGCCGGTTCGGCGAAGTATCCGGTGAGGAGCTGGTTGCTGCGGGAGGTCTCCACCTTGAGGGCGGTGCGCGGCAGCAGCGTGACGCCGAGCCCGCCCGCGACGAGCTGCACGAGCGTGGACAGTCCGGCGGCGGTGGTGGTGACCGGCACATCGTCCCGCCCGGCCTCCCTGCAGATGTCGAGGGCTTGGTCGCGCAGGCAGTGCCCCTCGTCGAGCAGCAGCAGGTTCAGCTCGCGCAGCGCCTGCCGCGGAATGCCCTCGCGGCCGCCGAGCCGGTGGTCCAACGGCGTGACGAGGACGAAGTCCTCGTCGAACAGCGGCAGTTCGGTCACGCCAGGCACACCCAGGGGCACGGCGAGCAGCAGCAGGTCGAGCCGGCCGCTGGTGAGGCCGTCGAGCAGGTTGGCGGTCTGCTCCTCGTGCACCTGGAGGTCGAGGTGCGGATAGCGTTCGTGGACGAGCCGCAGGACCGTGGGCAGCAGATAGGGCGCCACCGTCGGGATCACCCCGAGCCGCAGCACACCGGTGAACGGGGCCCGGACCGCCTCGGCCTCCTCCATGAGGGCGCCCACCTCGCCCAGCACCGCCTTGGCCCTTACGGCGATCCGCTCGCCCTCGGGTGAGAGCAGCACCTTGCGCGTCGTACGCTCGAGGAGCGTCACTCCGAGTGTCTCCTCCAGCGCCGAGACGGCCCCCGAGAGGGCGGGCTGGCTCATGCCGATCGCCCCGGCGGCGTCCCGGAAGTGCAGGTGCTCGGCGACAGCTGCGAAGGCCCGCAGCTGGGCGAGGCTGGGCTGCCTGCGCTTATTACTCACGGTCACTGATAACTACCTCCGATCAACCCGACCGAGTGTAGCTATTTCCGTAATCAATCGCCCCTGTGTCAACATCAATAACGTCCAACCCATGGGAAACACCCGCAATCCGGGTGTTTCTTCGTTGCAAGGAGAGCGTGTGCTCACTGTCGGTGACAAGTTCCCCGAGTTCGATCTGACCGCCTGCGTCTCACTGGAGAAGGGCAAGGAGTTCCAGCAGATCAACCACAAGACCTACGAGGGTCAGTGGAAGGTCATCTTCGCGTGGCCCAAGGACTTCACCTTCGTGTGCCCGACCGAGATCGCCGCCTTCGGCAAGCTGAACGACGAGTTCGCCGACCGCGACGCCCAGGTCCTCGGCTTCTCCGGCGACTCCGAGTTCGTCCACCACGCCTGGCGCAAGGACCACGACGACCTGCGTGACCTGCCGTTCCCGATGATGGCCGACTCCAAGCACGAGCTGATGCGCGACCTCGGCATCGAAGGCGAGGACGGCTTCGCCAAGCGCGCGGTGTTCATCGTGGACCAGAACAACGAGATCCAGTTCTCGATGGTGACCGCGGGTTCGGTCGGCCGTAACCCGAAGGAGGTCCTGCGGGTCCTGGACGCGCTCCAGACGGACGAGCTCTGCCCCTGCAACTGGTCGAAGGGCGACGAGACCCTCGACCCGGTCGCGCTGCTCTCCGGAGAGTGATCTGACATGTCCCTCGACGCACTCAAGTCCGCCATACCGGACTACGCCAAGGACCTGAAGCTCAACCTGGGCTCGGTCATCGGCAACTCGGACCTGCCGGCCCAGCAGCTGTGGGGCACGGTCCTCGCGACCGCGATCGCCTCGCGCTCCCCGATCGTGCTGCGCGAGCTGGAGCCGGAGGCGAAGGCGAACCTGTCGCCCGAGGCCTACACGGCGGCGAAGGCCGCCGCCGCGGTGATGGCGATGAACAACGTCTTCTACCGCACGCGGCACCTCCTCTCGGACCACGAGTACGGCACCCTGCGCGCGGGTCTGCGGATGAACGTCATCGGCAACCCCGGCGTCGACAAGGTCGACTTCGAGCTGTGGTCCTTCGCGGTCTCCGCCATCAACGGCTGCGGCATGTGCCTCGACTCCCACGAGCAGGTCCTCCGCAAGGCCGGCCTCGACCGCGAGGTCATCCAGGAGGCGTTCAAGATCGCCTCCGTCGTCCAGGCGGTCGGCGTCACGCTGGACGCCGAGGCGGTTCTGGCCGAGTAACCCCCGGCCGCACACCGCACGTCGCAGGCCCCGCCCACCTGACCGGTGGGCGGGGCCTGCCTGCCTTCTACTCCGACGGCGCCTCCGGCTCAGGCTCCGCACTCACCGCCGTGGCTCCCCGCGGCCGAACCGCCTGCCGCAACGCCGACTGCCGCGAGTACGCCCGCAGATATCCAGCGACCGTGTTCGTCACGGCCACCAACGGCACGGCCACCACGGCACCCCCGATCCCGGCCACCATCCCCCCGCATGCCACGGACAGCACCACCGCCAGCGGATGCACCCGCACCGCCCGCCCCAGGATGAACGGTTGCAGAATGTGGCCCTCGATCTGCTGGACCGCCAGCACCACCGCCAGCGTCATGACAGCCGTGAACACGCCCTGGGTGACCAGCGCGACCACCACCGCCAGCGCCCCGGACACGACCGCACCCACCAGCGGGATGAACGCGAACAGAAAGATGAACACCGCCAGCGGCACGGCCATCGGCACATCGAGGAAGTAGATCCCCAGCCCGATGAAGATCGCGTCGATCAGCGCGACGATCACCGTGCCCCGCACATATGCCGTCAGCGTCCGCCACGCCGCCGGTCCGGCCCCGGCCACTCCCGGCCGCGCCGCCGCCGGCACCAGCTTCAGCGTCCACTCCCAGATCCGCTTGCCGTCGTAGAGCAGGAACAGCGTCGAGAACACGGCCAGCAGAATGCCCGTCAGCGCCTCGACGACGACCGTCACGCCCTCCAGCCCCGCCGAGGTGATCTGGTCGGTGTTCGCGCCGACCGCCTCTCGCAGGTTCTTGGCGATCTCGTTGATCTGCTTGTCCGTGACGTGGAACGGGCTGTTCAGCAGCCAGTTCCGCAACTCGTCGATGCCGTCCTGGATCTGGCCCGAGAGGTCGTCGATGTTCTCCATGACCTGCCAGGTCACGAACCAGCCGATGAGGCCCATGACGACGAAGCCGAGGATCGCGGTCAGCGCCGTGGCCGGACCGCGCGGCACCCCCAGCCGCCGCAGCCGCGCCACGGTCGGCTGGAGGATCGCGGTGATGAGCAGTGCGCTCGCGAACGCCAGCACGACCAGCTGGACGGCGCTGATGATCCGCGTCAGCACCCACAGCGTGCCCGCGAGGACGAGCAGCCGCCAGCCGGCCTCCGCCGCGACACGCACCCCCCACGGCACGGCCAGCGCGGGATCGGGCCGAGCGGGAACGTCGGGGGCGTAGTCCGGGGGCGGCGGCACGTGTTCGTCGGACGATGTCCGGGACTCGGTCTCGTCCCGCTCCCGTTCGGCCTCGGCGCGGCGTTCGTTCCACCGCTCGCTCATCTCGGTCAGTCCGGCACCGAGCCGGCCGAGCCACCCTGGCACTCGCGACATGATCCGTCCTTTTCCCCCGTCTCTCCGCACCACTCCCCCTGGAGTCGTCCGTCAAGACCGTACATGGCGCGAGCCCCTCACCGTACGACGGTGAGGGGCTCGCGCTGAGGATGGCTGCGGCTCAGGGCCGCGGGCTCAGTACCAGTTGTTGGCCTGCCAGAACGACCAGGCGTCACACGGGCTGCCGTAGCGGTCGTTCATGTAGTTCAGGCCCCACTTGATCTGGGTGGCCGGGTTGGTCCGCCAGTCGGCACCGACGGACGACATCTTGGAACCGGGCAGCGCCTGGAACATGCCATAGGCCCCGGAGGAAGGGTTGACCGCCTTGTAGTTCCAGTCGGACTCGTGGTCCACGATGTTGCTGAAGCACTGGAACTGACCCGCCGGCACCAACTGCCGCGCCATCGCCTGGATCTGCGCGATGGAGTAGGAGGTCGCGACGGGGAAGTCGGAGATGTCCTTGGAGCGGCTGGCGGCGGCTTCCTTGGCCTCCGCGCGCTCCTTGGCTGCCTTGGCGGCCTTCTCGGCGGCTTCCTTCTTGGCGATGGCCGTATCGGCGGCAGCCTTGCGGGCGGCCTCCTCGGCATCCTTCTTCGCGCTCGCGTCTGCGGCGATGGCCTGGGCGTCGGCCTGCTGCGTCAGCGACGCCGTCTGCACCTGGGCCTGCTGGCCCGCGGGAATGTCCGCGAGCAGCGTGGTGCCACTGGCCGTCGCTTCAGCGTCGTTGTTCTGCGCGGTGCTGCCAGAGGCAACGCCGACGACGCTTCCAACAGCGGTGACCGCCGTGGCCGAAGCCACTGCGAATCCCCGGACCGAGATCCGGCTCACACGGTTTTCCTTCCAGCATCGCCCGCTTCGGTGACCCTCGCGGACGCAATCGTGCCCCTGGCACTGGCCTCCCCAACTGCGGGGTCACGGGAGGCGCGGGCCCGGTGGGCAACTCCCTCACGGGGAGTGCCGCGTGATGCTCGGGCGGCATACGACATCGCTATGCAGTTGAAGCTGTGCTTTTAGTGGTGCCGTACCGCTGGGGGTACAGGTGTGTCGTATGCGGGGCCTGACAGGAGAGAGACTCTGCCGCAACACGACGGGGCAAGGCAATTCCGAGTTGGGTGTGAAAGCTCACATCCCGTTTGACGCGGGAGATTCACAGAAAGGGCACGCACGAAGGCGCCGCCCGGCTAGGCTCTTCGCCTTTCCGGACGGCGCCAACTACTGAGTAACCGCCCCCGTTTAGGGCAGGACGGTCAGATCTGCCCGTCTTCGAGCATTTCGGTCACAAGAGCGGCGATCTGCGACCTCTCGGACCGGGTCAGGGTCACATGCGCGAACAGCGGATGACCCTTCAGCTTCTCGACGACGGCGACGACACCGTCGTACCGGCCGACCCTGAGGTTGTCCCGCTGAGCCACGTCATGAGTGAGAACCACCCGTGAATTGGCTCCGATACGGGACAGAACGGTAAGAAGTACGTTCCGTTCCAGCGACTGTGCCTCGTCGACGATCACGAACGCGTCATGCAGCGAACGGCCGCGGATGTGGGTGAGGGGCAGCACCTCCAGCATCCCGCGGGCGGTGACCTCCTCGATGACCTCCCGGCTGGTGACCGCCGACAGCGTGTCGAACACCGCCTGCGCCCAGGGGCTCATCTTCTCCGCCTCGGTACCGGGCAGATAACCGAGCTCCTGCCCGCCCACCGCGTACAGCGGACGGAAGACCATCACCTTCTGGTGCTGACGGCGCTCCAGCACCGCCTCCAGACCCGCGCACAGCGCCAGCGCCGACTTGCCGGTGCCGGCCCGGCCGCCCATCGACACGATTCCGACGTCCGGATCGAGCAGCAGGTCCAGCGCGATCCGCTGCTCGGCGCTGCGGCCCTTGATGCCGAACGCCTCGCGATCACCGCGTACGACACGGATGCTGCCCTCGGGCGTGACCCGGCCGAGCGCCTTGCCGCGCTCCGACTGGATCATCAGACCCGTGTGCACCGGCAGGTCGGCGGCCTCGGGGACGTAGACGTGCCCCTCCTCGAAGAGGATGTCCACCTGCTCGCCGGGCAGGGTCACTTCGGACATTCCGGTCCAGCCGGAGGAGTCCGTGATGGCGAGCTCCGCGCGGTACTCCTCGGCGAGGAGTCCGACGGAGGACGCCTTGATCCTGAGCGGGAGGTCCTTCGACACGACTGTGACGTCGAACCCCTCGGCCTGCAGGTTGCGGGCGACCGCGAGGATGCGGGAGTCGTTGTCCCCCAGGCGGTAGCCGCTGGGCAGCACGCTGGGGTCCGAGTGATTGAGCTCGACACGGACGGTTCCGCCGAGGTCCCCGGTCGGGATGGGGGCATCGAGGCGGCCGTACCGCACCCGGTAGTCGTCGAGCAGGCGCAGGGCCTGCCGGGCGAAGTAGCCGAGTTCGGGATGGTTCCGCTTGGCCTCCAGTTCCGTCACCACGACGATGGGAAGCACGACCTCGTGCTCGTCGAAGCGGCTCAGGGCGTTCGGATCGGCCAGCAGGACGCTGGTGTCGAGAACATAGGTGCGCCGGTCTGGCTTGTGGCGCTTTGTGCTGGTCACCACGGAAGGACGTACCCCCTCGGATGAGGTCGGGGAGCGACGGAGTGGAGCTGGACCGGTCGTCGGCCGCCCTGCGCGGGCCGAGAACCGGCCCTCCGCCTCTTCGTCCGTGCTGTGACCGCACGATCGGGCTGGTGCAAAGGGCCTCCCGGGCGGACGGCCCCGTGCCGTCCGCTGAGATCCGACACCCGTGGTTCGGGCGTCGACCTGTCTGACTTATGCCCTCGAACGAGCGTCGCCATGCCACGGCATATGACGGCGGACCGGTGAAATCCGCGTTACGCGCGTCTTCGGAGGGGTACCGGGAAGGTTTCGACGTGCGGTGACAGGTGCGTGCACAGTGGTGCCGGCGGCCTGCGGGGTCGCGCGAAGTCACGCGTCCGGCGCAGTGCGCCGGAGTGCGTTTCAGCTGCCGTGGCGCCGGTGGCGGGCGGCGCACCAGCCGCCGTGGCGCCGGTGGCGAGCGGCCTATCAGCCGCCGTAGCGCCGGTGGCGAGCGGCGTAGTCGCGCATGGCGCGCAGGAAGTCGACCTTGCGGAAGGCCGGCCAGAACACGTCACAGAAGTAGTACTCGGAGTGCGCCGTCTGCCAGAGCATGAATCCGGACAACCGCTGCTCGCCGCTGGTACGGATCACCAGGTCGGGGTCGGGCTGATCGCTCGTGTAGAGGTGACGCCCGATCATGTCGATGTCGACGGCCTCGGCGAGCTCCTCCATCGAGGTGCCCCGGTCCTGGGCGTCGAGCAGCATGGAGCGCACGGCGTCGGCGATCTCCTGGCGGCCGCCGTAGCCGATGGCGACGTTGACCAGTATCCCGTCGACGTGCGCGGTGGTCTCCTCGGCCTCTTTCAGGACCGCCTGCATCCCGGAGGGCAGCAGATCGGGCGTACCCACGTGGTGCACGCGCCAGCGGCCGTCGGAGGCCAGGGTGCGCACGACGTCCTCGATGATGCCGAGCAGCGGGACGAGCTCCTCCTGCGGCCGGTCGAAGTTGTCCGTGGACAGCAGCCAGAGGGTGACGACCTCGACGTCTGTCTCGCTGCACCAGCCGAGGAACTCCTCGATCTTCTCGGCACCGGCCCGGTGACCGTGGACGGTGCTGGAACCGGCGGCCTTCGCCCAGCGCCGGTTGCCGTCCATGATGACGCCGATGTGCTTGGGCACCTGAGCGTGGTCCAGGTGGCCTTCCACCCGGCGTGCGTACAGCCTGACCAGCAGGCCACGCAGCTTGTCGCGCAGGTTCACGTGATTGTCAGCCCCTCCGTACGGATCGGACAGGCCGCGGCGTACGGCCCGGTCGTGGCCGCAGGCGGTCCCTGTCCGTGTGGCAGTCCCCGGAGGCGAAGCCTACCCTCGCCACCGCCGTGGGCCGCCCATGGGTGCGGAACGCAGAATTCCGGCCGGTACTTCGGGCCAGCTTTGACGCACAAAAAAACGGGCCGGTCCGTGGGGGGGATACGGACCGGCCCGAGGGGGGGTCTCCACCATAACCCTTCGTAAGTGATGCTGCGCGCATCGGCGGGCCACAACTACTCTCCGAAGCCATCCGGCGACGCGCCGATGCCCGCGGAGCCTCTCACTCACGGCTTACTCCTGGCTGAAACGCAGCCCATGCGCAGCCCAAACGCAGGGGAATCGTGCACCCTGAGGCAGGATTCGTAGGATTTGCCGCGCTTTGGGGCACAGTCACCAACATGTCCCCGTATCCCCCTGACGGGTGACCCGGCCGGAAGCGCCCGCTTGACCCCACACCGCCTCGATCCCGAGGCCCTGGCGCCGCGCAGCCCCCTCCACCGCGCGGTCCGCCCGCGCAGCCATGCTTTGCTCACGCGTCGGAAGGCGACGCATACGCGGCTGCCGGTTGCGGGGACGGTCGGCGGGGGGACTGACGGGGCGCTGGGAACCGGCGGGGCGCTGCCGGCGCCCCCGCAGCACTTCGCGAAGTGGCCGGCGGCGCCGACCGGCTGGGCCGGCACCGTGTTCCGTGAGCTCACCGCCGCGGGCGGCATCGAGGAGTCCCTGCGGCGTTCGGTGCGTGCTCTCGGCGTGCCGGGCGTCGCGGGGCAGGCGGGGCTTGGCGAACACCCCCTAGGTGTGCTGTCCCGACTTGCGGGCATCGAAGAGGTGCCGGGTGCTGTGGGCGACGAAGGGCCCTTCCGCCTGGATCCGCTCGTGCAGCGTGCGGAGCTGCGGCTCGTATGCCTCGACAGTGAATCCGGGCACCATCCACACCACCTTCCGCAGGAAGTGCACGACCGCGCCGATGTCGTGGAACTCCATGCGGAGCCGCTCCGCCCGCAGCTCGACGACGTCGAGCCCCGCGGCCTCGGCGTCGGCCCGTTCGCGCTCGGGATGGCGACCGTCGCGTACCTCGTCCGGCTGGGGACCGAGGAAGTGCTCGACGAGTTCGAAGACGCTGGCCGGCCCCACGTGCTGGGCGAAATACGTCCCTCCCGGCTGGAGGACGCGGGCGATCTCGTCCCAGTGCGGGCGGACGGGATGCCGACTCACGACCAGGTCGAAGGCACCGTCGGCGAAGGGCAGCGGGTCGTCCTCGGCTGCGGCGACGACCGCGACCCCGCGGGGACGGAGCAGGGCGGTCGCCTTGGCCGCGTTCGGCGGCCAGCCCTCGGTGGCGACGGCGAGCAGGGGCCGCTTCGGGGCTTTGGCGAGAGCGAAGTCCAGTACTTCCCCGCCGCCGGTCTGGATGTCGAGCCCGGCACTCGCCCGCCCCAGCCGCTCGGCCATCGACGTCGCATATCCCCAGGAGGGCCGCGCCTCGGTGGCCCGCCCCTCGAACCAGGAGAAGTCCCAGCCTTCGGTGGGGACGGAGGCACCTTCGGCGACGAGGTCTTGGAAGGTCCGCTGCACGGTCACGTCAGAACCAGCAGGACATGCTCGTCGTCTCCGTACTGGACGGTGCCGGCGGGGCGGAAGCCGTGCTTTTCGAGAAGCCGTACGGAACCGGTGTTACCGATGAAGGGATCGGCGTACAGGGGCCGGTTCTTCTCCCGTGCCAGGAAAAGTTCCAGGGCTCTGCTGCCGATGCCGTGCCCCCAGTACGCGCGCCCCAACCAGTACCCCAGGAAGCGGCGATCCTCCTCCCACCAGGCGACGAAGTTGCCTGCGACGTCACCGTCCACGGTCACGGTCTGCACGAAGCAGGTGTCGTCCCCGAGGACCCGTTCCTTCCAGTGGGACATGAAGGCCTCCCGCGGCCGGGGCGTGAACCTCGACCGCCGGGCTGCCTCGGGATCCTGCTCGTGAGCGCAGAACGCGTCGAGATCGTCCTCCACGACATCGCGCAGCCGCACGTCTCCGATACTCATGCCGGTGAGTGTGGCACCGGGCACTGACATTGATGCTGATACCCGGGTTCCGGTTCGTCACCGGGTGGACTGAAGGATCACGCTGTCGGCCCCGGCCTCGGCCAACCGCTCGACGGCCTTGGCGACAACACCGGCGTCCCCGGCGACACCACGACGACGGGGTGCGGCCCGGCTCCGCGACCGGCCGTCGCCCGTCCCTCCTCGATGAGCTGCCGCGCCTTCCGCACGCCCTCCGCATCGGTGGCGGCGGTGCGGATGGTCCCGTCGGCGGCCTCCCCGGTGAGCCGCAGCGAACGCGGCCCGGTGGCCCGGCCGGCACGCCGACCCCGCCACTCCCCGGCGGCCAGTCGAGGGCAACGTCGCCGAGCCTGACGTACCGCCCGTCGGTGGTCACCCGCGCTCCCCTGCCCCATCCTCGGCGAGCTTCTTCGCCTTGCCGATGATTTCAGCGACGCCCTGTATGAGCCAGTGAGTCCACCCGTGCACCTTTGAAACAAGGCAGGCGACCGCCTCCTGAGGAGAGCGATCGCCCAGCCTGGGGTCTGAAGGCCTTCAACGGTTGACGGACTGGATCTCCTGGACGACGACGTCCTGGTCAGCGCCGAACGTGCCGTCAGGTAGGAGTTGTTCACCCTGCACACCGGTGCCTGTCCAGTGGATCTTCCAGGTGACGGTTGCCCTGAGTTTGTATGAGCCGTCACCGGATGAGCGCAAATATTTCACTCCACACGGTGGAGTCTGATCAGCCTTGCCCTTTGCGTACGGTTCACCGATCGAGCCATCCGCATTGATCTGGCACTCGCCCGAGGCGGGATAGGTGACGGAGTCGGCCGTGCCCGGCTCGATCTTCAGGGAGGCCGGTTCGGCTGTGGTCGTCGCCTGAATGTCCAGCAACGGGACGCTGGCCGTCACCGACACCGGCTTGAACTTTGCCGCATCCAGCCAGGCCCAGGTCGGCAGATTGACCTTCGTGGTTTGCTGGGGTGCGAGTTCGACCGTGGTCGAGGGCACCCGGATCTCGGCGTATGCGAGCTGGGCGAGTACCTCGGGCGTGATGGCCTCGGGCACGTTCGCGGGCGGCGGGTCCCCATTGTCCACCCAGAAGATCGGCTTGGTGCAGTCGAGTGAACCCGGGGCGCCGACCTGGCTCTCAGGGACGTAGGCATCCCACCAGTATCCTTCGCCGGACTTGTCCTTGTTGAAGTCCTTGTACGGATGTCCGTTGACGTAGCGGTCGCGCTGCTGCCCGTCCCACTGGTAGCCCGTAGACTCGGACTCCCAGATGGGCTCCAGGGTCTTCTGGAGTTGCTCAGGCGTGTACTTCGGCGCGTAGTAGCAGGGGGGCGGGGACCACGAACTCGTGGACGTAACACCCCCGGCGGACTCACCCGAGCCGTTCTTCGAACGGTCGAAGACGATCACGCCGCCGGCCGACGACGCGAGCGTGTCACCCTTCACCGACCCCGATGGCTTCGACGTGCTCGTATCACTTTCGGTTGTGCCGTCGGGAGTGACTTTGGCCCAAACACTCGGTGCACCCAAAGCCACAAAGGCCACGGCCAGGGTGAGGCCTCCGAGCGCTCTTCGCTTCACTTCAGGCACTGCTTCGCTCCTGCGGTCGAAACGATGCGCGCGGTCTGCCAGACCCCGTCGCTGTTCTTCTCCAGCCGTGTGTTGTAGAGGATGAAGTCCTCATCGGAAGGGGTGGTGACCTTGGGCTTGTTCGTCTTGAGGTCCTTGGCGTAGCCCTTGCTCTCGTCGGCACAGAACACGACCGACGCCGCTTTGCTGCCGTCGAGCGTCACAGTCCGGTCGTAGTACCGAATGGTGCCCGTGATGCCAAGGTTGGCCTTCTTGAACTTGTCCACCCAGACCGCGGCTGCCTCCAACGCCCTGCCGGTGTTGTAGAAGTTCATCGCCTTCGCCTCGGGGTCCGTTCCCGTAATCGCCGCATTGACGGCACGCATGCGCTCGGCGTTGTCGGCGAGTACGGCGTCCTTGACGGCATCACCCGTCTTGCCGCCTTCGAAGGTCATGGTCAGGTCGGACGGCAGCTTGACTTCCGGGCGACCGGCGGCCTGTGGGGCCGATTCGGTGGGCGATGCGGTGCCGGCGCCTCCGGCGTCGGCCCCTGCGATCTTGTCGTCGTCCTTGCTCTTGGAGCTGTCATCGCTCCCGCACGCGGACAGCGTCAGGGCCGCAGCGGCGGTCAGCGTGAGCGCTGCGAGGAGGGTGGGGCGGCGGTTCACGATCGGCTCCCGTTAAAAGGCGACGCTTCTCTTGAGCGAACCAAAGCTATACAGCGGTGTGGAGCCGCACCAGAGTGAAGGTTGTCAACTCGCGGGGTGTATGGGGAGGAATCGGCGTTTCGCCGACCAGTTCAAGCCGTAACGGTTGCATAACGCGCCAATCCATCCGTCAGGAGGGATGGCATGCCGGGCGTTTCACTCACGAACCAGCAAAGGTAATGGTCCCGTGGACCCATGTGAGGCCTACGCCTCTACGGATACGTTCGGGTTCGTACAGCCGTTGGCAAGTGGCAGGTGGCGCAGTCGGAGGTGGCCCGTAATGGGGCGGCGTTGGCGGGACGGGCGCGGGGAGCTGGTCGTGCATGGCGGTGAAGGGCCGTCTGTCACTGTTCCTTTGGAGATCGCCACCTCCTATCGTGCCCGGACGAAGGGGCTGTTGGGGCGGGACTCCGTCGACGGGGCGATCCTGCTCTCCCCCGCCAACAGCGTGCACACCTTTCGTATGCGCATGCCGATCGATGTCGCCTATCTCGATCGGCACCTTCGCGTCATCGCCGTGCGTACCATGCGGCCGGGACGGTTGGGGATGCCGCGGCTCCGTGCCCGGCATGTGGTGGAGGCCGAGGCAGGGGTGATGGCGGGGTGGGGAGTACGGGAGGGTGTGTTCGTCGAGATCATCCCGTAACACAGATCCCGCCGATCCGGATCGAGGCCATGACGAGGCTCGATGGCGCCACTACCTGTCACCCTTTCTGCGGGCGATCTCCGGCAGGTCACTGACACGAATGTGAGGGAGTTGGGCGACCGCGGACTCGACCGCGTCGATCGTGTACACGGGAGGTTCGTCGTCCGACGCATACAGCCTGGCGCGAACGGACTCTCCTGACGAGGTCGCCAGCCAGTACGCCGACGGAAGGTCCTCCTCGGCCGGATGGAGAACGGGAACGCCCAACGCCATGGCCAGGCGCCGAGCGAGTTCCGGCTCAGCCGGTGCCTCGTCGACCAGGGCGTCCTCCACGTAGCTGTCGAGTTCCAACGACAGGTCGCCGCGCAGCCTGAGGTAGCCGCACAGGACAGGTGCGGTCCAGTCGCGTCGGCTCTGGTCGCCGTCCCGGTCGGCCACGTCGACATCGGCGCCTTCTGTCCTCACTGCCCCCGCCAGGGCCTCGGCGAGCGACATGGGCGAAACCGGCGGCCCGACCAAGAGGACGTCATAGATCATCAGCGGGTCCCGTCGCTCCACCGGTCGAAGAGCATGCCCTGCGCCGCTTCCGCGTTCTCCCAACTCGCCGGACCGTCCGGCTTCACCGACAGGCGCTGCAGTGCCGCCCTGGCCGCCGGGCCGCCCATCGCGCCCAGCAGTTCGATGGCCGAGTCGGCACCGATGTCCTCGGCCACGCAACGCTCCGCCAGGCCCACCGCCCGGTCGGCGAAGCGGCCCCGGTCAGGGTCGAGAGCCAGCCAGCGGAAGACCGAGTCGGCGATGTCGTCCCGCAGTGACGGGATCATGGCCAGCATCGCCGCTTCGACGTGCCGTACGACGTGCCGTTGCAGCGGATAGAGCTGCGGTCGGCCTCGCCACGCTCGGACCAACTCGTCCACACCCGACCATGTCACGTCGCTCGTGCGGGGCATGCTCTCCCCGACGGCCTGGTGGAACTCCTCCCACACATGCCACAACAGGCCGGGCGACGGCGGCTGAGGTACCTGCGGAGTCAGTTCCGGGTCGTCCAGGAGTACGGTCACCACCCGCCGGGCTTCCGCCAGTCGTTCGTCGGTGCGGGGCAGTTCGGCGATCCGCCTCCAGTCGCACTCGTCCCAGGGCTGTGGCAGGGACCGCAGGGAGTGGGGCAGGACGTAGTCGCCCTCCAGCTCGCGCCACCGCGCCACCTGCGGGTCCCACATCTCCTCGGCATTGGGCTCCGTATCCGACTCGCTCACCCCTGCCGTCGCGCAACCGTCTCGTCTCCGTCGTCCGGTCAGTCGATGCCCAGGTACGCCTTGGCGCTCTCGGGGCCCTTCATCCTCGACCAGTCCCTCGTGCCGTTCGCCGTCCGTTCGTCGACGGCACGACGCATCAGGGCTGGCACTTGGGACTCCCGCTCTGCGAAACGATCTTCTGGATCACCCATACACCCTTGTCGTTCTTCTTGAGCGACGTGTGGTAGACGACGTAGCTCTTGGCAGTGACCTTCGTCTTCTTGACCTTGTCGGTCTTGAGGTACTTCACGTACGCCTGGCCCTGGTCCTCGCAGTAACTGAGCGACGCCGTTCCGTCCTTGTCGACCGCCAATTGGGGGGCGTAGAAGCGGTAGGCGCCCGTGATGGCGGCCTCGTGATCGACGTAGTTCTGAATGAACTTCTGCGTGGTGGCGGCGGCTTCGCCCTCGTAGTAGTAGAGGTACGACTCGTCGAGCGCGTCCTGGTTGACGATCGCCGAGTCCACAGCCTTGATGGACTGCTCGCTGTCCGAAAGGATCGCGTCCTTCTCCTTGTCCCCGGTCTCGGGCCAGTCGAAGGTGTAGGACAGGTCGGACGGGAGGTCGATCTTCGGACGTTCGGCGGCGGTCGGAGATGCTGAGGTTCCGCTTCCCGTGTCGGCTCCCGCGATCTTGTCGTTGTCCTTGCTCTTGGAGCTGTCATCGCTCCCGCACGCGGACAGCGTCAGGGCCGCAGCGGCGGTCAGCGTGAGCGCTGCGAGGAGGGTGGGGCTGCGGTTCACGGTCGGCTCCCGGTAAGAGGCGAGGCTTCCAGAGCAGGACAACCGGAACAGCCGAGTCGCTCGCCGGAAAGTGGATCACGGCAGGAATCCGGTTCTGCCACCAGTGCAGCGGCTTCTGGGGGAGGCGTCATGACGTCCACTGCTGCGCGGCCTTCCTCGTCGTGACCGGCAGGCTCGGGTCGAAGGCCAGTCGCGCCAGGGCTTCACGGCTGCCCGGCACGTCATCCGTGCGGTGGAGGAACCAGATGGCCTCCTGTACCGCGCTGCCGCACCGAGCGCACCGCTCGGCGAGTTCCGCAGCCCAGGGGGCCGTTGCCGACAGAACAGCCGGTTCCTTGTCGCCTGCCGCTCCTCCGCCTTGCGGGAGGTCAGCGAGCCAGCGGAAGACGGCTGCGGTGACCCGGTCAGCGATCCTCTTGCACCAGACCTTGGCGAAGCATGCGGCGTCGATGCCTTGAAATTCGAACCCCAACAACTGGCACTCGCGCCACGCCTGGTTCATTCGCTCGCGAGTGACCAGCCGTGGGTACGGCATCAGAGCGCGCACCACCTCAGCAATGGCACTGCAGTCCGCCGGAGCGTCACTGCACATCTGCGCGTCATCCGGCACCCGCTCGACAGTCAGACACGCCTCCAGTGCTGAACGCGCCTGGGCGAGGCTGTGGGAATCCGGCGCGGTCGCACCCCAGCCGAAGTCGTTCTGCCAGGAATACGGAAAGCCCTGCAGCCCTTCGGGCAGCAGCGGCTCCTCGTCGCGGGTGGCTTCTCGGGCACGAACGTCGTACACCGAACGGCGCAGCCCGAGAAGCCGGGAACGCACGTACGGGCGGAAGTCCCGGACCTCGTCGTCGTTCACGAGCTCCCTCAGGGCCTGTTCGCCGCGCGGACGACCGAGCGAGACAAGCACGCGCACCGCCGCCTCAACCGCCACGCCGACCCGCACGAACGCGGCTGCAAGCAGCGCAACGTCTTCAGCCTCCCCCTCGTTCAGCGATCCGGCGGTGGTTGCACGCTCGATGAAAGCGAAGGCGTCGTACGCCAGCGCCTGCCGTACCGAGGCGGCCCACTCCGCCGCCACCCTGTCGACCCACTGTTCAGTCGGAGGCTCAGGCACCGTGGGAATCCCCAAGTCAGCCCAGGCTCCGACCACCTGTACCACCCGCTCCCGAGTGACCTGGGACGTGGTCGGCATGATCCGGGTCAACCAGGCGTCTGCCTCGTCCAAGGTGTGGTCATCGCGGTCGTCGTAGAAGTCCCGTAGTTCCTCGTCCCAGTCATGCACGCTCTGCCGTCGGTCGGGCAGGCAGGCGCGCAGCACGTGCCGAGCCTGCTCACGTCTCTCCTCTGTGGGGGCGAGTGCCTCCAGAGCTTGAGACCTGCGGTATGTCAGATCGTGCCAAGGCGGTGGCAGCTCGCGCATGGCAGCGGGCAGCAGGTAGGTGTCCACAAGTCGCTCTCCGTCCGTGCCCCGGCAGCTTCCCGGGACGCTGGCGTCATGAGACGCCCAGGTAATCCATCGCTTCCCTCGGATCCTTCATCCTGGACCAGTCCATCGTCCCAGCCTGCTTCCGGGCCTGGATCTCTGCCTCCATACGCATGAGCTGACTCGGGGAGATGTCCGTACCCGCGATCCGTACGGGCACCCCGTTTTTCGCTATTGTTCCGGCCGGTGTCCCTTCAGGCTTGTACTTGACGCCGTCCCGCTTTCCGCTCTTGTAGCCGCTGAAGATATTGGTCCATTTCTCAGTGGTCTCGATCTCGACTCGAGTAGCCCTGCCTAGGCTGCCCTTCCCCTCCCAATTGGCCAGATCCTCGACCTGCCGTTCGAAGTCGGCCTTGATGGTGGCATTGCCCGTGTTCTTGACCTCCACGGCGTGGACCTTGCCGTCCTTGCCCCGATAGAGCACGTCGGCGTCATTGATCTCGGAGATGTTCACCGTTTCACCGTTGCCGAGATCGATGTTCTCCTTGCCGAAGTCCTTGCCGACAGCGGTGTGCACGGTCGTGCCAGGTGCTGCCTCGCCGTCGGCAGCCCGCTGGACGGCGTTCAGCTCAGCACGTGCCTGGCTGAGTTCGTCGGTGTTCTTGGCGTTCGTGACCTTGCTGGTCAGCGACGAACGCGCCTCTTTGGAGATGTTCTTCGTCCCGGCCAGTTTGGAGATCTCATCCAACGCCCGAGCCGCATCCTCCTTGCCTATCTCCTTCTTGTCCGGGTCCGGGTTGTCCTTTGCCCGCCGAACGAACTCGTCGATCTTCCGCGGTGCGTGTTGGACGCCCTCGTCCTCGAGTGCCTTCCTGGCAGCCTCATAGCGATCCGCCAACTCGGCCCCGTCCGCGACCCTGTCCGCCTCGTCCGCCTTCTCCCGGGCATCCTGGGCCCGCTCCTTGGCCTCCTCGTCGCAGCCACCCTCGGCGAGGATGACGTACGGGGAGTCGGACGGGCCGGCGGCGAGGATCGTGGTGCCTGTGCCGGAGGAGCCGGTGATGGTTCCGGGTGGGTTTGCGCCGTACGGGATCCGGCGGGCCGGCGCCGCGATGGTGCAGCCCGACTCGCGGGCCTGCTTCTCGGCCGCGTCCGCCGCCTCGTCGGCGTCCTTCGCCGCCTTCCGGGCGCCCTCGACATCGCCCACCTTGGCCGCCTTGCGCGCCTTCTCGGCCGCGTCCGCCGCCTTGTCGAGGGATTCACCGACCTCGGCCAGCTTCTTGAACTTGGTGAACTTCGTGATGGTCTTCGGACTGAAGATGCCGATGACGCCGACAACGGTGTTGCCGATGGATGCGCCGTAGTTGCCCTTCTCCCAGTTCTCCTTGTCGACGATCGTGTCGACCGCCAGGTCGGACACGAAGTCCTCGGGCGAGTTGGCCCAGCCCCATACGGAGGAGACGTAGTTCCCCTTGTCCCACTCCTCGCCCAGCTCGTCGGCCTTGTCGCCCCACCAGTCGGTCGTGTAGCCCTTCAGGCCGTTCCAGCTGTCCTTGATCGAGCCGACCGGGTCGTCGACGAAGTCCATGGTGCTGGCCAGGAAGCTCTTGGTCGGCGCCACGAAGAAGCCACGGACATGGTCCATGAACGTCCTGTCGTGACGCTCCTGGTCATGTACGTCGCCCCAGAGCGACTTGTCGTCGAAGGGACCCGGAGCGAGCGGAACGGTGTCGTTCGCCCCCGCGCCGTCATAGGTGATGATCTGGGCCGATGCGGGGCTGCCGCCGTTGGTGCCACCCGTACCGCCGCCGAAGTCTGTTCCGGCGTCTGCGGCCGTGCCTTCCTGGCCGTCGGAACCGGCGCCCGCGCTTGTACCGGTACCGCTGCCGTCTGCCCCCTCGCCGCCGTCCGTCCCGCTCCCGCCGTCGGCGTGGACACCGCCGTCCGCATGTGCGTCGCCGCCGGGGCCGGCGCCGGTACCGCCCCCGGTGTCAGCATCGGAGCCGCCCTCCCGTGTCCCGTCGTCGCCCTCTGCAGCACCCGTCTCCGTACCGTCGCCCTGCGACGCGGGGCAGGCCATACCCGTCACGGAGCAGACCGCCGACTGGATGCCGTCGGCGATGCGCCCCCCGAGGCCGCCCACCGACAGGGCGACGATGATCGCGGCGACGACCGTGACGAGCCCCGCGTACTCCACCGCGGTCTGGCCCTCGTCCCGCCGCCAGCGGATCATCCTCGCCAGGCTGAATGCCCGGGGCTCCTCCCTGTCCTGGGGAGGGGTCTCGAACCACTCTCGCGACCGGGCCCGGCGCAACAGCACGATGACCGCCACCGGCATCGCGGCCTGTGTGACGCCCCGCAGATCACCGTGCATCAGCGTGCCGAACGACAGCCACACGATCCACGCCTGTACGGCGATCAGTGCGCGGCTCGTCCACACCCCGCCCCGCCACAGGCGCCGGGCCAGGTAGACCCCGGCCACGCTGGGCAGCGAGTCGTACACCAGGATCCCGAAGATCTCCCCGGAGTAGTACGTCACCACCGACAGCACGGTGACCACGTACAGCACCGTCAGCGCGAACTGCACCCACAGGAGTACCTGCGCCCAGCCCAGTTCCCGTGGAAGTGGCACACGCCGGTCCCAGGAGGGGGTGTTCTGCGCACCCCAAATCCCGGTCGGGGGTGTCGAGTTACCGGCACCGGACATGTGTGACCTCAGTTCAGCGGGCGAGCGTTCAAGGCGGGCACCCGGCTGAGGCTATGGAGAATCGAACACTGACACATGGGCCCCGGGACCCACCCTTGGCCCAACTTGAACCGCAGAGCCCGGGCCCGTCCCTGCCTGCGGTGGCGCGAGACGGGCCCCGGGTGAAGGCGTGCTGGTGACTCAGCTCTCCGTGCGCGGGAAGGAAACCTCGACACGGCGGTTTTTCTTGCGGCCCGCTTCCGTGGAGTTGTCCGCGATGGGGTACTGCTCGCCGTAGCCCCGTACCTCGTACGTGACGTTGGAGTCGGTCAGTTCCTGGTCCAGGACGTTCTGTACGGCGTCGGCACGTTGCCGGGAGAGGACGTCGCCGTGGGCGGAGGTACCGAGGTTGTCCGTGAAGCCGAAGACGCGGATCTTCGTCGCGTTCTGGGTCTTGATCTCCTCGGCGATCGCGGAGATGCGGGCCTTCGCCTGGGCGCTGAGTTTCGCGCTGTCCTTGCCGAAGAGGACCTCGGCCTGGAGGGCGAACTTGACGTCGGCGTTGGTGTCTTCGCGGCGCTCGTCGCCACTTTGGTCTTCTACGACCTGTTTGATGTCCAAGACCTTGGCGGCGGCCAGGGTAGCGCCCTCGGGGAGCTTGAGATCCGGGTCGTTGGGGTCGACCTCGACGGGGGCGGAGGCGGAGGCCTCGGTGCCAGGGGGGACACCGGGGGTTTCGTCGGCGTGGGCCGAGACGGCGCCGTAGATGTTCGTGGCGACCATGAGGGTGGCGGCGGTGAGGACCAGGGCGAGGCGTGGGGTTGCCGTTCGGGTGGGCATTGGGGTCATGGCCGGCCTCATCCGGAGATCTTGATGGTGCCGCTGGAGAATGTCGGTACCTGCAAGTTGACCTCGGTCGTGTCCCTCGGCGGTGCGGGGAACTGCATGAAGACGGGGAGGGTCTGCCCCGCTTCGAGGTTCCCGAGGCCCGTTGTCGTGAGCGGGCGCCCTTCCGTGTCGCGCAGCGTGTAGTAGCGCTTCTTCCCCTTGGCGTCCACGATGGTGGCGCCGCCCAGCGAGGGACCGTGCTTGATGACCTCCGTCTCGTCACCGCTGGTCTGAGGGGGAATCACCACGGACTTGTCTCCGTCGTTCTTCACGATTCCGTTCACGGTGAGGAAGCCACCCGAGTCCCTCGCGGCGGATGTGATCTGAAGAAGCAGTCCGTCTGTGCCCCTCAGTTCCGCCAGCGGCGTCTCCGCCTGCCCCTCCTGAGCACTCGGCTTGGATCCACTGTCCTTGGATGCGGACGCCGACGGGCTCGGCTTGTCATCGTCGCCGCCACCGCCGCCGCAGCCGGTCACGCCGAGGGCCAGTCCGGCCGCAAGGGTCATTGCGACCATCCCCCTGCGGGCCTTCGCAGTGAACCGAATGCTCATCTCTTTGCTTCCTTCATCACTCGTCGTTCGCTTGTGGGTCGGCCAGGTGGACATCGAAGAGGTCCTCGGGCTCGGGCAGAACATCGAGATCGTCCGGATCCAGCTTCCAGACCTCCCCGTCCTCGCACGAGAGCTGCGGCAGTACGTCGGGACCGGCGTCATCAGCAGGGGGGTCGCAGAGCGGCTCGATCACGGCTGTGGCGGTCGCATCCGACTTCCGCTCCGCGGTACCAGGGACGACAGACTCACCGACGGACTTGTTGGTCTCCACCTTGACCGTGAAGCCCAGCAGTCCCTCAGGCTCACAGCTCAGCACTTGAGCGTCGTTCTGTGCGGCGAGTTCGTGCGCGCGCCAGCACGACGGCTGGAGCCCCTCGGCATTGCCCTCGAAAATGCCCGGCCACTTGGTCGGGTCGAGTACGTCCTTCACCCACGCGCCTGCGAGTTGGTCCCGCCTGTCCTGAGCCGCCGCGAGAGCCGCCGCATCGGCAGCAGTCTGGGCGCCGTTCCGATTCGCCGCGGCCTGGCCGACCGCAAAGTAGGCGAACGCGAGAAAGAGCAGGCCCCCCACCACCGTGATGTAGATGGGGAAGGCCTGCCCTGCGTCGCCGTAGCGGCGAAGTCGCATCAAGGAGCGACCTTGGCGATTTGCGCCTGGATCTTCCCGAGGATCGTCTGACCGATGTTCGTACCGGTGATCGCCAACACGATCGCCACCACCACCGCGATGATGCCCAGATACTCGACCGCCGTCTGCCCCTTGTCGCCGGCGCGGCGCTGCATCGCCGCCGCCGTGGTGTTCTTCCAGCCGTTCACGCGGACCTTGGTCGCGACGGCGGTCTTCAGCATCAGGTCGCTCATGGTGTTCCCCTCCGGGTTCGGCTGTGCCGCTTTCGACACGAGGAACGTACGGCTGGACACCCCGTCCGACAGAGGGCCCCAGGGCCCAATTCCGGGCCCAATCGCGCGGGCCCGACCGGCTCTCCCCCCATTCCGTCACCGAAGGTCACCCCAGTCCTCGGTGTGAGTCCGGTGCCGTGCCGAGCCATTTCGCGGCGGCCTCGGAGCGGCTGGTGCTGTGGAGCTTGGCGAAGATGCGGTTGATGTGGTTCTTGACGGTCTTCTCGCTGATGAAGCAGGTGGCGGCGATCTGCTGGTTGGTCATGCCGGACGCGATGTGGTCCATGATCTCCGCCTCCCTCGTACTCAGCTGGAACCGCGACCTGTCGGGAGCGGCCGGAGAGCCACTCGTCCACCCAGACGAAGACTGTCCCACATGCGGTTGCACTTGCGAAAGGTTTTCTGAAGAAGCGGGTGGATATGGAATGCGGGTCGGTGGCAAGTATGCTGGTGGTGGTGCTTGCTGGGGTTGGATATGCGATTTTGCGGACTTGGAAATTCCGTATGCAGTCGCACTCGATGACCGGCCCAAACCCTCGGGCAGGGGCGGGGTCGGTGTCTGGTCCTGGCGGAGTCGGGCCAGGAGGGCGCCCGCCGCCGTGGGGGTGAAGTGGGCCCGGCCCTCCTTGATGTCCCGTACGGCGTCGACCAGCTGGTCGGCCGTGAACTCGCCGTGCACCAGGTAACCGCCGGCTCCACGGCGGAGGGCCTCCTGGACGATCTCCGACTCCCTGCTGTACGTCAGCATCACCACCGGGGCGATCTGCACCAGGTACGGGAGCGCCGAGATGCCGTCCACGCCGGGCATGCGGACGTCGAGGAGGATGACGTCCGGGCGGTGCTGCTGGGCGGCCTCGTAGGCCTGGCGGCCGTCCGCGGCCTCGGCTGCGACCGTGATGTCCGCGCGGCCGGAGAGGAGTGCGGTGAGGCCGGCGCGGACCACGGGGTTGTCGTCCGCCACGACGACCCGGAGGCCCCGGGGCTGTGCGGGCTGTGGGAGGTCGGCGAACGGGTTCTGTGGTGGTGGCGGCGGTGGTGACGGTGGCGGTGGCGGGGTGTGGTCCGGCATCCGGGGCCTCCTCTCGTGTCGTGGGGTCAGGCGTGGGGGGTGGTCAGGGCTGCCAGCGGGAGTTCCAGGCGGACTTCCGTGCCCGTCGGGTGGCCGCCGCGGCCGATGCGGATGCGGGCGCCGACCGAGGCGGCTCGTTCGACCATGCCGACCAGGCCGAAGTGGCCCGCTCGGCGGAGTTGTTCGAGCGTGGTGCCGGGCGGGAGACCGCGGCCGTCGTCGTACACGCTGATGCGGAGCAGGTCGCCGTGGACGCCCGCGCGGACGTCGACGCGGGTGGGGTGTGCGTGGCGGTGGGCGTTCTCCATGGCCTCCGAGGCGATGGTGAGGAGTTGGCGGGCCACCGCGGGCGGGACGGGGGGTACGGAGTGGTCGCCGGTGGGGTGGTAGACGGCGGGGAGGCCGGTGCGGGCGCCGAAGTCGCGGGTGCGGGCGGCGAGTTCGACCAAGACGTCCGTGGCCTGGTCGGGGTCCGATTCGCGGCGCAGGTCGGCCAGGAGCTCGCGGGATTCGGCGGCGGCTCGGCGGGCTGAACGGGCGACGAGTGCGGCCTGTTGTCTGACCAGGGCCGGGTCCATGCGGTCGGCGCCTGCCGAGCCCGTCAGGCAGTCGGCGGCCAGGGCCACGCCGTGCAGGGTCTTGGCGACCGAGTCGTGCATCTCGCGGGCCAGGCGGGCGCGTTCGGCGCTGACCGCCTCTGTCACGGCGAGGCGGGCCTGGACAGTGGTGAGGGCCTGGGTGGCCGCGCCGAAGCGGAGCATGAGGTTGCGGAGGCTGGAGCCGACGGCTCCCGCGATGACGCAGAGGCCGGGCAGGAGGGTCGACTCGGCGAGGCCCGGGTGGGGGCTCTCCTGTGCCGCGTGGATCAGGAGGAGGAGCAGGGCCTGGAGGCTGGCGAAGACGGCGGCTCCGCGCCAGCCGTAGACGAGGCCGGCGAGGAGGGGGGTGCAGACGCTGACGTAGGCGAGGGTGCTGTCCGGGCCTGCGGAGATGAGCAGGAGGGCGCCGAAGAGGGTGTCCGCGGCGAGGAGGGTGGGGTGGCGAAGGAGGAGGGGGCCGAAGCGTTCCCAGTCTCTGAAGAGGACGTAGGAGGTCATGAAGGTGACGACCACGGCTGCGCCTACGAGGCGGGTGGGCAGGCCCTCGTTGGCGTTGAGGAGGGCGGTGGGGGTGGCCAGGGCGATCATGGCCAGGCGGAAGCCGAAGACTTGGCGGCACATGGCCTGTAGGGCGTTGATCTGGATGGGGATCGCCGGGTTCGCGAGTGCGGGCCGGTCGGACCGGTCTGTGGCCGGGGTGGGGTTCCCAGCCGTACCACCCGTGCGGCTTTCGTTGTCGAGTGCGGACAACCCTTGCGGGGGCTGAGCGCCGTCGGCGGCCGACCGGCCGTTCGCGTGCGGCTCCGGCCCGCCGTTCGCATACCCCGCCCGCTCGTTGCCGGCTACCGGCGGCGGACCCTGCACAGGCATGTCCCCCGCACCCGCCCGGGCCGTCGGCCCTCCGCCAACGCTCCCCCCGGCGCCACCACTCCCGCCCACCGCCTCCCACCCCGGCGGCAGCGCGGGCGTAACCGACGTCACCGGGACATCAGGCGCCCCCGTGCGCGCATGCACCGGCAGGACCGTCCCCGCCGGTGGTGTCGTGATCTCCGGTGGGTTCGCGGCGCGGCGGCGACGGCGTAGCAGTCCGTTTCGTTCCTCTGTCAGCGACATGCTGGCGGCCCTCCCCGCTTGCCTACTCGCCCGTCACCGAGCCGAAGTCCGTGCCCGAGCCGAGGATCAGTCCGGCGCCCAGGAGGAGCATCGTGGCCGGGACCATGAAGGTCGTGATCATCATCGTGGCCTTGGGGACCGCCCGAGCAGCCTTGCGGCGGGCGTTCTGGGCGTCCGTACGCCGCATGTCCTTGGCCAGTGCCACCAGCGTGTCGACGATCGGTGCGCCCAGTTCCTCGCCCTGCTGCAACGCCGTCACGAACATGGCGACCTGCTCGGAGTCGTTGCGGCGGCGCAGTTCCGCGAAGGCCTGGCGGCGGCTCATACCGAGGTCCATCTGGCGGAGGGTGATGCGGAGTTCGTCGGCCCAGGGGCCCTCGTATTTGGACGCGACCCGGTCCAGCGCCTGGCGGAAGCCGAGGCCGGCGCTCACCACGACCGCCAGGACGTCCAGGAAGTCAGGCAGGGTCCGTTCGATGACGTCCTTGCGGATGCGGATGGCCGACCAGATGCCGACCTCCGTCCAGAACGCGCCGAAGGCGAGCAGGAGCAGGGCCACCAGGAGCTGGCCCCGCATCAGGAAGACCAGGAAGCCCACCCCGCCCAGAGCCCCGTACACCGCCCGCCGGGCCGCGTAGCGGTCGATCGTGAGGCCGCCGGGGTTGCCCGCCAGGTCGATCTTGCGGCGGTACTTGGCCACCTGCTTGGGGCCCATCAGGCGCAGCACGGCGGGGGCGTAGCGCATGCCCAGACGGTCGATGAGGGAGTCGACGGCGCCGGTGCGGGTGGAGCCGACCTCCAGGGCCAGGGCGAGGTCGCCGGGCAGTTTGGCCTCGGCGCGGTACATGCGGATGCCGGCGAAGATGCCCCAGACGCTGAGGCCCGTCAGCAGGGCGAGAAGCAGTCCCATGGTGTGCCTCCGGCCTTCAGACGTCGATGCGGGACAGGCGGCGGATGAGGACGAAGCCGACCGCGTAGAGGGAGAAGGCGATGATGACCGCCGCCTGGCCGAAGGCGGAGTCGGTCATGCGCTCCAGGGCGCCGTCCTTCACCCCGTTCATGAGGAAGAGCGAGCCGACGCCCAGGACCGGGACGGCGTACGACGTCATGTTGACCTGGGAGAGTTGCGTGCGGACCTCGCGCCTCGTCTCCTTGCGTTCCTCCAGCGTCTCCGTCAGGTTGCGCAGCGCGCTGACCACCTGGCCGCCCGCCCGGTTCGACAGGACGAGTGTGGTGACCAGGACGACCAGTTCGCGGGAGGGGAGGCGGTCCGCCAGTTCGCTCAGGGCGTCGTCCATGGACGCGCCGACGGCCAACTGCGCGGAGACCTTGCCGAGTTCCTCGCCCGCGGGGGCCTCCATCTCCTCCGCGGCCATGCCGATCGCGGTGCGCAGGGCGAGACCCGCCTGCGTGGCGTTGGCGAGGATCCGGGCCATCTCGGGGAGCTGGTTGATGAACTTCTCGATGCGTTTCTGGCGTTGCCAGTTGAGGAACTGGACCGCCACCCCGATGCCCAGGAGGCCCGCCAGCGGGCCGAAGAAGGGGGCCAGTGCCGCCTGGCCGATCAGCCACAGGCCGGCGACGGCGGCGAGCATGTAGACGAAGAATTCGCCGGGGGTGATGTCCAGGCCGGTGGCCGCCAGGCGCAGCTCCAGTTTCTTGCCGAGCTTGGTGCGCCGCAGGCGGCGGTCGATCCCGCGGAAGTTCCGGCGCCGGCCGCCGACCGGGATCTGGCCGGTGGCGGACAGGCGGTCGACGAGTGCCTGCCGCTGTGCCTTGCCCATGGCGTAGGAGTGCAGGCCGGTCACCGTGAGGACGCAGGTCAGCAGGGTGATGCCGGTGGTGAGCGTGATGAGCGTGTGCAGTTCCATCGGTCGGTCCTACCTGGCTTCTCGGGTGGCTAGCTGCTCCGCGGACCGGGCGATGCCGAAGGCCTGCGGGATGGGCTGGTTCGCCATGTAGAGGCGGTCGGCGGTGCGACGTGGGAGCGGGAAGTACTCGAAGACACCGTGGATACGGCCGTCGGGAGTCATGGGCTGCGCGTGGAAGCGGGCGACCGTGACCAGGCGGTACGGGTCGCTGCCGTGGCTGTCCAGCAGCGCGACCTCGGTGATGCGGCGGGCGCCGTCCGCGAACCGGGTCAGCTGCACGATGACGTCCACCGCGCTGTTGATCTGGTCGTGCAGCGCCACGAAGGGGATCTCCACGTCCGACATGGACGCCAGGGTCTGGAGCCGCATCAGCGCGTCCTCCGCGCTGTTGGCGTGGACCGTGGCCAGCGAGCCGTCGTGGCCCGTCGACATGGCCTGGAGCATGTCCAGCGACTCGCCGCCGCGGACCTCACCGACCACGATCCGGTCGGGGCGCATACGGAGGGAGTTGCGGACCAGGTCGCGGATGGTGACCTGGCCCTTGCCCTCGACGTTGGGCGGGCGCGACTCCAGGCGGATGACGTGGGGCTGCTGGAGCTGGAGTTCGGCGGAGTCCTCGATGGTGATGATGCGCTCGCCCTCGGGGATGAGCCCGGAGAGCGCGTTCAGCAGGGTCGTCTTTCCCGTGCCCGTCGCACCGGAGACGATGACGTTGAACTTCGCCTGCACCAGGCCCGCCAGCAGGTACAGCATGTGCTCGTCGAGCGAGCCGAGGCCGATGAGCTCCTGGAGTGTGAAGGAGCGCGGGAAGCGGCGGATCGTGAGGGTGGCGCCCGTCAGGGACAGGGGCGGGATGATGACGTTGACGCGCTCGCCGGAGGGGAGGCGGGCGTCGACCATCGGGTTCGACTCGTCGACGCGCCGGTTGACCGTGGAGACGATCCGCTCGATCGTCTGCATGAGCTGGTCGTTCGAGGCGAAGCGCAGGGGCAGTTGCTCGACCCGGCCGCCGCGCTCCACGAAGATGGCGTCCGGGCCGTTGACCATGATTTCCGTGATGGAGGCGTCCTCCAGGAGCGGCTCCAGGATGCCCAGGCCGAGCGCCTCGTCGACCACCCTGCGGATCAGCTGCGAGCGCTCCACCGTCGACAGGACCGGGCCCTCACGGCTGATGATGTGCCCGAGCACCCGCTCCAGCCGCGCCCGGCGCTCGGCGGCGGCCAGCGAACTCATCTCCGCGAGGTCGATCTCCTCCAGGAGCTTGGCCCGGTAGGAGGCGACCATGTGGCCGTCCTCGCCCCGGTTTCCGTTCTCCTCCGGGGAGTTGATGCGTGCTCGCAGGCTCATGAGTCCGGTGCTCCGTTCAGTGGTCGCGCGGCATCGTCGCGGTCTTGACGGCCGGGTCGAAGTCCCAGCCCGGCACGAGGGACGGGATCTGCACGGTGGCCGTGACCGTCACCTCGTCCCCGCCGTACGACGCCGGGCAGCTGGTCCCGTCGGCCAGCCAGTCGCTCACCGCGGCCCGGCAGTCCGCCTCGTACGGCCCTTCCAGCGACGCACTGCGCGCCCCCGCCCGGGCCGCCGTGCCGGCCTGCTGGGCCGTGTAGGCGATCAGGCCGAGCTGTACGGCCGCCAGGGCGACGAGCAGCAGGATCGGCAGGAAGCCGATGTACTCGATGGCGACCTGGCCGCGGTCCCTGCGCGTGTTGGGCATCTCAGTCCGCCTCCTCGACCGCGCCGGCGTGGCCGTGGACCGGGATCGGGACGGACAGCGTGCCCGGGAAGAGGATCGGCACCTGGAGCGTGACGTCGGCCGTCACATAGCCGGTTCCGCCGCAGGTCACCTCGGCACCGGATCGCCAGGCCTCCGACAGGTGCCGCAGCCCCGCCGCCTCGCACGCGGCCTGCCGCGCGCCCGGCTCCGTCGCCGTCGCCTTGCGTACCGCCTCGTCCGCGGCGTTCCCCGCGAGGATGAAGGTGTAGCCGACGAGGACGACCTGCCACAGCGCGATCAGCGTCACGATGATCGTCGGTGTCATGCCGAGGAACTCGATGGTGACCTGACCCTGGTCGCGCTCTCTTGAGACAGGCAGCACGCTCATCCCTCCCTCCTCCGCCGAAAGCTCACCGACCCCCGGTCGCCGCTCCGGAACCTGCCCGCCTTCTGGGCACCGTCGGGGGTCTTGACCAGGCCCAGTTCGGCCGCCAGGCCCCACAGGGCCTGCTTCACCGAGCTCTTGTTCTCCAGTTCGTGGATGCGGCCCGCGTCCACGACGCTCTGGAGTTCCTTGAAGTTGGCGGGGATCGCGGTGGCCGCGACCGTCGTGCCGGTGATCCGCTGGATCAGCGGCGGCTGGATCTCCGTGGCGCGGCTGTGCCGGTTGACGACGACGGTGGTCTCCTCGGCCTTGCGGATCTGGAGCCGGTCCCACATCCGCACGGCCCGCTTGGCACCCCGGACGGCGACCACGTCCGGCGTGGTGACGAGCAGGGCCCGGTCCGCCATCTCCACGGCCGCCGCTCCGGCGCCGCCGAGCTGGGCGCCGCAGTCGATGACGACGACCTCGTAGCGCGAGCGCAGGGCGCTGACGATCTGGCGGGCGGCGCGGTCGGTGACGTCCTCGCCGCGTTCCCCTTCGGCCGGGGCGAGGAGCAGGGAGAGTCCGGTGTCGTGGCGGAAGACGGCGTCGGCCAGGACGCGCGGGGAGATGTCCGTGATGGCGGCCAGGTCGACGACGGAGCGGCGGAACTGGACGTCCAGGTAGGAGGCGATGTCGCCGGTCTGGAGGTCCATGTCGACCAGGGCCGTGCCGCGGCCCGAGGCCTGGGCGGCCAGCGCCAGTTGGATCGCCGTCAGTGTGGCGCCCACGCCGCCCTTGGCCCCGCTGACCGTGACGACGGTGCCGCCGACACCGGTGAACACGTCGCCGCCGGCGCCCAGGTGCCGTCGTACGCCGACGGACCACTGGGCGACCGCCTGGACGCGGCTCGCGAGTTCCTCGTAGCTGAGCGGCAGGGCGACCAGGCCGCGGGCGCCGTAGTCCATGGCGGCCTGGAAGAGGCCGGGGCTCGCGTCGGAGGTGACGAGGATGACGCCGACGGCCGGGAAGCGCAGGGCCACCTCGCGGATCAGTTCCAGCGCGGGGACCGGGCCGATCCGCTCGTGCACCACCACGACCTCGGGCAGTTCGTCGACGGACTCGGCGGCCAGCCGCGCGAGGGTGTCGATGAGCTGGGTGGAGTCGACCACCGGGGCCACCGGCTCGGCGTCCGGGAGCTGGCTGAGGAGCGTCGTGATCGACCGGACGGCGTCCGCGTCACCGACTGCCGGGAGGATCCTCGTGGGCATGCGGGCCTCTCACTTGTCCTTCGCGAGTTCGTACGTCCGGTCCTGCTCCGGGACGGTGGTGTCGCTGCCGGGCGCGACCAGGGCGAGGCGGACGCGCTGGGCGAACGACTCGGCGTAGGTGATGCGCTGGGCGTCCCGGGCGGACAGCGCGAAGGTGATGGGGACGGCGTCGGTGGGCTGCTGGGTGCGGTTGTTCTCGTCCGGTTTCAGGGCGGTGAGTCGGCCGACGTCGAGGACCTTGGCGTTCGTCACGATGATCTTCGACTGGTCGGGGTCGCCCTCGCGCTTGCCCTCGAAGGTGGCGTAGACGTTGACCGAGGAGCCTGGCGTGATCTTGCCGGCCACGCCGGTCGCCGCGTCGATCATGATGGCGACCTCCTGCTGGCCGGGCTGGAGGGCCGGCTGGCGGACGATCATGTCGGACTGGAGCAGGGAGCCCGCTTGCAGCGTGGTCACGGCGATCTTGCCCTGGATCTCCCGCAGGTCGGTGACCGCGTTGTCCGACAGCCACCGTTCGGGCATCTTGATCTTCTCGAACTGGCCCGTGCTGAGGGTGGTGTAGGGCGGTACGTCGGACTTGAGCCGGTAGGCGGTGACCTCGGGGCCGACCTTGGACTTCACGTCGCTGATGACGGACAGCACGCCGGCGAAGGCGCCGAGGGCGCAGACGACCGACAGGAGCAGGAGAATCACGCCGCGGCGCTGACGGGAATTCATGAACCGTACAACCTCGTTGGGGATATCGGTCGAGCGGGATCGGAGCAGTGCTGACGAGCGGTGCCAGGGCTGTCAGGGCTCACCCGACGGCCGTTCGGTTCTCGAGCTGCTTGAGGGGTGGGCTGTCGTGGTCGGGGGGCGTGGCCGAGCAGAAGACGCAGCGGTCGCCGATGACGTCGATGCCGCACCAGTGGCAGCGGGTCCGCCGTACGGAGGTGACCAGCTGGTAGAGGACCGACAGGTCGGGCAGGTAGCTGCAGAACTCGATCAGCTTGCCGGTGCCCCACCAGTCGGGCGATTCGGCCGGCAGGGGGATCTCGCGCAGTCCTTGCACCTTCCAGGAGGGGGCGAGGGTGCCGGTGACCCAGTCGGACTGGAGCTGCCCCTTGGCGACCAGCATCCAGGTGCCGAACTCGGGGCCGGGGAGGGCGGCTTCGGGGGTGATCCTGACGAGCTGCGGCTCGGGATGGGCGAGGACGCCGAACTGGCTGCCGGGCACCCAGGACTTGGCGTGCGACTTCAGGCCGACGGGGACGCGGTCGAGCCGGGCCACGGAGTTGAGCAGCGCCCCGGCGTGGATGTAGTGGACGAGCAGCCGGCCGGCCGAGGCGAGCACGCCGGGGCTGATGTCGCAGGACGCGAGCTGGCGTAACTGGCGGGCCAGGACGGCGAGTCCGAGCGGGGGCAGATCGGGGCGGAAGACGGCGATCCGGTCGCTCTCCATGAGGGAGCGCAGGGTGTGCAGCCGTCGCTGCACGGCGGTGGGCGCGGCCTGTGAGCAGACCACGATCACATGCCCGTGGTGCTCGACCAGGGTCTGCATCTCGGCGAGCGCCTGCTCCAGGGGGCGCCGGTCGACGTCCCGCAGCACGACGGCGGGCAGGGTGCGTTCGTCCTGTGGCGGCAGCGCCATGTCGGCACTGGTCACGGCGATGGCAGTTGGCACGCGCAGCTCCCCGTTTCCCCATGCCCGTCGGCGCGCCGGGTGTTACTGCGGCACACCTTGGTGACTTCACTGCGTGACTACCTCAGCACTGTATCCACGGCTCTGTGACCGGAGAACAGCGTTTGTGTAGCTCGGGAGCAACTGCCATTGCACAAGATGCGCCAAAACGGGGCAGGTTGAGCATCTTGCCGGTCGTCGGCGGGATCTCGGGGGATCCCGGCCGGTGGTCACAGAGGGCTCAGTGTTGACGGTGGGCCTCGGTTTGTGACCTGAGGCCCACGGCTTCCAGGAGCGGAACATCGAGGCGGACACGGACGTCGACGGTGACGGCAACGCCGACGGTTCCGGGGCGACGCGGAGGAGCTCCGGATGTGCGAGATGCGGCGCACCATGCCCGGCGGCAAGGAGGCCGGGCATGGCGTCGGCGGGCTTGAAGATCTCGGCGTGCGAGGAGAAGAAGCACGGGCTGCCGTGGTCACCGGTGGGGTGAGGGCGGCCCCTTCACCCCATCGGCCGGTAGTGCCCGAGCACCCACGCCAGCTGCGGGAACCACTCCTGAAGTCGCGACCTCGGCTTGGCCTCCACCACGCACTCGAAGAACCTGCCGTCCATGTGGATCACGGCGACCATCAGCGCCTTGCCGTTGGGGCTCGCCCGGTAGTGGACGCTGCGGATCTCGGGCCAGCGGAACTCGATCGTGAGCCCGGACGACTCGAAGGCGACGCCGGACGCGTCGACGACGACGGCGTTGCGTTTGTCGACGGCCAGGAAGTCCGGGCCGGCCGTCGCCGGTTGGGGCGGGGCCGGGGCATACGGAGGTGGTGCGGGCGCGTACTGCGGTGGAGGTGGGCCGAAGCCGGGGCCGGGTGGTGATGGGTACTGCTGCGTCATCCGTCGGGTCCTCGGTCCTCGTCCTCGCTGGGAACGTCTCGGTACTGCGGTGAGACATTCTCCCGCTCTAGAAGAACTCCCCCCAAGGCTGGTCCCAGATCTGCTTCACGCACAGGATCAGGAACAGCAGGCCCGCGACGGCGAGCATCGCGTTGCTGAGCGGGCCGTTGCGCCACTCCCTGGGTGTGCGGGGGGAGTTCAGGAGCCAGATCAGCGTGCCGGCGAGGAAGGGCAGGAAGGCCGCGCCGAGGACGCCGTAGATGATGATCAGCCGGAAAGGCTGGCCCTCGAAGAGGAGGATCATGGGCGGGAAGGTCAGCCAGATCAGGTAGGCGCGGAAGGGCCAGGAGCGTTCGCGTGTCCCCGAGGCGACCTCCTCGCCCTTGGCCTGGCCCTTGCCCGACAGACGGGCCACGAAGTCGGCGAACATCAGGCTCACGCCGTGCCAGACGCCGATCAGCGAGGTGAAGGACGTGGCGAAGAAGCCGATCAGGAAGAACTTCGCGGTCGCCGCGCCGTACTCGTCCTCCAGGATGTCGCCCAGCTGGATCAGGCCCTTGTCGCCGCTCGCGATCGCGACGTTCGCCGAGTGCAGCAGCTCCGCGCCCACGAAGAGCATGGCGATGACGAAGATGCCGGTCGTGGCGTAGGCGACGCGGTTGTCCAGGCGCATGACCTTCATCCAGCCGGTGTCGGTCCAGCCCTTGGCGTTGACCCAGTAGCCGTAGGCCGCGAGGGTGATCGTGCCGCCGACGCCGCCGATCAGGCCCAGGGTGTTGAGGATCGAGTCCTTCTCGTCGGGCAGCACCGGGAGGAGGCCCGCGAAGGCGTCGGGGATGTTGGGCGTGACGCGGATCGCCAGGTACACCGTCACCAGGAACATGACGCCCACCAGGACCGTCATGACCTTCTCGAACACCGCGTACTTGTTGAACCAGACGAAGACCAGACCGACCAGACCGCAGGCGATGCCCCACCACTCCAGGTCCATCACGTCGGGGAACAGCGCCTGGAGCGGCAGCGCGCTCGACGACATCGCCGCCGCGCCGTAGACGAAGCCCCAGACGACGACGTAGACCGCGAAGAACCACGTCGTCCAGCGGCCGAGGCTCGCCCAGCCGTCGAACAGGGTGCGGCCGGTGGCCAGATGCCAGCGGCCCGCCGCCTCGGCCAGTGAGATCTTCACCAGGCAGCCGATGATCGCGGCCCACAGGAGGGTGTAGCCGAAGTTGCTGCCCGCGATCAGCGTGGCGACCAGGTCGCCGGCGCCGACGCCGGTCGCCGCGACGACGATGCCCGGGCCGATGTACTTCCAACTCGCCCTGCGCTGCGGGGGGTGTTGCGATGCCTCGTGGTCCGTGGTGTTTTCCGTGGTGTCCGCCATGCAGGTCAAGAAAGCCCAAAGGCGCCGGTGGGACAAGAGGGCGTACCCGGTTTTCACGTGATGCGCGTACGACGCTCCTGCCCGGGCAGGTCCCGGCGGCTGGTTCGCCGACGAGCGGTTCCGCGACGTCCGCCACCTCACCGCGCTCCGCGAGCCCCCATCCCTCCAGCTTCCTGCGTGCCTTGGCGCGTGCCTCGCGGACGGCGGAGGGCTCGGGGGCGTACGGGTTACGCGTACTGGAGGCGGACCGTGGCTGCCTCGGCTTCGTCGCGGATGTCCACGTACGCGCAGACCTGGCGCGCGTACCAGAGGCCCGGGCCGGGTTCCGGGCCGGTGGGCGGGGGCGGGACGAAGCCGGCGAGCGGGTCGCCGACGGGGCGGGCCGAGCGCAGTTCGCAGACGCAGGCGGGCGCCTCGCCCCACAGCAGGGCGGTGCCGCCGAGCGGCGCCAGGGCCGCCGCCGTCTCCGCGACGGCCGTGGCGAACAACTCGGCGTCGGCGGCGGGAAGCCCCCGGGCTTCCGCCCAGGCCTGCACGGCCGCGGCGTGCGGCTCCGCGAGGTACTGCGCGTCGGCCGGGGGCAGCGGCAGCGGGACGGCGTCGAGTTCGGCCGCGAGCCGCACCGGGTCCTCGTACACGTCCGTGCCGGGGTGGGCGCGGCGGGCCGCGGCGACGACGGCGGGGCCGGCGGTGCGGGTGTCGTACGCGCACAGGGCGGTCGTGGCCATGGGCGCGAAGAGGAGGTTGGCGAGGGCCTCGTAGCGGATCCACTCGGTGGTCTCGCGGGCCGAGCGGCCGGCTCGGCCGCTCCATACGGGTTCCATGAGGAGGTGGATCCGGCCGCCGGGGCCGGCGTGGGCGGTGAGGTGGGCGGCGGCCCGGGCGACGGCATTGGCGGCGGAGCCGGTGTACCAGTCGGTGTGCGGGATGCAGGTGACGTCCTTGGCATCGCTGCCGAGGGCGTCCCGCAGGAGGTCCAGGTTGCGGGGGTCGGCGATGACCACGGGGGGTGGTTCACCGGGAGCCGCGAGGCCTTCGCCGAGGAAGTGCAGGGCGGCGGCCACGAAATCGTCGTCGGTGTCGAAGACGGCCATGCGGTGGTCGAACGCGGTGGGCGTCGGGGGCTGTCGGGTGGTCATGGGTTCCCCTCGGGGGTCTGCGGTACGGGCGGGTCAGCGCTGGGCCGTCACCCAGGCGGCGATCTGGCTGCGGCTGCTGAAGCCGAGCTTGCCGAGGACGCGTTCCACATGGCCTTCGGCGGTGCGGCGGGCGATCACCAGACGGTCGGCGATCTGCTGGTTGGCGAGCCCTATCGGCGACGAGCCGGGCGCCCTCGGCCTCGCGGCGGGTGAGACGGACGCGGTGTCGTCGTGCGGGGCGCGGGACTCCCCGGGGACGGGCGGGCCGGCTCCTGGACACACCTCGCGGCCGGACAGCCCGCGGCGGCGGAGAGGTCGCCGTCCGGATCGGGCACCGGCAGCGGTCGCACCTCCAGCAGGTGCTCCTCGGTGAGCCGGAGCCGGTGCCGGCTGGTGGCGAGGATGCGGACGCCCTCGGTGCCGTGCAGCAGGGCCGCGGCGGGTCGGTTCGCCACGCCGACCGACGAAGCTGGTCGTCTCGACCGGCAGATGGTGGTCCCGTCGTGGCGCTGATCCGCCCATGATCAGCCAGTCCTCTGGGGGGTGTGGTCCGAGGATCCGGACACTCCGGCTCCCCTTGCGCGGATCCTCACTCTCCCCCGTTGCGTACATGTATGCACGCACGAGTCACACCCGTGGGTGTACTTCGGCGAGGACAGCTCGACCGCCGCGCCGAACGCGTAAACTGCGCGACCGTTTTCGGTCTTGACCTGCTCATGCCATTGGCAGAACGATGTGCGCCACCCGCACCACGTACGTCGCACGGAACAACCCCACCTCCCACAAGGAGACTTCATGCGACTCCGCATACGAGGCTCCGGTGCCCGCACCGGCAGACGCACCGCCGCCCTCGCCGCCCTCCTCGCACTCGCCCTCGCGGCGCCCCTCTCCGCGACGACGACCGACGCCACCGCCGACAGCGCCCGCAAGGCCGCCCCGTCGGCCGACGACGTCCGGCAGTACGAGATCCATATGCACTCGACGGCCAAGGACCGCACGGCACTTCAGCGCACCGGCGTGACCGTGGACGAGGCCCACGGCCACGGTGTCGTCGTCTCCGGACGCGCGGACCAGATCAAGAAGCTGCGCACTCTGGGCTACGAGGTCACCCCGCTCGGCGCGGTGCCCGACCGGTCCGCCGGCGAGGACGACGTCAGGATCCACGACTTTCCGTCGGCCGACTCGCGCTACCACAACTACGCGGAGATGACGAGCGAGATCAACTCGATCGTCTCGGCCAACTCCTCCATCGCCAGCCAGCGTGTGATCGGCAAGTCCTACCAGGGCCGGAACATCGTCGCCATCAAGATCAGCGACAACGTGGGCAGCGACGAGTCCGAGCCGGAGGTGCTGTTCACGCACCACCAGCACGCCCGCGAGCACCTCACCGTCGAGATGGCGCTCTACCTGCTGCGCGAGCTGACCTCCGACTACGGCTCCGACTCACGCGTCACCAGCATGGTGAACAACCGTGAGATCTGGATCGTCCCGGACATCAACCCGGACGGCGGCGAGTACGACATCGCGAGCGGGTCGTACCGCTCGTGGCGCAAGAACCGCCAGCCCAACAGCGGCAGTTCGTACATCGGTACCGACCTCAACCGCAACTGGAACTACCGCTGGGGCTGCTGCGGCGGCTCCTCGGGCTCGACGTCCTCCGAGACGTACCGAGGCCCCGCGGCGGAGTCGGCGCCCGAGGTGAAGGTCGTCGCCGACTTCGTGCGCAGCCGGGTCGTCGGCGGAGTGCAGCAGATCAAGGCCGGCGTCGACTTCCACACGTACAGCGAGCTGGTGCTGTGGCCGTTCGGCTACACGAACTCCGACACGACGACCGGGATGACCGCCGACGACAACGCCGCGTTCAAGGCGGTCGGGCAGAAGATGGCCGCGAGCAACGGGTACACGCCGGAGCAGTCCAGCGACCTGTACATCACGGACGGGTCGATCGACGACTACCTCTGGGGCACGCACAAGATCTTCGGATACACGTTCGAGATGTATCCGAGGTCCGGTGGGGGTGGGTTCTACCCGCCCGACGAGGTGATCGAGCGGGAGACCTCCCGTAACCGGGACGCGGTGTTGCAGTTGCTGGAGAACGCGGACTGCATGTACCGGTCGATCGGCAAGGAAACCCAGTACTGCCGGTAGTCACCCGGCCGGCTACTCGGCGTCTTCCTCGAAGTAGGCGTCCAGTACCGCGTCCAACTGCTCGTCCCACTCCGTGAAACGGCTCCTGGCCGGTGCTTCGATCTCGATCGGGTACCAGCGCCGGTCAGGGGTGTGGACGGTGACGGTGTAGCGCTTGCCGAAGCGGGCTGTCTCCGTTTCGACCGCCCCGATCTCGTCCCAGCGGAACTCGCATTCCTGGTCGTCCAGGGACAGTCGGACGCCTCTGTGGTCGGCGACCATCCTCGCGCGGCGGTCGGACGCCTCGAAGACGGGGCCGTCGACGTCGGCCTCCTCCGGCTCGGAAGGGGACGTCTCCGCCGTCTCCTCCGGCTCGGGGGCGGCCTCCTCGGCCTCCTCGGCTTCGGCGACCTCAGGCTCCCTCTCCGGCCCGTCGTCCTCCGTCCTTCCGGACACGGGTGACGTGAGCCCGGGGATGAAGGCCGGGTCGAATCCGGCGCCCTCCAGGGGCTGGCTGCTCGAACCTATGCGCTGCTCCACAGCGGAGCAGTATGGTCGACAAACCTGTGTCGCACACAGCCGGCTCCGACTTCGTTATCAGACGCCTACACGAACAGGCTCAATACCGCCGCCACCACGAACCCCGCCACCGACAGCACACTCTCCAGCACCGTCCACGTCTTGAGCGTGTCCCGCTCGCTGATGCCGAAGTACTTGGCGACCATCCAGAAGCCTCCGTCGTTCACGTGCGAGGCGAAGATGGAGCCGGCGGAGATGGCCATGATGACCAGGGCGACGAATGCCTGGGAGTGGTCCCCCTCGGAGAGCAGGGGCGCCACGATGCCCGCCGTCGTCACGATGGCCACCGTCGCCGAGCCCTGGGCGACGCGCAGGACCACGGAGATCAGGTAGGAGAGGACGAGCACCGGCAGGCCCACGTCGTTGAACGTGTCCGAGAGGGCCTGGGCGACGCCGCTGGCCTTGAGGACGGCGCCGAAGATGCCGCCCGCGCCGACCACGAGCAGGATGTTGCCGACCGGCTTCAGGGACGCGGTCGACACCGTCTCCAGGGACTTGCGGGACCAGCCGCGGCGGATGCCGAGCAGGTAGTACGCGAGGAACAGGGCGAGTGTGAGCGCCACGAAGGGGTTGCCGAAGAACTCGATCACCGAGCGGAGGGTGGAGGGGGCCAGGGCGATCGAGGAGAAGGTCGCGGCGAGGATGAGGACCAGCGGGGTGCCGATGATGCCGAGGACCGTGCCGAGGGAGACCGGCTGCTCGCTCGGCTCCGTCCCGGCGGCCCGCTGCTCGGCGATGACCGCCTGCTTCGCTTCCTCCGCCGCCTCGACCATGTCCTGCGGCACGGCGACGAAGATGCGGCGGCCGATCCACGCGGAGTACGCCCACGCGGCCACCACGGCCGGCAGACCGCAGACGATGCCCATGAGGATGACCCAGCCGAGGTCGACGTGGAGGAGACCGGCGGCGGCCACCGGGCCGGGGTGCGGGGGCAGGAACGCATGGGTGACGGACAGGCCCGCGAGCAGCGGCAGGCAGTAGAGCAGGATCGACTTGCCGGAGCGTTTGGCGGCGGCGTAGACGATCGGCGCCAGGACGAAGATGCCGACATCGAAGAAGACCGGGATGCCGAAGATCAGGCCGGTGAGGCCCATGGCGAGCGGGGCGCGCTTCTCGCCGAACAGGCCGAGCAGGCGACCGGCCAGCACCTCGGCGCCGCCGCTGACTTCGAGGATCGCGCCGAGCATGGTGCCCAGGCCGATGATGATGGCGACATGGCCGAGGATGCCGCCCATGCCGGACTCGATGGTGGAGACGGCGTCCGACTTCTGGACGGTGCCGAAGAGTTCGGTGACCGACAGGCCGGCCGCGAGGCCGACGGCTATGGAGACCGCGAGCAGCGCGACGAACGGCTGGAGTCTCATCCTGATGATGAGGAACAGCAGCAGGGCGATGCCGAGCGCGGCGGTGAGCAGGAGTCCGGCCGTACCGTCGACCAGGAGGAGCAGACCTCCGGTGTGGGGTGGGGTCTCGGCGGGGGCGGACGCGGCGAGCGGATGGGACATTCGGGGGTCCTCTGCGTAAATGCATACAGCTTCTGGGTAGGGGGGAGCGCGGCGCGGCGCATCGGTGGGCGCCGCGCCTCGAAAAGGCGAGGTGGGGGGTGGGTCAGCCGAGGACGGCCAGCGCGTCGATCTCGACGAGGAGACCCGCGGGCAGACCGACGTACACCGTCGTGCGCGCGGCGGGCGGCTGGGTCAGGCCCTGCTCCTCGAAGTACGCGTTGTAGATCTCGTTGAACTCGGCGAAGTGGGCCACGTCCGTCAGGTAGACGCGGATCATCATCACGTCGTCCCAGCCGGCGCCGCCCTCTTCGAGGACCGCCTTGACGTTGGCCAGGGTCTGGAGGGTCTGCTCGCGCAGGGCCGGCCCGGCGGGCGTGGGCGGCTTGCCCTCCTCGGCGGGCAGGAAGCCGACCTGGCCGGCGACCTGGAGGATGTTGCCCTTCTTCACGCCGTGCGAGAACTTCGCCGGCGGGGTGGTGTGGGTCTCGGGGGTGAGCGCGATCTTGTCCGTCATTCGGTGCCTTTCACTGGTGTTCTGCCGGAGTACTCGCCGCTGATGGCGTCCGCCGTACGGCGCACCAGCGGCAGGAGGGTGAGAAGTTCGTCGGCGGTGACGACGACGTTCGGCGCGGAGACCGACATCGCGGCGACGACCCGGCCGTCGGCGCCGCGGATGGGCGCGGCGACGCAGTTGATGGACTCCTCGTGGCCGCCGAGGTCGGTGGCCCAGCCCTGTTCGCGCACCTTCTCCAGCTCGCGCAGGAACGCGGCGGCACTGGGTGTCGAACGGGCCGTGTACGTGGGGTAGTCGAGCTTCTCCGCCACCGCCCGCCGCTCGTGTTCGGGCAGGTCGGCCAGCAGCAGCTTCGCGACCGCGGCGACGGTGATGGCGACGGGCTTGCCGATGCGGGAGTACATCCGCACCGGGTAGCGGCTCTCGACCTTGTCGATGTAGAGGACCTCGTTCTCCTCGTACACGGCGAGGTGCACGGTGTGCCCGCAGCTCTCGTTGAGGCGGACCAGGTGGGGATGGGCGATCTCGCGGACGTCGAGGTTCTCCATCGCCTCCTGGGCGAGGGCGAAAAGGCGGGCGCCGAGACGGTAGCGCTGGTCGGACTGGCGGTAGACGAGGCCGTGCTCGTGGAGGGTGCGCAGCAGGCGCAGGGCCGTGGACTTGTGCACGCCGAGGCGGTCGGCGACCTGCCCCAGGTCGGCGGGGCCCTCGGCGAGCAGCGGCAGGATGCTGAGCGCGCGGTCGACGGTCTGGCTCATGGCGTACGTACCTCCTCCTCGGCCCGTGCGACGGCCTGGTCGACGGCTCGCGTCCAGCCGGGGCCGAGTCGCAGTCTCCCCCACGCCGCGTCGTCCAGGGCCGCGAGGCGGTCGGCGTGCTCCCGCGCGGGCGGCGCGGTGAGGTCGCCGGGGACGGTGAGGGCGGCGGCGGCCAGCAGATGGCCGTGCCGCAGCCGGTCCCGGACGGGCAGTCCGCGCAGGGTGGCGGAGAGGAACCCGGCGGCGAAGGCGTCCCCGGCGCCGACGGCGGCGACGACGTCGACCCGCGGGGCGGGCACGAAGGTGACGTCCCGCTTCTCGAAGACGGTGGCTCCCGCGGCGCCCTGCTTCACGACCAGCACCTCGGGTTCGGGGAGGGCGGCGCGGACGGCCTCGGCGCCGCGCAGCCCCCAGGCCTCGTCCTGCCCGACGAACACGAGGTCCGCGCCCCGCGCGAGGTCCCGCAGGACCTTCGGGGCGTCCGTGTCGCGCCACAGGCCGGGCCGGTGGTTGACGTCGAAGGAGACCAGGGGGCGACCGGGCCGGCGCGCGGTCAGCTCGCGCATCAGGTCCAGGCAGGTCCCGGACAGTGCGGCCGTGATCCCGGACAGGTGCAGCACGCGGCCGGAGCGGACCGCGTCCAGGTCGACGTTGCCGGCCGACATGGCCGAGGCCGCGGAACCGGCCCGGTAGTACGCCACCTCGTGCGCGTCGGTGGCCCGGTCCCCGGCGGTGCGGAAGTAGATGCCGGTGGGGCGGGCGGGGTCGCGCCGGACGTGTGCCACGTCGACCCCGTACCCGCCGATGGCCTCGACCAGGTGGTCGCCGAACGGGTCGTCCCCCACCCGGCTGACCCACCGCACGGAGTGCCCGGCGGCGGCCAGCACGCACGCCGTGTTGGACTCCGCGCCGCCGATGCCCCGGTCGAAGGAGGGGACGTCCGCGAGCCGCCCCGGCCGGGACGGCAGGAACGTGACCATGGACTCGCCGAGCGCGACGACGTCCACGACGTCGGGGGCGTTGCAGGGTCCGGTGGGGGTCACGATGCTCGTAGCTCCTCGTCGGGCCGGTCGGTGGCGGATTCATTGACCGGCGGTGGCCGAGATGTTAGACAGCGTGGAGCGATATACGCAATGAATGTTGCAGACACTGCAACACTCCTGATCAGGGAGGCTTCATGACAGCCGATACCGCCGCCGAGTCCCTCGCCCGGCTCGCCGCCGAGCGTGTCGACCACCGCTTCAAGGGCCTCCCGCCGGACGCCGACGGCCTGACCGTGGGCGAGCTGGCCGCCCAGCGCCGGAACCTCTTCACCGGCGGCTTCGCCACACCCGTGCTCGCGCTGTCCGCCGAGCGCCTGGAGCACAACCTGAGGCTGATGGAGACCTACGCGGACCGGCACGGCCTGGCCTTCGCGCCACACGGCAAGACCTCCATGGCGCCGCAGCTGTTCCAGCGGCAGATCGAGCACGGGGCGTGGGGCATCACGCTGGCTGTGCCGCATCAGGTGCGGGTGGCGCGCGCGTTCGGGACCCGGCGCGTGTTCCTGGCGAACGAGCTGGTCGACCCGGCGGCCCTGCGCTGGGTCTCCGCCGAGCTCGACGCCGACCCGGAGTTCCGCTTCGTCGCTTACGTCGACTCGGTGCGCGGGGTGGAGCTGATGGACGCCGCGCTGGGCGATGCCCGGCGCCCGCTGGACGTCGTCGTCGAACTCGCCGCCGGGGAGGGCGCTCGTACCGGTGTGCGTACGGAGGCGGAGTGCGCGGCGGTCGCGGACGCGGTGGCGGGCACGCGGTCCCTGCGGCTGGTCGGCGTCGCGGGGTACGAGGGCGAGGTGCCGAAGGCGGACACGGAGCGCGTGACGGCGTGGTTGCGGCGGCTGGTCGCGCTGGCCGCCGACTTCGACGAGGCCGGACGGTTCTCCGGTGTGGACGAGATCGTCGTCAGCGCGGGCGGCAGCGCCTGGTTCGACGCGGTCGCCGACGTCTTCGCGGAGATCCCCGAACTCTCCCTGCCCGTCCTGAAGTTGCTGCGCTCGGGCGCCTACGTCTCGCACGACGACGGCCACTACCGCAAGCTGACCCCGTTCAACCGGGTGCCCGAGGAGGGCGCCCTGGAGCCGGCGTTCCGGCTGTGGACGCAGGTCGTGTCGCGGCCCTCCGCCGAGCAGGCCTTCGTCAACGCGGGCAAGCGCGACGCGGCCTACGACCTCGACCTGCCCTTCGCCCAGGTGATCCGCCGGGACGGTGCCGAGCGTCCGGCCGCCGGCGTGTCGGTGACGGCCCTGTCCGACCAGCACGCCTGGCTCAGCACCACGCCGGAGGCGGATCTGGAGGTGGGTGACTGGGTCGGTCTGGGTCTGTCCCACCCGTGCACGTCGTTCGACAAGTGGCCGTTGATCCCCGTCGCCCAGGCGGACGGCACGGTCGTCGACTACGTCCGTACGTTCTTCTAGGAGGACGGCGCGATGGAAGAGCTCGTCATCCGGGACGCGGACGTCGTGGACGGCTCCGGCGAACCCTCCTACCGGGCCGATGTCGTGGTCGACGGCGGCCGGATCGTGTCGATCGTCAAGGAGGCCGCCGCGGCCGGCTGCCAGCGGCCGAAGGCACGCCGGGAGGTGGACGCCGAGGGCCTCGTCCTCTCCCCCGGCTTCGTCGACATGCACGCCCACAGCGACCTGGCCCTGCTGCGCGACCCCGACCACAGCGCCAAGGCCGCGCAGGGCGTCACGCTGGAGGTCATCGGCCAGGACGGGCTGTCGTACGCGCCGGTCGACGACCGGACGCTCGGTGAGGTGCGCCGGGCGATCGCCGGATGGAACGGCCCGGGCGACGACATCGACTTCGACTGGCGGACGGTGGGCGAGTACCTCGACCGCCTGGACCGCGGGATCGCCGTGAACGCGGCCTATCTCATCCCCCAGGGCACGGTCCGCGCGCTCGCCGTCGGCTGGGAGGACCGGGAGGCCAGCCCGCAAGAGCTGGACCGGATGCGGCAGTTGGTCACCGAGGGCATGGAGCAGGGCGCCGTCGGCATGTCCTCGGGGCTGACGTACACGCCCGGCATGTACGCGAAGGACGCCGAACTGACCGAGCTGTGCCGGGTGGTGGCGTCGTACGGCGGCTACTACTGCCCGCACCACCGCTCCTACGGCGCGGGTGCCCTGGAGGCGTACGAGGAGATGGTCGCGCTGACCCGGGAGGCGGGCTGCTCCCTGCATCTCGCCCACGCCACCATGAACTTCGGTGTGAACAAGGGCCGGGCGCCCGAGCTGCTGGCCCTGCTGGACGAGGCGCTGGCGGCCGGGGCGGACATCAGCCTCGACACGTACCCCTACACACCGGGCTGTACGACGCTGGCGGCCATGCTGCCGAGCTGGGCGAGCGCGGGCGGCCCCGAGCAGGTCATCGGGCGGCTGGCGGACGAGGAGACGGCCGAGCGGATCCGCCACGACCTGGAGGTCACCGGCTCGGACGGCTGCCACGGCGTGCCCATCGAGTGGGACACGATCGAGATCTCGGGCGTGGGCGATCCGGCGCTGGCCGAGTTCGTCGGCCGGACGGTGCGGGAGTCGGCGGACGTGCGGGGCGAGGCCCCCTGGGTGACCGCACGCGGGCTGCTGCTGGCCGACCGGCTGGCGCCGACGATCCTCCAGCACGTCGGCCACGAGGAGAACGTCCGGGCGATCATGCGCCACCGCGTGCACACCGGGGGCTCGGACGGCATCCTCCAGGGCGCCAAGCCGCACCCGCGCGCGTACGGAACGTTCCCGCACTACCTCGGGCACTACGTGCGGGAGTTGGGGGTGCTGTCGCTGGAGGAGTGCGTCGCGCACCTCACCTCGCGCCCGGCGGCCCGGCTCCGGCTGCCGGACCGGGGCCTGGTGCGCGAGGGGTACGTGGCCGACCTGGTGCTCTTCGACCCGGCGACGGTCGCGGCGGGGTCGAGCTTCGCCGAGCCGCGCGTGCTCCCGACGGGCATCCCGTACGTGCTGGTCGACGGGCGGTTCGTGATCGAGGACGGGCGTCGCACGGACGCCCTGGCGGGCCGGGCGGTTCGCGGGACTCCCGCGTGACCGCCCGACCCGGAGGGGCCTGCCCCGGCCTTACGGCTTGGGCAGGGTGCAGCCGCTCGCGCTCAGGTCGAGCTTGTTGTCGATGCCGAAGCAGGACGGGATCTGGTAGGTCTCCTGGGCGTAGTTGATGCCCTTGCGGACCGTCACGTTGCCGCTCTTGTCGACCTCGCAGGGGTTGTTCACCGTGCAGCGCTCACCGTCCTCGTTGCCGGTGTTGTTGATGGCGACGACCTTGCCGGTGGCCTGGTCGACGACGGGCGAGCCGGACGTGCCGCCGATGGTGTTGCAGGCGGAGGTGTAACGGACCGAGTCCTTCCAGGTCCAGTCGCCCTCCTTCAGGCGGTACGCGAACCCGTCGATGTCGCAGCTGTAGATCCGCTTCCAGTAGCCGGAGGGGATGCTGATGGCGGTGCCGGCGACCGGGTGCGTGTCGTTCAGCGTCAGCGGGTTGATGCCGTACGAGCTCTTGATCTGCCCGTAGGTGGTGGTGAGCTGGTAGAACGCGACGTCCGTGTCGGTCATCGTGCCGTACGCGAGCTTGGCGGCGCGCAGGGTGGCGACGCGCGAGCCGGAGGCGTTGAGCAGGCTGAACGTGCGGCTGGACGCCTTGTCGACGAGGACCTCGCCGGGGCCGGGGAAGCCGGACTCCAGGCAGTGGCCGTTGGTCATCACCAGCGCCGGGTCGTTGGCCTCGGAGTCCGGCATGCGCACGACGGAACCGGAGCAGTTGCTGAGCGCGACGGTGCCGGCGAGGTTCACGGCCCTGGCCGACGGGTTGAGCCCGGACAGCGTCTGCTCCACGGACGCGACCACGTCCGGCACGGCGGACGTGGCCGAGCCCGTGTCCGCGACCTTGCCGACGCCCGTGGGGGCGGCCTCGGCAGCGGTCGCGGGAGCCGCGCCTGCCCCGGCTATCGCCAGGGCGAAGAACGCGGCTGCGAGAGGTTTTCTCATGGGGGGTCCCCTCTTGCGACGGAGGCGGCCGGAAATCTTCCGGCCGCCTGCACTGTTGTCATGCGCATTGTGATCGTCGCAAGGCGGTGGGGCAAGGAGTTGTTCCGCGCGCGGAACCTGCCGCCCGGCCCGACCCTACTCAACGGCCCTGGTGGGCGGACTACTTGGGGCCCTTGGTACCGCCGGGGCCGTGTCCGGGCTTTCGCTCGGATCGGCCCGGGGCCGAGGCGGTGGCGGCGGGAGCGGAGGTCGTCGGAGTGCCGGCCGTGGGGGTGCCGGCCGAGGGGCTCGGGGCGTCCGCCCCGGACTCGGACGGGTGGGGGCTCATCCCCGTGGACGGACTCGCGGACGCGGCGCCGGACAGCCCGTCACTGTTCGCCGGCCGGCCGACGAGGGTGGTCCCGGGGGTCGCTGTCCGACCGGTGCCGGTGGAGGGCGCCGTCGGCGACTCCCCCGCCATCGGTCCCGACCGGCCGCCGCCACCCTCGCCTGCTCCGCCGGAGGGCCCGTCCGAGAAGCCGAGACCGGCGATCAGCGCGGCCGCCGACACGGCGCCCACGGCTCCGGCGGCGACCGCCACGCGGCGGGCACGCCACGACCCCCGTCCCCGCCGGGAGTGACGGCCGGCGCCGGACCGGCCATGCACCGGCACCGGCACCGGCGGCAGCTCACGCGTGTCGCCCATGCCGCGCGCTGGGTCCTGGGCGCCCCGGCCCCGGGCGCCCGCGGGGTCGAACACGTCCTGCCATCCGTGCGCCGCCGCCGGATCGGCGTACGTGTCGTACGCCGGGGGCGGGTCGGCCTGCGGCAAGTACACGTTCGGCGGGCCCTGGGGCTCGCCGCTCGTCGCTCCGTCGGCGTACTCGGATGGCCTGAACATGACGGCGAATTCTAGGTATCAATGGTGCTGGTGGGACAGCGTGCGGCGATATCCGCCCAAATCGACGCGTCTCACGTGGCGGAAAACACGACCCGTGACGCAATACCGGGCCGTAAGCTCCCAGACATGCAGGTGATCCAGTCGACCAAGCTCGCCAACGTCTGTTACGAGATCCGGGGCCCGGTGCTCGAGGAGGCGATGCGGCTGGAAGCCGCCGGTCACCGCATCCTCAAGCTGAACACCGGCAATCCGGCCGCGTTCGGCTTCGAGTGCCCGCCCGAGATCCTGGAGGACGTCCTCCGGAACGTGTCCTCGGCGCACGGGTACGGAGACGCCAAGGGACTGCTGGCCGCGCGCCGCGCGGTCGTGATGCACAACCAGACCCTCGGCATCGAGACGGACGTCGAGCACGTCTTCATCGGCAACGGCGTCTCCGAGCTGATCGTGATGGCGATGCAGGGCCTGCTGGACGACGGGGACGAGGTGCTCGTGCCCGCCCCGGACTATCCCCTGTGGACCGCCGCCGTCTCCCTGTCCGGCGGCACCGCCGTGCACTACCGGTGCGACGAGCAGTCCGACTGGATGCCGGACCTGGCCGACGTCGAGCGCAAGGTCACCGACCGCACCAAGGCGATCGTGATCATCAACCCCAACAACCCGACCGGGGCCGTCTACGACGAGGCGATGATCAAGGGACTCACCGACATCGCCCGCCGCCACAACCTGCTGGTCTGCTCGGACGAGATCTACGACAAGATCCTCTACGACGGTGCCACGCACACCCCGACCGCCGCCGTCGCCCCCGACCTGCTGACCCTCACCTTCAACGGCATGTCGAAGGCGTACCGGGTGGCCGGCTACCGGGTCGGCTGGATGTCGATCTCCGGGCCCCGCGCGCACGCCGACTCCTACATCGAGGGCCTGACGATCCTGGCGAACATGCGGCTGTGCGCGAACATGCCGGGACAGCACGGCGTCGTCGCGGCACTCAGCGGACGCCAGACGATCAACGACCTGGTACTGCCGGGCGGCCGGCTGCGCGAGCAGCGGGACGTCGCATATGAGCTGCTGACCCAGATCCCGGGCGTGACCTGCGTGAAGCCGAAGGGGGCGCTGTATCTCTTCCCGCGCCTCGACCCCAAGGTCTTCAAGATCAAGGACGACCGGCGGATGGTCCTGGACCTGCTCCGGCGCGAGAAGATCATGGTCGTCCAGGGCACCGGCTTCAACTGGCCTGAGCCGGACCACTTCCGGGTGGTGACCCTGCCGACGGTCGGGGACCTGCGGGACGCGGTGGGCCGGATCGGGCACTTCCTGGACGGCTACAGCCAGGCCTGACCTACGGCCGGGCCTGACCCGCAGCCGGGCCGATCGGAACCTCGCTCACCGTACGTGTGCAGCCAGTCCGGTTTTGCGAACAACTCAACTTTAGACGAAATCTAAGCTAGGATGGCTTCCTGTAAGCACTCAGGAGGCCCTCCCATGTACGAACCGATCCGCACCAAGTCGGTCCACAGCACGGTGGACGGCCCCGACCCCGATTTCCCCCACCGCTCCCGCGAGGAAGAGCTGGACATCCAGCTCGCGGGCCATCTCGCCGCTCTGCTCGCCGTCACGGACGAGCTGCGCGCGACGGAGGCCTCGGCCGACCTGGACACCGCGGCGGAGCGACTCGCGGGGCAGGTGAGCCGGCTGCGGGGAGGGCGGACGCCGGTGCGTGCACCGATGAGCGGCACCCGCCGCGAGCGCGGCGCGGCAGCCCTGCACCGGCGGGCGCACGCCCTGGCGGGCCGCGCGCTGGTGGTCGCCGCCTCCCGCGCGGACACGGCGGCCGCCATCCTGGCCGCCGAGCGGATGGACGCCCACACGGCGGCTCTGGAGCCGCGCGAACTCGCGTCCCGCTGAGCCCCCTCGGGGGCTCCCCCCGACGGCCCCGGTCCGCGCGCACCCGCAGCGACGCGCGGACCGGGCGCCACTGACCCCTTCGTGAGGGCCCTCGGGTACCCGCTCCCGGGTCCGCCACTCCTGGGAGTCACACGGGAACGACCCGGGCAGCCCCGCGAACTCGCGGGTTCCGCCCCGGCCTTCCCGGGCGCGGTCGGAGCACTCAGCGCCTGACGTACACGGCCGCCGACGCCCTCGCCCCCTCCTGCGGGTCGTCGCCCGGCCGGCTGACACACGCCGTCACCCGTTCGGCACAAGAACCCTCGTTCCCTTGAGGAACCGGGCACGCGGCACCACACAGGGCAAGGACGCGGCACTCACTCCCACTCGCCAAAGCGCGAAGGTGATGCTGTCACCGCGGCCGGCCGTGACGATGTTGCTGGTCAGGGCACGATCGGAGCCGGCCGCGGCGTCGGTGGAGGGCTGTCTCAGCCCAGGCGCTGCACCAGCGCGCGGTACTCGTCCCACAGCTCCTTGGGCGTGTGGTCGCCGAAGGTGTTGAGGTGCTCGGGGACCAGGGAGGCCTCCTCGCGCCAGACCTCCTTGTCGACGGTGAGCAGGAAGTCCAGGTCGGAGTCGGCCAGTTCGAGGCCGTCGGTGTCGAGGGCGCCCTTGGTCGGCAGGATGCCGATCGGCGTCTCGACGCCCTCCGCCGTGCCCTCCAGGCGCCCGACGATCCACTTCAGGACACGGGAGTTCTCACCGAAGCCGGGCCAGACGAACTTGCCCTCGTCGTTCTTGCGGAACCAGTTGACGTAGTAGATCTTCGGCAGCTTCGACTGGTCCTTGCCCTTGGCCACGTCGACCCAGTGGCCCATGTAGTCGCCCATGTTGTAGCCGCAGAACGGCAGCATGGCGAAGGGGTCCCGGCGCAGCTCGCCGACCTTGCCCTCGGCGGCGGCGGTCTTCTCGGAGGCCACGTTGGCGCCGAGGAACACGCCGTGGTTCCAGTCGAAGGACTCCGTCACCAGCGGTACGGCGGTGGCACGGCGGCCGCCGAAGAGGATCGCCGAGATCGGCACGCCCTTCGGGTCCTCCCACTCCGGCGCGATGATCGGGCACTGGGCTGCGGGGACGGTGAAGCGGGCGTTCGGGTGCGCGGCCGGCGTCCCCGACTCGGGCGTCCAGTCGTTGCCCTTCCAGTCGGTGAGGTGGGCGGGCGGCTCCTCGGTCATGCCCTCCCACCAGACGTCGCCGTCGTCCGTCAGCGCGACGTTGGTGAAGACCGCATTGCCCCACAGCGTCTTCATCGCGTTGGCGTTGGTGTGCTCGCCGGTGCCGGGCGCGACACCGAAGAAACCGGCCTCCGGGTTGATGGCGTACAGCCGGCCGTCCTCGCCGAAGCGCATCCAGGCGATGTCGTCGCCGATGGTCTCGACCGTCCAGCCGGGGATGGTCGGCTCCAGCATGGCGAGGTTGGTCTTGCCGCAGGCGCTCGGGAAGGCCGCCGCCACGTACTTGGACTCACCGCGCGGCGGGGTGAGCTTCAGGACCAGCATGTGCTCGGCCAGCCAGCCCTCGTCACGCGCCATCACGGAGGCGATGCGCAGGGCGTAGCACTTCTTGCCGAGCAGGGCGTTGCCGCCGTAGCCGGAGCCGTAGGACCAGATCTCGCGGTCCTCGGGGAAGTGCGAGATGTACTTGGTCTTGTTGCAGGGCCAGGGGACGTCCTGCTGGCCGGGCTCCAGCGGGGCCCCCAGGGTGTGCACGGCCTTGACGAAGAAGCCCTCGTCGCCGAGCTCGTCAAGGACGGCCTGGCCCATGCGGGTCATCGTGCGCATGGAGACGGCGACGTACGCCGAGTCGGTGATCTCGACACCGAGCGCGGACAGCGGCGAGCCGAGCGGGCCCATGCAGAAGGGCACGACGTACATGGTCCGGCCGCGCATCGAGCCGCGGAACAGGCCGCCCTGGCCCCCGGAGCCCTGGAAGATCTCCCGCATCTCGGCGGGGGCCTTCCAGTGGTTGGTCGGGCCCGCGTCCTCCTCCTTCTCGGAGCAGATGAACGTCCGGTCCTCCACGCGGGCGACGTCGGTGGGGTCGGAGGCCGCGTAGTAGGAGTGGGGGCGCTTGATCGGGTCGAGTTTCCGGAAGGTGCCCTTCTGGACGAGCTCCTCGCACAGTCGCTCGTACTCGGCCTCGGATCCGTCACACCAGACCACGTTGTCCGGCTGGGTCAGCTCTGCGATCTCGTTGACCCACGAGATCAGCCCCTGATGGGTGGTGGGGACGGTGGGAGCCGCGATATCGCGCGCCACGATTGCTCCTAAATGAGGGATTTTTTTGATGTGGAGGCCCCGTGGGGGCTGCGACCCGGATGCTTCACGGTGAAACTTGGCGCTCATCCGGTGCCGACCGCACTCATTTGATCATCCGACGCGTGCGCCCATCTGTCCAGAGGAGCGCACAGGTGAGCAACGTGAGGATCGCCACGGTTTCTTCTGACCTCTTTGCATGCACGTTGGGTTCACCTGACCCTCCGTTTGCGTAACCATCGTTCGGCCACGATGAGAGGATGGCCACTCTTCATCGGCCGATCGACCGGACCGATGGGTCACTTACGGTTCCGTAGCTACCATTCGGCCATGACTGCGTTCGCCCCCGACGCGCCTACGGACACGCCGGCCGACGGCCGTGGTCCGACGGCGCTCTCCCTGCCGCACCCGGTGAAGCCCAAGCTGCGCGGCTGGCTGCACCTCGGTATGTTCCCGGCCGTTCTCGTCGCGGGCCTGGCACTGACCGCCCTCGCCGACTCGACCAGAGGGCGCATCGCCTGCGGGATCTTCGCCTTGACGGCGTGCCTGCTGTTCGGCGTGAGCGCGCTGTACCACCGGGGCGACTGGAGTCCGCGCATGGACGGCGTCCTGCGCCGCCTGGATCACGCCAACATTTTCCTGATCATCGCGGGCACCTACACGCCGCTGACCATGCTGCTCCTGCCGGGCGCCAAGGGTCAGTGGCTGCTGTGGGGCGTCTGGGCCGCGGCTGCGGCCGGCATCGTCTTCCGCGTCTTCTGGGTCGGCGCCCCGCGCTGGCTCTACACGCCGTGCTACATCGCGATGGGCTGGGCGGCCGTCTTCTACCTGCCGGACTTCATGCGGACCGGCGGCATCGCCGTACTCGTCCTGGTCATCGTCGGCGGCGTGCTCTACAGCGCGGGCGGCGTGATCTACGGGATCAAGCGGCCCAACCCGTCACCGCGCTGGTTCGGCTTCCACGAGGTGTTCCACTCCTTCACCCTGGCGGCCTTCATCGCGCACTACGTGGGGATCTCGCTGGTGGCGTACCAGCACGGGTGACCCTCTCGCCCCCTCCAAGGCCACGGCTCGCAGCCGTGGCCTTTTTGCGTGCCCGAGAATCGCGAACGATTGACAGTGCCTACCTTTTGACAGTTACTCTCATTTCATGGCTACTGTCATCACGCCCGACGCGCGTCGCTGGTGGGCTCTCGGAGCCCTGGTCGCGAGCATGCTCACGCTCGGCTTCGACCTGACGATCCTCAACATCGCGCTGCCCACCATGGCTCAGGAGCTCGGCGCGAGCACCGGCGAGCAACAGTGGATGGCGGACGCCTACGTTGTCGTCTTCGCCGCGCTGATGCTCCCGGCCGGGCTGCTCGGCGACCGGTTCGGACGGCGGCGGATGCTGGTCACCGGGCTGGGGATCTTCCTCGCCGGCTCGGTCATGGGCGCCCTGGCCCCGGACGTGACCTGGGTCGTCGCCGCCCGTGCCGTGATGGGCATCGGAGGCGCGCTGGTCATGCCGCTCGCCCTGTCCGTGCTGCCCTCGTTGTTCGGGCCCGGCGAGCGCAGCAAGGCCATCGGCGTCATGTCGGCCGCCTCCGCGCTCGGCATGCCGCTCGGCCCGATCCTCGGCGGCTGGCTGCTCGACCACTTCTGGTGGGGCTCGATCTTCCTGATCAACGTCCCGATGGTCGCCATCGGCATCACGGCCTGCCTCTTCCTGCTCCCCGAGACCCGCGACCCGGCTTCTCCCAGGGTCGACACCGTCGCGACGGCGCTCATCGCGGCCGGTCTCGGCGCGCTCGTCTTCGCCGTCATCGAGGCACCCACGCGCGGCTGGGGCGACCCGGTGGTGGCCGGGTTCCTCACCGGAGCCGTGGTGCTGCTGGCCGGGCTCGTGCGGCGCGAGCGCCGGGCGGCGCGGCCCATGATCGACATGGAGCTGCTCGGCCACCGCGGCTTCCTCGTGAACGGGCTCACCGCGACCCTGGTCACCTTCGTCCTGGCGGGCCTGCTGTTCCTGCTGCCGCCCTACCTCCAGGCCGTCCTCGGCCACGACGCCCTCGGCACCGGCCTGCGGCTGCTGCCGATGATGGGCGGGCTGATGGTCGCCGCGCGCGGTGCCCAGTCGGTCGTCGCCCGGTTCGGTCCCCGGGCGGTGGTCAGCTGTGGCCTGGTGGTCCTGGCCTTCGCCGCGTTCCTCGGCAGCCGTACGACGGCCGACTCCGGCTACGGCTTCACCGCGCTGTGGCTGACCGTCACCGGCATGGGCTTCGGCTTCGCGGTGGTCCCGGCGATGGACGGGGCTCTGGCGGCGCTGCCCTCAGACCGGGCCGGCAGCGGCTCGGGGCTCCTCATGACCCTGCGCCAGGTCGGCAGTGCGATCGGCATCGCCCTGCTCGGCAGCCTGCTCGCGGGCGCCTACCGGGACCGGCTCGACGTCACCGGGCTGCCCGCCGGGGCCGCCGACACCGCCGGGGAGTCCGTGGTCGCCGCGCACCTCGTCGCCGAGCGCACCGGCATGGCCGACCTGGCCGCCTCCGCGAACCGCGCGTACGTCCACGGCATGGGCGTCGTCCTGCTGGTGTGCGGCGTCGCGGCCCTGGTCGCCGCACTGCTCTCCGGGGCGTTCCTGCCCGGCACCCGGATCGCCCCGGACGGCGGGGACGGCTCCCCGGCCATGGCCGAGCCCGATGCCGATGCCGATGCCGATGCCCGACAATGACCTTCATGACGGCAGCACGCACCACCCCCGCCGACCGGCCCCGACTGGGACTCCGGGAGCGGAAGAAGATCAAGACCCGCCAGGCGATCCGCGCCGCGACCTACTCGCTGATCGAGGAGCAGGGTTACGACGCCACGACGATCGAGCAGATCGCCGACCGGGCCGAGGTGTCGCCGTCGACCGTCTTCCGGTACTTCCCGACCAAGGAGGACATCGTGATCACGGACGAGTGGGACCCGGTCATGCTGGAAGAGCTGCGGGCCCGGCCGGAGGACGAGTCGTGGGCCGACGTCCTGCGGCACGTGATGCGCACGGCCCTCGACCTGAGCCTCGCCGAGGAACCCGAGGTGACCCGGATGCGGACCCGGCTCGGGGTCGAGGTCCCCGCCGTCCGTGCCCGCATGATGGAGAGCATGGCGGCGACCGGCCGGCTGCTCCGCGAGGCACTCGCCGAGCGCTCCGGGCTCGACCCCGACAGCCTGGAGCTGCGGGTCTTCGCCATGTCCGTGATGGGCGGGCTGATGGAGGTCTCCCACTACTGGGCCGAGACCGGCCACCGGGAGGACATCCGGGAGCTCGTCGACCGTGCCCTGGACGTCCTGGAACACGGCCTGGCGACCGGAAAACCCTGAGGCCGGCGCCCGCCGCCGTGGCATCCTGACCGGGTGAACGGTCCCGAGATCCACGTCGAGTTCGCCCCCGAGCTCCACGTGTTCGTCCCCCAGACCCGACGGTCGGGCACCGTGCGGGCGGCCACCGACGGCGCCTCCAGCCTGGGCCATGTCGTCGAGTCGCTGGGCGTACCGCTGACGGAGGTGGGCGCCCTGGTCGTGGACGGCCGCGAGGTGCCCGTCTCGCACGTCCCGGCAGCCGGCGAGTCGGTGACCGTACGGACCGTCGCCCGCCCCCAGCGGGTGCCGGGCGCTCCCCTGCGGTTCCTCCTCGACGTACACCTCGGCACACTGGCCCGCCGGCTCCGCCTTCTCGGCGTGGACACGGCCTACGAGTCGACCGACATCGGCGACCCGGCGCTCGCCGCCCGTTCGGCGGCCGAGCAGCGGGTCATGCTGAGCCGCGACCGGGGGTTGCTGCGGCGCCGCGAGTTGTGGGCGGGGGCGTTCGTCTACAGCACCCGGCCGGAGGAGCAGCTTCGGGACGTCCTGGACCGCTTCCAGCCCGAACTGCGGCCCTGGACCCGGTGCACGGCCTGCAACGGGTTGCTGCGCAAGGCGAGCAAGGACGAGGTGGCGGACCAGCTCAAACACGGCACGCACGCGACGTACGACGTGTTCGCGCAGTGCACCGCGTGCGGCCGGGCGTACTGGAAGGGCGCGCACCACGAGCAGTTGGAGGCCATCGTGGAACGTGCCCTCGCCGAGTTCGGAAGCTGACTCCTCCTCATATCCCCCGTTGCCGCAGGCGATCCCGTCCTCGTTCCGGCCCAGGCTCAACGGGTCGGCCGGCGACCTGCTCCATCGTGTGGTCGTCGGTCGTGGCCGAGCCGGTGCCGTAGACGGAGACGCCCCAGGAGATGCGGTCGGTGCCGGCCGGGACCTCGGGTGTGCGGACGGTGGCCTCGGTCCAGCCGGCCCGCCAGGTCCAGCGTCCTGAGGTCGGTCCGGTACTGCCGGCCGTCGCGTCGTGCCGGAACAGCGTGATCGCCGCGTCGGGCGTGGTCGTCCTGTACCAGGGGCCGAGGTCGTACCGCCTGCCCGGCGTCACCACCGGGGCGCATTCGGCGGACTCGGTGATCAGGGCCTCGCGGTCGCCCTCGACATGTCGCCGGTGCCGGCGGTCTCGAAGCCCGGGTTCCCGATGAGGTCGGCCGCGGAGGCGGGCCGGGGCGCGGTCAGCAGGAGGCCGGCCGTGAGCGCGCCCACGCCGGCGAGTGCGGTCCCTCTCCGGTACTCGCTCACCCGGCTCTCCTGGCGGTGCGGCTCTCGCGCACGGGCTTCTCAGGGCCCCGGCGCGGCAGATAGACCAGCGCTTCGGTGGCCGCGAAGCGCAGGACGAACGTCGTCACCAGCGCGAGCGCGGTGGCGGACAGCACACCCAGGTGGAACTGGTGCACGAACAGCGCGATCAGCGGGATCCGCAGGACAAGATCGGCGTTGGCGAGCAGCGCGAACCGTCCGGCCCGGTCCCACCAGCGGCGGTGCCGGCGCCGCTCACGGAACAGCAGGTGCTCGATGAGCAGGAAGTTCCAGGCGACGCCGAGCTGGTTGGCGAGGATCTCCGCCGGTACGTAGTGCATGCCGACGGCGGTCAGCGCCCACAGGCCCAGCAGGTTCGGTACGAAGCCGGTGAGCCCGATCAGGCCGAAGCCGACCATGCGCGCGACCGGCGAGGCGGCGCGCAGCCCGGCCAGGTGGCGCAGGAAGCGAAAGCCCTCCCGCGCGGTCGACTTGGACTCCCCGGCGAACCGGTCCTGGAAGACGAAGGGCACCTCGGTGACCCGGCGCGGGCGGCTGCGGACGGCGAGTTCGAGGAGGATCTTGTAGCCGAGCGGCTGGAGCACCTCGGCCGTGACCGCGCTGCGGCGGATCGCGAAGAAGCCGCTCATCGGGTCGCTGATGCGGTGCAGCCGGCGCGGGAACAGCGCCTTGGTCAGCCAGGTCGCCCCGCGCGAGACGGCGACGCGGTAGCTGCCCGCGAGCCCGGCCCGGCTGCCGCCCTTGATGTACCGGGAGGCGACGACGAGCCCGGCGTTCGCCCGCTCGCCCGTGGCGACCAGGTCGGGCACGAGGGACGGCGGGTGCTGGCAGTCGCCGTCCATGACGACGATCCAGTCGGAGGTCGCCGCCTTCATGCCCTCGACGACCGCGCCGCCGAGCCCGCCCACCGGTTCCTCCCGGTGCAGGACGGTCACCGGGAAGGGGCAGTCCTGCGCCGCCTTCTGGATGACCTCGGGCGTGTCGTCGGTGGAGTCGTCGACGAAGACGACCTCGCAGGGCAGCCGGGCCGGCACGGCCTCGGTGATCTGGTGCAGTAACTGCCGTACGTTCGCCGACTCGTTGAACGTCGGTACGACGATGGTGACGGCGCCCGGTTCGGGGATCTCGGCGGTCTCGACGACCTCACCGGGGACGGTGGACTCCTGGCTCATCGCGCGCCTCCGGCGGTGATCTGGATCTGGCGGATCTCGATGCGGTCCGGACCGGTGCCGAAGGTGGCGACCTGGGCCGAGTGCTCCATGGCGGCCTTGACGTTGGGCAGGTCGGCCGCGTCACGCCGCACGGTCGGCGAGGCGACGACGTAGTCGAGGTCCCCCACCGTGACGAAAGAGCGTGTTTCCGTTGATGCCCGACCTCAGTCGCTCAACGCCGCACGCAACCTCTCGGCTTCGGTCGTCGGGGCGTCGCATGTGAAGTTACGGCAGACGTACGCGGCCGGTTCACCGCCGACCAGCGGACGGTCCGCGAGCAGCGGAAACTCGTCGCTCTCCGGGGCTCCGACAGCGACCACGGCTCCGGGTGCGGTGCCCAGCAGTGCCGTGCGGTGCAGGGTCCTCGTGCCCTCGTGGTCGAGGGACGGTCCCACGATCGCGACCTCGCGCGGCCCGTCCAGCGCGGCCTCGGCGGCGGCGAGCCCCCAGCCGATGAAGCGGGGCACGCGCGGTCCGAGCGCCTTGACGACGCCGAGGGCCCGCTCCGCGGCGGTGCGGTGGGGCCCGGACCCGGTGTGCGCGGCATAACTGAGCAGGGCGCCCGCCGCCGCGGTCCAGCCGGACGGGGCGGCGTTGTCGGTGGGGTCCTGCGGGCGGCGGATCAGCCGCTCGGCGTCGGCGGCGGTGTCGAACAGGGCGCCCGACTCCTCGTCGGTGAAGCGGACCAGGACGTGGTCGAGGAGGAACCCGGCGAACTCCAGCCAGACGCCCTCCCCGGTGACGGACGCCAGCGTGAGGAAGCCCTCCGCCACGTCGGCGTAGTCCTCCAGCACGCCCGCGTTGGCGCCGGCGTGGCCGTCCTTGCTGGTGCGGGTGAGCCGGGCCTGCTCGTCGAGGTGCAGCCGGACGAGGAGGTCGGCGGCTGCGAGGGCGGCCTCGACGAGGTCGGGCCGGTCGAAGTAGGCGCCGGTCTCGGCGAGCGCGGCGATCACGAGGCCGTTCCAGGCGGCGACGACCTTGTCGTCCCGGCCGGGGGCGGGACGCTCGGCCCTCTTCGCCAGCAGCCGCTCCCGGATGGAGGCGATCTTCCCGGCATCGAACAGGCTTTCCTGCTGCGGCAGTTGGAGGACGGACTGGCCGTGCTCGAAGGTGCCCTCCTCGGTGACGCCGAAGTACTGCGCGGCGAGTTCGGCATCCTGCTCGCCGAGGACCTCGCGCAGCTGCTCCGGCGTCCACACGTAGTACGCGCCCTCGACGTGCTTGCCCGTTCCGTCGTCGCTGTCGGCATCCAGCGCGGAGGCGAAGCCGCCCTCGGCGGTGCGCAGCTCGCGCACCATGAACTCGGCGGTCTCCAGGGCGACCCGGCGGGCGAGCTCGGAGCCGGTGGCGCGCCAGAGGTGGGCGTAGACCCGGCACAGCAGGGCGTTGTCGTACAGCATCTTCTCGAAGTGCGGCACGATCCAGTCGCGGTCGACCGAGTAGCGGGCGAAGCCGCCGCCGAGCTGGTCGTAGATGCCGCCGCGGGCCATGCGCTCGCAGGTGTCCTGCGCCATCTGGAGGGCGCCCTCGGCACCGGTGCGGGCATGGTGGCGCAGCAGGAACTCCAGCACCATGGACGGCGGGAACTTCGGCGCCCCGCCGAATCCGCCGCGCTGCGGGTCGTACTCACGGGTGAGCGCGAGCAGCGCCTGCGCGAGTTCCTGCTCGCCGGGGGTCTGGGCGTCCCCGTAGGAGATCTCCCGCCCGGCCAGGTCCCGGACGATCTTTCCGGCGACCTCGGTGACCTCGTCCCGCCGGTCCTCCCACGCCTGGTGGACGCCCTGGAGCACCTGCCGGAAGGACGGCATGCCCTGGCGCGGGGCGGGCGGGAAGTACGTGCCGAAGTAGAACGGCTCGGCGTCCGGGGTGAGGAAGACGGTCATGGGCCAGCCGCCGTGGCCGGTCGCGGCCTGCACGGCCTCCATGTAGACGGCGTCGACGTCCGGGCGCTCCTCGCGGTCGACCTTCACGCTCACGTAGTGCGCGTTGAGGTACTCGGCGGTCTGCTGGTCCTCGAAGGACTCGTGGGCCATCACGTGACACCAGTGACAACTGCTGTAGCCGACGCTGAGCAGCACGGGCACGTTCCGCTTGCGGGCCTCCTCGAAGGCGTCCGCCGACCAGGGCCACCAGTCGACGGGGTTGTCGGCGTGCTGAAGGAGGTAGGGGGACGTCTCGTGCGCCAGTCGGTTCGGCATGGTGTCCATCCTGCCGCAGTACCCGGCCCGGCACGCGTCAGGCGCCTCGCGGGCGCCACTCCCGGCGCACGCCCGCCGGACGCGCCGTGCGCCAACGGGCCCGTGTCTTCACACAATCGGGCCGGTCACGCCCCCTCGCCCCGATGCGCCGTCGGCAGCACACTTGACCAAGGAAACGACCGAGGGAACGACCGCAACGACTGAGAGAACGCCGTTGCCGCCGGAGGGGGACGTGACATGCGGGACAGTCATCGGGCGGAGGCCGAGCGGCTGTTGGCACGGGCCGTGGAGGAGGAGGTACGCCGGACGGGCGGGCGCACCGACGGGAACGTGCTGCTCGCGCGGGCGCGCGGGGCGCTCGACGCGATGGCGCAGAGCGCGGCCGAGGAGTACGAGGCCTACACACGCGCCCTGGACGAGGCGGCGGCCGGACAGCTCACCTTCGGGCAGCGCTACGCCCGGGAGGGCGCCGGGACACCGCTGCTGGTGGCCGGGGTCGCGGCGGTCGCGGCCGTCGTCGCCGACATGGCCCTCGGCACGAGTACCGGGACGGCGCTGGGCGCGGGCGTGACCGTGGGTGTCGTGGGCGCCGCGGCGACCGTCGTGAAGGTCGTCGGCTCGCATCTGCCGGCCGCACACCACCGGGCCGGGGCCGTGAGCCAGCCGGGCGGGCCCGAACAACTGCGGCTCCAGTGGCTGACGGCACTGGAGGTGCGGGGCATCCGGCCGTTCCTGGACCAGCAGCGGGTGCTCGCCGCCTCCACGGGACCGAAGAAGACGGGGCCGCGGCTGCGGGGCGCCGACAAGAGCGCGGCGGCGCGCGGGCGCAACGTGCTGGAGCAGTCCTTCGCCCAGCTCCCGGAACCGGCGGAGCCGTTCGCGGGGCGGCGGCCCGAGCTGGCGCAGATCCGGCAGTGGGTGCAGGCGGCCCGCGCGAGCACGGAGACCCAGCCGACGGTCGTCGTCCTGCACGGCGCACCCGGCAGCGGCCGTACGACCCTCGCGGTGCACGCCACGCACGATCTGAAGGACTACTTCCGCGGCGCCTGCGTCGTCGACCTGCGCGCCGAGGGCCCGGGCGAGTCCCCGCTGTCCACCCGCGACGCCCTGCTGCATCTGCTCAACCGGCTCGGCGCGCCCCGCGAGCAACTGCTGTTCCGCGAGCGCTCCTCCCCCGACCAGCAGGTCAAACGGCTGAGCGAGCTGTACCACCAGCATCTCACCGGCCTCCCGGTCACGGTCGTCCTGGACGACGCCTCGGACGCCGAGCAGATCCGCGCCCTCGTCCCGGAGCGGTCCGACAGCCTGGTGCTGGTGACCGCGCGGAAACCCCTGGAGCCGGCGGAGCTGCCCGCGCGGGTGCACCAGCTGCCCGTGACGCCGCTGGACGCGGCGGGTGCGGAGGAGTTGCTGGGCGCGGCGGCACAGGACCGTTCCGGTCCGTACGACGCCGAGTCCGCCGACCGGGTCCGGGAGCTGTGCGGCGGGCTGCCGCTGGCGCTGCGCATCGCCGGCTCGTGCCTCGGTCCGCGCTCGCCGCGCGCGCTGGCCACGGACCTCGGCGCGTACGGCCCGGTCGATCCGGTCGAACGCGCCCTGTGGCTGCGCTACACCGACCAGCCGGAGCCCGCACGTCGGCTGCTGCGCCGGCTGGCCCTGGCCGGCCGGGCCTCGCTGGGCGCCGCCGCGGCCGCCGCGCTGCTGGCCACCGACGAGGCGGAGGCGAAGCGCCATCTCCAGGCCCTGACCCGCGCGGGCCTGATCGACCACGTCCGGGGCGACCGCTACCGGCTGCACGACCTGGTCCGCGCCTTCGCCCAGGCCCGGCTCCTCGACGAGGAGGAACCGGCCGAGCGCACGGCGGCACAGGAACGGCTGATCGTGAACTACGCCGAACTGGCCGACTCGGTGCTGCGCATGGTCGACGGCAACATGTCGACCCGCACGAACCGCTTCAGCCCGTACGGCTTCCCCTCCCTCGACGAGGCGCTGCGCTGGCTGGACGACGAGTCGAGCTTCATCACCGCGGCGCTGCGGCACGCCGAGGGCGTGAACCAGGCGGCGGTCCTGAACCTCCTGGGCGCCCTGTGCGACTACTGCCTGCTGCGCGGCGACCTCTACCGCCTGGGCGAGATCAGCGAGCTGGCCCAGGCGGTGGACGAGGGCCTGCTGGTCCGCTCGGTGCAGTGGCGCACCGGCATCGCGGCGCGGCAGCTGGGCGAACTGGACAAGGCGCGTACGACCCTCGCCTCGGTCGTCGACCTCTACCGGGAGGCCCATCACGACGCGGGCGCCGCCCGGGCCCTGTGCTCCCTCGGCATCACCCTGCACCACCAGGGCAACCTGACGGAGGCGTCGGCGAAGCTCCGCGAGGCCCTGGCCCTCCAGTCCTCCCCCGAGCTGGCGACGGACCGGGCGTGGACGATGCACGCCCTGGCGGCGGTGGAGCGGGACCGCGCCCGGGTGGCCGAGGCGCTGGACCTGTTGACCGAGTCGCTGGTGTTGCACCGCGCCGGCGAGTCCGTGCACGGCCAGGCGTGGGCCCACTTCCAGCTCGGCCAGCTCGGCCTGCGCATGGGCGACGTCCCACGCGCCGAATCCGAGCTGCGCGCGGCCCTGGAGCTGTACGGCCGCACCCGCGACGCCCGTGGCGAGGCCTGGGCCCTGACCCAGCTGGCCCGCGCCCTGCTGGTCGCCGGTGATGCGTCCCCGGCCGTGGAGGAACTGCGCGGGGCCGCCGCCCGGCACCGCGAGAACGAGGACGCCCGCGGCGAGGCGTGGACGCTGTACTACCTCGGCCAGGCCCTGGAGGAGACGGGCAACCTGGACCAGGCGGTCCGCGAACTGGAACGCTCCCGCACGATGTTCTCCCGGATGCGGGACGTCTACGGCCTGGCCTGCGCCCGCCACCACTCGGCGCGTGTCACGCGCGACCAGCGCGCGGCCCAGACGGGCTCGCTGCGCAACTCGGGCTTCGCCCGCCAGCTCCTGGTGGACGCCCGCGCCGACTTCCAGCGCATCGGCGTCGCCCACGGCGAGGCGTGGACCTGTTTGGAACTGGCCGTCGTGGACGCGGGCAACGCCCGCACCCAGCAGGCCCTGGCGCTGTGCGACGAGGCGGCGGCCCTCTTCACCTCGTACGGCGACCGCCGGGGCGAGGACTGGGCCCGCTTCCTGCGCTGCACGCTCCTGCCGTACGCGGCCCCCGGCGGCATGGAGGTCGGCACGGCCGTGGCCGAGGAGGAACTGGCCCAGCTGTCCCGCGCGAGCCATCCGCTGCGCGACCAGAAGCTGGACGACTACCTGGACGCGTACGCCTTGCTGCTGGAACGCGGCGTGACCCTGGAGGCGGGCTGGCAGGCCTGGCGCCTGGGCATGGTGCCGAACCGGCATGCGCGGGAGGTGATGGGAGTGGCGGTGGAGTCGAAGACGTAGAGGTGCAGGTGGGTGGACCCACCTGGTCAGAGGGTCATGAAAGGCCGGTGCTCGCTGAGCAGGAGCTTGCGCAGTGCCAGGCGGATACGCGACAGGACTCGGCGACGCGATGCAGGTGCAGACATGACTCCCCCACCGGCGTGGCCGAACTGGCCGAACGGCCGGACGAGGAGCGGCTGTGCGCTTCCTTCGACCTCCCGGTGGGCAAGTCCAGTCGCACCCGTCACTGGCGAGTGCTGCGCGAAGCGGGCCTGGTGTACCAGCGTGACGTCGGGAACGGGCTCTACATGCGCCTCCGCCAGGAGGACTTGGACCGCAGATTCCCGGGCCTGATCCAAGCCGTCATAGCCGCGGGCTGGACGCCCCGGCCTGCGTCGGTCAGGTTGCGCCGACCTCCGCTGTCCGACGAGCCGAACAGCGGGAGGCTGCGCCTTCGCCGCACGCGACGTACCCGTCGGCGGCGTACGGCCACCGACGGGTGCCCCCGGGGACGGTCGCCCCGGGAGGGGGCGTCAGCTCTGCTGCTTGCCCTGGCCGGAGGTCTCCGCGTCCGCGGGCTCCGGCTCCGCCTGCTCGGCCTTGGGGTCCGGGACCTGGGTGAAGTCGACCCTGTTCATGTGCCGGCTCATCGACTTCATCAGGGCCCACACCGCCAGGGCCATCGCCGCGAAGACGATGAAGCCGAGGACGCCGGGGGTGACCTTGTCCTCGTCGACCTCCTTGGCGAAGGAGACGAGGTGCGTCATTGCCAGGCTTGCGCTTGCGCTCATGTCAGGCATTGTCGCGGACGCCCGCGAAGAGGTCGTCCTCGGGGAGGGAGGTATCGACGAGGGACTTCGCCAGCTCGTACTCCTCCGTCGGCCAGACCTCCTTCTGGATCTCCATCGGCACCTTGAACCAGCCGCCGTCCGGGTCGATCTGCGTGGCGTGCGCGATCAGCGCCTTGTCGCGGATCTCGTAGAAGTCGGCGCAGGGGACGTGCGTGGTGAGCGTGCGCTGCTTCATCCCGAACTCTTCCCAGCGCTTGAGCCAGTCCCCGTAGGGCGACTCCATGCCCCGGTCGAGCATCGCCTGGTGCAGCGCCTCGGTGCGGGGGCGGTTGAAGCCCTGGTTGTAGTAGAGCTTCCGCGGCTGGTACGCGGGGCCGTACTCGGCCTCCGGGTACTTCTCGGTGTCCGCCGCCCCCTCGAACGCCACCATCGAGATCTTGTGGGTCATGATGTGGTCGGGGTGCGGATAGCCGCCGTTCTCGTCGTAGGTGGTGATCACCTGGGGACGGAAGGCGCGGATCTTCCGCACCAGCTCACCGGCCGCGTGGTCGACGTCCTGCAGAGCGAAGCAGCCCTCCGGCAGCGGCGGCAGCGGGTCGCCCTCGGGCAGGCCCGAGTCGACGAAACCGAGCCACTCCTGCTTGACGCCCAGGATCTCCCGGGCCTCGTCCATCTCCTTCTTGCGTACCTCGTGGATGTGCTCCTCGACGTACTTGTCCCCCTGGAGCTTCGGATTGAGGATGGAGCCGCGTTCCCCGCCCGTGCAGGTCACGACCAGCACGTCCACCCCCTCGGACACGTACTTGGCCATGGTCGCCGCGCCCTTGCTCGACTCGTCGTCGGGGTGGGCGTGAACGGCCATCAGTCGCAACTGGTCAGTCAAGACTCATTCCTCAGTAAGTCGGCGCCCTGTGTGCGTCGGCGCAATCAGCGGCTTCTATAGTGACCGAATCGGGAAGCGAATAATTCCGGGACCCGGGTCCCGGGCCCCTCACGGGACGTTCGTCCCGGCCCCGCCTGGAGGACGATCATGAGTACGGCGAGCACGCGACTGCCCGAGGGGCGTTACGGCCGTTCCTCGGACGAGCGCGCCGACCGCACCCTCAAGGTCGTCGGCGCCGTCCTCGCGGTGGCGCTGCTGGGGCTCGTTGGCTGGTTCGGCTACCACTACGTCGCACAGAGCGAGATCAGCGCCGAGGTGATCAGCTTCGAGCCCGGCAAGGAGTCCGTGCAGGTGCACCTGGAGGTCCGCAAGGACGCCGGTGCCGAGGGCTACTGCACCGTGCGCTCGCAGGCGGAGAACGGTGCCGAGGTCGGCCGGGCCGATTTCCGCTTCGACGGGGACGCCACCCGCATCGACAAGGTCGTCACGCTCCGTACGACCTCCCCGGGGACGACGGCCGAGCTGCTGGGCTGCCACACCGGCTGAGACCCCGCCGGGGTCACCTGCAATACGTAGCGCCTGACCTGCGCTGACGTGAAACTGGTGGCTTATGTCCTCCCCCTTCCGCTCCTGAATTGTTAGGCTCGTGGTTTCGCCCATCCGTGAAGGAACATGCTTCTGGGTAGGGCGATGCTTTGTATTCCCAGTACCTACGAGGAGCACCTGTGACCCAGACCAGCGAGAACGTCACCTGGCTGACCCAGGAGGCGTACAACAAGCTCAAGGCTGAGCTTGAGTACCTTACTGGTCCCGCGCGGGCGGAGATCTCCGCGAAGATCGCTGCCGCGCGCGAGGAGGGCGACCTGCGTGAGAACGGCGGGTACCACGCAGCCAAGGAGGAGCAGGGCAAGCAGGAACTCCGTGTGCGCCAGCTCACCCAGCTCCTCGAGAGCGCCAAGGTCGGCGAGGCGCCCGCGGCGGACGGCGCCGTGGCGCCCGGCATGGTCGTCACGATCGCGTTCGACGGTGACGAGGACGACACGCTGACGTTCCTGCTCGCCTCGCGCGAGTACGCGAGCGCCGACATCGAGACGTACTCCCCGCAGTCCCCGCTGGGTACCGGCGTGATCGGCCACAAGGTCGGCGAGGACGCGGAGTACGAGCTGCCGAACGGCAAGAAGGCTTCGGTGAAGATCCTCAAGGCCGAGCCGTACGAGGGCTGAACCTCCCCGGCTCACGTCCTGACCTGCCCCCGGCTCCTCGCGGTGCCGGGGGCATCGTCATGCCGTCGCGGACCGGTACGGACGGACATGCCGATCAGTGCGCCGATCCGGGGAGCAAAGGCGGTCAGCCCATGACCGTGTAACCCGCCTCGCGCAGCGCCTGGCCCACCTCGGCACAGTGTGCCGGGCCCTTCGTCTCCAGGTGCAGCTCGACCTCCGCCTCCGTGAGCCCGAGCCGTGGGTCGGTTCGTACGTGGCTCACATCGAGGACGTTGGCGTCGACCACTGACAACACGCCCAGAAGCGTGGCCAGCGCTCCGGGCCGGTCCGTGAGCCGCAGCCGGACGGCCAGGTAGCGGCCCTGCGCGGCCATGCCGTGCCGCAGCACCCGCTGCATCAGCACCGGGTCGACGTTGCCGCCGGACAGCACCGCGACGACCGGCCCCTCGAAGGAGCCGGGCCGGCTCAGCAGCGCCGCGACCGGGCTCGCCCCGGCCGGCTCCACGACCAGCTTGGCCCGCTCCAGGCACAGCAGCAGCGCGGCGGACAGCTCGTCCTCGCTGACCGTGCGCACCTCGTCGACCAGCTCGCCGACGATTCCGAACGGCACGTCGCCGGGCCGCCCGACCTTGATGCCGTCGGCCATCGTCGCCGGATTCTCGACCGTGACGGGACGGCCCGCCGCCAGCGAGGGCGGATAGGCCGCCGCGCCCTCCGCCTGGACGCCGACGATCTTCAGATCCGGCCGCAGGGCCTTCACCGACACCGCGATCCCGGCGGCCAGCCCGCCCCCGCCGATGCCGACGACGATCGTGCGCGCCTCCGGGCACTGCTCCAGGATCTCCAGGCCGACCGTTCCCTGGCCCGCGATGATGTCGGGGTGGTCGAAGGGGTGGATGAACACCGCGCCCGTCTCGGCCGCGTACTCCTGCGCGGCGGCCAGCGTCTCGTCGACCACGTGGCCGTGCAGCCGCACCTCGGCCCCGTAGTCCCGGGTGGCGCTGACCTTGGGCAGCGGGGCGCCCTTCGGCATGAACACCGTGGAGCGCACGCCGAGCAGCGCGGACGCCAGGGCGACGCCCTGCGCGTGGTTGCCGGCGCTCGCGGCGACGACACCGGCGGCGCGTTCCTCGGGCAGCAGACCCGCGATCCGGACGTAGGCACCGCGCAGCTTGAACGAACCGGTCCGCTGGAGGTTCTCGCACTTGAGGTGCACCGGCGCGCCGACCAGCTGGGACAGGTGCCTGCTGCCCTCCATCGCGGTCACCCGCGCCACGCCCGAGAGCATCTTCTGGGCGCCGCGCACGTCGTCGAGGGTGACGGGGCGCAAGGAGTCAGCCGTGCTGTAGCTCATGACTCCAGCATCGCAGTTCACGGACGGGAACGGTCGTTGTGACCAACCTCCGAGACCCGCTTTGCGCAGCGCCGGTACGGCCCGCGCCCCGGCCGCGTACCCTGTCCCCCAATCAGCCAGCCCTCCACGAAGTGAGCCCCCGGCCATGCCCACAACACCTGAAATGTCGATGGACATGACGACCGTCGGTGACACCGGTCTTCTCGAAACCCTCCAGCACGAGGTGGCGGTGTTCGCCCGCCGTGCCGAACAGACCCGGCTCGGCGGGGTCGGGCAGGTGCGCAACTCCATGGACCGCGCCGCGTACCTGCTGCTCAACCGTCTCGACAAGGAAGGCCCGATGGGCGTCAAGGCGCTCGCCGCGAGCATGGGGATCGACTCCTCGACGGTCACCCGGCAGGTGGCTCCGCTCGTGGACACCGGCCTGGTCAAGCGCACGTCGCACCCCGAGGACGGGCGGGCGGTGGTACTCCAGCTGTCCCCCCGCGGGCAGGCGCGGCTGGAGGAAGTGCGCTCGTCCCGGCGGCAGTTGATGGCCGAGCTGACCGAGGACTGGCAGCCCGAGGAGCGCGAGGCGTTCTGCTCGCTCCTCACGCGCTTCAACAGCGCGCTGTCCGCCCGGATGGCAGTGTCGGGGGTACCGGGGCCGGAGGCGCAGTCGCCGTCATGAGAACCGCCCGATGCGGCTTGTGGCAGACGGGGGTGCAACGCACGTGTGGCCCGGGCGGGGCTCTTGGCCAGGCGGCCGCCCGCGCCGGCCGGGTCGTCCGCCGTCCCGACCCGGTGCGCGGCTCTTGACCTGAGGGCCGCACCTGGCCTGATATGAGACCGGGTCCCCGTTGTACACGGCCGTCGCGCCCGTACCCGGCCGGACCCGCATCCTCAGGGTCGCCGTCGGGCGGGAGGCGCGGTGCGACAACGGCATGCGTCCCAGGCAACCCGGCGAGCCCGGGAGTTCGAGGCGTTCGTCGCGGGCGCGGCCGGGCGGCTGCTGCACACCGCGACCCTGCTCACCGCGGAGGCCCCGGACGACAACCCCCGCGCGCGACGCCTGCTGACCCTGTCGCTGGCGCACACGTACGCGTGCTGGGACCGGCTGCGCGGCGAGGATCCGTACGACCGCACACGGCAGTATGTGGCCGCCCGCTTCGCGCGCGGCGCGTGGCACCACTACGGCGGTCCCGGCCGCGCCCGACCGCACCCGGTGAGTCCCCTGGCCCCGCTCACCCCGCAGGAGCGGCTGATCCTCGTGCTCAGGCTCTACGAAGGCGTCGCCGAGGAGCAGACGGCGGCCCTGCTCGGCCTGTCCACGGAGCGCGTACGGGCCATCTGCCACCGGGCGACGACGACCCTGCTGCACCGCGCGCGGAGCCCGGCTCCGGCAGTGACGGCCGCGAAGGCGGTGCCGTCATGAGCCCTCTGCGTGAGAGCCACCCCGGCGGGCGCCCTCCCGGTGAACGGAGGCGGACATGAGCGGGAACGACCGTGAGGCGGCCGTGCGGCGGCTGCTCGAGCAGGCGCCGTCGCGGTCCGTGCCGCCCGAGATCCACGTGGAGGCGGTGCGCCGGGGCGGCCGGATGCTGCGACGCAGGACGGTCGCGCGGCGCCTGCTGTGGCTGCTGTTGTTCGCGGCGGCCGTGGCGTTCACGGCGTGGGCGCTGACGGCCCGCCCGTGGGTGGAGCCGCCGTCGGACACGACTCCACCTCTCACCAGCTGGTGACCCCGCCGGGGGCGTCCTAGCCGAGTGCCTGCTGAAGGTCTTCCAGCAGATCGTCGGCGTTCTCGATGCCGACGGACAGCCGCACCAGATCGCCGGGCACCTCGAGGAGCGAGCCGGCCGCGGAGGCGTGTGTCATCCGGCCGGGGTGCTCGATCAGCGACTCGACGCCGCCCAGGGACTCGCCCAGCGTGAACACCTTGGCGCGGTTGCAGATCTCGACGGCCGCCTCCTCGCCGCCCGCCACGCGGAAGGAGACCATGCCGCCGAACGACTTCATCTGCTTGGCGGCGACCTCGTGACCGGGGTGCTCCGGCAGGCCCGGGTACAGGACGCTGGTCACGCGCGCGTGCCGGGTGAGCATGTCGACGACCTTGGCGGCGTTCTCACTGTGCCGGTCCATGCGCACCGCGAGCGTCTTGGTGCCGCGCAGCACCAGCCAGGAGTCGAAGGGCCCGGCGACCGCGCCCATCGCGTTCTGGTGGAAGGCCAGTTCCTCGCCCAGGTCCGGGTCGCCCGTGACCAGCGCGCCGCCGACGACGTCCGAGTGGCCGCCCATGTACTTGGTCAGCGAGTGCACGACGACGTCCGCGCCGAGCGAGAGCGGCTGCTGGAGGTAGGGCGTGGCGAAGGTGTTGTCGACGACGAGGCGGGCGCCCGCGTCCCGGGCGACCTGAGCGACGGCGGCGATGTCCGTGATGCCGAGGAGCGGGTTGGAAGGGGTCTCCACCCACACGGCCTTGGTCTTCGGGGTGACGGCGGCCCGTACGGCGGCCGGGTCGCTCGTGTCGGCGACCGACCACTCCACGCCCCAGCGCGCGGCGACCTTGGCGAACAGGCGGAACGTGCCGCCGTAGGCGTCGTTGGGGATGACCATGTGGTCGCCGGGGCTGAGCAGCGTACGCAGCAGGCAGTCCTCGGCCGCCAGCCCGGACGCGAACGCGAGACCGCGGCGACCGCCTTCCAGGGCGGCGAGGTTCTCCTCCAGCGCGGTCCTGGTCGGGTTGGCGCTGCGGCTGTACTCGTAGCCGCCGCGCAGGCCGCCGACGCCGTCCTGCTTGTAGGTCGACACCTGGTAGATCGGCGGGACGACCGCGCCCGTCAGGGGGTCGGCGGTGTTGCCCGCGTGGATCGCGAGCGTCTCGAAGTGCTGACTGATGTGCCTGTCGCTCATGGGCACCGAGGGTAGTGCGCCGACGCGATGAGTGCCGGGGGACGAGGAGACGCGGGCCCCGGAGCGGGGTTTCCCACAGGGCGGTGGGCACGGCGCGGGGGGCGGCCCGGCCGGGTTTTCCACAGGTTCGTGGACCAGGTTGGCCAATTGTCGGCGCGGTCTGGTTCGCTTGTCGCATGGAGATTCTCTGGGTCCTGATCGCACTGGTCATGCTGGGCTTCGTGCTGCTTCCCTTCCTGCGGCGCGGGCGCGGGACCGCGATCGGTCTGGTCTCGCCCGACCACCCGGACGCCGCGGACCCGGCGAACTACGGCTTCGTCCCCGAGGAGGAGCTGGACATCCGCATGCCCGGCCCCGACCAGGATCTGCTGGACGTCCTGGACGTGGTGCAGCGCACGCAGGACCACCGCGCGGCGCAGCAGCTCCTCGCGGGCACGGAGACGGAGGGCGAGCGGCGCTGGCAGCGTGTGCAGGCCTTCGCGGGTGCGGCCTCACTGGAGCTCTCTCAGCGGCCCGGCGGGGTGAGCGAGGCGCCGGGCGGGCAGTGGCTGCGGGTGTGGCGGACCGAGGCACCCAAGGACGCGGGCGGCGCGGCGGTGCACGCCGAGTTCCTGGTGCAGCAGGCGTGGCGTACTGCGACGCCCGGGACGGACGAGTTCCGGATCATCATGGAGGAGGCGAAGGCGGCGTGCGGCGAGGCGGCGCTGCTGGCCCCCGGCGATCCGATCCCGTACATCGTCGAGCTGTCGGTCGCCCGCGGGCTGGGCTACTCCCAGAAGGACTTCGAGCAGCTCTGGCTGAAGATCCTGGACCGCGCCCCGGCCCACATGGGAGCGCACCTGGCCGCGCTGCACTACTGGTGCGAGAAGTGGCACGGCTCGCGTGAGCTGGCGTACGAGTTCGCGGAGGCCGCGGCGGCCCGCGCGCCCAAGGGCTCCCTCCTTGCGGCGATGCCCCTCTTCGCGGTGTTCGAGCACCTCCCCGAGGTGACCCTGGTCAGCAGCTTCTGGCAGACCGAGGTCGTCACGAAGTCGGTCCACGGCGCGCTGCACGCGGTGCACTCGGCCCGCCCCGACGACCCGATGCTGGCGCACGTGCGGCACCTGCTGGTCTTCTTCCTGGTCCGCGGCGAGCGCTGGGCGGAAGCCATGAACCAGCTGGTGCACATCGACGGCCATGTCGGCGCCCTGCCCTGGACCCTGTCCACCGACCCCGCAGCTGAGTTCGCGGTGTACCGGGCACTGGCAGTGGCGGGCTACGAGGCGAACGGCGGCAGCCCGGCGAGCCTGCCGCACTGAGACGCCTGCTCGGCGGCGCCGAGACGCGGGCCGGGGCGCACCGGGACGCCGGCTCCGGCGAGCACCGAGACGCCGGCTCCGGCGGGCCGAGTCGCCGGCTCCGGCCTCGCCAGGCACAAGCTCCCACCGCCCACAACACCGACCCCGGCCGGGAAGACGCTGAGCCCCGGCCACCCCCGAAACGCGGCCCCGGCCACGACACAGGTCCCCGCCGCCCGAAGCACCGGCTCCCGCCGCGTGAGACACCCGCTCCCGCCGCCCGGGGCGCAGCGCCCCGAGGCGCGGCCCCGGCCGGAATTCCCTCCGCCCCCCGCACGTTGAACGTGGCGTCGCCCCGCGTGGGTGTCGCGCCGATTGGAGACCGCATGTTCCTGCACAGCCGTACGCCCCAGCTGCCGACCCCCGAGCAGGCGCTGCCCGGCCGCTCGGAGCCGGCGTTCACGGTCCCCGACAGCCACACCGTCCTCGGCAACCCACTGCTCGGCCCCTACCCCGAGGGTCTGGAGACCGCCGACTTCGGCCTGGGCTGCTTCTGGGGCGCCGAGCGCAAGTTCTGGCAGCTCCCGGCAGGGGTGTGGACGACCCTGGTCGGCTACCAGGGCGGTTCCACGGAGAACCCCACGTACGAGGAGGTCTGCTCGGGCCTGACCGGCCACACGGAGGTCGTCCGCGTGGTCTACGACCCGAAGCTGGTCTCGTACGAGCACCTCCTGAAGACGTTCTGGGAGTCCCACGACCCCACGCAGGGCTTCCGCCAGGGCAACGACGTGGGCACGCAGTACCGCTCGGCGATCTACACCCACACCCCCGAGCAGGCGGCCACCGCCAAGTCCTCCCGCGACTCCTACCAGAAGGTCCTCACCTCTTCCGGCTACGGCGAGATCACCACGGAGATCGTCCCGGCGGAGGGCCGCCCGTTCTACCCGGCGGAGGGCTACCACCAGCAGTACCTGGACAAGAACCCGGCGGGTTACTGCGGCATCGGTGGTACGGGCGTGTCCTGCCCGATCGGCGTGGCCAAGGCCGACGGGTGAGCGCCGGCCTCTGGTGACGCGCGGGGCTTGAACAGCGGCACCACTGGAACACACGGGGCGCAGTGGCAATAAGGTGCCCCCGTGACTGTGCCCTTGAGTTCCACGAAGACCCGTGACGCGCTCCGGATATCGGCACGCGTCTCCGGAGAGTTGCTCCTGGTGCTCGCGATGCTGGCGGTGGCTCTGTGGCTGCTGGGCCGGATGTGGTCGGTGGTCTGGCCGCTCGTCGTCGGGTTGCTGCTGACCACGCTGACCTGGCCCGCGGCCCGTTTCCTGCGTCGCCGCGGGTGGCCGCCCGCGCTCGCCGCGTCGGTCGTGACCGTGCTGTTCCTGCTGGTCGCCGCGGGTGTCGTGGCATTGATCGCCGTGCCGGTGGCGTCCCAGTCCGGTGAGCTGACCGACGGCGTGGTCGAGGGCATCCAGAAGCTGCGCGAGTGGGCCGCCGGGCCGCCCTTGAACATCGGTGACGCCCAGATCAACAAGGCCTTCGACAGCGCGGTCGCCCGCGCCCAGGAGGGCCTCGGCAGCATGGTGGGCGCTGTCGTCACAGGTGTGAGCACCGTGGTGAACGGCGTCGTCACCGCCGTTCTCGCCCTCTTCCTGATGTTCTTCTTCCTCAAGGACGGCCCGCGGTTCCTGCCGTGGCTCTCCCGCCAGCTGCCCGGCCGGCTCGCCGCCGACGTTCCGACCGTGTTCGAGCGCGGCTGGAACACGCTGGGCGCCTTCGTGCGTTCCCAGGCGGCCGTCGGCCTGCTCGACGCCGTCCTGATCGGACTGGGCCTGTGGATCCTGGGCGTACCGCTGGTGCTCCCGCTGGCGGTGCTGACCTTCGTCTCCGCGTTCGTGCCGATCGTCGGCGCCCTGTTCGCCGGCTTCGTCGCGGTCCTCATCGCACTCGTCTACAACGGCCCGACGGACGCGCTGATCGTGCTGGCCATCATCGTCGTGGTGCAGCAGCTCGAGGGCAACGTGTTCCAGCCCATGATCCAGAGCCGTGGGCTCGGCCTGCACGCGGCCGTGGTGCTGCTGGCGGTGACGCTGGGCGGCAGTCTGGCCGGCATCGTCGGCAGTCTGCTGGCCGTCCCCGTCGCCGCGCTGATCGCGGTGGTCTGGAACTACGTGCGCGAGCAGCTCAGCGATCCGCCGCAGGAACCGGACGGCACCGACGAGCCGAACAGCGCCGCCCCCGTCCCGTCGTAACGGACCGGGACGCGCGAACGGCCCCGCCCAGGTCGCGGGGCTCCTCTTCGCTTGCGAGCCTGCAAGCGAAGGGAGTTCCGCCCCATGATTCCTGTCACCGCGTCGCCCGTACGTCTGGAGGCGTCCGTCGACGCCCGGCTGTCCCGGTGGCTGTGGCTGGTGAAGTGGCTGCTCGCCATCCCGCACTACATCGTGCTGTTCTTCCTGTGGATCGCGTTCGTCCTCGTGAGCGTCGTCGCGTTCTTCGCCATCCTGTTCACCGCCCGGTATCCCCGGTCCCTCTTCGACTTCAACGTCGGCGTGCTGCGGTGGAACTGGCGGGTCAGCTACTACGCCCACACCGCGCTCGGCACCGACCGGTACCCGCCGTTCACCCTCTCCGACGTGCCCGACTATCCGGCCCGCTTCGACGTCGCCCATCCCGAGCGGCTCTCGCGCGGACTGGTCCTGGTCAAGTGGTGGCTGCTGGCGATCCCGCAGTACATCGTCGTCGCGATGTTCGTGGGCGGCGGCTGGGGCTGGGGCGACGGGGACGGCTGGCGGGGCACCGGGCTGATGCCCTTCCTCTCGCTGGTCGCGGTGGTCGTCCTGCTGTTCACCGCCCGCTATCCGCGGCACCTCTTCGACTTCCTGCTCGGCCTCGCCCGCTGGTGCGCCCGGGTGACCGCGTACGCCGCCCTGATGACCGACCAGTACCCACCGTTCCGCCTCGACATGGGCGGCCGGGAGCCCCCTGACCCAGGGCTACTGAGCAAGGGCCCCTGACAGACGCCACAATCCCCGGCGGAAGCGATTCTTCCCGCTCTACGCTCCTCCGCATGACGGTCGGACGAGCATTACAGATGATCATGGTCGTCGCCCTCGCCCTCGCAGGGGCGGTCCAGGGCGGAGTGAGCTCCGCGCATGCCGAGGACGGCGGGCGGCAGCTCCTGTTCTACAACCACGCCTACGGCGTCCTCGACCGGGAGACCGCCGACGCCATCGAGCACTCCGCCTATCTGCGGGACTTCGCCGACTTCCAGGTCCGCACCACGACCGGTTCCGGCGGGCAGACCTGGACCGGCCGCTATCTGATGGGCCGCGAGACCTACATCGAGCTGTTCGGGGTCGGCGACCTCCCCGGCAAGGACGGCACCCTCGGCGCCACCGGCATGGGCGTCTCGACGGAACGGGAAGGCGACCTGGCGAGGGTGATCGCCCGGCTGCGCGAGCTGGGGATCAGCGAGCCCGTCGAGTTCCGGCAGACCCGCGACTTCGGCGACGGCGTCCCGGTGCCCTGGTTCGACGCCGTCTTCACCACCGACCGGTACGACCTCTTCGGCGCCTGGGGCATGGAGTACCGGCCGGAGTACTTCGCCGACCCGCGCGGCAACACCGAGCCCGCCGCACACCCCGGTGACGTGGGCCGGGAGCGCTATCTGCCCGATGCCTACCGCGATCACCTGATGCGGGACGTGACCGGCATCCGGCTCGCGGTGACCGCCCGGGACCTCGCCAACACGGTGCCGCTGCTGAAGGCCGGCGGGTTCACCGTACGGTCCCTGCCCGGCGGGGGCGCCGTCGCGAAGGGCGGCGGCACCACGCTGCGGTTCGACGCCGTGCCGCTCGACCAGGTGGGACTGAGGCAGGTCGAGATGTCGCTGAACAGGCCGGTGTCGTACCGGCACGAGGAGAGGATCGGTCACTCGGCCCTCGTCGTCGGCCCGGGGTCCCGCGCCGTGTGGACGTTCGGCGAGCAGGACCAGCCGACGGCCCGGTAGCACCGAGCCGGCAAGGATCAGCCCAGCTTCTCCGCGAGGAACTCCTCCCAGGTCCGCTTCCCTTCCTCCGCCCCCTCCAGCGTCAGGTTCGCCCCCGCCCGGTACGCCCGCCCCGCCTTCCCGGGGATCCGCACCGGCAGCATGGGGCGGCGCCGACCGCGCAGGCGGAGGTAGGGGCGGGCCAGGGCCGCGAGGTCGTGGACGTCCGGCCCCGTCATGTCCGCGACGAGGCCGGACGGGTCGCCGAGGGTCAGTTCCGCGAGGCGGGCGGCGACCTCCCGCGAATCCACCGGCTGGAGCCGGAGGCCACCGGGCACCGGGAAGACCGGCAGCTTCGCCATCTTCTCGACCATGGTCAGCGCCAGGTCGTGGAACTGGGCCGCGCGCAGGGTCGTCCATGGGATGCCGGAATCGGCGACGGCCCGCTCCGACTCCAGCTTCGTCCGCATCCAGGCCAGTGGGACCCGGTCCGCGCCGATGACCGAGATGTAGAGAAAGTGCCGTACGCCGGCCCGGGACGCGGCGCGCACCAGGGTGCGGGTCGCCTCGTCGTCACCCTTGGGGCCGCCCGCCATGTGCAGCACGGTCTCCACGCCGTCGACGGCGGCCTCGACGCCCTCGCCCTTCAGCAGGTCGCCGGTGACGTACTCGACGCCGTCCGTGGCGGGTCGGGCGCGCCGGGTGAGGACCCGCACGTCGTGGCCGGACGCGCGCAGCAACGGCAGGACGTGGCCGCCCAGAGTGCCCGTGCCGCCGGTGACCAGGATCGGTGATGTCATGGCTGCTCCCCAGCTCTTCAGCTCTTCGCGTTCTGATGTCGCCTTCGCCGGTATGACGAAGGACGGCGCGAAGATGTGACGAGCGGAGCGCCGAAGCTCAGCCGCCGGCTCACCCGCCGCTGCCATAGGGCCGCGTGATGATCTCCAGGCGGTGGCCGTCGGGGTCGTCGAAGTAGGCGCCGCGGCCGCCGTCGTTGTGGTTGATCTCGCCGGGGCGGCTGTGGAAGGGGTCCGCCCAGTACGTCAGACCGGCCTCCTGGATCCGGGCGAAGATCTGGTCGAACTCGTCCTCCGAGACGAGGAAGGCGTAGTGCTGCGGCGTGATGGCGCCGGGGCTGTCCATGTAGTCGAGCGTCACGCCGTTGGGGATCTCGACCGGGAGGAACGGGCCGTAGGGCGGGCTCACGTCCAGTCCCAGGATGTCGGCGAGGAACCGGGCCGAGACGCGCTTGTCGTGCGCGACGACGATGGTGTGGTTCAGCTGCACAGTCATGGCGGGCCTCCCCTGACGTACCTGGCGAACCCCCTGGTGCACTCCACCATGTACCCCGCGGGCACCTCCTCGTGCATCACGACCGCCCTGAGGGCTCCGGCGCGCTGCCGGGGCCCTCAGGGCGGATACGGAAGCCGTCCGGTCTCAGATGGTCGCGGTGTCGATCACGAACCGGTAGCGCACGTCGCTGGCGACCACGCGCTCGTACGCCTCGTTGATCTGGTCACCGCGGATCAGCTCGATCTCGGCACCGAGGCCGTGCTCGGCGCAGAAGTCCAGCATCTCCTGGGTCTCCGCGATGCCGCCGATCATGGAACCGGCGAGGGTCTTGCCGCCGCCGATCACCGAGAAGAGGTTGAGGGCGATGGGCTCCTCGGGAGCGCCGACGTTGGCCAGCGTGCCCTCGGTCTTCAGCAGCGAGAGGTAGGCGTTGAAGTCCAGCGGCGCCGAGACCGTGGAGACGATCAGGTCGAAGGTGCCGGCCAGTTCCTCGAAGGTCTTCGGGTCGCTGGTGGCGTAGTAGTGGTCCGCGCCCAGCTTCAGGCCGTCCTCCTGCTTGCGCAGGGACTGCGACAGCACCGTCACCTCGGCACCCAGGGCGTGCGCGATCTTCACGCCCATGTGGCCGAGGCCGCCCAGGCCGACGATCGCGACCTTCCTGCCGGGACCGGCGCCGAAGCGCTTGAGCGGGGAGTAGAGGGTGATGCCGGCGCACAGCAGCGGCGCGGCGACGTCGAGGGAGAGGCCGTCGGGGACGCGGACGACGAAGTTCTCGTCGACGACGACCTTCTGCGAGTAGCCACCGTAGGTGGGCTCGCCGTCCTTGCCTATGCCGTTGTACGTCGGGACGTTGCCCTGGACGCAGTACTGCTCGCGTCCGGCCTTGCAGTTCTCGCACTCGCGGCAGGAGTCGACCATGCAGCCGACGCCCACGCGGTCGCCGACGGCGAACTTCGTGACGCCCGGACCCACCTCGGAGACGACACCGGCGATCTCGTGGCCGGGGACCATCGGGAAGATCGCCTCGCCCCAGCCCTCCCGGGCCTGGTGGATGTCGGAGTGGCAGATACCGGCGAACTTGATGTCGATCAGGACGTCGAACTCGCCGACCTCGCGGCGCTCGATGGTGGTGCGCTCCAGCGGAGCCTTGGGTGCGGGTGTGGCGTACGCAGCAACAGTGGTCATGCCGGGGGTTCTCCTAGCGAGGTTCCGTGCCCGGCTGCCTTCTGATGTTCCGACCGGGCACGATCACCACCGTGCCAAATCCGTGAGCGTCTACCCAGACCACGGTTTTGCGTATGCACAGCGTGCGTACCACTGGCGGGGTCAGGCTCGTGTGCGTACGACCGTGAATACTGGAGGGCATGGACGAACAGCCCGAACCCGTACAGGAGCCCGCACCGGATACCGGCGGGGGCCTGGGCCGGCGTGCCGAGCTCAGTGAGTTCCTGCGCACCCGGCGTGCCCGGCTGAAGCCGGAGGACGTGGGGCTGCCCGACTTCGGGCGGCGGCGGGTGCCGGGGCTGCGCCGTGAGGAGCTGGCTCAGCTGGCCGGGGTGTCCGTGGCGTACTACACACGGCTGGAGCAGGGCAACGGGCGCAACGTCTCGGCGGAGGTGCTGGAGGCGATCGCGCGCGCCCTGCGGCTGACCGGCGCCGAGCACGCCCACCTGATGCACCTGGCGAAGCCGAAGCAGCACAAGAAGAAGCAGGCGGCGCGGGCCCAGCAGGTACGGCCGGCGTTGCGGCATCTGCTGGACTCGATCGACAGCGTCCCGGCGTACGTCGTCGGGCGCCGCTCGGACATCCTGGCCTGGAACCGGATGGCCGCGGCCCTCTTCGGCGACTGGGGGGAGCTGCCGACGGCGGAGCGCAACTGGGCGCGGCTGGTGTTCCTCAGGGCCGACTACCGCGAGCTGTTCGTCGAGTGGGACCAGAAGGCGTCCGACATCGTCGGCTATCTGCGCATGGACGCGGGCTGCCGTCCGGACGACCCGCGGCTGTCCGCCCTGGTGGGCGAGCTCTCCGTGAAGAGCGAGGAGTTCCGTCGGCTGTGGGCCGCGCACGACGTCAAGGAGAAGAGCTACGGCGTCAAGCGGATGCGGCACCCTCTGGCCGGCGACCTGACCCTGTCCTTCGAGACGTTCCGCCTGGTCGACGACGCCGAGCAGTCCCTGATCACATTCCACGCGGAACCGGGCTCCCCGTCGGCGGAGGCGCTGCGGCTGCTGGCGAGCTGGGGCGCGGACGCGACCCGCTCGGGCACCAGGGCTTCGACGGAGTCGGAGTGAGCGACGTCTCCGCCTCACTCGGCGACGCCGAGATCCTCCCGCATCAGCCTGCGCATCACGGACAGCCGCGGCTCGGCCTCCTTCAGTTCGAGGAGGGCGCCCTCGGCGCTCTCGCCGTCCCGGGCCATGCCACGATCGAGCCGCTTGACCGCCGCGTCGATGCCCGCGAGGACCTCGTTCACCGACCGTGAGGCCTCCAGGATGCGCTCGGGGACGATCATCTGGGCCTGCGCGTACCGGTCCCGGTAGTCGCGCCGTGTCTCTTCCAGCTGGTCGCGTTCGGCATCGCCGTAGACCCCGTCACGCAGGCGGTGCAGGGCGTCCTTCAGGAGAGTGTGGAACTGGCGTGAGGCCCTGTTCATCGCCGTGTACGCGTCTCTGCGCTCCTCGAACCGCCGTCGCTCCTCGGCGGCCCGGGTCTCCTCGTCCCGCTGCCGTGCGGTCAGCCGCTGGCTGAGCACCGGCGCGAAGAGCGTGCCGAGGACGCCCACGACGGCGGTGATCATGGCGGTCACTGCGGCGGTCATACGAGGCCCCTCCTGATGCGGCGGGGCCCGCCGGGAGCCGAAGCTCCCGACGGGCCCGTGACGGACGTGCCCTACGGCCTACTTGCCGTAGTAGGCGTTGTAGATCGAGACCGTCGACTTGTTGCCCTTCTTGTCGGCGATCTTGGCGTGGAAGGAGATGGCCTTCCCCTTCGCCGGGTTCTTGAAGCTGACCTTGCCCTTCTTGACGGTGAGCTTCTTCCAGGTCTTGCCGTAGTCGTACGACACGTACACCGACAGCGACTTCAGGTTGCTGCCCTTGGCCGCGCCCTCGACGGTGACCGGGATGCTGACCGTCTTGCCGGCCGGGACCTTGCTGTCCAGGCCCGTGGCCGCGTTGAAGCGGACCGTGGAGGCGGGCAGCTGCTTGATGCCGGAGGTCTTCTTGGAGCGGAACGTCCAGCTCGCGTCGATGCGGGTGGAGGCCGCCGCGACCTTGACGCTGCGCTTGACCGACGTCGTCAGCTTGTACTCGGCGTCACCGGCCGGGACATTGAACTGCTTGTCGCCGAACAGCGGGTCGTTGTTGCTGCCGACCTTCTTGCCGTTGCGGTACAGCGTCGTGTCGACCGCGGAGAAGGTCGAGTAGCCCGCGTTGCCCTTGCCGTCCGCGAACAGCGGCAGGGAGCCGTAGAGCTGGTTGCCCTCACGGAAGAGGCCGAAGTCGGCGTTGAGACGCGGTCCGAAGACGGCCGTGTTGACGGTCTTCGAGTAGGTCTTGCCGGCGGCGAACTTCTGCGTTCCCAGCGTGTAGCCGGCCTCGTCGACCGGGAAGCCGTCCGCGTCGACGCCGCCGTACTGGGCGAACTCGAGCTGCCACTGCACGCCGCCCGCGGTGGACAGGTGCAGCGTCCGCGTGCCGGGCAGGGACTGCTGAACGCCGATCGAGGAGGCGCTGTTGCTCCACGGCATCCAGCCCACGGCGCTGATGGAGCCCTTCTTGCCCTTCGCCGCGGCGCCGAGGCCCGCCTTCACCGTGGCGAGCTCGCTCGCCTTGTAGTGCTTGGTGTAGCCGGTGGCGAGCTGCTTGACCTTGCCGCCGCCGGTGACGTCGTACTGTTCCTTGTCACCCTTGGTCCAGTGGCCGTCCCACTGCTGGGTCACCGAACCGTCGGTGATCTGCGGGCCGACGTGCGCGGTGCGGATGTCGGCGTACGAGTCGAGGAGCCAGCCGAAGCCGTAGCTGGAGTCCTTCGTCTCCACCGTGTAGTCGGCCGAGGCGAACTCCGACTTGACCGCCTTGTCCGGCACGGTGATGTCCACCGGCTTGGCCTTGCGGGCGTCCAGCGTGACCGTCGTGTTCTTGGTGACGTTCAGCTTGGGCTGGGCCAGCCAGTCGGCGCCCTGGAACTTCTCGGGGTCGTCGCCCACGTAGACGTTCGTGTTGAGGACGTAACCGCCCTTGGGCACACGGGTGGTGACGGTGCCGTCCGCTTCGTACGGCATGAAGAACTTGCCCTTGCCCAGGCCGGAGACGGCGGCCAGGTCGGCGCTGTAGTTCTTGGTGGGCTTGCCGTCACGGTCGAGGAACTTCAGCGTGACGTCGTACGACTCGACCTCGCGCTGCACGGCGGCGGCCGTGCGGACGGTCTGGCCGCCGCCCGTCGCCGTCACGTACGACGAGTAGCCGCCGTCGACCGTGCCGCCCAGCTTGGTGTTCACGGTGAACGGGACGGAGGCCTTGCCGCCGGCCGGGACGGTCACCGAGGTGGCGCCGAGCTTGAAGAAGCCGGCCGGGGCGGCCTGGCCCTTCGGGTCGGTGCCCGTCGACGTCAGCTTCAGCGTGACGTCCTTCGTACCGAGGTTGCGGTACGTCAGTTCCTTGGTGACCGGCTTGTCGTCGGTGTGCGGCCACTGCTGGACGCCGAAGCTCACCGAGACCGGGTCGGCGATCACGGACTGCTTGATGGCCTTGTCGACCTGGATGCGGCCCGAACCCTGCTGGAACGGCGTGTACTTGCCGCCCTTCGTGGAGCCGGTCAGGGCGCCCTTCAGCTCGGCGTGCTTCCACGCCGGGTGCTGCTGCTTCAGCAGCGCCGCGGCGCCCGCGACGTGCGGGGTCGCCATCGACGTACCGGAGATCGTCATGTAGCCGGCCGGCTTCTCGCCGACCTCGGCGGCTATCTGGTTGCCCGGGGCGGAGGCCGCAGTGATGTCCACGCCGGGCGCGGTCACGTCGGGCTTGAGGGCGCCGTCCATGCCGGGGCCGCGGCTGGAGAAGTCGGCCAGCACGTCCTTGTCGTCGACCGCGCCGACGGTCAAGGCCGCGGCGGCGCTGCCCGGCGAGCCGACGGTCTGCTCGCCGAAGTCGCCCTCGTTGCCGGCCGCGATGGCGAACAGGATGCCCTTCTCCTCGGACAGCTTGTTCACCGCCGCTTCCAGCGGGTCGATCGCGGGCGTGTCGCCGCCGCCCAGGCTCATGTTGACGACGTCGGCGCCCTCCGCGGCGGCCCACTCGATGCCGGCGAGGACCTCGGAGTCGCTGCCGAATCCGCCGTCGTCGAGCACCTTGCCGTTGATGATCTTCGCGCCGGGCGCGACGCCCTTGTACTTGCCGCCGGACTTCGCGCCGGTACCGGCGGCGATGGAGGCGACGTGCGTGCCGTGGCCGACCTTGTCGGAGGTGTCGGGCGAGGTGGTGAAGTTCTTGGCGCCGATCACCTGGCCCTTGAGGTCGGGGTGGGTGGCGTCGACACCGGTGTCCAGGACGGCGATCTTCACGCCCTTGCCGTCGTAGCCGGCGGCCCACGCCTTGGGGGCGCCGATCTGCGGGACGGACTTGTCGAGGCTGGCCTTGCGGACGCCGTCGAGCCAGACGTGCGCGATGCCGGAAGCGGTCTTGTCGCCGTTGGTGACCGCGTCCCACAGCTCGGGCGCGTCCTCCTGCGGCGTCTGCACCGCATCGGCGTTCACGGTCTTCAGGGAGTGGCTGAGCCGGCCGGCGTCGCGCACGTCGGCCTTGGTGGCCGCGGCGCTGCCCTGGTAGCCGACGATGACCTTCAGGCCCTTCTTCTGGGCCTTGCGGGTCGCGGACTTGTTGAGCTCGGTGACGTCGAAGAGCCGCTGGTCGAGCTTGCCGGTGGCGACCAGGCGGGCCGCGTCGGCCGGGATCACGAGCGTGTGGCCGTCGAGCTTGCGGACCTGGACGGGAATGTCCTCGCGTCCCTTGGCCCGCTCCAGGCCGACGACACGGCCCTTGGCGTCCAGGACGACCCGGTCGCCGGTGATCAGTGTGATGCGGTGCTTGGCGGTGACCGACGCCTGCTTCGCGGCTGCGGTCGTCTGCTCGCCGTTCGCCGACGCCGGGCTGGTCATCCCCGCTGCCAGGGCCACGGCTGCCGCTGTGGCGACCGTGGCCGCGCACGCCCTTTTCACTTGTCTGCGCAAGTTTCCCCCTTGCAGAAGTACCGGGCGAATTCCCCGTTCACCCGGCCGGGGGTGGTCTCGTACGCATAGGCGTACACCCCCCGGAATAGGCAGTATGCCGAGGGGTGATCAGGTGCTCAATAGATGAGAGGAAGGTAAGAGATCCGTCGGCAGGCTGTTACACGGCTGCCGGAACTCCGTTACAGGGCGGGACGATTGCGCACGCGTGTTCTCCTTGACACAAGGGACGGGGAGAAGACGGAAGCCGCCGCCCCGCCCCGGGATCGGGGCAGGGCGGCGGCTCCCTTACGTGCGGCTACGGGGTCGTCAGACCGCCGAACCGGCCTTCCAGTCGGCCCAGCTCATGTTCCAGCCGTTGAGCCCGTTGTCCGGCGCGACGGTCTTGTCGCCGGTGTTCTCGACGACCACCACGTCACCGATCATCGAGTTGTTGTAGAACCACGCGCCCGGCGTGTTCGGGTCGTCGGCGCCCTTCGCGTCCTGGAGACCGACGCAGCCGTGGCTCGTGTTCACGCTGCCGAAGATGGACTTCGCGCCCCAGTAGTTGCCGTGGATGAAGGTGCCGGAGCTGGAGAGGCGGATGGCGTGCGGCACGTCCTTGATGTCGTACTCGCCCTTGCCGTCGTCGTCCGTGAAGCCCACGGTCGCGCCGTTCATGCGCGTCTCCTTGAACTTCTCGGACATCACCATGATGCCCTCGTAGGTCTTGTTCTCCGGTGAGCCGGCGGAGATCGGGATGGTCCGCACGACCTTGCCGTCCTGCGTGATCTTCATCTGCTTGGTCTTCGCGTCGACGTACGAGACCTGGTTGCGGCCGACCTTGAAGGTGACCGTCTTCTGCTGGACGCCGTAGACACCCTCGGCACCCTCGACACCGTCGAGCGCGAGCTTCAGCGTGACGGTGGAGCCTTCCTTCCAGTAGTCCTCGGGGCGGCAGTCCATGCGGTTGGCGTTGAACCAGTGGCAGGCGACCTCCTGGCCACTGGTCGTGCTGACCTTGACGCCCTTCTGGACCGCGGCCTTGTTGGTGATCGCCTTGTCGAAGTTGATCGAGACCGGCATGCCGACGCCCACGGTGGTGCCGTCGTCCGGGGTGAAGTTGCCGATGAAGCTGTTGGCCGGGGAGACCGTGGTGAACGAGGCGTTCTCATGGGCGACGCGGCCGTCGGAGTCCTTCGCCTCCGCCGACAGCTTGTAGGTGGTGGAGCGCTCCAGCTGCGTGCTGGGCTTCCAGCTGGTCTTGTCGGCGGATATCTGGCCGCTGACCTCCGTGCCGTCGGACGTCGTCATCTTGACGCTCGTGAGCGTGCCCTTGCTCACGGCGACGGCGGCGGAGTTGTTGATGGAGGCGTTGTCGGAGCCGTCCTCGGGCGTGATCTTGATCTGGGCCTTGGACGCCTTCTTGGCCGCGGCCTCGTCGACCTTGGACTGGGAGGTGTCGCCGCCGTCGCTCCCGGAGGCACTGTCATCGCCGCCGGAACAGGCCGAGAGCACCAGCACTCCGCCGAGCAGTGCGGACGCGACCGTCAGGCCCCTGCGCCGCTTACTGACCGTCATCACACGCTTCTCCATCGTTGCCGATTTCCCCAAAACCCCGAGTGTCCCCGTCACAGTCCCAAGTGCCCCCGTCAGGACTCGTGAGTCCTCGCCGGTAACTTTCAACGCTACGACCGGTTCGCCCGGTTCCCCATGTCACGCACGTGTGGTGATCACCACGTCCGCGCCCGTCCGCGGCGGACTGGCGCGGACGGTACGGATGAGGTCGGTGCGCCGCTTGAGACGCAGAGACCCCGGACGACGGTTGCCGCCCGGGGTCACTATTTTCCCAAGTGCCTCAGCTGTCGCTGTCGTCGTCGCCATCATCCTCGTCGAGGTCCCAGTCCGGCGAATCGGGGTCGTAGTCGATCCGCTCGCTGCTCCAGGAGGCCTGCTGGAGCTCCACGCCCGGCACCTGACTGACCAGGTCGAACGGATCCACGAGGTACGCGAGGGCCTCGGCCGTGTCTTCCGTCACAGCGCCCTCGGCATGGGCCCGTTCCGCCGCCGGCATCGCACCTTCGTCGGCGATCCGGCGCAGCGCGGCCTTGGTGATCCCGTCCGCGTCCTCGACCTCGAGGACGAGTTCCACTCGAAGCCGGACAAAACGTGATGTCTCTGGAGTGCTCATGGCGCGAGCGTACGTCCAGGACCTCCCGTGACTTTCCCGTGACCCGCGACTTTCACTAACATCGCCCTACACGGCCAATTCGCCAGCGCCACAAGGGGATCGATATTCCGTGTCATCCGCTCGCCGTCCCTTGCTGACCGCCACTGCCGCGGCGACCCTGCTGGGCGCCCTGTGGTTCGTCCCGTCCGCCAACGCGACGTCGGACTCCCCGGTCAGAGACGCGGTCGCGGCGAGCCCGTCGCCGCAGGTCATGGAGCAGGCGCGGATCGCGGCCACGACCGCGGGCGACTCCGTCACCGGCACCCGCCTCGCCGACACGGGCAGCTTCGACAGCACGCCGTACGTCATCGGCGGCACGTTCTTCCTCACGCTGGGCGCGGGCTTCGTCGCGTACTCGGTCCGCCGGGAACGGCTCGGTTTCTGAGGCCGGCTTCTGACGTCACGCGGCCGGGGCCATGCCACGCGGGGCCCCGGCCGGCCTTGTCTCCACTTCTTCAAGCGCCGTCTACCGAAGCGGGCCGGTGACCGTCTCCACCACGGCCAACAGCCGCCCGTCGCGCACGAACGCGTCCGCCGAGGCCAGGTCGGGCGCCAGGAACCGGTCCGGTCCCGGGCCCTGAACTCCCGCTTCCCGCAGGGCGTCGATGACGGTCCGTGTCGCAGGCGCCGGGGTGAGCCCCTCGCGCAGTTCGATCGCGCGCGTGGCGGCGTACAGCTCGACGGCCAGGATCCGGGTGAGGTTGTCGACGGCCGTGCGCAGCTTGCGCGCCGCCGACCAGCCCATCGAGACGTGGTCCTCCTGCATGGCGGAGGACGGGATCGAGTCGGCGGACGCCGGTACGGCGAGCCGCTTCATCTCGCTCACCAGCGCGGCCTGGGTGTACTGAGCGATCATCAGGCCCGAGTCCACACCGGCGTCGTCGGCGAGGAACGGCGGCAGGCCGTGGCTGCGGTTCTTGTCGAGCAGCCGGTCGGTGCGCCGTTCGGCGATGGAGCCGAGGTCGGCGACGGCGATGGCGAGGAAGTCCAGGACGTAGGCGACGGGCGCCCCGTGGAAGTTGCCGTTGGACTCCACGCGCCCGTCGGGCAGCACGACGGGGTTGTCCACGGCGGAGGCCAGCTCGCGGTCGGCGACCAGCCGGGCGTGGGCCATGGTGTCCCGCCCGGCCCCGGCGACCTGCGGGGCGCAGCGCACCGAGTAGGCGTCCTGGACACGCGGCGCGTCGTCCTGGTGATGCCCGGTCAGCCCCGAGCCCTTCAGCACGGCCAGCATGTTGGCGGCACTGGCGGCCTGCCCCGGGTGCGGCCGGATGGCGTGCAGCTCGGGGGCGAGGACCCTGTCGGTGCCGAGCAGGGCCTCCAGCGACAGGGCGGCCGTGACGTCGGCGGACCGGTAGAGCGTGTCGAGGTCGGCCAGGGCCATGACCAGCATGCCGAGCATGCCGTCGGTGCCGTTGAGAAGGGCGAGGCCTTCCTTCTCGCGCAGTTCGACCGGCTGGATGCCGTGCGCGGCGAGGAGTTCGGCGGCCGGGCGTACGACACCGTCGGGGCCCTCGGCGTCCCCCTCCCCCATGAGCGTGAGCGCGCAGTGGGACAGCGGCGCCAGGTCGCCGGAGCAACCGAGGGAGCCGTACTCGTGCACGACCGGGGTGATACCGGCGTTGAGGAGATCGGCCATGGTCCGCGCGACCTCGGGCCGTACGCCGGTGTGCCCGGAGCAGACGGTCTTCAGCCGCAGGAACATCAGGGCGCGTACGACGTCCCTCTCCACCCTCGGCCCCATGCCGGCGGCGTGCGAGCGGACGATGTTGCGCTGGAGCTGTGCGCGCAGCTCCGGGCTGATGTGCCGGGTCGCCAGGGCCCCGAAGCCGGTGCTCACGCCGTACACGGGGTCGGGCTTGGCCGCCAGCGCGTCCACGATCTCGCGGGCCGCGGCGAGGGCGGCCAGCGCCTCCTCGGAGAGCTGGACGCGGGCGCCGCCGCGCGCCACGGCGAGCACGTCGGACGCGGTCACCCCGGACGTCCCCACCACCACAGTGTGCATATCCATATTCAGGAGCGTACGCAGTGAATTCGATGATGTCACCACTGGGGGCCCGGTTCACCCCTTACCGATACGTCACACGCGCGCCGCCCCGGCCCGCTCGCTACGGTGCGTGCCGCCCACGGAAGCGCCGGCGCTCACCGTCGGTCTCCTGGGACGGCTCGTCCGCGAGCCGCACGACGGGATCGTCGGGCCCGGCCCGGCCGGCGACGACCGGCCGCGTGGCCCGCTCGGCCTTCGCCCGGTACTGGGCGGCGTCGGCGAGCCGGAAGAGCCGCCGAGCCGAGCGCACAGGCCCGATCGGATCCTCGGTGGACGCGACTCCGCAGGCGACACCGTCGCCGAGCTCCAACTCGGCGGCCCGGCGACACAGTTCACCGGCCGCCTTCACGACCTCGTCGGCGGACGGCCCGACCGCGAGCAGACAGAACTCGTCCCCGCCGAGCCGCGCCGCCAGGGCCCCGGGCAGCATGGCCCCGCACAGCGACAGCACCGAGCCGAAACGCTCGAGGAGCCGGTCACCCGCGGCGTGCCCGTGGGTGTCGTTGACTCGCTTGAGCCCGTTCAGATCGCAGACGACGAGGCTGACGACGGCTGCGTCCCTGCGGTGCCGCTCGATCGCCTGCTCCAGGCGGACGTCCACGGCACGGCGGTTGGCCAGTCCCGTCAGCGCGTCGGTGAACGCGAGACGCCGGGCCTCCTCCAGCCGCTCGGTCTGGGCGATACCAGCGGCGACGACGGCGGCCAGGACGGTGGCGAAGTCGGCGTCGGCCCGCTCGAAGACGGGCTCCCCGACCCGCCGGGCGACGTACAGCTCCCCCCAGGCACGGCCGTGCAGCACGATGGGCGCGACCACGCAGCAGCCGCGGCCACGGCGGCGCAGGGCGGCGACGCGCTGATGGCAGTATCCCGGGCGCCGCCCGGCGGCGGGCCCCTCGGCGGTCTCGACCCAGGCGTCCGGTTCCCCGCCACCGGCCCACTGCTCGTGCAGGAACTCGGTGATCTCCGCGAACTGGTGGACCGGATAGGACTCGTCCTCCGGGAACTCCTCTTCCCCGTCGGCCAGCTCACCGACGTTCACGAGGACCTTCAGCCGCCCGAGCTCCCGCTCCCACACCGACAGCGCGGCAAAGCTCCCGCCCAGCGCCCGGCACGCCCCGACAGCCGCCGCACGCCATGCCTCACGCAACCCGTGCGCGGCCGCCATCCCCTGAGCCAACGCGACGACAGCCACGAGCCGTCTGTCCTCACCCATCACCCCAGGCTAGGCAGTTTCCAGCCATTTGGTTCTGTTGACGGGGCGAACGGGGAGGACTGGACGCCCCTGAGCCGGCCCAGCTGCGGGCAGTCGTGCGGCTGAGGGCGATGGGGGTCCCCCCGCAACGATCCGGCCGTCGCGGCCGCCGGGCCGCGCACCCACCCCGCCCCAGCACAACCGCCGAGCACGGGACAACCACCCTCAGCTCACTCCCCCGGCCACTCCGGCCTCCGCTTCTCGTTGAACGCAGCGACCCCCTCCGCCCGATCCCCCGAAAACGCCACAGCCCGCCAGGCCGCGTCCTCCACCTCGAGCCCGGCCCGCAGATCCAGCCCCTGCCCCAACCGCAACGCCCGCTTCGCCGCCCGCAACCCCACAGGCGAATTCCCGGCGATCCGAGCAGCCAGCTCCAACGCCGACTCCCGGTCCCGCCCCTCCTCCACCACCTGATCGACCAGCCCCAACTCCCCCGCCTCGACAGCTTCCACCCGCCGCGCCGAGAAGATCAGCTCAGCCGCCCGCGCCGCGCCCACCCGGCGCGGCAGCAGCTGCGTACCCCCACCACCGGGGATCACCCCCACCGACACCTCCGGCAACCCCACCACCGCCGTCCGGTCCGCGACGATCACGTCACAGGCCAGCGCCAGCTCGAACCCGCCCCCCAGCGCGAACCCGTGCACCGCCGCCACCGTCGGCACCGGCAACTCCAGCACCCCGGTGTACGCCCCCCGCGCCACCGGCCGCTGCCGCACCAGCTCCGCATCGCTGAACGAGTTCCGCTCCTTCAGATCGGCCCCGACACAGAACGCCCGGTCATGTGTCGAGGTCAGCACGACCACCCGTACGTCCCGGTCCTCCCCCAGCGCCGTACACGCCCCGGCGATGGACCGCGCCATCTCCGTCGACACCGCGTTCATGGCCTTGGGCCGGTCGAGGACGAGCTCCGCGACATGCCCCTGCTCATGCCGCCGCACCAGCACGAACTCCCCGAACCGTTCCTCACTCATGACACCCTCCGGTTAACGCGGGTTAACAACATCGCCGCTCCGATCATCGCAGCCCCGCCCCACCCGCGAAAGAGCGGACGCGTCCGGTTCCCGCACCACCATCCCGCCCACCCGTTCGGGTGACACCACCCCAACTCCGGTCCGATCGCCCATGGGAGCGCATAGCGTGCATCCGCCACGGCGCACTGGGGGCGCGTGCGTACCGGGGAGGGACCATGACGACGACGAACACGCCGCCGACGCCGCAGCGGGACACCGGAACACCGGCACCCCGCCGGCCGGATCCGGCCACACCCTACGAACCAGGCGCTTCCCACGAATCGGCCCCGGCCGAAACCGGCCCCCTCTCCCCACACACCCGAGGCCGCCACCGCAAACCCCGCCCCCGCAAGGCCCTGCTCGCCGCCGGCGGTCTCGCCCTGGCGGCCGGCGTCCTGAGCCTCGTACGCCTGACCTCAGGCCCCGGCACCGACAGCGTCGGCACCGTCGAGGCCGAGCCTCACCCGGACCCGGTCACGACCGGCACGGAGGAGGCCACGAACCCCGGCGCCACCGCCCCCGCCACCCCCGAGGCGAGCCCCTCATCACCCACCGCCCTGGGCGGCCTGACCCCGTCGCCGGGCACCCGCGGCCCGACCGCCGCCTCGCCCGCCCCGGCCGTGCACACGTCCACGTCCGCCGACACCCGAGGGGCACATACGGCCGCGACTCCCCGGCTCACGACCGCCGCCGACACGGCACGGCCCCCGGCTGCGACGGCCACGGGCAACGGCAAGGCCCCGCGCCCGGCCCAGACCCCGCCCTCACCGCCGAGCCGGACCGTGCCCGCCCCGGCACCCGACCCCGAGAAGCCGAAGAAACCGCAGGACCCGGGCCTGTGCGTGCCGGTCATCGCCCTGTGCGTGGACCCGCCGGGCTGAGAGCCCCGGTCGGTCCCGGACCGGCCCGGTCCGCCCCGTCAGCCGCCGCCCCGCCGCGTGAGCAGCCACGGCTCCACGACGCCCAGCCCACGCACCGGCCGCTGCCACATCGGCTGCAACGCGAACCGGTACGTCGGCGGCTCCTCGCCCTCCTTCTCCGCCGCCGCGGCCTCCTCCGCCGCCTCCGCCTCCGAGGACGGGGCGTCCTGGGTGCGGATCAGCTCCTCGGCGAAAGCGGTGTCGACGAGCACGGCGTCCTTCGGAGCTATCGACGTGAGCCGGGAGGCCAGGTTCACGGTCGTACCGAAGACATCACCCATACGGGTGGTCACCGTGCCGAACGCCATGCCGACGCGCAGCTCCGGCATGGTCTCGTCGTGCGCCATGGTCTCGATCAGCCGCAGGGCGATCTCGGCGGCCGTGCCCGCGTCGTCGGCGGCGTACAGCACCTCGTCGCCGAGGGTCTTGATCAGCCGGCCGCCGTTCGCGGCGACCAGGTCGGCGGCGGTGGTCTCGAAGGCCTCGACCAGTTCGCCGAGCTCCTCCTCCTCCATCCGGCGGGTCAGCCGCGTGAACCCGACCAGATCGGCGAAACCGACCGCGAGCCGCCGGTCCACCATCTCCTCGTCGTCCGCGGCCTGCACGACCCGTCCGGCCGAGGCGGCGAGCTGCCGCCGCCAGACGTAGACCAGGAACTCCTCCAGCTCGGGCAGGAGCAGCTCGACGATCGGGTACGTCACCTCGGTGCGCGTCATGCCCGGCTCGGGCGGCTCGGTCAGCCCCTCCAGGAAGGAGTCGATCTGCCACTCGGCGAGCCGCGCGGTGGTCTGCCCGGTGGACCGGGCCACCTGTACGGCCATCGCCTCGCTCAGCAGCCCCGCCTCGACGAGACCGGCGAGGCGCCGCAGTGCGAGGACATCCGCCTCGGTGAGCGCCTTGGCCTGCCCGATGTCCGCGAAGCCCATCGCCCGCCAGAAGCGGGAGGCCAGTTCCATGGAGACGCCGGCGCTGCGGGCCGCCTGAAACGGGGTGTACCGGCGCTCGGCCCCCAGAATGAGCCCTTCGAGGCGCAGGGCGAGCGGGTCCTCGCCGGGGTCGGCGCCCTGCGCGTCCGTGCCGGAATCCGGGTCTTCGACGGTCACGCGTGCTGCCCTTCCGATCTGTCACGGTCATGTATCGACCGGCCTCAACTCTACGGCAGGTGTGCGCCAGCTCACTCCGTCAGGTGGAGCCGGGGGGTGATCGCCGGACGGGCTGATGATGCCGACCGGCGTCGCGAAGACCGGGCTGCCGTGATCCGCGGGCATGCGTGCCGCCTGGGGCGGCACGGGTGGGCGATGGGGGTCCCCCCTGCTCGAGCGAAGCCGAGAGCTTGGGGGAGGCACCCCGCTCCGCCGGGCTGCGCAAGGCCCCTGCCTCAGCCTCACACGGGCCGCAGGTGCACGATGTCCCCGGCGCCGACAGGCTCCTGCACCCCCTCCCCCGTTGCCAGCACCAACCGCCCGTCCCCGTCCACCGCAACCGCTTCCCCCACCACGGCCCGGTCCCCCGGCAACTCCGCCCGCACTTCCCTCCCGAGCGTCGCGCACCCCGCCGCATATGCCTCCTGCAACCCGCAGACACCCGCATCACCCCCCGCCGCACGCCACTTCCCGTACCACTCCTCCAGCGCCCGCAGCACTCCCCGCAACAACGGATCCCGATCCGTGCTCACGGCCCCGGCCAGCCCCAGCGACCCCGCCGTGGGCACCGGCAGCTCGTCCTCCTTCAGCGTGACGTTGATGCCGACGCCGATGACGACCCCGCCGTCACCCGCCCGCTCGGCCAGAATCCCCCCGGCCTTGCGCTCCTCGCCCCGCACGGTGACCAGCAGGTCGTTCGGCCACTTCAGCGCCGTGTCGACACCCGCCGCCCGCGACAGCCCCGTCGCCACCGCGACACCCGTGAGCAGCGGCAGCCACCCCCACCGCGCCACCGGCACCTCGCTCGGCGTGAGAAGTACGGAGAAGAACAGGCCGGAGCGGGGAGGCGCCGTCCACTGCCGGTCGAGACGGCCACGCCCGGCCGTCTGCTCCTCGGCGACGAGCACCGCGCCCTCGGCGGCCCTGCCCTCGGCGGCCCGGGCCACCAGGTCGGAGTTCGTGGAGCCGGTGCGCTGCACCACGTCCACCTCGGACCACAGCCCGCCCTCACGCACCAGACCCCTGCGCAGGGCGGTGATGTTGAGGGGCGGACGGTCCAGGTCCGACCAACGGCTACCGTTCGGCTCTGATGCATCTCGCGGCGTCATGCAAGCCACCCTAGGTGTGGTAAACGCCGCACTGCCGAAGCGGAAGCACCCCACTACGCTACGGATGAGTAACCGTCCCCCCTTTTGAGCAGGCAGGGAGCCGCATCCCGATGTCCGAGCCGGAAGAGCAGCAGCCTGATATTCACACGACCGCGGGCAAGCTCGCGGATCTGCAACGCCGCATCGAGGAAGCGACGCACGCCGGCTCCGCACGCGCGGTCGAGAAGCAGCATGCCAAGGGCAAGCTGACGGCCCGTGAGCGGATCGAGCTCCTGCTCGACGAGGGTTCCTTCGTCGAACTCGACGAGTTCGCCCGGCACCGTTCCACCAACTTCGGCCTCGACAAGAACCGGCCGTACGGGGACGGGGTCGTCACCGGTTACGGCACCGTCGACGGCCGTCCCGTCGCCGTGTTCTCGCAGGACTTCACCGTCTTCGGCGGGGCCCTCGGCGAGGTCTACGGGCAGAAGATCGTCAAGGTCATGGACTTCGCCCTGAAGACCGGCTGCCCGGTCATCGGCATCAACGACTCCGGCGGCGCCCGGATCCAGGAGGGCGTCGCCTCCCTCGGCGCCTACGGCGAGATCTTCCGCCGCAACACCCACGCGTCGGGTGTCATCCCGCAGATCAGCCTGGTCGTCGGCCCGTGTGCGGGCGGGGCCGTCTACTCCCCCGCCATCACCGACTTCACTGTCATGGTCGACCAGACCTCGCACATGTTCATCACCGGGCCCGACGTCATCAAGACCGTCACCGGCGAGGACGTCGGCTTCGAGGAGCTGGGCGGAGCGAGGACGCACAACTCGACGTCCGGAGTCGCCCACCACATGGCGGGCGACGAGAAGGACGCCATCGAGTACGTCAAGCAGCTGCTGTCGTACCTGCCGTCCAACAACCTCTCCGAGCCGCCGGCCTTCCCCGAGGAGGCCGACCTCGAGGTCACCGACGAGGACCGCGAGCTGGACGCGATCGTCCCGGACAGCGCGAACCAGCCGTACGACATGCACGCGGTGATCGAGCACGTCCTGGACGACGCCGAGTTCTTCGAGACGCAGCCGCTGTACGCGCCGAACATCGTCACCGGCTTCGGGCGGGTCGAGGGCCGCCCGGTGGGCATCGTCGCCAACCAGCCGATGCAGTTCGCCGGGTGCCTGGACATCACGGCCAGCGAGAAGGCGGCCCGCTTCGTGCGGACCTGCGACGCCTTCAACGTCCCGGTCATCACCTTCGTCGACGTCCCCGGCTTCCTGCCCGGCGTCGACCAGGAGCACGACGGCATCATCCGGCGCGGCGCCAAGCTGATCTACGCCTACGCCGAGGCGACCGTCCCGCTCATCACCGTCATCACCCGCAAGGCCTTCGGCGGCGCCTACGACGTCATGGGCTCCAAGCACCTGGGCGCCGACCTCAACCTCGCCTGGCCCACGGCCCAGATCGCCGTCATGGGCGCCCAGGGCGCGGTCAACATCCTGCACCGCCGCACCCTCGCCGAGGCCGAGGAGGGCGGTGAGGACCTGGAGGCGGTCCGCGCCCGGCTGATCCAGGAGTACGAGGACGCCCTCCTCAACCCCTACGTCGCGGCCGAGCGCGGCTACATCGACGCGGTGATCATGCCGTCCGACACCCGTCGGCACGTCGTGCGGGGCTTGCGTCAACTGCGTACGAAGCGGGAATCCCTGCCTCCGAAGAAGCACGGCAACATCCCCCTCTAGCACCGGCGAACCCAGGAGGCCCACATGACGATCAAGGTCGTACGGGGCAACCCGACCCCGGAGGAGCTGGCCGCCGCACTGGCGGTGGTCAGGGCCCGCGCCGCGGCGGCAGCCGCAACGCCGCCCGGCGCGCCGGCCACCCGCGACTCCTGGTCCGACCCGTCCCGCATCGCGGCCCACCGCCTGCCCCAGCCGGGGCCGGCGGCATGGGGCCGCACGTACTGGCCGGGCTGACCCGTAGGGGTGGGGGCCGGGACAAGTTGAGTACTCGTACTCAGGCGTCGCCCCCACCCCCCGTCCGACCATGGAAGGCATGCTGTGGTCCGACCCCGAGAACGAACCGCCGAAAGAACTGCGGGACACGCAGGACATGCTTCGGCGGCTGGGCGTTCTCATGGCGTTGGCCATGGTGCTCGCGATGATCGTGATCGGCGTGAGGTGAGACGCGACAGGTGACGCCGATACGCTGAACGCATGACAGATCAGCCGCGCCGCCGACTCGTCCTCGCCTCCCAGTCCCCCGCCCGGCTCGGACTGCTCCGCCAGGCCGGTCTCGCCCCCGAGGTGATCGTGAGCGGCGTCGACGAGGACGCCGTCACCGCCCCCACCCCCGCCGAGCTGGCGCTCGCCCTCGCCGAGGCGAAGGCCTCCGTCGTGGCGGCCCGGCCCGAGGCCAAGGGCGCGATCGTGATCGGCTGCGACTCGGTGCTCGACCTGGACGGCCAGGCCCTCGGCAAGCCCGAGGACGCCGAGGAGGCCACCGCCCGCTGGAAGGCGATGCGCGGACGCGCCGGAACCCTCCAGACCGGCCACTGCGTCTATGACACGCTCTCCGGCCGCTACGCCTCCGCCACCGCGTCCACCGTCGTCCACTTCGGCGAGCCCACCGACGAGGAGATCGCCGCCTACGTCGCCTCCGGCGAGCCCCTCTACGTCGCCGGGGCGTTCACGCTGGACGGCCGCTCGGCCCCGTTCATCGACGGCATCGACGGCGACCACGGCAACGTGATCGGCATCAGCCTGCCCCTCGTACGCCGGCTGCTCGCCGAACTGGGCGTCGGCATCACGGAATTGTGGGCGCCGGCGGAGAAGTGACCGGGGCCCCGCCGCCGCCCGCCGCGTCCTGGGGCGCGGCGTCGGCGGGCTCGGCCGGACGGTCGTACGTCATCAGCAGCAGCACGATCAGGCCGAGCACCAGCATCATGAACAGGAACGCGGGCCAGCCGACGAGTCCCCAGGTGAAGGCGCCGAGCAGCCCGTGCACGACCGCCGCGCTGATCAGCAGCACCCGACCGAAGCCCGCCGCGGGCCGGTCCCGCAGCGCCACCAGCAGGGCGACCAGGCCGCACAGCGCGAAGTAGAGGCCGAAGGCGATCCCGCCGGCCTTCGACGACACGGACATCATGTGCGGGTCGAGCCCGGCCAGGGACATGTCCTGCCGGTCGACGACGACACCGAGGAACCAGTTCAGCGCGGCGATGCCGAGCGCCTCGCCGAGCAGCACCACCGCCACGAACCACGCCACCGGCCTGCGCACCACCGGGCCCACCCTCTTCCTCCGACGTCCCTCCGAGACATCGCGAACGCTACTGACCGGTAAACCCAGGGACAAGGGTCCGGCAGCGGGCAAAGAATCATTGGGCCATTCGTAGGGACTCCACAAAGAAACCGAGTGGCCCGCAGCACGTGATGACAGAGACCTTGACCACAGGGGAGGGCTAGGGTTTCCCCGGAGGAGTACTGCGTACCACGGCGCGACAAGGGATTTCGCGGGTCGAGCGAGCCTGGCATCACGCTCCGTGTGGGCAAGCTCACCACTGGGGACGGGTCGAAGTGCCGTGTCGGCAGTCCCTAAACTCGGCTTGTTTCAAGGAGGGAGCCTCATCGTGCGCAAGGTGCTCATCGCCAACCGTGGCGAAATCGCTGTCCGCGTGGCCCGGGCCTGCCGGGATGCCGGCATCAAGAGCGTGGCCGTCTACGCCGACCCGGACCGGGACGCTCTGCATGTCCGCGCCGCGGATGAGGCGTTCGCCCTGGGCGGTGACACGCCGGGCACCAGCTACCTCGACATCGAGAAGGTGCTGAAAGCCGCGCGCGAGTCGGGCGCGGACGCGATCCACCCCGGCTACGGCTTCCTCTCCGAGAACGCGGACTTCGCGCAGGCGGTCCTGGACGCGGGCCTGATCTGGATCGGCCCGCCCCCGCAGGCCATCCGCGACCTCGGCGACAAGGTCGCCGCCCGGCACATCGCGCAGCGCGCGGGCGCCCCGCTGGTGGCGGGCACGCCCGACCCGGTGTCGGGTGCGGAGGAGGTCGTCGCCTTCGCCGAGCAGCACGGTCTGCCGATCGCCATCAAGGCGGCGTTCGGTGGCGGTGGCCGCGGTCTGAAGGTCGCGCGGACGCTGGAAGAGGTCCCGGAGCTGTACGACTCGGCGGTCCGCGAGGCCGTCGCCGCCTTCGGTCGCGGCGAGTGCTTCGTCGAGCGCTACCTCGACAAGCCGCGGCACGTGGAGACCCAGTGCCTGGCCGACCAGCACGGCAACGTGGTCGTGGTCTCCACGCGAGACTGCTCCCTCCAGCGCCGGCACCAGAAGCTGGTCGAGGAGGCCCCCGCCCCCTTCCTGTCCGACGCGCAGGTGGAGGAGCTGTACTCGGCCTCCAAGGCGATCCTGAAGGAGGCCGGTTACGTCGGCGCGGGCACCGTGGAGTTCCTCGTCGGCCTCGACGGCACGATCTCCTTCCTGGAGGTCAACACCCGCCTCCAGGTGGAGCACCCGGTCACCGAGGAGGTCGCCGGCATCGACCTCGTCCGCGAGATGTTCCGCATCGCCGACGGCGAGGAGCTCGGCTACGACGACCCGGCGCTGCGGGGGCACTCCTTCGAGTTCCGCATCAACGGCGAGGACCCGGGCCGCAACTTCCTGCCGGCCCCCGGCACGGTCACGACGTTCGCCCCGCCGTCCGGTCCGGGCGTGCGGCTGGACGCGGGCGTGGAGTCCGGTTCGGTCATCGGCCCGGCGTGGGACTCCCTGCTGGCCAAGCTGATCGTCACCGGCCGCACACGCAAGGAGGCACTGGAGCGGGCCGCCCGTGCCCTGGAGGAGTTCCAGGTCGAGGGCATGGCGACGGCGATCCCGTTCCACCGTGCGGTGGTGAAGGACCCGGCGTTCGCGCCCGAGCTCACCGGCTCGTCCGACCCGTTCACGGTCCACACCCGCTGGATCGAGACGGAGTTCGTCAACGAGATCAAGCCCTTCGTGGCGGCTGCGGACGCCCTGGAGGCGGACGAGGAGCCGGGGCGCGAGACGGTGGTCGTCGAGGTCGGTGGCAAGCGTCTGGAGGTCTCCCTCCCGACGTCCCTGGGCATGTCCCTCGCCCGCACGGGCCTCGCGGCCGGGGCCAAGCCCAAGCGCCGCGCGGCGAAGAAGTCGGGCCCGGCCGCCTCCGGCGACACCCTCGCCTCCCCGATGCAGGGCACGATCGTCAAGGTCGCGGTGGAGGAGGGCCAGGAGGTCAAGGAGGGCGATCTGATCGTCGTCCTGGAAGCCATGAAGATGGAACAGCCCCTCAACGCCCACAAGTCCGGCACGATCAAGGGCCTCAGCGCGGAAATCGGCGCCTCGGTCACGTCGGGCGCGGCGATCTGCGAGATCAAGGACTGACCGGACAGGACTGACAAGACCTACGGCGCGGCCCCGAGTCGGGGCCGCGCCGGGGGTGTCTCCGTCTCCGCTCAGCTGCGGGCAGTCGTGGCCGCCCTGGCTGCGGGCGATCGTGCCGCTAAAGGGCGGCACGGGTGGGCGCAGCGGCACCCCGCAGCCGGGGTGCGCAACGCCCCGGCCTCAGCAGCCGGCTGCCCCCTCCACGCCGGGCTGCGGACCACACCGCCCCGGCAACAACGCCGAGCACCTGGCAACCAGCAGCGACTCAGCCCACCCGTCGGCTCAACGCCGCCGCAGATCCGCAACCCTGGCCCGCTCCGCCCCAGGACTCTGATCCCCGAGCATCGTGGCCGACCGCAACCCACTCCCCGCTCCCGGCGCCTGCCTCCGAGGCCCGGGCAACGGCACATCCCGACGCTGCTGACGCGCCGGGACGGCGTCACCCCCGGGGCCTCCCGCCCCCGCCGAACCCCCCGGCGCCCCCGCGACAGCGATCTGCACTCCCTGGTCGGCAAGCGCCTGAAGCTCCGTCGCCGCACGGTCGTCGTGGGCGGGCGGCTCGTCCGTCACAAGGCGAGTGATGAGATCCGTCGGCACGGTCTGGAACATCGTGTCCGTCCCGAGCTTGGTGTGGTCGGCGAGGACCACGACCTCCCCGGCCGCCTGCACCAGCGCCCGGTCGACCGACGCCGACAGCATGTTGGACGTGGACAGCCCGCGCTCCGCGGTCAGACCGCTCCCGGACAGGAACGCCCGCGACACCCGCAGCCCGTGCAGGGACTGCTCGGCACCGCTGCCGACCAGGGCGTAGTTCGAGCCGCGGAGTGTACCGCCGGTCATCACGACCTCGACCCGGTTGGCATGGGCCAGCGCTTGTGCGACCAGCAGTGAGTTGGTGACGACGGTCAGCCCGGGCACCCGGGCGAGCCGGCGGGCCAGCTCCTGGGTCGTCGTACCCGCCCCGACCACGATCGCCTCGCCCTCCTCCACGAAACTCGCGGCGAGGTCGGCGATGGCGGTCTTCTCGGCGGTCGCGAGATGAGACTTCTGCGGAAAGCCGGACTCCCGCGTGAAACCGCCCGGCAGTACCGCACCGCCGTGCCGGCGGTCGAGGAGTCCTTCTGCCTCCAGCGCGCGCACGTCCCGCCGTACGGTCACTTCGGAGGTCTGGACGACGCGGGCGAGCTCACGGAGCGACACGGCCCCGTTCGCTCGCACCATTTCGAGGATCAATTGGCGACGTTCTGCAGCGAACACGAAACTGACAGTAACGCCAGCGACCGTCTGCTTTCAGCAGTTTGCGCTGAATAGCAGAAGATGTTCGCACGGAACAGCGGGAAGTGGTATAGGGCCTAGTCCCGCCGCCTATGCCGTACGAATGGGCGAACACTCCCCGTGACCAGCGAGGAGCCGGGTTCGGCCTCAGCTCTCGCCGGTCTCCTTGCGGGTGTGCAACTGCCGTGCCACCTCCGCGATCGAGCCCGACAGCGAGGGATAGACGGTGAAGGCGTTCGCGATCTGTTCGACGGTCAGATTGTTGTCGACCGCGATCGAGATGGGGTGGATCAGTTCCGAGGCACGCGGCGCCACGACCACACCGCCCACCACGATCCCGGTCCCCGGCCGGCAGAAGATCTTGACGAAGCCGTCGCGGATGCCCTGCATCTTCGCGCGCGGGTTGCGCAGCAACGGCAGCTTCACGACCCGGGCGTCGATCTTCCCGCCGTCGACATCGGCCTGGGTGTAGCCGACGGTGGCGATCTCCGGGTCGGTGAAGACGTTCGACGAGACGGTCTTCAGGTTCAGCGGGGCCACGGCATCGCCCAGGAAGTGGTACATGGCGATACGTCCCTGCATGGCGGCCACGGAGGCGAGGGCGAACACGCCCGTGACGTCACCGGCCGCGTACACGCCCGGAGCAGTCGTACGCGACACCTTGTCGGTCCAGATGTGACCGGACTCGCGCAGCCTGACCCCGGCGTCCTCCAGCCCCATGCCCGCGCTGTTGGGCACGGCACCGACGGCCATGAGGCAGTGCGAGCCGGTGATGACCCGCCCGTCGGAGAGGGTCACCTCGACCCGGTCCCCGACCCGCTTGGCGGACTGCGCCCGGGAACGCCCCATGACGTTCATGCCACGCCGCCGGAAGACGTCCTCCAGCACGACGGCCGCGTCCGGGTCCTCACCCGGCAGCACGCGGTCGCGCGAGGACACGAGCGTCACCCTCGACCCGAGCGCCTGGTAGGCACCGGCGAACTCGGCACCGGTCACACCCGACCCGACCACGATCAGCTCCTCGGGGAGCTCGTCGAGGTCGTACACCTGGGTCCAGTTCAGGATCCGCTCACCGTCGGGCAGGGCGTCGGGCAACTCCCGAGGGTGCCCACCGGTGGCGATGAGCACCGCGTCAGCCGTGAGGGTCTCCTCACTCCCGTCGGCGGCGCGCACCACGACCTTCCGCGACCCGTCGAGCGCCTGCATGCCCTCCAGCCGCCCGCGCCCGCGCAGGACACGCGCCCCGGCACGCGTCACGGAGGCCGTGATGTCGTGCGACTGGGCGAGCGCGAGCCGCTTCACACGCCGGTTGACCTTCCCCAGGTCGACCCCCACCACCCGGGCGCTCTGCTCCAGAGGCGGGGTGTCGTCCGCGACGATGATCCCCAGCTCCTCGTACGAGGAATCGAAGGTGGTCATCACCTCGGCCGTGGCGATCAGGGTCTTCGACGGCACGCAGTCGGTGAGCACCGACGCCCCGCCCAGACCGTCGCAATCGACGACGGTCACCTCCGCACCGAGTTGCGCGGCCACCAGGGCCGCTTCGTATCCGCCGGGTCCGCCACCGATGATCACGATCCGAGTCACGTACTCCATTGTCCCGCACGCCTCCACGTGGCACCGCCCCGGGGCCCGCCCGATGCGGCTCCGTTACGCGAGTGACCGCGGGGCACCTGCCGTACCCTCTCCCCATGTCGCTCTACGCCGCGTACGCCGGCAACCTCGACGCGCGGCTGATGTCCCGCCGCGCCCCGCACTCGCCGCTGCGCGCCACCGGCTGGCTGAACGGGTGGCGACTGGCCTTCGGCGGTGAGCACATGGGCTGGGAGGGCGCCCTGCCGACGATCGTCGAGGACCCCGTATCCCAGGTCTTCGTCGCGCTGTACGACATCGCCCCCATGGACGAGGAGTCGCTCGACCGCTGGGAGGGCGTGGGGCTCGACATCTACCGCCGTACACGCGTGCGGGTCCACACCCTGGAGGGCGACGAACAGGCGTGGGCGTTCACCCTCAACGCCTACGAGGGCGGCCTGCCCTCAGCCCGCTACCTGGGTGAGATCGCCGACGCGGCCGAGTCGGCCGGCGCCCCGCACGACTATGTGATGGAACTGCGCAAGCGCCCCTGCTGAGCCCTGTTTCGTCGGAAACGACAAGACAACGATCACGCCCCCGTGAGCTCCGCCATCTACGCGCGTAGGCAATCACCGGCTACCCTCGTCGGCGTGAACGCATCTCTTCTTCCGGACGACATCCAGGGCGCCTCCCCAGCAGATCCGAGGGCCGCCGCCGACGCCGCCGCGGCCCGCCTGCGCGAACTCACGGGCGCCGAGACCCACGACGTCGCCCTCGTGATGGGCTCCGGCTGGGCCCCGGCCGTGGACGCCCTCGGCGCTCCCGAGGCCGAGCTCCAGGTCACCGAGCTGCCCGGCTTCCCGCCGCCGGCGGTCGAGGGCCACGGAGGCAAGATCCGCTCGTACCGGATCGGCAACAAGCGCGCCCTTGTCTTCCTCGGCCGTACGCACTACTACGAGGGCCGCGGCGTGGCCGCCGTCGCCCACGGCGTCCGCACCGCCGTGTCGTCCGGCTGCAAGACGATCGTCCTCACCAACGGCTGCGGCGGCCTGCGCGAGGGCATGCGCCCCGGTCAGCCGGTCCTGATCAGCGACCACATCAACCTCACGGCGACGTCCCCGATCATCGGCGCCAACTTCGTCGACCTCACCGACCTCTACTCCCCGCGCCTGCGGGCCCTGTGCAAGGAGGTCGACCCCACCCTGGAGGAGGGCGTCTACGCCCAGTTCCCCGGCCCGCACTACGAGACTCCGGCCGAGATCCGCATGGCCCGGGTCATCGGTGCGGACCTGGTGGGCATGTCGACGGTCCTGGAGGCGATCGCCGCGCGTGAGGCGGGCGCGGAGGTCCTGGGCATCTCCCTGGTGACGAACCTGGCGGCGGGTATGACCGGGGAGCCCCTCAACCACGAAGAGGTCCTCCAGGCCGGCCGCGACTCCGCGACGAGGATGGGCTCACTTCTCGCGCAGGTCCTGGGACGCCTGTAAGCGACCCGGCGCCGCTGCTGGGCCGGGTGGGTCCGCAACCCGGCGGAACGGGGTGCCTCCCCCGAGCGGCAGGGCGGCCCGCAACTAGGGCGGCCACGACGGGCCCGCACCCGCCGACGGCGAGAAGGGGACGTGTCGGGGGGGTGTACGCCCGCAGCGGTTGGCGCGTCAGCGGACAGTCAGTCGGCACTCGACCCCATCGCGCCGTTCCAAGGACGGACACCCCCCGGCGCGGCCCCGACCCACCACCGCGAAGGCGCTGCGCGCACCCCACCGCACCCGAGCGGGCCGCCGCAGGCATCCCCCGGAACCACCCACAACCGAGAGGCTGACACAGACCGTGCACGACGAACTCATCGCACAGGCCCAGGCGTGGCTCACCGAGGACCCCGACCCGGAAACCCGCACCGAGCTCGCCCGCCTCATCGACGCCCAGGACCACACGGAACTCGCCGCCCGCTTCAGCGGCACCCTCCAGTTCGGCACCGCCGGCCTCCGCGGCGAACTCGGCGCCGGCCCCATGCGCATGAACAGCTCGGTCGTCATCCGCGCGGCCGCCGGCCTCGCCGCGTACCTCAAGAAGCAGGGTCACTCCCAGCGGGACGGGGGCGCCGGCCTCGTCGTCATCGGCTACGACGCCCGCCACAAGTCGCGCGACTTCGCCCGCGACACCGCCGCCGTCATGACCGGCGCCGGCCTCCGCGCGGCCGTCCTCCCCCGCCCGCTCCCCACCCCCGTCCTCGCCTTCGCGATCAGGCACCTCGGCGCGGTCGCCGGGGTGGAGGTCACCGCCAGCCACAACCCGCCCCGCGACAACGGCTACAAGGTGTACCTCGGCGACGGCTCCCAGATCGTCCCCCCGGCGGACGTCGACATCGCGGCAGAGATCGCCGCCGTCCCGTCCCTCACCACCGTCCGCCGCCCCACCGAAGGCTGGGACACGCTCGACGACAGCGTCCTCGACGCCTACCTCGCCCGCACCGACGCCGTACTCGCCAAGGATTCCCCCCGCACCGCCCGCACGGTGTACACGGCGATGCACGGCGTAGGCAAGGACGTCCTCCTCGCCGCCTTCGCCCGCGCCGGCTTCCCGGAACCGGCCCTCGTCACGGAGCAGGCCGACCCCGACCCGGACTTCCCGACCGTCGCGTTCCCCAACCCGGAGGAGCCCGGCGCGATGGACCTGGCGTTCGCGAAAGCCCGCGCGATGACACCCGCCCCCGACCTGATCCTCGCCAACGACCCGGACGCGGACCGCTGCGCCGCCGCCGTGCAGGACGGCGACGACTGGCGCATGCTCCGCGGCGACGAGGTCGGCGCGCTCCTCGCCGCCCATCTGGTCCGCCGCGGAGCGACCGGCACCTTCGCGGAGTCGATCGTCTCGTCCTCCCTCCTCGGCCGCATCGCGGAGAAGGCGGGCCTCCCCCACGTCGAGACCCTCACCGGCTTCAAGTGGATCGCCCGCGCCGAGGGCCTGCGCTACGGCTACGAGGAGGCCCTCGGCTACTGCGTCGACCCGGACGGCGTACGCGACAAGGACGGCATCACGGCCGCGCTGTTGATCACGGAACTGGCTTCGCAGCTCAAGGAGGAGGGCCGCACCCTCCTCGACCTCCTCGACGACCTGGCCGTGGAACACGGCCTGCACGCCACGGACCAGCTCTCGGTCCGCGTCGAGGACCTCTCCCTCATCACGGCCGCGATGCGCCGCCTGCGCGAACAGCCCCCGACCGAACTCGCCGGCCTGCCGATCACCCGCACCGACGACCTCACCCAGGGCACGGACACCCTCCCGCCCACCGACGGTCTGCGCTACACCCTCGACGGCGCCCGGGTGATCGTCCGCCCGAGCGGCACGGAGCCGAAGCTGAAGTGCTACCTGGAGGTCGTGGTCCCGGTCGCGACCCACGCCGACCTCCCCGCGGCCCGCGCACAGGCGACGGACCTACTGGCGTCGATCAAGCGCGACCTGTCGACGGCGGCGGGCATCTGACCGCACGCGCGGTTCTCACAGCCGCTCCCCGGCACGGGGATCAAGTCGGCCCCGGCGAAGCCGGGCAGCCCGGCCCGGGGCCGACTCCGACAAGGCCGCGCGCCCCGGCCCGGGACCGACCCCACCAAGGCCCCGCACCCCAGCCCGGGACCGACCCAGACAAAGCCGAGCGCCCCGCCCCGGGGCCAACCCCACCAAGGCCCCGCACCCCGACCCGGGACCGACCCAGACAAAGCCGCGCACCCCGCCCGGGGCCGGCGCCCTCAGCCCAGCACCAGCAGAACCAACACCAACAGCGCCCCCGCGACCGCCGGCCCCACCACCTCGTAGGCCCACCGCACGGTCACCTCCCCCTGCGCCGTCTCCGCCCGCTGCCGCGCCTCGTGCAGCCCCCGCAGCTCATCCATGATCCGGTCGGTCTCCGCCCGCACGGGCCCGTCCGACACCGGATCTCCCCCGAGGCCCTGCCCCAGCCCCGCACGCATCCCGAGCGCGCTGCCGCGCCCCTCGTCCCGCCCCATCTCCCGCCGCGCCTGGGCCGTCGCCCGCATCTCACGCCGCGCGGCCTTCTTGCGGGCGCGCAGCGAGACGGGCACGGCCCACAGCTGGTACTTCGCGCCGGACTCGGTGCGGACCTCGTTCGAGTAGGCGGACTTCAGCGAGGAGATCTGTCCCCAGGGCAGCACGATGACGCGGAACGGGTTGCGGATGCGCAGCCGGTCGTCACCCGCGTACACGGCGGGCCGCAGCGTGAAGGCGACGACCAGCGGCACGATCAGGATCAGCACGGCGAGCGCCATCCACGGCGTACGCCCGTCGCCCGAGACCACCGCGTCGACGCCGAGCCACCCGACGATGGCGAGCAGCAGCACGCCGCCGGCGATGGCCGGAACCGACCGGTACACCCGGTCCTTGGACTCGGGCTCCGGAGGCTGCGGCGCTGGTGACTGGGACTCGGGGCTCGTCATGCCTCGATTCTGCCGGACCGGACGTGGACCACCCCAACGAACCCCGACCCCACCCGAGCAAACTCAGGGGCTGTACAGCCGCTACGCGCGTAGATATGCTCGTCTGGTGACCATGCCCAGTTCTGCACTCACCGCAGCTCACCCCCTCAAGGACGTCGCCGCGTCCGACAGCGCGCTGCGCCGCTTCCTCCACGGGCTTCCCGGCGTCGACGCGGTCGGACTGGAGGCCCGTGCGGCCTCCCTCGGTACCCGTTCGATCAAGACGACCGCGAAGGCGTACGCCATCGACCTCGCCATCTCGATGGTCGACCTGACGACGCTGGAAGGCGCGGACACCCCGGGCAAGGTCCGGGCGCTCGGCGCGAAGGCGGTCCGACCCGACCCGACCGACCGTACGACGCCCAGCACGGCCGCGGTCTGCGTCTACCCCGACATGGTGGCCGTGGCCAAGGAGGCCGTCGCCGGCTCCGGCGTGAAGGTGGCCTCCGTCGCCACGGCGTTCCCGGCCGGCCGCGCCCCGCTCACGGTCAAGCTGGCCGACGTCCGCGAGGCCGTCGCCGCGGGCGCCGACGAGATCGACATGGTCATCGACCGCGGGGCGTTCCTCTCGGGCCGATACTTGAAGGTGTACGACGAGATCACCGCCGTGAAGGAGGCCTGCGGCACGTCCGCGCGCCTGAAGGTCATCTTCGAGACCGGCGAGCTGTCGACGTACGACAACATCCGCCGCGCGAGCTGGCTCGGGATGCTGGCGGGCGCGGACTTCATCAAGACGTCCACCGGAAAGGTCGCCGTCAACGCGACCCCGGCGAACACGCTCCTCATGCTGGAGGCGGTACGTGACTTCCGCGCACAGACCGGCATCCAGGTCGGCGTGAAGCCGGCCGGCGGCATCCGCACCTCCAAGGACGCCATCAAGTTCCTCGTCCTGGTCAACGAGACCGCCGGCGAGGACTGGCTGGACAACCACTGGTTCCGCTTCGGCGCCTCCTCGCTGCTGAACGACCTGCTGATGCAGCGCCAGAAGCTGGCCACCGGCCGCTACTCCGGCCCCGACTACGTGACGGTGGACTGAGACCCCATGAACAGGGAAAACGTGTCATCGGTATTCGAATACGCCCCGGCCCCCGAGTCGCGCTCGATCGTCGACATCGCGCCCTCGTACGGCCTGTTCATCGACGGCGAGTTCGTGGAGGCGGCCGACGGCAAGGTCTTCAAGACGGTCTCGCCGAGCACCGAGGAGGTGCTCTCCGAGGTAGCCCAGGCCGGCGAGGCGGACGTCGACCGCGCGGTGCAGGCCGCCCGCAAGGCCTTCGAGAAGTGGTCGGCGCTGCCCGGCTCGGAGCGCGCCAAGTACCTGTTCCGCATCGCGCGGATCATCCAGGAACGCTCCCGCGAGCTCGCCGTCCTCGAAACCCTCGACAACGGCAAGCCGATCAAGGAGACCCGCGACGCGGACCTCCCCCTGGTCGCGGCGCACTTCTTCTACTACGCGGGCTGGGCCGACAAGCTCGACCACGCGGGCTTCGGCGCGAACCCGAGGCCGCTCGGCGTGGCCGGCCAGGTCATCCCCTGGAACTTCCCGCTGCTCATGCTGGCGTGGAAGATCGCCCCGGCGCTCGCGACCGGCAACACGGTCGTCCTGAAGCCGGCCGAGACCACCCCGCTCTCGGCGCTGTTCTTCGCGGACATCTGCCGCCAGGCGGGCCTGCCCAAGGGAGTCGTCAACATCCTCCCCGGCTACGGCGGCGCGGGCGCGGCGCTGGTGGCCCACCCGGACGTGAACAAGGTCGCCTTCACCGGCTCCACGGCCGTCGGCAAGGAGATCGCCCGCACGGTCGCCGGCACCCGCAAGAAGGTCACGCTCGAACTGGGCGGCAAGGGCGCCAACATCGTGTTCGACGACGCTCCGATCGACCAGGCCGTCGAGGGCATCGTCAACGGCATCTTCTTCAACCAGGGCCAGGTCTGCTGCGCCGGCAGCCGCCTCCTGGTCCAGGAGTCGATCCACGACGAGCTCCTCGACTCCCTCAAGCGCCGCCTGTCGACGCTCCGCCTCGGCGACCCGCTCGACAAGAACACGGACATCGGCGCGATCAACTCCGAGGAACAGCTCACGCGCATCACCTCCCTCGTGGAGCAGGGCGAGGCGGAAGGCGCCGAGCGCTGGTCACCGGCCTGCGAACTGCCGGAGAGCGGCTACTGGTTCGCCCCGACGCTCTTCACGAACGTCACCCAGGCACATACCGTCGCCCGCGACGAGATCTTCGGCCCGGTGCTGTCGGTCCTGACCTTCCGCACCCCGGACGAGGCGGTCGCCAAGGCCAACAACACGCCGTACGGCCTCTCCGCCGGCATCTGGACGGAGAAGGGCTCCCGCATCCTGGCGGTCGCGAACAAGCTGCGCGCGGGCGTCGTCTGGTCCAACACGTTCAACAAGTTCGACCCGACGTCGCCGTTCGGCGGCTACAAGGAGTCGGGCTTCGGCCGCGAGGGCGGCCGCCACGGCCTGGAGGCGTACCTCGATGTCTGAGCGACTCACCGTACTGAAGACCTACAAGCTGTACGTGGGCGGGAAGTTCCCGCGTTCCGAGAGCGGCCGGGTGTACGAGGTGACCGATTCGAAGGGCAAGTGGCTGGCGAACGCGCCCCTGTCCTCCCGCAAGGACGCCCGTGACGCGGTAGTGGCCGCCCGCAAGGCGTTCGGCGGCTGGTCCGGCGCGACGGCGTACAACCGCGGCCAGGTCCTCTACCGCGTCGCGGAGATGCTGGAGGGCCGCCGCGACCAGTTCACGCGTGAGGTGGCCGACGCCGAGGGTCTGTCGAAGTCCAAGGCGGCGGCGGTCGTGGACGCGACGATCGACCGCTGGGTCTGGTACGCGGGCTGGACCGACAAGATCGCCCAGGTGGTCGGCGGCGGCAACCCGGTCGCGGGCCCGTTCTTCAACCTGTCCTCCCCCGAACCGACGGGCGTGGTCGCGGTACTGGCACCCCAGGAGTCGTCCTTCCTCGGCCTGGTGTCGGTCGTCGCCCCGGTGATCGCGACCGGCAACACGGCGGTCGTGGTGGCGAGCGAGAAGTCCCCGCTCCCCGCCCTGTCCCTGGCCGAGGTCCTGGCCACCTCGGACGTCCCCGGCGGCGTGGTCAACGTCCTGTCGGGCCGTACGGCGGAGATCGCGACCCCGCTGGCCGCCCACCAGGACGTCAACGCGATCGACCTCGCGGGCGCCGACGAGGTCCTGGCGAAGGAACTGGAGATCGCCGCGGCCGACAACCTCAAGCGCGTCCTCCGTCCACAGCCTGTGGATTACGCGGAGACTCCCGGTATCGACCGCATGACGGCGTTCCTGGAGACAAAAACGGTCTGGCACCCGACAGGGTCACTGGGCGCGTCGGGTTCCTCGTACTAAGTGCCCCTCACAGCGGAAGCCCCGGTCCTCCTCCGTCCAGGAGGGCCGGGGCTTCTCTCGTGCGCGCACTGGAGAAGCCCCGTCAGATGCCGAGCCGCTGCGCGATGCCGTCGAGCACGCAGTCGACGCCGAACACGAACTCCCAGGCCCGGTCGTCCTTGCGGGACGCGTTGAGGAGGTACTGCTCGAAGGCCGGGTATCGGCCCGTGCTCATCAGGTAGCGCATCTGCGGGGCGAGCGCCTGACGCGTCTCGTCGCCGCTGGTCCATCCGTGGCGTTCCTGGTACTCCCGCAGGCCGATCTCGGTCTGGGCCGAGCCGTGCACGAAGGAGGTGACGGTCCGTAGGGCGGCCATGACCGAGTCGGCGTCCAGGCCGCAGGCGGCGAGCGCGGCCACCTGCCGGTCCGCCACGGCCATGCGCGACGGCGTCAGCATGATCACCGGGGTGGGCATGGCCGCCATCCACGGGTGGGCGAGCATGAGCTCCCGTGCCTGGAGGGCGTAGGAGCGCAGCACCTCCCGCCAGTCCGTCGTCCCGTCCGGCGCGGTCAACTCCCGGGACACCCGGTCGATCATGAGCGCCCAGAGGTCGTCCTTGCCGTCGACGTGCCGATAGGCCGCCATGGGGGCGACGCCGAGCTTCGCCGCGAGGCGGCGCATGGTGACGGCGGCACCGCCCTCCTCGTCGGCGATCTCGACCGCGGCGGCGGCGATCCGCTCCAGGGTCAGCGAGGCACGGGGCGCCGGGGCCGACCGCTCCATGCGCTCCCAGAGAGAAGGCGCCTCGGTCCCGCTCTCGTCGCCCTCCTGCTTCGCGACCGGCATGGCCCGGCTCCTCTCCCTCGACTGTCGTGTACAGCGTATCGCCAGTAGACGTCGTACACATCGATGTGTACGTTGTACGCACAGAGATACGCCGTACACCACCAGGGGGAGACCCATGCCCACGACCACCCCGCCCCTCCGCGTCGCCGTCCTCGTCGGCTCGACCCGTGAAGGACGTTTCGCGCCCGTCGTGACGAAGTGGCTGACCGGCCACCTCGACCAGCGCGACGACCTGCGCGCCGACGTCGTGGACCTCGCGGAGACACCGCTCCCGACGGTGTTCCCGGCGTTCGGTCAGCAGCCGCCGCCCGGCACCGAGGAGCGGCTGGCCCTCGTGTCACCGCGGCTCGCAGAGGCCGACGCCTTCGTCCTCGTCACGCCCGAGTACAACCACAGCTTCCCGGCGTCCCTGAAGAACGCGATCGACTGGCACAACGAGGAGTGGCACGGCAAGCCCGTCGGCTTCGTCTCGTACGGCGGCCTGTCCGGCGGTCTGCGCGCTGTGGAACAGTTGCGGGTCGTCATGGCCGAGCTGAACGCCATGACCATCCGCAACACCGTCAGCTTCCACGACGCGTGGAGCCGCTTCGACGCGGACGGCAACTGCGCCGACCCCGCCGCCGACACGGCCGCGAAGGCCCTGCTCGACCAGCTCGCCTGGTGGGGCCACGCCCTGCGGGACGCCAAGTCCGTCCGGGGCTACGTCGCATGACGGCCGAGGCCCGCCCCGAGCAGACCGCGGACTCGCCTGCGGACACAGCGCATCCGGCCCAGTCGGACGCCCCGCCCTCCCGGCTCGTCGTCCTCGGCCTGCTGCTCGGCATCGTCCTCGCCACGCTCGACGGGACCGTCGTCGGCACCGCACTGCCCACCATCGTCGGAGACCTGGGCGGCCTGGAGCACCTGTCCTGGGTGATCACGGCCTACCTGCTCACCACGGCCGTCACCACGCCCCTGTGGGGCAAACTCGGCGACCTGTACGGCCACAAGTACGGCTACCTCACCTCCATCACCGTGTTCCTCATCGGCTCCGTGCTGTGCGGAGTCGCCCAGGACATGGGCCAGTTGATCGCCTTCCGTGCCCTCCAGGGGATCGGCGCGGGCGGACTGTTCGTGGGTGCGCTCGCCCTCATCGGCACGCTGCTCACCCCGGCGGAGGCCGGGCGCGCCCAGTCACTGATCGGGATACTGCTGCCCGCCGCGATGATCGGCGGACCACTGGTCGGCGGCTTCCTCACCGACCAGCTCGACTGGCGCTGGGTGTTCTACGTCAACGTTCCGGTCGGCGCCGCGGCGCTCGCCCTCGTCGGCTTCGGCGTGCGACTGCGCGCCACCCGCGCCGAGCCGCGCATCGACCTCGCCGGCGCCGGACTGCTGACCGGCGCGATTCTCGCCCTGACGCTGCTGGGGAGCTGGGCGGGGACGACGTACGCCTGGTCGTCACCGCAGATCATCGGGCTCGCCGTGGTCTCCGCGGCCGCGCTGGCCGCCTTCGTGCGGGTCGAGCGGCGCGCCCCGGAACCGGTGATCCCACCCCGGCTGTTCCGCGACCGCAACTTCACCGTGGCGCAGATCCTCAGTTTCGTCACCGGCGCGGCCATGCTGGCGGCGGCGAGCTATCTGCCGCAGTACATGCAGTTCGTGCGGGACATGTCGTCCACCGAGAGCGGGCTGCTGCTGCTCCCGTTGATGCTGGGCATGATGGGCGCGCAGCTCGTCATCGGCCGCCGCGTCGGCGACGGCGGCCGCTACCGCGCCTACCCCATCGCGGGCGGCGCGCTGGCCGCGGCGGGGGCGACGGCCCTGCTGGCCCTCGGCACCACCACGTCGGCGCCGGTGGCCTCCGGCCTGACGCTGCTGCTCGGCGTGGGCATCGGCTGCCTGATGCAGCCGACGATGCTCATCACGATGAACAGCGCGGAACCGCGCGACATGGGCGCGGCCAGTGGCACCCAGACGCTGCTGCGCACCATCGGCGGTTCGCTCGGTGTCGCCGTCCTCGGCTCCGTCTACACGGGCCGGCTCACTGACGCCGTCACGGGCCGGCTCGGTGCCGACGGCGCGCGGCTGACCAACGGCGAGCTCACCCCCGAGCTGCTGCGGGACCTGCCGGAACCGGTCCGGCACGCCTTCCGGACGGGCGTGGTGGACGGGCTGCACGGAGTCGCGCTCGGCACGGCAGCGCTGTGCGCCGTGGCGTTCGCGGTGTCCTGGCTGGTCCGGGAGGTCCCGCTGCGGAGCCGGTGAGCTACTGCGACAGCAGCCCCGCGGCCTGGCCCGGCACCGGAATGCTTCCGACCGACCGCGCCTGTGTCACCGGCCCCGTCAGCGCCTGGGACGTCATCGGCTTGAAGTCGGCGAGCTGGGTGCCGACGCCGTTGTCGAGCGGGTCGGCTCCCGTGCCGGCGAGCGGGTTGGGCTTGAGGCCCGCGACCGGGCCGGTGACGTGGCCGAGCGTGCCGGTCGTGGCCTGGAGGCCGGACTGGGGGCCGATTGTGCCGGGGAAGGTGGGGCGGGTGTTGACCATGCCCAGGACCGGGCCGGTGTCCGCGGCGGCCGTCCCCGTACCCGCTCCCAGCGCCGCTCCAGCGGTCGCGAGGACGGCCACCTTCTGATGCACTGGGTAATCACTTGAGAACAAAGGGTAGTTGAGGTGTGACGCGTGCATCAAAGGCGCCCCGCGGGGTCGTACGGCCCCCGATGGATGCCTCACACTGGTGTCCCGTGAGTTCTCCTCTGCCCATACCGACGCGAGTCGTGCTGCTCTGCGGCCCATCCGGCTCCGGCAAGTCCCTCCTCGCGGCCCGCTCCGGCCTCCCGGTGCTGCGGCTCGACGACTTCTACAAGGAGGGCGACGACCCGACGCTGCCGCTGGTGGCGGGCAGTTCGGACATCGACTGGGACCATCCGGAGTCGTGGGACGCGGACACCGCCATAGCCGCGATCACCCGGCTGTGCCGCACGGGCCATACGGATGTCCCCGTCTACGACATCGCGCTGAGCGCCCGCACCGGCACGGAGACGGTGGACATCGGGCGTACCCCGCTGTTCATCGCGGAGGGCATCTTCGCCGCGGAGATCGTCACGCGCTGCCAGGAGCTCGGCGTCCTCGCCGACGCGCTGTGCCTGAGCCGCGGCCCGGTGAAGACGTTCCGCCGCCGCTTCCTGCGGGATCTGAAGGAGGGCCGCAAGTCGGTGCCGTTCCTGCTGCGCCGCGGCTGGCGTCTGATGCGGGAGGAACGCTCGATCGTCGCCCGCCAGACCACGCTGGGCGCGTACGCCTGCGACCGCGACGAGGCGATGGGCCGGCTGGCGGCCGCGGCGGCCGGCCGGTGCGCGAGCCTCGGTACGGCGGCCTAGGCAACGAAAAAGCGGGACTGGACGGACCCCCCGGCCCTCCAGTCCCGCTCTTGTGCTCCCCCTTTGTCCTCCCCCGTGGTCCCCCCACTGTCCTGAGGAGACGCCCCCCAGCGTCTCCGCAGTTCCCCCGTGGGCCCCGGTTCCAGTCCCCCGTGGGGCCCTTCTGGTGCTCCCCCCCCCAGCCTTCAGGCGACGAGCTCGCCGAAGGCGTCCTCCTCGTCACGGCCGAAGCTGAGGACCTCGTCCTCGCGCAGCCGGCGGAGCGACCGCCAGATGCTGGACTTCACCGTGCCGACACTGATGTCGAGGATGTCCGCGATCTCCGGGTCCGTGCGGCCCTCGTAGTAGCGCAGGACCAGCATGGTGCGCTGGAGCTCGGGCAGCCGGGCCAGCGCCTGCCACAGGACCGCGCGCAGTTCGGTGCCGCGCATCGCGTCCGTGTCGCCGGGCGTCTCCGGCAGTTCCTCGGTCGGGTACTCGTTGAGCTTGCGGCGCCGCCAGGCGCTGATGTGCAGGTTGGTCATGGTGCGGCGGAGGTATCCGCCGACCGCCGCCTTGTCACTGATCCGGTCCCACGCCCGGTACGTCGAGAACAGCGCGCTCTGCAGCAGGTCCTCGGCCTCGAAGCGGTCGCCGGTGAGGTGGTAGGCGGTGGCGTACAGGGAGGCGCGGCGCTCCTGGACGTAGGCGGTGAACTCCGCCTCCGACAGCGAGCGGCGCTCCCCCGAGTCCTCCCTGTACGCGGCTCCCCCGTGAGCCGCCCCCGTCCCCTTGCTCTCCCCCGTGTGCGCGTCAACCACCGTCATGAACGCGGTGTGCTGACGCCCGGTGCCGCGAGCGCACCCCCGCCCGCTCACGGCACCGGACTTCTCGGAACCCCGGTTCACGTCGTGCAGACGCGTGATCACTGCGCTGGTGCTGATGCCGTGCAGCGTGTTCATCTCGCGCCCCCCGTCGTGGACTTCCGGTGTGCGGCCCGCCGTCGGGCGGGCTTTCCTGCCTTGTGCCGAAAAGCTTGCCGCGGCACTTTCATGGCCGTGTCCGCCGACTGTCACAGACCTGTCACAGGGGTCGGCCACAGGGCCGCCACGGCCCGTACACAGACATCGGCGCTACGCGCGGGTCTCATCTCGGCCCACAGGTCGAACCCCGACCCCTCCATGGGCCAGAATGTGCCCGTGCCTTCCCTGTTGCTGATCGAGGACGACGACGCCATCCGGACGGCCCTGGAGCTCTCTCTGACGCGCCAGGGTCACCGGGTGGCGACCGCTGCCAGTGGTGAGGACGGTCTGAAGCTGCTGCGCGAGCAGCGGCCGGATCTGATCGTGCTGGACGTGATGCTGCCCGGCATCGACGGGTTCGAGGTGTGCCGGCGCATCCGGCGCACGGACCAGTTGCCGATCATTCTGCTGACCGCGCGCAGCGACGACATCGACGTGGTCGTCGGCCTGGAGTCCGGCGCCGACGACTATGTCGTCAAGCCGGTGCAGGGGCGGGTGCTGGACGCCCGGATCCGGGCCGTGCTGCGGCGCGGGGAGCGGGAGTCCAACGACGCGGCGACGTTCGGCAGCCTCGTCATCGACCGCTCGGCGATGACCGTGACGAAGAACGGCGAGGATCTCCAGCTCACGCCGACCGAGCTGCGACTGCTGCTGGAGCTGAGCCGGCGGCCGGGGCAGGCGCTGTCCCGGCAGCAGCTGCTGCGGCTGGTGTGGGAGCACGACTACCTGGGCGACTCGCGGCTCGTGGACGCCTGTGTCCAGCGGCTGCGCGCCAAGGTCGAGGACGTGCCCTCGTCCCCGACGCTGATCCGTACCGTGCGTGGTGTCGGCTACCGGCTGGATCCGCCTCAGTGACACAGCGGCACCACCAAGGGGGGGACCGCGGCTGGACCGCGGCGCGCAAGGGAGTTCTGTCGCGGCTGCGCTTCACGAGCCTGCGTCTGAGGCTGGTCGTCGTCTTCGGCCTGGTGGCGCTGACGGCCGCCGTGTCCGCGTCCGGCATCGCGTACTGGCTCAACCGCGAGGCGGTGCTCACCCGCGCCCAGGACGCCGTACTGCGCGACTTCGAGCAGGAGATGCAGAACCGGGCGGGTGCGCTGCCCGAGCATCCGACGCAGGACGAGCTCCAGCACACCGCGGGCCAGATGGCCGGCAGCGACCAGCGCTTCAGCGTGCTGCTGGTCGCGAGCAACGCCGACGGCAGGACCGTCTACGGCAGCTCCGGCGGGCTGAGCGGCTTCTCGCTGCGGGACGTGCCGGTCTCGCTGCGCACGGCGGTGAACAAGACGCAGAAGGTCGACGAGGCCAACAAGCACCCGCACCACCTGTACTGGCAGCGGGTTGTCGACCACGACACGCCGTACCTCGTGGCCGGGACGCGGGTGATCGGCGGCGGTCCGACCGGTTACATGCTGAAGTCGCTGGAGCCGGAGGCGAAGGACCTCAACTCGCTGGCCTGGTCGCTGGGGATCGCCACGGGGCTCGCGCTGATCGGCTCGGCGCTGCTCGCGCAGGCCGCCGCGACGACCGTGCTGAAGCCGGTGCAGCGACTCGGGGCGGCCGCACGGCGGCTCGGCGAGGGCAAGCTCGACACCCGGCTCAGGGTGTCCGGGACCGACGAACTCGCCGACCTCTCCCGGACGTTCAACAACGCGGCCGAGGCTCTGGAGAAGCGCGTCGCCGACATGGCCGCGCGGGACGAGGCGTCCCGGCGGTTCGTGGCGGACATGAGCCATGAACTGCGTACGCCGCTCACCGCGATCACCGCCGTTACGGAGGTGCTCGAGGAGGAGCTGGAGGCGGAGACCGGGAGCATGGACCCGATGATCGAGCCCGCCGTGCGGCTGGTGGTCAGCGAGACGCGGCGGCTGAACGACCTGGTCGAGAACCTGATGGAGGTCACCCGCTTCGACGCGGGCACCGCCCGGCTGGTCCTGGACGACGTCGACATCGCCGACCAGATCACCGCGTGCATCGACGCCCGCGCCTGGCTGGACGCGGTCGAGCTGGACGCCGAGCGCGGCATCCACGCCCGGCTGGATCCGCGCCGTCTGGACGTCATCCTGGCCAACCTCATCGGCAACGCGCTCAAGCACGGCGGCTCCCCGGTGCGGGTGTCCGTCCGCGAGGCGGACGACTCGCTCGTCATCGAGGTGCAGGACCACGGGCCCGGCATCCCCGAGGACGTCCTGCCGCACGTCTTCGACCGTTTCTACAAGGCCAGCGCCTCCCGGCCGCGCTCCGAGGGCAGCGGCCTGGGCCTGTCCATCGCCCAGGAGAACGCCCACATCCACGGCGGCGAGATCACCGCGGCCAACTCGCCCGACTCGGGCGCGGTGTTCACCCTGCGGCTCCCGCGGCACACGTACGCACCGGGGGAACAGCCCGCCGAGGGCGAGCCGAAGCACGGGGACGACACCGGCCAGGACCGGGGCGAGGACTCGAAGGGGGACGCCTGATGACCACACGTCTCGTGTCCAGGGCGCGGATCGGTGCCGTGTCGGTGCTCGCCCTGCTGCTCGCCGGCTGCGGGATCCGGGCCACGGAGGTGCCGACGAACTTCGGGCCCGCGCCCTCGCGGGTGCGGTGTTCGCTCGCCGAGCCGGACGTGTCGACGCAGGCCGCCCGGGGGCTGCCGGTGCAGGTGTTCCTGCTGTGCGGGTCGTCGCTGGTGACCGTCGACCGGACCGTACGGGTCCCGGACGGCGCGGCCGACTCCGAGCGGCGCATGCTGGTGGCGCAGGGACTGCTGGACCAGCTCGCGACGCCGCCGTCGCCCGCCGAGAAGGAGGCCGGCTACAGCACGGACGTACGCGGCGGCATCACGGTGGGCGGGCCGCGGCCCGGCGACCCGGAGGACACGCTGCGGCTGAGCATGGCGCCGGACAGCCTCACCTCCTACGCCCTCGCCCAGATCGTCTGCACCTTCTCCGAATCGGCGGCCGCCGAGGGCGACGGCTCCGTGGTCCTGGGCGGCCCCGGCGCCGAGCCGCCGCGCCGCTGGGAGTGCACCGACGAGGTACGGGCCCGCCCGGGCAGCAAGGAGCCGCCGTCCAAGGACGTGGCCGGGGAGTGAGCGGGCCGGGCTCCGCCGGGCTGTGGCGCATGCCTCACAGGCGTATCGGGGTGTCTCCCGGAACCGATCCTGCCGGAGGCCGCGTCTAGGGGGGCGTGCAGCGTCAAGGCTCCATCGGCGGCAGCGCCGAGTTCCGCATCCGTGTGACAGGAGGTGTCCTCCTCGTCGCACACCTCGCGTTCGTCGCCTGGCTCACGCTGCGGCCGCTGGACGTGCCCTGGGTGATGCCCGCCAATCTGCGGCCGTTCGACGGGATCCGGGCCGATCTCGCCCTGGGCTGGCCCGAGGCGGCCCGGCGGATCTGCGAGGGGCTGGCCCTGCTCGCCCCGCTGGGCGTGCTGCTGCCGATGGTGAGCGGCAGACTGGTCGTCTCGCCGCTGGCGTCCCTGCTGCGCACCGTCACGGCCGGTGCCCTGCTGTCGCTGGGCATCGAACTGCTCCAGACCGGCGTTCCGGGTCAGGTCGTCGACGTCGACTCGCTGTTCCTGAACACCGCGGGCGTGGCCCTCGCGCATCTCGCGCTCGTCCCGGCCGGGCGCTCCTGGCTGCGCCGCCGCACCATCGTGCGCCTGACCGGTACGCTCCCGCCCCCGGAGGAGCCGGCTCAGGGTCGGACCCCGACGATTCCCAGGGTCGGGATCGCCCCGTGGAGCGACGCTTTGCCCCCTTCGTCTCCGTAGCGTGGAGTGCAGATGGGGTACTCGGACGAGAGGCCTCACACACCGACATTGAAGGAGCCGCACATGTCCCGCCTCGCCCGCCCCACCAACGGCCGCATGATCGGCGGAGTGTGCGCCGCGCTCGCACGGCGCTTCGGCACCTCCGCGACGACGATGCGGGTGATCTTCCTGGTCTCGTGCCTGCTGCCCGGCCCGCAGTTCCTGCTGTACATCGCGCTGTGGATCCTGTTGCCCTCGGAGAGCAAGGTGCAGAACAAGGCGCAGGCAGCCTGGTGACGACCGTTCACGAGAACGCCGATGGGGCGCACCCTGGTTCGGGTGCGCCCCATCGGCGTGTGGTCCGTCCGGGCGGGGAGATTCAGCTGACCGGAACGCCGTTGACCGGCAGGCCGTGCGTGGGCAGGCCCTCCACCGGCAGACCGTGCGCGGGCACGCCCTCCACCGGCAGACCGTGCGCGGGCACGCCCTCCACCGGCAGACCGCCGAGCAGCTGGGCGGCGGCGGGAGCGGCAGCGGCCGCCGTCTGCCCCTGGCCCAGCGCCTCGCCCGAGCCCGGCAGCGCCTGGGAGAGCTGGTCCGCCGGGGCCGCCTGGGTGACGGTCTCCAGCGTCTGAGCGGTGTCCGGGAGGGCCGGGGCGGCGTTGGCGGCACCCGCACCGGCGGCGGCGAAGGCGGCACCGAGAGCGGCGACACCGAGGGACTTGGCAGCAGACTGCTTCATGAAATGCGTCCTCATAATGGGATGACGGGGTGTGTGAGCGGTACAGCGACCGTAATCACGCGGCGCCGTCCGCCGCAAACATCGAAATGCGGACGGATGGTGAACACCGCCCGCATTCCCTGTGCGCCGATGAGCCCCCGGGTCAGCCCTCCGAGGCCACAGAACCGCTGGTGGAGGCGGTTTGCCGGAACAGCCATTCGGATTTCAGCTCGGCATATCCGGGCTTGATCACGTCATTGATCATGGCCAGCCGTTCATCGAAAGGAATGAACGCTGACTTCATAGCATTGACAGAAAACCATTGCATGTCATCGAGCGTGTAACCGAATGCCTCGACCAGGTGCTCGAATTCCCGGCTCATGCTGGTGTGGGACATGAGGCGGTTGTCGGTGTTCACCGTGGCCCGGAAGTGCAGCCGGCGCAGCAGCCCGAGGGGGTGTTCGGCGTACGAGGCGGCCGCCCCGGTCTGGAGGTTGGAACTCGGACACAGCTCCAGCGGGATGCGCTTGTCCCGGACGTACGAGGCGAGCCGTCCGAGTTCGACGCTGCCGTCCTCGTGGACCTGGATGTCGTCGATGATCCGCACGCCGTGCCCGAGCCGGTCGGCGCCGCACCACTGGAGGGCCTGCCAGATGGACGGCAGCCCGAAGGCCTCGCCGGCGTGGATGGTGAAGTGGTTGTTCTCGCGCTTGAGGTACTCGAAGGCGTCCAGGTGCCGGGTGGGCGGGTAGCCGGCCTCGGCGCCGGCGATGTCGAAACCCACCACTCCCAGGTCCCGGTGGCGGTTGGCGAGTTCGGCGATCTCCAGCGCGCGGGCCGCGTGCCGCATGGCGGTGAGCAGGGCCCCGACGCGAATGCGCCGGCCGTTCTCCCGCGCGCGGCGCTCCCCTTCCCGGAAGCCCTCGTTGACGGCCTCGACGACCTCCTCGAGGCTCAGACCGCCCTCCAGGTGCTGCTCGGGGGCGTAGCGCACCTCGGCGTAGACGACGCCGTCCTCGGCGAGGTCCTCGGCGCACTCGGCGGCGACCCGGACCAGGGCGTCGCGGGTCTGCATGACGCCGACGGTGTGGGAGAAGGTCTCCAGGTACCGTTCCAGGGAACCGGAGTCGGCGGCCTCGCGGAACCAGACGCCGAGCTTCTCCGGGTCGGTCTCGGGGAGCTGGGAGTAGCCGTTCTCACGGGCGAGTTCGACGATCGTGGCGGGGCGCAGGCCGCCGTCGAGGTGGTCGTGCAGCAGAACCTTGGGCGCCCGGTGGATCTGGTCCGGTGTCGGGGTGTTCGCGATGGTCTGGCTCGTCATTTCCGCACTCTAACTCCTACGCGCGTAGATGGCGCGTGCTCGGATCCTTTACGTTTCCGTCGATACGTAACGGTGACCCCAAGGACGGGTCGAGTACACCCGCGCTTCTGACACTGTTCTGTCATGGCACACCAACCGACGCCGGTTCGCAGGGCCCGGCTGGGCAGGACATTCGGTCCGGAGCCGTCGGCGGTGAGCGGCGTGGTGCTGCTGCTCCCCGGCGGCGACGAGGTCTCCGGCCGCAGGCCGTCCCCCATGGTGGCGACCGCCTCCGTACGCGCCCTGGGGCGGCGCCTGGCCCGCGCGGGCCGGGACGAGGGTCTCGCCACGCACGTGGTGCACTACCGCTACCGCGGCTGGAACGGCAGCGAGGCCAACCTCGCGGCCGACGCGGCCTGGGCCGCCGACGAGGTCGTACGGCGTTACGGAGACGTCCCCGTCTGCCTCACCGGCATCGGCATGGGTGGCCGGGCCGGGTTGCGGGCGGGTGGGCACGAGGCCGTCAACTCCGTGCTGGCGCTCGCCCCCTGGCTGCCGGAGGAGGATGCGGCGGCGCCACCCGAACCGGTGAAACAGCTGGTGGGACGACAGGTACTGATCGCGCACGGCACGAACGACGAGCGGACGGATCCCGAGTTGTCGTTCCGGCTGGCGGCGCGGGCGAAGAAGGCGAATCGGGATGTGTGCCGGTTCGAAGTGCACGCGGACGGGCACGGGTTGACTCAGTACCGGGATGAAGTCCTCGCGCTGGCCGAGGACTTCGTGATGGGGGCCTTGTTCGGTCGGGCGGTGTCCCGGCCTGTGCGGGATGCGTTCGCCGCGCCGCCGCCGTTGGGGTTGCGGATGCCGTTGGCTGCGGGGTTCGGTTCTTCGTTGCGCCGGTAGCGTCGTGGGGTTCTTGCCGCCGGCGGGTGCGGGTCGTCTGTGGCTTGTCGCGCAGTTCCCCGCGCCCCTCAGGTGGGCAAGAGACTGCCCCTTCTTGAGAGCAGGAACCTTTTGAAGGCTGCCACCGGAGGCGTGTCCGGGTGGCCTTCCAGCCAGGCCACGCCGATTTCGCGGGCCGCTCGGGGGGCCGTGACCGTCAGCTCCACCACCCCCGGACGGGGGACGGCCGGTGGGGGCAGGAGGGCGACCCCGAGGCCCGCTGCCACCAGGCCGCGGAGGGTTTCCGCCTCCTCACCCTCGAAGGCGACCCGGGGCTTGAAGCCGGCCTCCTTGCAGAGGTCGTCGGTGATACGGCGGAGGCCGTAGCCGGGTTCCAGGGTGACGAACATTTCGTCCGCGGCCTCGGCGAGGCGGATGCGGCGGCGGCCCGCGAGGGAGTGGTCCGCGGGGACGACGAGGCGGAGCTTCTGTTCGTCGAGGCGGCGGGCGACCAGGTCGGGGGCGTCGGGGACGGGGGACGTCAGGCACAGGTCCAGTTCGCCGGCGCGGAGGCGTTCGAGCATGGCCTCGCCGTAGTTCTGGACGAGGCTGAAGCGGACCCGCGGATGGTCGGCGCGGAAGGCCTGGAGGAGGCCCGGGACCGTCTCGGCGCCCATGGTGTGCAGGAAGCCGAAGGCGACCTTGCCGGTGGCGGGGTCGGCGTCGGCCCGCACCTCCTCGGCGGCGCGCTCGACCTCGGCCAGGGCCCGCTCGACGGAGGTGAGGAAGGTGCGCCCGGCCGGGGTGAGGGAGACCGTACGGCCGTGGCGGGCGAAGAGGTCCACGCCGAGGTCCTGCTCCAGGCGGACCATGGCCCGGGAGAGGGTCGACTGGGGGACGTTCATCTCCTGGGCGGCCCGGGTGACGTGCTCGGTGCGGGCGACGCCGGCGAAGTACGCGAGACGGGGCGCCAGCACCTTCGACATCTCCGCCATGTCTTCTGTGTCACTGGACGGTGACAGTCGAGCCGTTGAACTGTGTTGATGCTCCATGGGAACGATTATGGCGGTTTCATGCATTGGACGGATCAGTGGGCGCGTCCGTAGGTTCGAGGCATGTCTCCCGCCAGTACCGGGGCGTCCACCATCGTGGGCGCCGATGCCTCTGTCCCTGCTGTCGACTCACGTATGTCCCCGGGCGGGCCCGGCTACCGCCGGATGAGCCTCGCCCTCTTCCTCGCGGGTGTCGCGACCTTCGCGCTGCTGTATTCCACGCAGGCGCTGCTCCCGCTGATCTCCGGCGAGTTCGGAGTGGCGGCGAGCGACGCGAGCTGGACGGTGGCCGCCGCGACGGGCGGGCTGGCGCTGTTCGTCCTGCCGATGAGCGCCCTGTCGGAGCGCTTCGGACGGCGTGCGGTCATGACGGCCTCGCTGGCCGTGGCGGTGACCGTCGGACTGCTGGTGCCCTTCGCCCCGTCGCTGGGTGTGCTGGTCGTGCTGCGGGCGCTCCAGGGCGCGGCCCTGGCCGGGCTTCCCGCGTCGGCGACGGCGTACCTCGCGGAGGAGGTCAGCCCCAAGGCGCTGGTCACCGCGATCGGGCTGTTCGTCGCGGGCAACAGCGTCGGCGGGATGAGCGGCCGGGTCATCACCGGCTGGGTCGCCCAGGAGTGGGGCTGGCGGGTCGCCGTCGGTGTGATCGGCGCGCTCGCCGTGGCCTGCGCGGTGGCTTTCCGGACGCTGCTTCCGGCGCCGAGGAACTTCCGGGCGGGTTCGCTGCGCCCGCGCGTGCTGGCCCGGACGGTCCGTGGCCACCTGTCCAACCCGTTGCTGTGCCGGCTGTACGCGATCGGCGCGCTGTTCATGACGGTGTTCGGCGGTGTGTACACGGTCATCGGCTACCGGCTGACCGAGGCGCCGTTCTCACTGCCGCAGGGCATCATCGGCTCGGTCTTCCTGGTGTACCTCGTCGGTACGGTGTCGGCGTCGACGGCCGGCCGCCTGGTGGGCCGGCTGGGCCGCCGAGGCGCGCTGTACGCGGCCGGCGGTACGACGGCGGCGGGTCTGCTGCTGTCCCTGGCCGGTTCCCTCCCGCTGGTCCTGCTGGGCCTGGTCCTCATCACGGGGGGCTTCTTCGCGGGCCACGCGGTGGCCTCGTCGGCGGTCAGCAAGACGGCCACGACCGGCCGCGCACAGGCCTCGGCGCTCTACCAGTCGGCGTACTACATCGGCTCCAGCGCGGGCAGCACGGTCGGCGCGATCGCCTTCCACGCGGGCGGCTGGGCCGGGACGGTCGGGGTCGGCCTGCTCGCCGTGCTGGGCGTCGTCACGATCACGGTGTTCGGGACGCGGGCGGCGCGGATGCAGCGGCGGCTGGCCACGGCCGCCTGAGCCTCGAAGCCGGACTGTGCCCCCTGGTCGGGGCCGGTTGTCAGTGGGCGCGGATAACGTCCGCCTCCGCTGACCACCGGACCGAGCAGGGGGATTTTTCATGGAGTTCCGCATCGACCGTACGACGTTCGCCGAGGCCGTGGGCCGGGCGGTACGGGCGCTGCCCGCGCGGACGCCGGTGCCGGTGCTGGGCGGGCTGCTGCTGGAGGCGGACGCGGGACGGCTGGCCGTGACGGGGTTCGACTTCGAGGCCGCGGTGCGGGTGGACGCCGACTGCGGGATCGCGGTGCCCGGACGGGTGCTCGTCCCGGGGCGACGGCTGCTGGACGTCTGCCGGGTGCTGCCGGACGGGCCGGTGAGCTGTGCGCTGGAGGCATCGCGGTTCACGGTGGAGGCGGACGGTACACGGTTCGGGCTGTCGACGCTGCCCCTCGCCGAGTATCCGGCCCTGCCGGCGCCGCCCGCGCCGTACGGCACGGTGGACGGCGCCGCGTTCGCGACGGCCGTCGCCCAGGTCGCCGTCGCGGCCGGCCGCGACGACACGCTGCCGCTCCTGACGGGCGTCCAACTGCGCCTGGACGGCGGGGAGATGACACTGGCCGCTTCGGACCGCTACCGGTACGCCGTGCGGCGGCTGGAGTGGAAACCGGGGGCGGCGGCCGAGGGAGTGGTGGAAGCGTTGCTGCCCGCGCGGCGCCTGCTGGATGTCGCGCGGTCGCTGGGGCGCTGCGGGGACGTGCGGATCGGGTGGGGCCAGGCCGGGGGCGGCGGGCTGATCGGCTTCGAGGGCGGGCCCACGTGGACGGCGCTGCGGCTCCTGGAGGGGCGGCTGCCGACGTACAAGTCGCTGTTCGACATGGCGGGGGCCGCGGTCGCCGAGGTGGAGTGCGAAGGGCTCGCGGAGGCCGTGCGGCGGGTCGCGGTGGTGGCGGAGGCGAACAGTCCGGTGCGACTGGACTTCTCGTCCGACGGGTCCGTCCTGCTCCGCGCCGGCTATGGCGACGACGTGGCGGCCCAGCGGCTGCCGGCCACGCTGAGCGGCGCCGACGAGATGCCGGTGGCCTTCAACCCGGCCTATCTGCTGGACGCGCTGACGTCCTTCGAGAGCCCGCGCGTACGGCTGGAACTGCTGGGGGCGGGGCAGCGGGCGCTGCTGCACGCGGTGCCGGGCGAGGGGGCCGCCGAGGTGGCCGGGGAGCACCGGCATCTGCTGATGTCGGTCAAGCAGCTGGTCTGATGCGCTGCTCCCGCCTGCGCGTTTGTGCGCTCGGAGGGCCGTTGTCAGTGCGCTGCGGTAGCTTCCGAAGTGCTGGGCGCGATGGCGCGTGACAGAAATTCCCCAGGGGTGGGTGGACGATGACGAACGGCACGGCGACACCGACAGATCTGGACACCAGGCTGGAGGCACACCGCACCGAGCTGACGGGGTACTGCTACCGGATGCTCGGCTCTTCCTTCGAGGCCGAGGACGCGGTGCAGGACACGATGGTCCGCGCCTGGCGCAGCTACGACAAGTTCGAGGGCCGCTCCAGCCTGCGCTCCTGGCTCTACCGCATCGCGACCAACGTGTGCCTGGACATGCTGACCGCGGGCAACAAGCGCGCCAGGCCCATGGACCTGACCGAGTCCACCCCCCTCGCACAGGCGGCCCTCTCCCCCCGCCCGGACAACACCTGGCTGGAACCCATGCCGGACGCCCGCGTGCTGCCCACGACCGGCGACCCGGCGGAGGCGGCGATAGCCAAGGAGTCCGTGCGGCTCGCCTTCATGGCCGCCCTTCAGAAGCTGCCGGCCAAGCAGCGGGCCGTGCTGATCCTGCGCGAGGTGCTGGCCTGGAAGGCGAGCGAGGTCGCCGAGCTGCTGGACACGTCCGTGGCGTCGGTCAACAGCGCCCTCCAGCGGGCCCGCGCCACCCTGGCCGAGCGGCAGGAGCCGGGCGCCGACGCGACCGTCTCCGACCCGCTGGACGAGGACCAGCAGAAGCTGCTGGACCGCTATGTGGCGGCCTTCGAGGGCTACGACATGACGGCGCTGACAGCCCTGCTGCACGAGGACGCGGTCATGACGATGCCGCCGTTCGACCTGTGGCTGACCGGCGTCGGCGACATCACCGGCTTCATGACGACGCTCGGCGCGCCCTGCGCGGGCTCCCGGCTGGTGCCGGTCCAGGTCAACGGCCTGCCGGGGTTCGCCCAGTACAAGCCGGACCCGGAGACCGGCGGCTTCACGCCGTGGGCGGTCCAGGTGCTGGAGATCTCAGACGGCCGGATCACCGGGTTCCACTGCTTCCTCGACACCAAGCGCTGGTTCCCGCTCTTCGACCTGCCCCTCCACCTCGAAGCGGAGACCGGCAAGGTCGAGGAGGGCGCGTAGGGCCGGATCGGGGTCGCGCAGCCTGATCCGGCCCCCGGCCCGGCGGGCGGCGAGCTGGAGCCGCGCGAGCAGGTCGACGGCGGCGAGCCCGGGCGGCCCGAGGCCTCCGACATCGCACACCACGACCCGGGCACGGCCGGCTTGCAGCAGTGCCCTCACATCGTCGCTCAGTCCGCTCACCTCGTCCCGGGCGACGGGGCCGGGGAGCACGAGCACGGGGGGTGTCATGGCGTCCACAATCGGTAGACCGGGCGGGCGGCTGTAACTCATCGCGGCTGTTCGTCCTGACGGCACCGTAAGGATCACATTGACCTTCATACGGCCTTCCCCCGAGGGTTGGCTGTATGCCCCATGCATCTGCCCCTCCCGCGCCGTCCGATGCCCGTCTCGCCGGTGAGGGGGCGTCGTGCAGGGGGTACTGAGCGGCTTCGCGGTCATCGCGGTCGTCATCGCGGTCGGCTATCTGATCGGTCGCCGGGGATATCTGGGCGACGGCGGCCGGGAGGTCCTGACCAAGCTGGCCTTCCACGTGGCGTCTCCCGCCCTGCTCTTCACGACCCTCGCCCAGGCCGACCTGTCGGTGATCTTCTCCGACCGGCTGCTGGTCACGGCGATGAGCACGGCAGCGGCGGCGGGTGTCTTCGTGGCGGTGGGCGTCGCGCGCGGCTGGGGTGTGGGCCGGACGACGATCGGCGCGCTGTGCTCCAGCTACGTCAACTCGGGGAACCTCGGCATCCCGATCGCGGTGTACGTGCTGGGCGACGCGTCACTGGTCGCGCCGGTGCTGCTGTTCCAACTGGTGGGGGTCACGCCGGTGGCACTGACGGTCCTGGACCTGGCGAGCGGCGGCGAGAAGCGGCCCCTGTGGCAACGCCTGCTCACGCCCCTCCGCAACCCGATAGCGCTGGGCTCCCTGGCCGGTGTGGCGGCTTCGGCGTCGGGCCTGACGGTGCCGGGCCCCCTGATGGACCCCCTGACCCTCATCGGCAACATGTCGGTCCCGGCAGTCCTCCTGGCCTTCGGCATCTCCCTGCGCGGCAGCACACTCCCGCTGCGCGGCACCGAACGGGCCCCTGTCCTCCTCGCCGTCACCCTCAAGTCGGTCATCCAGCCCCTGGCCGCCTGGGCCCTCGCAGCGGGCGTCTTCGGCCTCCACGGGGCCTCCCTGCTCGACGTGGTGGTGACGTCGGCGCTTCCGGCGGCCCAGAACCTGTTCACGTACGCGAGCAGTTACCGGGTGGGCGAGGTGCTGGCGCGGGAGGCGATCCTCTTGTCGACGGTGCTGGCGGTGCCGGTTCTGGTGGTGGTGGCAGCGCTTCTCGGGTGACTCACGTCTCCGGTAACTCGCCGGTGTCGAGTTCCAGACCGAAGGGCTCGGGCAGCGTGTCTGCCCCCAGATCCAGCTGGTCCCACTCGTTGTCGGTCAGGATGTGGTCGCCGTCGCGCACGCTCATGGCGCCATCCAACACACCGAACGGGACCGGCGGCGGTCCACCGGTCCCGTTCACCCGAAGGTGGAAAGCCCAGATCAGGCGATACGTTCCAGCACCACCGGCGACGCGGTGAAGTCCGTGCCCGGTGCCGCGATGTCGTAGGAGCCCTCGACTGCCTGGAGCGCGTACTCGAAGCGCTCCGGGGTGTCCGTGTGAAGGGTCAGGAGGGGCTGGCCCTCGGTGACCTTCTCGCCCGGCTTGGCGTGCATCTCGACGCCCGCACCCGCTTGGACCGGGTCCTCCTTGCGGGCACGCCCCGCGCCCAGGCGCCAGGCGGCGACGCCGATGTCGTAGGCGTCGAGGCGGGTGAGGACGCCCGAGGCCGGGGCCTTGATCACGTGCTGCTCGCGGGCCACCGGAAGCGCCGCGTCCGGGTCGCCGCCCTGGGCCGTGATCATGCGGCGCCAGACGTCCATCGCGGAGCCGTCCGCCAGGGCCTTCGCCGGGTCGGCGTCCTTCACCCCGGCAGCGTCCAGCATTTCGCGGGCCAGGGCTATCGTCAGCTCGACCACGTCCGCGGGGCCGCCGCCCGCCAGGACCTCCACCGACTCGCGGACCTCCAGGGCGTTGCCGGCCGTGAGGCCGAGGGGCGTGGCCATGTCCGTGAGGAGCGCGACCGTCTTCACGCCGTGGTCCGTGCCCAGGCCGACCATGGTGGAGGCCAGTTCGCGGGCGTCCTCCAGGGTCTTCATGAAGGCGCCCGTGCCCACCTTCACGTCCAGGACCAGCGAGCCGGTGCCCTCCGCGATCTTCTTCGACATGATCGAGGAGGCGATCAGCGGGATCGCCTCGACCGTGCCCGTGACGTCGCGCAGGGCGTACAGCTTCTTGTCGGCCGGGGCCAGGCCGTCGCCCGCCGCGCAGATCACCGCGCCGGTACCGTCCAGGACGGACAGCATCTCCTCGTTCGAGAGCAGGGCACGCCAGCCGGGGATCGACTCCAGCTTGTCCAGCGTGCCGCCCGTGTGGCCGAGGCCGCGGCCCGACAGCTGCGGGACCGCGGCGCCGCAGGCGGCCACCAGGGGGGCGAGCGGGAGCGTGATCTTGTCACCGACGCCGCCCGTGGAGTGCTTGTCGGCCGTCGGGCGGGACAGGGACGAGAAGTCCATGCGCTCGCCGGAGGCGATCATCGCGGCCGTCCAGCGGGCGATCTCGCGGCGGTTCATGCCGTTGAGCAGGATGGCCATCGCGAGGGCCGACATCTGCTCGTCGGCCACCTCCCCGCGGGTGTACGCGTCGATGACCCAGTCGATCTGCTCGTCGCTGAGTTCGCCGCGGTCCCGCTTGGTGCGGATGACGGAGATGGCGTCCATGGCCATGGCGTGGGCTTCCTTCCGAGGATTCCAGAAGCCGTACGGCCCCCCTGAGCCGGTCGCTGAGCGACTCAGAGGGACCGCACGGGATTACTTGCTGAGGTGGCCCGGGCCGAAGGCCTGGGGCAGCATCTCCGACAGCGGCAGGATGCCCGCCGGGGTCTCCAGCAGGAGGTCCGGGCCGCCGAACTCGTGGAGCAGCTGGCGGCAGCGGCCGCACGGGACGAGCGTGGCGCCGTCGCGGTCGACGCAGGTGAAGTGCGTCAGCCGGCCGCCGCCGGTGTTGTGCAGCTCGGAGACCAAGCCGCACTCGGCGCACAGGCCGAGTCCGTACGAGGCGTTCTCGACGTTGCAGCCGGAGATGATCCGGCCGTCGTCGACCAGGGCCGCCACGCCGACCGGGTAGCCGGAGTACGGGGCGTACGCCCGGGACATGGCGTCCCGGGCCACCGCGCGCAGCTTCTCCCAGTCGACGTCCGGGCCTGCGCCGGTCACTTGCCCTGTCCCTTCCGGTACGGCATGCCGTTCGCCCTCGGCATCCGCAGGCGTTGGGCGGACAGGGCGAGGACCACCAGGGTGATGACGTACGGCGTGGCGGAGACGACCTGGTTGGGGACCTCGTTGGTGGTCGCGTACCAGGCGAACACCAGGCCGCCGACGACCAGGGTGATCACGGCCTGGACGTACTTCTTGCGGACCACCAGCCAGATGGCGCCGATGAGCAGCAGGAGCGCACCGAGCAGCAACAGGGCGTGGACGTTGGCCGAGCCGCCGCGCAGGTTCAGGCTGTCGGTGTAGCCGAACAGGCCCGCGCCGATGGCGAGGCCGCCGGGCATCCAGTTGCCGAAGATCATCGCGGCGAGACCGATGTAGCCGCGGCCGCTGACCTGGCCCTCCAGGTAGAAGGGGTTGGCCACGATGGACAGGAAGACGCCGCCGAGGCCGGCCAGACCGCCGGAGATGACCACGGCGATGTACTTGTACTTGTAGACGTTGACGCCGAGGGACTCGGCGGCGACCGGGTTCTCGCCGCAGGAGCGCAGTCGCAGGCCGAACGCGGTGCGCCACAGCACCCACCAGGTACCGGGGATCAGCGCGATGGCGATCAGGGTCAGCCAGGAGACGTTGGTGACCAGGCCGCCGAGCAGGCCGGCGATGTCGGAGATCAGGAACCAGCCGTGCGCGTTGAGGTCCCGCAGGACGTCGGACAGGCCGGGCACCGTGAAGCTGCCGAGGGAGTCCACCGCCGGGGACTGCTTGGCGGAGCCGCCCGTGTGGCCCTCGAAGGCGAGGGGCGCGAGGTAGCGGGTGGCGCCGAGGGCGAGGATGTTGATGGCCACACCGGAGACGATGTGGTTGACGTTGAAGGTGACGGTCACGAAGGCGTGCAGCAGGCCGCCGATCGCGCCGCCGGCGATGCCGACCAGGACACCGGTCCACGGGCCCCACTGGAAGCCGGCCCAGGCGCCGAACCAGGTGCCGAGGATCATCATGCCCTCGAGGCCGATGTTGACCACGCCCGCGCGCTCGGCCCACAGGCCGCCGAGACCGGCGAGGCCGATCGGCACGGCGAGCTGGAGCGCGGTGGACATCTGGCTGACGTTGGTGATGCCGTCGGCGCCCGTGATGAGGCGGACGATCGAGGTGAGCGCCAGGCCTGCGGCGATGATCAGCAGCAGCACGGGCCACGACAGTCGGCGGCCGGTCGGCGCCGCGGGCTGCAGCGTGGGCTGGTTGAGGTCGGTCGCGGTGGTCATCGGCCAGCCACCTCCTTCGTGGTGTTGTTGTTGCCGAGGACGTGACCGGCGGCCAGTTCGGCGCCGACCCGGCGCTGCTGGCGGCGCAGGCCCCACTCGCGGACGGCCTCGTAGGAGACGACGACCGAGAGCACGATCAGGCCCTGCATGATGACCGCGATCTCCTTGTCGTAGCCGTGGAAGTCCAGCTCGGGCGAGGCCTTGTCGAGCCAGGCCCACAGCAGGGCGGCGAAGGCGATGCCCACGGGGCTGTTGCGGCCGAGCAGGGCGATGCCGATGCCGAGGAAGCCGATGCCCGTGGGGAAGTTCAGGCTGTAGGTGTGGGTGTCGCCGAGCAGGATCGGCAGGCCGGCCAGGCCCGCGATGCCGCCGGAGATCAGCATGGCGCTGAGCACCATGCGCTTGGGGTCCACGCCGCTGGCCGCGGCGGCGGTCTGCGAAGCGCCGGAGGCGCGCAGGTCGAAGCCGAAGCGGGTGCGGTTCAGGACGACCCAGTAGCCGATGCCGAGCAGGACGGCCAGCAGCACCAGGCCGTAGATCTCGCCGGCCGCGCCCATGCCGATGCCGGGAATCCAGCCGGACTCGTGCATCTCGCCGGTGGTGTTGTTGTTGCCGACCTTCACGCCGAAGACGTTCGGCAGCCACAGGTAGGCGATCACGGAGGTGGCGATCGCGTTGAGCATGATCGTGGCGACGACCTCGCTGACGCCGCGGGTGACCTTGAGGACACCGGCGATGCCGGACCAGAACGCGCCGGTGAGGACCGCCGTCAGGAGCAGCAGCGGGACCTGGAGGGCGGCCGGAAGGTTCATGTGGGCGCCGACGATGGCGGCCATCATGGCGCCGAGCTGGTACTGGCCGTCGACGCCGATGTTGAACAGGTTCATCCGGAAGCCGATGGCCACCGCGAGCGCCGCGATGTAGTACATCGACGCCTGGTTGATGACCAGCACCTGGATGTCCGAGAAGCCGATCTGCTCGAACATCAGGGCGAACGGCTCGACGGGGCTCTTGCCCGACGCGATCAGCACGATCGCGCTCAGGACGAAGGCCACGGCGAGCGCGATGACCGGTCCGGCCACCGCGAGGAGCACGCGCTCCCTGTCGAACTTCTTCATCAGCGGGCCTCGTCTTCCGGAGACTCGGGGGCGTCGGCCTTCGAGATCTCGGGGGTCTCTGCGTGCTCGAGGTGCCCGGTGGCGGCACCGGTCATGGCCGAGCCGAGCTCCTCGGGGGTGATGGTGGCCGGGTCGGCGTCCGCGACCAGCTTGCCGTTGTAGATCACGCGCAGCGTGTCGGACAGGCCGATGAGCTCGTCCAGGTCGGCGGAGATCAGCAGCACGGCCAGGCCCTCGCGGCGGGCCTCGCGGATGTGGTCCCAGATGGCTGCCTGGGCGCCGACGTCCACGCCCCGGGTGGGGTGGGCGGCGATCAGGAAGCGCGGCTTGTGGCTCATCTCGCGGCCGACGATCAGCTTCTGCTGGTTGCCGCCGGAGAGGGAGGCGGCGGTGACGTCGATGCCGGGGGTGCGGACGTCGTACTCCATGACGATCCGGCGGGTGTCCTCCTGGGCCGCCTTCGGGTCCAGCCAGACGCCTTTGGCGAGCGGCTTCTCGGTGACGTGGCCGAGGATGCGGTTCTCCCAGAGGGGCGCTTCCAGGAGCAGGCCGTGGCGGTGCCGGTCTTCGGGGATGTAGCCGATGCCCTGCTCGCGGCGCCTGCGGGTGGGCCAGGCGGTGATCTCCTCGTCGGCGAGCCGGATGGTGCCGGAGTCGGCGGACCGCAGGCCGATGAGGGCGTCGACCAGCTCGGTCTGGCCGTTGCCCTCGACACCGGCGATGCCGAGGACCTCGCCCGCGTGGATGGTGAAGCTGATGTCGTCGAGGAGGGCCTTGCCGCCGGGGGCCGCGAGGCGCAGCTGGTCGACGCTGATGACGGGGCGGTCGGTGACCGTGGACTCGGCCGTCTCGGGCGTGGGCAGCTCGCTGCCGACCATCATCTCCGCGAGCTGGCGCGGGGTGGTCTCGGCGGGGACGGCCGTACCGACGGTGGTGCCGCGGCGGATGACGGTGATCTCGTCGGCGACGGAGAGCACCTCGCCGAGCTTGTGCGAGATGAAGATGACCGACAGGCCCTCGGACTTCAGTTCGCGCAGGTTGGCGAAGAGGGCGTCGACCTCCTGCGGCACGAGCACGGCGGTCGGCTCGTCCAGGATGAGGGTGCGGGCGCCACGGTAGAGGACCTTGAGGATCTCCACGCGCTGGCGGGCGGCGACGCCGAGCTCCTCGACCAGGAGGTCGGGCTTGACGCCGAGGCCGTAGCGCTCGGAGAGCTCCTTGATCTTGCGGCGGGCCTTGGCGCCGATGCCGTACAGCTTCTCGCTGCCGAGGACGACGTTCTCGAGGACCGTGAGGTTGTCGGCGAGCATGAAGTGCTGGTGGACCATGCCGATGCCGCGGACGATGGCGTCGGCCGGCGACGAGAAGCTGACCTGCTCGCCGTCGACGGTGATGGTGCCCTCGTCCGGCTTCTGCATGCCGTAGAGGATCTTCATCAGCGTCGACTTGCCGGCGCCGTTCTCACCGACGAGGGCGTGCACGGTGCCCTTGCGGACGCTGAGGTGGATGTCGTGGTTGGCCACGACGCCCGGGAAACGCTTCGTGATCCCGGCGAGCTCGACGGCGGTCACCGATTCCTTGACCGCCGCTCCGGCCGGAGGGCTGCTGGACGCGTTGATGGCGCACTCTCCTGGGGACGGGGGTCGTCTACGCGCGTAGCGCCCCTACGGCATGCAAAGGGGCCGACGCACCGCGACAACGGGGTACGAGGAGCAGCCTCCCCGTACCCCGTCGAGCGGACGTAACCCCGGGGGTTACCGCCTGCTTCGAGGCAGTCGGTCGTCAGCTGCTCTTGACCTTGATCTCGCCGCTGATGATCTTCTCCTTGGCCGTCTTGATGGCTTCCTGAAGCTCGGCGTCGTCCGCGAACTTCGGGTTGGAGTCCGACAGGCTCACCTCGCCGGTCTTCAGATCGCCACGAACGATACCGGTCTCGGGCTTGCCGTCCTCGACCGACTTCGCCAGGTTGTACACCGCCTTGGCGACGTCCTTCATCGCAGAGGTGAGGATGAAGTCCTTGTACTTGGCGAGGGCCTCCTGCTTGTACTGGTCGGAGTCCACGCCGATGGCCCACACCTTCTTGGCGGCGGCGGCCTCGATCACGCCCTGGCCGGACAGGCCGGCGGCCGCGTAGACCACGTCGGCCTTCTTCTCGATCTGGCCCTCGGCGGCCGTCTTGCCCTTGTCGGGGCTGGAGAAACCGCCCTCCTCGGCCGTCTGGGTCAGGTACTGCGAGAGAACCTTGACCTTCGGGTTCGTGTCCTTCACGCCCTGCTCGAAGCCCGCCTGGAACTTGTGGATCAGCGGGATGTCCACACCGCCCACGAAGCCGACGACGTTCGACTTGGTGCTCTTGGCGGCGGCGACACCGGCCAGGTACGAGGCCTGCTCCTCGCTGAAGACCAGGTCGGCGACGTTCTTGGTGTTGATCGTGGCGTCGTCGACGATGCCGAAGGTGGTCTTCGGGAACTTCTCCGCGGCGCCCTTGACGGCCGCGGCGTACGCGTAGCCGACGCCGATGACCGGGTTGTAGCCCTGCTTCGCCAGCGAGACCAGGCGCTGCTCCTTGTCGGCGTCCGTCTCGCCCTCGGTGGGCTCGAGGTCGGCCGTCTTGTAGCCGAACTCCTTCTGCGCCTGCTCCAGGCCCGCGTACGCCGCGTCGTTGAAGGACTGGTCGCCCTTGCCGCCGACGTCGTACGCGATGGCGAGGCCCTTGTCCCCCTTCGAGTCCGACGACCCGGAGGTCGAGGTGCTGCCGCAGGCGGAGAGGGCGAGGGCCAGGGAGGCGGTCGCTGCGCCTGCGACCGTGATCCGGGAAATCCGGCGCATGTGTGGGTGCTCCTGTCGTACTAGCGGGTCCGGGGCAGTGCGAGTGCGTTCGCGCGTCGTCCGGTGCGGCGAGAGTGCGTACCGGGCGGCGTGGGGACGTGCTCGCACTACCCCGGGGGCGCTTAGCGCCGGGACGGTTCAGCTTCGGCGCTGGCTTCGCCGCAGATTAACGCGCGTAGACCTGCCTGAAAACCCCTTCTGTCCACCTTGTTATGCGCCCGTGCCCAAGCCATCACCGGGTCTTGGCCCGGGGGTTGCCGACCGCAAACGGGGCGTGGCGCTGGGTGATCCGATTCCTGGTTCCTGGCCCCTGCCCCCTGGGAACGGCGGAGCGGGCGAGCACCCTGGGGTGCCCGCCCGCTCCGGCTGCCGCAGACCGTTGACGTACTACTCGCCTACTCGGTCTTGACCTTGATGGAGCCGTCGTTGATGCCTTCCTTGGCCTTGTCCACGGCCGCCTTGAGTCCCGCGATCTTGGCGTACTCGGGGTTCGCCTCGGAGAGGCCGACGCCGTTGACCTTCAGGTCGAAGGTCTGCGTGCCGGTCAGGGGCTTGTCGTCATGGACGGACTTGGCCAGCGCGTAGACCGCACCGCCGACGTCCTTGAGGGCGGAAGTGAGGATGGAGTTCTTGTACGGGGCGAGGGCGGCCTGCTTGTACTGGTCGGAGTCGACGCCGATCGCCCAGACCTTCGCCTTGGCGGCGGCTTCGATGACACCCTGCCCGGACAGGCCGGCCGCCTGGTAGACGACGTCGGCCTTCTTCTCGATCTGCCCCTCGGCGGCGGCCTTGCCCTTGTCGGGGCTGGCGAAGCCGCCCTCCTCGGCCGTCTGGGTCAGGTACTGGGACAGCACCTTCACGCCGGGCTTGGTGTCCGCCACGCCCTGCTTGTAGCCGGCCTCGAACTTGTGGATCAGCGGGATGTCCACGCCGCCCACGAAGCCGACGACGTCCGACTTGGTGGCCTTGGCGGCGGCGACACCGGCGAGGTACGAAGCCTGCTCCTCGGCGAAGACGAGGGAGGCGACGTTCTTGCCCTCGACCACGGAGTCCACGATGCCGAAGGTGGTGTCCGGGTACTTGGCGGCCGCGTTCTTCATCGCCGGGCCGTAGGCGTACCCGACGCCGATGACCGGGTTGTAGCCCTGCTTGGCCAGCGAGACCAGGCGCTGCTCCTTGTCCGCGTCGGTCTCGCCTTCGGTGGGCTCGATGTCGGCGGTCTTGTAGCCGTACTCGTCCTTCGCCTTGGTCAGGCCGGCGTAGGCGGCGTCGTTGAAGGACTGGTCACCCTTGCCGCCGACGTCGTACGCGATGGCGACGCCGCGGTCGCCGCTGCCGCTGTCACCGCTGTCACTGCTGGTGCCGCCACAGGCCGTGGCGACGAGCCCCAGCGACGCGACCCCCACCGCGACGCGGGTCAGTTTGGAAATCCGACGCATCTTGAAGCTCCCCATTCTCCAAAGCCCCGCAGCGGGTGCTCGGTTCGGCGCACATTAACGCGCGTAGACACTCCTGGGAACGGGTCGCTGCGGGGCCGTTACCCATTTGTGCCGATGGCCGGTTACGCCCTTGTGAACCACGGGATCGAACGGGGGCGAAAGGTGCACTCGGGGACACGGCGCGTGCCTGCTCGTCACGCGCACCAGGCTGCCCCCGGGCCGCCGGGGGCGCAACCGGAGGCTCCGTCGGGCGGGGGCGTCAGCCGGGCGGGTCCGAGGGAAGAGCTACCGACTTCGGGACTCGGCGTGCCGCAGAGTGCGGAACACCGCGGGGGTCGCCCAGCCGCGCAGCGTCGCGTGAATCGTCGATCGGAATGTGACCTCGGCCGTGGCGGTGTCGAGGGCTCCAGCCAGTTCGAGCGTCACGAGCCCGTGCAGGGTCACCCAGATCGACAGGGCGATGAACGTCGCTTCGCCGGCGAGGACGGACTCCGCCAAGGCGCGATCGATCGCCGCGAGGAGCGGCCGGATGGGGTCACTGGTGCCGACTTCGCCGGACGGGTCGAAAGATTGCACACCACCGAACAGCACCGTGTAGAGGTGGCTGTGTTCACGCCCCCATCGACGGTACGCGGCGGCCAGTGCGTAGAGGTCGGCCAGGGGGTCCTCGGAGGCCGGCACTGCCGACACCTCCTGGAACAGGCCGGCCACGGCCCTGTTGCGCACCTCGCCGATCAGGCCGTCCTTGCCGCCGAACAAGGAGTACACGGCCGTCGTCGACGTCCCGGCGGCGGTGGCCAGGGCGCGGACCGTGACCGACTCCCGCGGGCGGGTGGCGAGCATCTCGATCGCGCACGCCAGGAGCCGCTCTTTGACGGCCTCGTCGTTCGTTCTCGGCCTACCCACGCCAACAGCCTACCTTTCCTGATAACGTCGTTTTGAAACAGCGTTCTGAAACTACGGGGAGTCCCTCATGCCACCGTCCGTGATACGTCCTGTCCGCTTAGCCGGTCGCCTGCTGCTGGCCTTGGCTGCCATCGCCGGGCTGGTCGTCCTCTTCCTGGCGTTCATCGTCCTCACGGACGGGGCAGGCTCGGGGCTCCCCGCGTGGTTGACCACCCTGGGAATCGCGACTGCCGCCGCACTGTGGCGGGGTCGGCGCCGTACCTGGTCGGCGCGGCTCGTACCGTTCCTGCCGGTGGCCGTCGCGGCGGCGTTGACGGCGTCGGTTTGCATCCCGACCGTGCCCACGGAACGGCGGTACCCGCCCGACCTGCCTTTCCTGGCCGCGCAGCACTGGAGCCTGGCCACAGGCAGCCGGGTCGCGGTGTATCACTACCCGCCCGCGAACGCCGGCACCCGGCACCCCGTTCCGCTCGTGTACCTCCACGGCGGACCGGTTCGCGGCATCTCGGTGCTCGACCACCGGTTCCTGCGGCTCCTGGCGCGACAGGGCTACGACGTCTACGCCTACGAGCAGGCCGGCGGGGGACGAAGCGACCTGCTCCCCATGAGCCAGTACACGATCTCCAGGTCGGTCCGCGATCTCTCCGCCTTCGTCGATCGCCTGGGCAAGGGCAGGGTCGACATCCTCGGATTCTCCTCAGGCGGAGTCGTGCTCACGCGAGCCCTGGCCGACCCACGCGTCGCGGCGCGCCTGCACCGGGCGATCATCGCCGAGCCCGGCCCGATGGACGGCCCCACCACGCGCATCGCCGGACACAAGGGCCAAGAATCCGCGCGCGGCCTCGCGCCGGCCATGACCGGACCGCGGTCGACACGCACCCCCCGGTACGCCGTCGCATTCGGCCTCATGCGACTCGGGCTCCTCACCCCCGACACCGGGCTGATCGGACAGGCAGAGGGCGACAACGCGTTCACCGCCGCCGATCTCGGCAGCGACACCGCAGCCAGCTACTGCGCGCGCGACGCGCACCGCATTCCCGTCGAGGACACGGAACAGAACTTCTCCTTCAGCGCCGCCGCCAGCCTCCGCGTCCAGCAGACGCTCAAGGACTCTCCGTCCATCGCCCCGCGACTGAGGCACTCCCGGACCCCCACGATGCTGATGATCGCCGAGTGCTCCTCCCAGGTCCGTCAATGGGCGACCGCCATCCTTGCCGAAGATCCCGCCATCCAGCGCACGCAGTACATGCCCGGCGTCGGACACCACATGTGGAACGGCCTCGACGACAACGACAACCGAGCCGCCGCCGTCGTCACCGCCTTCCTTGAGGACGAGCCCGCGCCCCTGCCGAACTATCCGACCCGCAGCGAGATCCCCACGTTCCTTCGTGACCACAAGTGACGACGACCCGCAGCCCGCGAAAAGAGCCGCCCCGCTGCGGCCGTGGCACCAGCGGGCGAGCCCTAGCGCAGGCCGTTGACGAGGGCCGCGGCGGTGAAGAGTTCCACTCCGACCTTGATCGCGGACTCGTCCACGTCGAAGTCGCCCTGGTGGAGGTCGCGTACGTGGCGTTCGCCGGGGGTGCGCACGCCCAGGCGGGCCATGGCACCGGGGACGTGTTCCAGGTACCAGGAGAAGTCCTCGCCGCCGAGGCTCTGCTCCGTGCCGATGACCGAGTCGACGCCGCGTCGGGCGATCATGGCGTCGCGCAGCAGCTCGGTCACGCCGGGCTCGTTGACGACGGGCGGGACACCGCGGACGTAGTTGATCTCCGACTTGGCACGGTGCAGGTTGGCGATCTCGTCGATCGCGGCGACCACGACGTCGGGAGCCTGCCGCCACGCCTCGATGTCGAGGCATCGCACCGTGCCGGAGAGCTCGGCGTGCTGCGGGATGACGTTGGGCGCGTGCCCGGACTCGACGCGGCCCCAGGTGATGGCGAGCCCGCTCCGGCTGTCGAAGCGCCGGCCGACCAGGGCCGGTACGTCCGTGACGACGCGGGCGGCCGCGGTGACCAGGTCGGTCGTGAGGTGCGGGCGTGCGGTGTGGCCGCCCGGGCCGTTCAGGGCGATCTCCAGCCGGTCGCAGGCGGAGGTGATGGGCCCCTCCCGGAGTCCGACCTGCCCCGCGTCCACGCGGGGGTCGCAGTGCACGGCGACGATCGCGCCGACCCCCTCCAGCGCCCCGCACTTGATGACGTCGGCGGCACCGCCGGGCAGTACCTCCTCGGCGGGCTGGAAGATCAGCCGGACCGGGCGGGGCAGCAGGCCCTGCTTGTGCAGTTCGGCGAGGACGAGACCGGCGCCGAGGACCACGGTGGTGTGCACGTCGTGACCGCAGGCGTGGGCCCGGTCGGGCACGGTCGAGCGGTACGGGCACTCGCTCTTCATGTCGGGGATGGGCAGGCCGTCGATGTCGGCCCGCATGGCGAGCATGCTGGGGCCCCCGCCCCACTGCTCGCCCTCTACGCCGATGTCACAGACGAGTCCTGTCCCGACGGCGAGTACGCGCGGCTTGAGGCCGGCCTTCTCGAGCCGCTCCTTGATCGCGGCTGTCGTGCGGAACTCCTGGTTGCCCAGCTCCGGGTGCATGTGCAGGTCGCGCCGGAACGCGATGAGCTCGGCGCACAGAGCGTCGGGCAGCGCACCGGGAAGTACGGCTGCCCCGGGAAGATCGACCTCGGACTCCAGTGACATCAATTGCTTCACCCTCTGAAGGGTAGGGCGCCAGGGTGGTCTTCCGACCCTCGATCAACAAAACTTCAACCCATTCGAGGAAGAAAATACGACCGCCCGACGCATAGCTATCAACTGAGATGGGTAAACTCGCCCGCCTTTAGGGCCGAGCCCAGCACCACGACCCACAGCATGTGACATCGGCCACACCTGGCTCACGGCGCCGGTATCCATCCATCCTCCTCCACGGATACCACGCCCTGCGCGGGGAACACGGCCTTGTTCGTCCAGGGCCTGTTGCGAAAGTGGCGTCGTCGCCCGAAGGGCGGCCGCGCGGCGTCCGGTGCGTGCTCTCGGCGTGCCGGCCGGAAGCCCTCGTACTGGGCGTACTCGGGCTTTCGGCCGGTGCGGCGAGAGTGCGTGCCGGGCGTCGCGCGGCAGGCGGCACTTTCGCAACAGGCCCTAGCGGACGCACGGCCCCGATAGTGTGCGCCCGGTGCGCGCCGACAGCCCCGAGTTCGTCCAGTCCACCCAGGCCTCGTACGACGCCATCGCCGAGGACTACACCGCCGGGTTCCCGGACAGTCTCGCCGGGAGGCCGCTGGAGCGGGCCCTCCTGACGGCCTTCGTCGACCTGGTGCGTGCCCCCGGGGCGCCGGTGCAGCCCCCGGTCGCCGACATCGGCAGCGGTCCCGGATACGTGGCGGCCCGGCTGCACGACCTGGGGCTGCCGGTGTTCGGGGTGGACGTCTCACCCCGCATGGTGGCCCTGGCCCGCCGGGCGCACCCGGGGCTGCGGTTCCACGTCGGTTCGATGACGGCCCTGGACCTGCCGGACGAGACGCTCGGCGGCATCGTCGCGCTGTACTCGATCATCCATGTGCCCGACGACCATCTGCCCTCGGTCTTCGCCGGGTTCCACCGCGTCCTGGTGCCGGGTGCGCCCGTGCTGATCGGGTTCCAGTCCGGTGCCGAGGACGGCCGTGCGCACCTCACCGAGCGCTTCGGGCAGGAGATCTCGCTCGACTACTACTGGCGCACCCCGGAGACCGTCGCGGCGCAGCTCAGGGAGGCCGGCCTGGAGCTCCATTCCCGCGTGCTGCGGGAGGCCGAGGGTGAGGAGCAACGCCCTCGGGCGTTCCTGCTGGCACGCAAGCCGGCGTCTGCCGGAGCGTGAGCCCGCCCCGGAGCGTGGCCGAGCCCACCGGTGCGTGCCGAGCCACCGCGGTCGGTGCATGGATCTGCCCTGCCCGTGCGTGAGCCGCCGCAGGTCTTCGGCTCGTCGCCGCCCGGCCTGCCTGGCGATCAGGTCCGCCTGAACCGCCGGGCCGCCTGACAGGCCGCCTGACCCGGCTGACCCCGCCGGCTCCCGATGCGCCTCCGGCACCTCAGCCGGCAGCCACCGCGCCCGCCGGCCCGGGCGGGCCTGCCGGGCCTGCCGCCCCGGACGAGCCGACCATGTCCGCTGCACCCGGCGTCCCAGCCGGGCCGGCCATGCGCACCGAGTCCGCCGTCCCGGCCGAGCCCGTCGTGCCCGTGCCCGTGCCCGTGATACTTCCCGGGCCAGCCGTATCCCCCGGGCCAGTCGGACCCTCGGAGGCCGCCGAGCCCCTCCGTCCCCCCGGTCCGGCCGGACTCGCCGGACCAGTCGGACCTTCCGAACCAGCCCCCGCCCTCGCCCCCGCCGTAGACAACCGATGCACATCCCGCGCCGCCCCCGTCACCCCCGACAGGAAGCCCTGGGCGCGAGGGGAGGCGTGGTCGGTCAGCCAGGCCGGGTCGATGTCGCAGACCGCGACCCGGACCTCGGTGCCGGAGAGGGCGAGCGGGAGGGTGTGGACGACCGTGGAGGGGAAGCTCAGGATCGTCCGGCCGATGGGGCCGCGGCGGGCGATCAGTTCGAGGGGGAGTTCGGGGCGGACGATCTCCAGGCCCGTCTCCACCGCGAGCCGGCGGAGTTTGTCCGTGCTCTCGCGGCGGTGGGCGAAGTAGCGGGTGGCGCCGTGGGTCCTGGCCAGCGCGCGGACGGCCTCCAGGTAGCGGTCGTCGTCGACCACGCCCGTCTCCACCAGGGACGTGCCGACCATGTCGGCGCCCTTGGTGATGCGGGGCGGGCCGAAGCGGGCCCGGGTCCAGGCGAAGTCGTTGGCGCTGACGGTGACGCCCGCCGGGGTCTCCTCCATCGGCATGGAGGAGAAGATCTCGACCTGGCGCTTGTCCCCCGGGGTCAGCCTGCGGCGGGCCGAGGAGGACACCGGCGCGAAGATCAGGTCCCGCGGGCCGGGGCGGCCGCCCTTGCGGTGCCAGCGCACCAGCCGTTCGCCCCGGGCCAGCTGCCCGACGAACTCCATGGTCGCCGTGCCGTCGTCGACGACGACCAGGTCGCGAGCCCGTGTGATCGTCAGCAGCAGCTGGACGTAACGGGAGAAGGGGTCCCCCAGCACCACCCGGCGCGCTCTGCGGAGCAGGCCGGCCAGGCCGCCGATGGTCTGGAAGGGCGCCATGGGGCCGCCGCGCGCCTCCTCCCAGCGGACCTCGTGCCCCTCGTCGCGGGCCAGGTCGGACATCCGCCGCAGCTGGCCGCGCGTCATCGGGTCGACGGGCGACAGCACCACGAGGGTGAGCCCCACGCCGGACGCATGCGCGTGCGCCCACTCCAGCACGTTCAGCAGCTGTACCGGACTCTCGACGAAGGCGAGAGTGTGGGGGCCGGCATTCCCGGCGCGGGGGCTCATCGACGTACGACCGTCCCGTCGTAGGGGGGTTGTGGGGGTTGTGCGTTCAGACGCCTACCGGCTCGCCCGCCGCGTCGGCGATCTCCGCCTCGGCGACCACACCGGCGACGCGGCGCAGCTTCTTCATCGGGGCCAGCTCGGACTCGTAGACCTTCTTCACGCCGTCGCCGAGGGAGGCCTCGATGGTGCGGATGTCGCGGACGAGGCGGGTGAGGCCCTGCGGCTCCACGGAAGCGGCCTGGTCCGAGCCCCACATGGCGCGGTCGAGGGTGATGTGGCGCTCGACGAAGGTGGCGCCCAGGGCGACCGCGGCGAGGGTGGTCTGGAGGCCGGTCTCGTGGCCGGAGTAGCCGATCGGGACGTTCGGGTACTCCTGCTGGAGCGTGTTGATGACGCGGAGGTTGAGCTCCTCGGCCTTCGCCGGGTAGGTCGACGTGGCGTGGCAGAGCAGGATGTTCTCGCTGCCCAGGACCTCGACGGCGTGGCGGATCTGCTTCGGGGTGGACATGCCCGTGGAGAGGATGACCGTGCGGCCGGTGGCGCGCAGGGCGCGCAGCAGCTCGTCGTCCGTGAGGGAAGCGGACGCGACCTTGTGGGCGGGGACGTCGAACTTCTCCAGGAAGGCGACGGCCTCGGTGTCCCACGGGGACGCGAACCAGTCGATGCCCCTCTTCTTGCAGTAGGCGTCGATCTGGCGGTACTCGTCCTCGCCGAACTCGACCCGGTGGCGGTAGTCGATGTACGTCATCCGGCCCCAGGGGGTGTCACGCTCGATGTCCCACTGGTCGCGCGGGGTGCAGATCTCCGGGGTGCGCTTCTGGAACTTGACCGCGTCGCAGCCGGCCTCGGCGGCGGCGTCGATCAGCTTGAAGGCGTTCTCGATGTCGCCGTTGTGGTTGATGCCGATCTCGCCGGTGACGTAGACGGGGCGGCCGGGGCCGGCCTCGCGCGTACCGAAGGTGCGGATGCGGGAGTTGGTGCTCATTGCAGAGAGTTCCTTACTTGGTGAGGGAATCGAGAGAGGGGCCGAGGATCCAGCTGGCGATCTCTCGGATCGCGCCGTCGCCACCGGGGACGGTGGTGACCGCGCGTGCGGCGCCGCGCACGACGTCGTGGGCGCTCGCGACCGCCACGGGCCAGCCGACGAGGGCGAAGCACGGGAGGTCATTGACGTCGTTGCCGACGTAGAGCACGCGCTCCGGCGCGATGCCCTGCTCCTCGCACCACTGCTTCAGCGCGAGGTCCTTGCGGTCGATGCCGTGCAGCACCGGGAGCCTGAGCTTCCGGGCCCGGGCGGCGACCACAGGGTTCTGTTCCGTGGACAGGATCAGCATCTTCAGGCCCGAGTTGCGCAGGGCCCCGATGCCGAGGCCGTCTCCGCGGTGCACGGAGACGAACTCCCGTCCATCGGCGTCGATCAGCACCCGGTCGTCGGTCTGGGTGCCGTCGAAGTCGAGTACGACCGCGTCGATGTCGTCGGCGGTCGGGAGCGCGCCGGGGCGGTCCGCGTCGAAGAGCGGTGCCAGGGCCCGGGCGCGGGCGAGGTCGTGCGGGTCGTCGATCTCCAGCACGCGTGCGGGGTCGGTGCGGACCAGTTCGGTGCGGCCGAAGAAGCGGTGCTGGTGCTTGCGGAAGCCGGCCGCCTCCATGGCGTAGGCGGCGCCGGTCTCCAGCAGGTCCTGGGGGCGGTCCTGGCGGCGGGGGCGGTAGGACTTGTCGTGGTTGACGCCGTAGCCGCCGCCGACGGCGGCGTCGGCCTCGGACACGCTCCCGGCGGCGACCTCGTCCTCGGCGTCGCGCCAGACGAAGCCGTGGAAGGGCGCCACGGTGAGCGCCGTGTCGGCGCCGTTCTCCACGATGGCCGCGGCGACCCCGTCGACGTCCTCCCGGACGATGAACGGGCTGGTGCACTGCACCAGCAGCACCACGTCCACGACCGCCCCGTGCAGGGCCTCGTGGGCGTCCACGGCGTGCAGGACGGCGGCCTCGGAGGTGGCCGTGTCGCCGGCGATGGCGGCCGGCCGCAGCACGACCTCGGCGCCGGCCTGACGGGCGGCGGCCGCGATGGCCTGGTCGTCGGTGGAGACCACGACGTCCGTCACCAGCCGGGCCGCGCGGCACTCGCGCACCGCCCGCGATATCAGGGGGACGCCGCCGACGGGGGCGAGGTTCTTCGCGGGCACGCCCTTGGAGCCGCCGCGCGCGGGGATCACCGCGAGCACGCGGCGCACCGCGGCGCCTCGTCCCGCTTCCGGGTGGGACATGGGGTCTACTCCTTGGGCTCCTTGGGCGGAGGGCTCGGGGCGGCTCACAGCTCCCCCATCCGCCGGATGACGGGCGCCACGCGCTGCACGCCGTGCCGGTAGGCGCCGCGCGCCGCCCGGCGCACGATCTGCCGGACCGGTCCGGGCTCCCTGTCGGCGGCCGGCGCGCCGGGCAGCGGGGTGCCGTCCGGGCCGAGGTGGTGGCGGGCGAGGATCCCGGGCAGATAGCCGGGCGCGGTGACGGGTGTGTAGTAGGGGGTCAGCGGGGGCAGGCCGCCGGGCCGGTCGAGCAGCTTGGCGATGCGTTCGCGTGCCGCGTCGAAGGCGGAGTCGTAGGTGCCGTCCGCCGCGACGCCCTGCCGGGCGACCCACTCCTCGTCGGGCGCCGGCCGGTGCCCGGCGTCGAGCTGGTCCCAGGAGGCGAGGCAGCCGGAGCCCACGAAGTGGTGGTTGCCGAGGGCCTCACGGACGCCGAGGTCGGTCAGCACGACGGTCGGGATGCGGCGGTGCAGCGACTCCAGGGCGGCCGTGGAACTGACCGTCACGAGCAGGTCGGTGCGGTCGAGGACCTCGCCCATGTTCCCGTAGACCAGACGGAAGTTGGCCGGGGGATCGAGGCGCTGCACCAGCTTCTGGTACGGCAACTCCTCGATGTGGGTGGTGTGTTCGCCCGGCCTGGAGCGCAGCTTCAGCAGCACCTCGCGCTCGGGGTGCCGACGGGCGTGCTGGACCAGCCGGTTCAGCAGGTACGTACGGTCCTTGCGGCTGTCCGGCACGGAGGGCTGGGCGGCGAAGACGACCGTGTAGGGCTTGCGCCCTTGCTTCGCAGAGGGGTCGTGCTCGCCGGCGTAGGGAGCACCGCCGAGGAACGGCAGGGCCACCTCGGTCACCGACGAGGCGTCGGCGCCCACCCCTTCGTAGACGGCCCGGAAACGGTCCGCGTCCTGACGGGAGTTGGCGAGGACCAGGTCCGCGCCGTGCCGCAGCAGCAGGCCGTCGGCGAGCTTCTCGTAGACGACACCGACGTAGCCGGTGACGACGACGGGCCGCGAAGTCCGGTTCTCCCAAGCGCGCTTGAGGCCGTGCAGCATCGCCTGCACTCCGCCGCCGACGAGGGCGAGGACGAGGATGTCGTAGGACTCCTCGGCCATGGTGCGCAGGAACTCGACGGCGGTGACTTCCCGCAGCGAGTCGGCGCGCACGCCCACTTCCTCCAGCTGGCGCGGCGTGGGCGTGGCCCGGCCGCGCAGCAGGAATCCGTCGAGGGCGGGGCCGACTTGCGCGGCCTCGCGCGGTGCGGTTTCCATGGACTGTCCCGGGGCGATGCGGTGCGCGGTGAGCGCACCCCATTTCCAGCGGGTGTCGGAGTCCGCGAGGACGGCGATTCGCGGGCGGTTCGGTGTACTTGCTGGCACGTCGAAGACGCTAGGAAGCAATTCCTAGGTATGGCGGAACCGCGACTCAACGAAAAGTTAACAACACCCCACCGGGAGCCGAACTGGCCCGTGGCGAACCGGGAAGTACACGGGGTGCACCGTTCTGACACATTGAGTTCACCCAGTGTACGCGCACCGGAAAGTTGCGGAGCCGGACGGCCTCCTAACGTTTTGCGGGTGCCTAAGCTTTCCGTGATCGTGCCGTTCTACAACGTGCAGCAATACGCCCCGGACACCCTCAGAAGCCTTCGGTTGAATGCCGACCGCGATTTCGAGTTCATCCTGGTCGACGACCATTCGAAGGACGAAACACCGGCCATTCTCGAACGGGCGGCCGAGGACCTTTCGGATGTCGCGCAGGTGCGTTACATCCGACACGAGAAGAACGGGGGGCTCGCCACCGCCCGCAACACCGGCCTGGACGCGGCGCAGGGCGAGTACCTGACGTTCCTGGACGGCGACGACTGGCTGGCCCCCGGCTACCTCGCCGAACTGGTTTCCGCCCTGGACGAGTTGGGCTGCGACTTCATCCGCACCGACCATGTGCAGGCCACCGCGCGCGCCCGTTCCGTGTCCCGGGTGCCGGTCGGCCGGCGCTGGGAGGCGTTCGACCCGCGGGAGGCGATCCTGCCCGCCCACCGCTCGACCTCGGTGGACTACGCCTACGCCTGGGCCGGCGCCTACCACCGCCGCCTCCTCGACCGGGGCGTGCTGCACTTCACCGACGGGCTGCGCACGGCCGAGGACCGGCCGTGGATATGGAAGCTGCACCGCGAGGCGGAGTCGTTCGCCGTGGTGAGCCTGCTGGGCGTGTTCTACCGGCGCGGGGTGGCCTCGTCCCTGACGCAGATCGGCGATGTCCGCCAGCTCGACTTCATCCGTGCCTTCGACCAGGTGATCGAGGAGACGGCCGCCGACCGTGAGGCCGACCGGCTGCTGCCGAAGGCGGTACGGACGTACTGCGCGATCATCGCGCACCACCTTTCCAACGAAGACAGGTTCGAACCGGCCGTGGCCAGGCAGCTGCGGTCGATGAGCGCGGCGGCCATCAAGCGCATGCCACAGGACGCGCTCGGTGACGCACTGGAGGCCATGGACATGGACCGCTCGTCCAAGCTGCGGCGGCTGCGGCGCAGGGTCACCCCGGCGGGAGCGGCCGCCTGATGCCCGGGACCACACAGATCTTCTGCGCCTCGACGCTGTACGGCGTCGCCACCCTGGCCGCCGCGATCGACTCGGACCTCTTCGAGGAGCCGGACCGCCGGGTACTGCTGGTGTTCAACAACTCCGCGAACCCGGAGACCACCCCGGCCCTCGACGAGATGCCGGGCTTCGCGCCGCTGCGCGAGCACTTCGACGACGTGCTGTCCTGGAACGACGCCATCCGCCCGTTCCACCCCGGGGCCTGGACGCCGCGCTCCGACGACATCCCGCTGTTCGAGCGCTATCTGCGGATGCTGTGGGGCCTCGGCGACGACCGGGTGAGCCTGGTGCTGGAGTCCATCCAGGTCGCGCCCGCGCTCACGGTGGCGCAGCTGTTCACCGACGCCCCCATCGACGTCTACGCCGACGGGCTGATGAGCTACGGCCCCACGCGCAACAAGCTCGACCCGCTGGTCGGCACGCGCGTGCGGCGGCTGCTGCACCTCGACCTGGTGCCGGGGCTCACGCCGATGCTGCTGACCGAGTTCGAGGTGCCGGCGCGTCTGGTGCCGTCGCCCGCGTTCCTGAAGGTGCTGGGCGAGGTCACCGAGACCGTGCCCGAGCTGCCCGACCTGCCCGGCGACGCGGCGCTGCTGCTCGGCCAGTACCTGTCGGCGCTGAACATCCTCTCCCCCGAGGAGGAAGAGGACCTGCACGTGCGGATGATGCGGGGCGCCGTCGCCCGTGGCCACCGCACGGTCGTCTTCAAGCCCCACCCGACCGCACCGGCCCGCTACAGCCGCGCCCTGGAGACCGAGGCCGAGAAGCTCGGCGTGGACCTCACCGTGCTGGACACGCCCGTGCTCGCCGAGGTGCTGTTCGACCGGACCCGGCCCGCGCTGGTCGTCGGCTGCTTCTCCACGGCGCTGTTCACGGCCTCGGTGTTCTACGAGCTGCCGGTCGCGCGCATCGGCACCGAACTGCTGCTGGAGCGGCTGACGCCGTACCAGAACAGCAACCGGATCCCCACCACCCTGGCGGACGCGCTGCTGCCCGACCTGGACGGCGGCGAGGACGGCGACCTGCTCCCGGCCGAGTTGCTGTCCGACCTGGTGACCGCGGTCGGGTTCACCATGCAGCCGCAGATCTATCCGGACCTGCGCCCGCAGGCGGAACAGTTCCTCGCCCGCCATCTCGGTCCGCGCACCCGGCGCTACTTCAAGAAGCGCCGACTCACCTCGCTCGGACTGCCCGGCGGTATTCCGCAGCGGCTGGCGTTCCTGCCCCGCAATTCCACGGCACGCAGGGTGGTCCGGCGGGCGCGGGCGCTGCGCAAGGCGGTGCGCCGCTGAGGCAGGTCCGCCCGGCGGCCTGGCTCGGCGACATCCAGATGAACCCATGAAGGCCGGCAGGCGAAGGCTGACTCCGTCGAACATTTTGGCGTCGATCTCCGCCCTAGGGTGACAGCCGGCGCCCTGCCCGCCCACAGGCGGCTCAGGTGAAACGACATGCGAGCTACAGAGGTTTTCAGCGTGACCGAGACGGTCGTCAGCACTCCCAAGCCCCGGCCCGAAGTCGCCGTGCTGGTCGAACCGCCAGGCGCCACGACCGTCCCACCGCGCCGGAAGGACTCCGGCGGCCGGCTGCGCGCCCTGGACGGACTGCGGCTGGTGGCCGCGCTGATGGTGGCGGCGTACCACTACGGCGGGCGCGACGGTGAGGTCTCCGAGGCCTGGGGCAGCTCGCCCAAGGAGCAGTTCCCCACGCTGCACGAGTACTTCGCCTACGGCTGCCTCGGCGTCCAGGTCTTCTTCGTGATCAGCGGGTTCGTGATCTGCATGAGCGGCTGGGGCCGGCCGCTGAAGTCGTTCTTCGCCTCCCGCGCCTCCCGGCTGCTGCCCGCCTACTGGGTGGCGGTCATGCTCGTGACGGCGGTGTTCGCGCTGCCCATGGTGGCCTATCAGGCGGTCTCGCCGAGCGACGCGCTGGTGAACCTGACCATGCTTCAGATGCCGCTGGGCGTGGACCGGGTGCTCGGGGTGTGCTGGACGCTGTGGGCGGAGGTCCGCTTCTACGCGCTGTTCGCGCTGTGCGTCGTGCTCCCCGGGGCCAACCGGCGCCGGGTGATCATGTTCTGCGCCGGCTGGATGCTGGCGGCGGTGATCGCGGCGAGCGCGCACATGCCGCTGCTCGACGTCGTCGTGATGCCCGAGTACGCCCCCTTCTTCATCGGCGGCGTCGGCCTCTACCTCGTCCACCTCGACCGGCGGGACGCCTACGGGTGGGGCATCGTCGCCGTGAGCTGGCTGATCGGTCAGCACTACGCCGTGCAGGGGCTGTGGCACGCGCCCGACGCGGGCGGCTTCTCCTACCGCTCCTCGCTCGGCATCGCCCTCGTCGTGACCTTCGGCTTCGTCGCCGTCGCCGCGATCGCGCTGGGCTGGCTGCGCTGGGCGAACTGGCGCTGGCTGACGGTGGCGGGGGCGCTGACATATCCGTTCTACCTCGTCCACGAACACCTCGGCTGGGTGGTGATCCACGCCCTGCACCGCGGCCTGGATCTGCCGTCCGCGGCGACATTCGCCCTCACAGCTGCCTCGATGCTGCTGCTGGCGTGGCTGCTGAACCAGTATGTGGAGAAGCCGCTGACGCCGCGGTTGCGGGCCCTGCTGGCCAAGGGTCGCTGAGCTGTTCACGGGACGTTCAACCAACCGTCGGTTGGGGCAACGCTCAAGGAGAAGGCTCGTCTCATGACCAACGCACAAGCGACCGACACGTACCCCGGCGAACTCGCCGACGTCCCGGGCTGGTTCCCGCCGCTGGACCAGATGCTGTTCACCTGGTTCCTGGAGCGGCAGCAGAAGCAGGGCATGAGCGGAGACCTGCTGGAGCTCGGCGTCTACATGGGCAAGAGCGCGATCCTCCTCGGCCACCACCTCCAGGACGGCGAGAAGTTCACCGTCTGCGACCTGTTCGAGGGCGACGCCCCGGACGAGGCCAACAAGGCGGAGTCCACGAAGTCGTACGCCTCGCTCACCCAGCAGGCCTTCGAGCGGAACTACCTGTCCTTCCACGACACGCTGCCGACGGTGATCGCGGCCCCCAGCTCGGTGGTGTCCGAGAAGGTGGCCCCGGACACCTGCCGCTTCGTCCACGTCGACGCCTCGCACCTGTACGAGCACGTGTACGGCGACATCGGCGCCGCCCACGACATCCTGCTGCCCGAGGGCATCGTGGTCCTCGACGACTTCCGTTCCGAGCACACGCCGGGCGTCTCGGTCGCCGCCTGGGAGGCCGTCCTCAACCGCGGGCTGCGCCCGGTCTGCCTCAGCACGCAGAAGCTCTACGGCACCTGGGGCGACCCCGAGCCGCTTCAGGAGGAACTGCTCGACATGCTGCGGCAGCGCACGGACGTCGGGCTGAGCGTGCAGGAGGCGGCCGGGCACCGGCTGGTCCGCGCCCGGTCCAAGGGCATGAAGCCGCCGCCCTTCCCGCCGTCCCGGCACTACGTGGCACCGGGACCGGCCAGTCCCCCGGCCGCCCCCGTCACCGAGTCCCGCGCGGCGCGCCCGGCCCGGCCCGCCCCGTCCCGGGCCCGCCGGCTCGCCAAGGACCTGCTGCCCCCCGTGGTCACCCGGGCCGTACGGCGGGCACGCGCGCAGCGGTCCTGAGCCGGGGTGTCATGAGACGCCGTAGCTCGCCCCGATCCCCTCGATCACGAGGGCGAGTCCCTCCTCGAAGTGCCCGTCGTAGTCCTCGAAGATCTCCGCGCCCGCCTGGGCCGACAGTGGGAAGTCGGCCATCAGGCGGGCGCGTTCGTCCATGTCGTAGCCCTCGCGCCGCTCGCCCGGCAGCGGCTGGACGCCCTGCTCCTCGGTGACGAAGCCCAGCGTGTACAGATACGTCGTGGTGAGGGCGCGGACCGCCTGGGCGAGGGTGAAGCCGGCGGCCGTGAACAAGCGCAGGTTGTCCTCCATCTGCCCGGCGTGCTCGATGCCGGTGAAGCGTGAGCCGCTGAACACCTTGGCGCCGTCCCGGTAGTCCAGCAGGGCGGCACGCAGCCCCCGGTTGGCCTTCAGCAGCCGCTCCCGCCAGGTGTCGGCCGGGTCGAGCGAGGCCCCGGCGACCATCCGGCGGTACATCTCCGTCGCCATCTCGTCGAGCAGCGCCTGCTTGTCCTTGAAGTGCCAGTAGAGGGCGGGCGCCTTCACGTCCAGTTCCCGGGCGATGGCACGCAGGGTCAGGCCGTCCAGGCCCACCTCGTTCAGCAGCCGCAGCGCGGTGTCCGCGACTCGTCGGCGGTCCAGGGGCTCGCGTCGTTCCGTACTCACGCTTGACAACTTAACACCGTTAAGCCGATCATCGGAAGGAGAGAACTTAACAGCGTTAAGGAGGGGTGGCTCATGGATACGGACGTACTGGTGGTGGGTGCGGGCCCGACCGGTCTGGCGCTCGGCATCGATTTCGCCCGGCGAGGCGTGGCCGCGCTGGTGGTCGAGAGGGCGGAAGGGCTCTTCCCGGGCTCGCGCGGCAAGGGCATCCAGCCGCGCACGATGGAGGTCTTCGACGACCTGGGCGTGCTCGACGCGATCCGCGCGGCGGGCGGCCCCTACCCGGTGGGGGTGGTCTGGCAGGACGGCAGGCGGACGGTCGAGCACCGGATGTTCGACCCGGCCGAGGCGAGCGAGGACTCGCCGTACACCGAGCCCTGGATGGTGCCGCAGTGGCGTACGCAGCAGATCCTGCGGGCACGGCTGGCGGAGCTGGGAGGAAAGGTGGCCTTCGGCCGGCAGGTCGTCGGCCTGACGCAGGACGCGGACGGGGTCCGCGCGGAGTTCACCTCCGGTGAGCCTGTCACCGCCCGGTACGCCGTCGCGGCGGACGGCGGCCGCTCGACGGTACGCAGGCTGCTCGGCATCGGCATGACGGGTGAGACCGTCGACCCGAACCCGACGCTGGTGGCGGACATCCGGATCAGCGGCCTGGACCGGGACAACTGGCACATCTTCCCGCCTGACGGGGACGGCGACGGCTTCCTCGCGATCTGCCCGCTGGCCGGCACGGAGGACTTCCAGCTGATGGCGCAGTTCCCGGACGGGACGACCCCGGACCTCTCCCTGGAGGCCATACGGAAGGTCGTCGCCGCCCGCTCGCACCTCACGCCGGAGGCCGTGACCGAGCTGCGCTGGGCCTCGGACTTCCGCCCCCGGGCGGCCCTGGCGGACCGCTTCCGCTCCGGTCGGGTCTTCCTCGCCGGCGACGCGGCGCACGTGCATTCCCCGGCCGGCGGCCAAGGCCTCAACACCAGCGTCCAGGACGCCTACAACCTGGGGTGGAAGCTGGGCGCGGTGCTGACGGGCGGTGCACCGGCATCGCTCCTCGGCACCTACGAGGAGGAACGGCGCCCGATCGCCGCGGACATGCTCGGGCTGTCGACGAGCGTCCACCGCGGGGAGACGCGGCGCGGCGAGGCGACCCGCCAACTTGGGTTGGGGTACCGGGAGTCGTCCCTCACCCAGGAGACGCGTACGGCCCCGGGCGCCCTCCGGGCCGGCGACCGCGCACCGGACGGCACGCTGGACGGCGTACGGCTCTTCGACGCCTTCCGGGGGCCGCACTGGACGCTGGTGACGGTGGGGACGGCGGCGCCGGCGCTGCCCGAACCGGTGCACGCGGTCAGCGGGGCGGAGCAGGCCACGTACGGAAAGGGCCTGTTCCTGGTACGGCCGGACGGCTATGTGGGCTGGGCGGGCGAAACGGGCGACGGATTGGGGCAGTACATGGCGCGCGCCGGTCTCTAGTCGACACCGTGTCCCCGCACCGGACACCCGCCGCCGCGGGATACCCGGCACGCACACCACCGAAGGAGCGGCAGGAGGATCAGAACGCGTCGCTCGGTACGTACGTCCCCCACACCTCCCGCAGGGCGTTGCACACCTCGCCGACCGTGGCACGGGCCCGCAGCGCGTCCTTCATCGGGTACAGGACGTTGTCCGTGCCCTCGGCGGCCTTCTTCAGGGCGGCCAGGGCCGCGTCCACCGTCGGCTGGTCGCGCTCCGCGCGGAGCCTGGTGAGGCGTTCCACCTGCTGCGCCTCGATGGCGGGGTCGACGCGCAGGGGCTCGTACGGTTCCTCCTCGTCGAGCTGGAAGCGGTTGACGCCGACCACGACCCGCTCGCCGGAGTCGGTCTGCCGGGCGATGCGGTAGGCGCTGCGCTCGATCTCGTTCTTCTGGAAGCCGCGCTCGATGGCCTCGACCGCGCCGCCCAGCTCCTCGACCTTGGCCATCAGCTCGACGGCCGCGGCCTCCATGTCATCCGTCATCCTCTCGACGACGTAGGAGCCAGCGAAGGGGTCGACGGTCGCCGTCACGTCCGTCTCGTGGGCGAGGACCTGCTGGGTGCGCAGGGCGAGGCGCGCGGACTTGTCCGTGGGCAGCGCGATCGCCTCGTCGAAGGAGTTGGTGTGCAGGGACTGGGTGCCGCCCAGGACCGCCGCCAGGGCCTGGACCGAGACGCGGACCAGGTTCAGCTCCGGCTGCTGGGCCGTCAGCTGGACGCCCGCCGTCTGCGTGTGGAAGCGCAGCATCAGCGACTTGGGGTTCTCCGCGCCGAACTCCTCCTTCATCACCCGCGCCCAGATCCGGCGCGCGGCGCGGAACTTGGCGACCTCCTCCAGGAGCGTCGTGCGGGCGACGAAGAAGAAGGACAGGCGGGGCCCGAAGTCGTCGACGTCCATCCCGGCCGCGACCGCCGTGCGGACGTACTCGATGCCGTCGGCGAGGGTGAAGGCGATCTCCTGCGCCGGGCTCGCGCCCGCCTCGGCCATGTGGTAGCCGGAGATCGAGATCGTGTTCCACTTCGGGATCTCGGCCTGGCAGTACCTGAAGATGTCGGCGATCAGGCGCAGCGAGGGCTTCGGCGGGAAGATGTACGTCCCGCGGGCGATGTACTCCTTCAGCACGTCGTTCTGGATCGTGCCGGTGAGCCGGTCGGCGGCGACACCCTGTTCCTCCGCGACCAGTTGGTAGAGGAGCAGCAGCAGGGCCGCGGGGGCGTTGATCGTCATCGACGTCGAGACCTTGTCCAGCGGGATGCCGCCGAACAGCACCCGCATGTCGTCGATCGAGTCGATGGCGACGCCCACCTTGCCGACCTCGCCGTGCGCCAGCGGGGCGTCGGAGTCGTGGCCCATCTGGGTGGGCAGGTCGAAGGCGACCGACAGGCCCGTCGTGCCGTGGGCGATCAGCTGCCGGTAGCGGGCGTTGGACTCGTTGGCCGTGCCGAAGCCCGCGTACTGGCGCATCGTCCAGGGGCGGCCGGTGTACATGGTCGGGTACACGCCACGGGTGAAGGGGTACGCCCCCGGCTCCCCCAGCTTCTCCGCCGGGTTCCAGTCCCGCAGGTCGTCCGGCCCGTAGACCGGTTCGATGGGCAGTCCGGACTCCGACTCGCGCGCCATGGTCTGATGCCTCCCGCAGGACGGACTGTAGGGACCTCGCTCACCACCATGCCCCCTGGTTCGCGACGGGTCATCCCCGGGGAACATCTCAGGTGACATCCGGGCACACCGGTGAGACGACGGAGGGCCGCGTGCGTACCACGGGCATGGGGAGAGCAGCGATCGCAGTGGCAGTCGCCGGGGCGGCCGTGCTGGCGGGCTGTACCGTGCAGGCCCCTGACGGCGACGGGAGGCGCCGCTCACCAGTACACATCGAGTTACCCGGCGGCACCCCGTCCCCGGCCCGCACCCCCGCCGACGACGGCGGACCGGGCACCGCTCCCGCCCCGCCCGGCGACGAAAAGCCGAGCGCCGCCCCCGCCCCGCCCCGCGTGCTGTGGTCCCGCGGCGACACCGGCCGGGACGTCCGCGAACTCCAGGCCCGGCTGCGACAGGTCGCCTGGCTCTTCGACGGGCCGACCGGCACGTACGACGAGTCGACGGAGCGGGCGGTCAGCGGCTTCCAGGGCAAGCGGGGGCTGCCTCGCACCGGGCGGACCGACACCGTCACCTGGCAGCGGCTGCTGCGGATGACCCGCGAGCCGGGCACCTGGGACCTGTACCTCATGGGCGGCCAGCCGGCCGATCCGCCGGATCCGCGCTGCACGACCGGCCGGGTGCTGTGCATCGACAAGACCAGCAGGACGCTGCGCTGGATGATCGACGGCCGGACGGTGTCGACGATGGCGGTCCGCTTCGGCTCACGCGGCACACCGACCCGGGAGGGTGTGTTCTCCGTCTACTGGAAGTCCCGCGACCACGTGTCGACGCTCTACGACTCGCCCATGCCCTACGCGATGTTCTTCAGCGGCGGCCAGGCCGTGCACTACTCCCCCGACTTCGCGGCCCGGGGCTACGCGGGCGCCTCGCACGGCTGCGTCAACGTACGGGACGAGGGGGCGATCGCGGAGCTGTACGCGCAGGTCCGCGACGGCGACAAGGTCGTCGTGTCCTGGTGAGGACGCGGAAGGGGAATTGGGGCGCGGGCGGGACCGGGGGAACGTGTCCCGCCCGCGCTCAGGTGCACGAGCCGTAGGTACGGGGGGAACCCCGGCTCCGTGCGACGGCCGATGACCAGTCGGCTCACTCATTACTGCGCCAGGGCGACCGAAAACGTCACACCCTCGGCGAGGAGATTTTCGCGGAGTACGAAACCGCAGGTCGGAGGGGTTCGAGAGACCGCGTGGACCGGCCGCGGTCCGCGCCGTCATCGTCGCCGCCCCGCTTCTCGGCCCGCTTCTCGGCCTTCTCTTCGGCCTTCTCCTCGGCCTCGTCCTGCTTCCGGTCCTGCTTGCCGGACCTGTCCTCGCGGTTGCGCCGTTCCGTGTCCTCGTCCTGCCGCTCCCCCGAGCGGCCGTCGGCGCCGGACAGGACGCCCTCGCAGTACTTCCCGACCCGGGAGCCGCCCGCCGCGTCCCGCAGGGCGCGCCTGCGGTCGGCGTCCAGCCGCTTGCCGTCGCTGAGGTCGCGGCATGCCGAAGCGATCTTCCCGCGGCTGCCGCCGGTGCGGTCTCCCCGGTCGCCGGAGCCGGGCTTCGGGGCCGGGTCGTCGCGTGCCGCGTCTCTGCCGGGATCACCGGCGTCGCCCGTCGAGCCGCCGCCCGGGGCTCCGTCGGACGTGGAGCCGCCCTGCGCGTCGTCGCTCGGCGAGTGTGACACCAGCGGGCGCTCGGACGGAGTGACAGCGGCCGAGACCGAGGAGCCGGGGTGGGGATCGTCGTTGCCGAACGGTGCCCTCAGGGCTCCGGTTCCGGCCGCGAGGGCGGCACCTCCGGCCACGCCGACGGCCAGCACGGCGGCCAGGGCGTGGCGCGCGGGACGGGCCCAGCGCGGCCGCCGGACGTCGCCGGAGCCGCTGCCGCCCGGGCTTCCGATCCGGACCAGCCCGGCATGGGGGTCCTCGGTACCGGCCTGTCCGCCATCGGCCGCGGGGGCCGCTGGGGTGTCGGGGCGTTCCGCGCGCACCTTGCGGAAGGCAGCCATCGCCGCGGCCTCACCGGGGAGTTCCTCGCTGGTCAGCGGGGATGAGGCGGAGAGCGCGCGGAGTGCTGCGGCGAGCCGTTCGGCCTCGCCCGGGGCTGCGCCGTCGACAGCTTCGAGTGGCTCTCCGCTCAGCAAACGCTCCGTCGTTTCGCGGTCCAGCCACCAGTACTGCTCGTCGGCCATCACACATCCTTCTGCGTCCGCGCGACGCTCTGCTTCACACGTGCGGACGCCATGGCACCGCCGCGCGGTTCTCGCTGGGGCGGCAGAGCGTCGAGCACCCCCGCCGATTCCGGATCGGCCTCCGGATCGTCACCGAGCAGTTCGGCGAGCCGCCTCAGGCCCCGGTGGGCCGCTGTCCGGACGGCGCCCGGGCGCTTGCCTAGGGTCTCGGCCGCGGTCTTCGCGTCGAGCCCCACGACCACGCGCAGCACGACCGCCTCGGCCTGGTCCTGCGGCAACCGGGAGATCAGGGAGAACGTGCCGTCGGTGGCGAGCGCCTCGATGGCCTCGTCGGCGGTGTCGGACTCGGCGGCCCGGCCGGTCAGTTCCGTCTCGTCGCCGCCGATCGCCGGCCGGCGCCCGCGCATGCGTATGTGGTCCAGCGCGCGGTTGCGGGCGATCCGGGCGGCCCAGCCTCGGAATCGGTCCGCGTCGCCGGTGAACCGCTCCAGGTCCCGGGCGATCTGCAACCAGGCCTCGGACGTCACGTCCTCGGCGTCGGGGTCGCCGACCAGCGTCCGTACGTACCCGAGCAGCCGCGGGTGCACGGCTCGGTACACAGTCCGGAACGCGGTTTCGTCTCCGTCCTGTGCCGCACGCACCGCGGCGGTCAGCTCCGCGTCGTCCCCCAGCACCGCACCCCTTATGCGCCTAAAGCCGGCGCCGCTCTCGCGGACCGGGTTCTCGCCGTCGTGGTTCCTCAATTGATGGTTGCGGTGTCAAGACCGCAGGCCGTTGCGGTAACAAGACCGCAGGTGGTTGCGGTGGTCCTGGTGCCTCCGCGTTGGCGCGAAAGGCACGTTACGACCTGAAACCACTCCCCGTCCATGTCCGCCCGAGATGCAACTAAGCCGTGACAGGGTGGGGTGTGACAGAAAACGCACCCTGGACGCTGTAGGTAGTACGGGCCGCCGCGCGACCCGTGCCGCGCGACGGCCGGGGCCTCTCCTGTGGGGGGTGGCGGCCCCGGCCGTTGCCATGGCGGGACCCACCGGCACCCTGACGGTGCGGCCAGGCACCTGGGCGGTGCGGCCGGGCGCGGACACGTGACTCTCTGGCTCCTGTTGCCGAATTCTGCTACGGACGGCGGTCGTTGGGTTGGGCGGGCTTGCCCTTGGCCCCGGACGACGCGCCGTCGGCGGCGCCGTCCCCGCCACTCTGCCCGGCACCCGATCCGTTGTCCGCGTTGCCGGCGCCGGTGCCCGCGTTGTTGCCCGAGCGGCTGTCGGCGCCCGCGGAACCGGGGGCGCCCGCGGTCTTCTCCGGTTTGGCGGTGCTGCCGGTCTTCGCCTCGGCCCGGGCCAGTTGCCTGGCGCAGTACGCCGTGACGTTCCTCTCACCGCCCGCGGCCTCGACGAGGCGCTTCCAGGCCGTCGCGTCCATGGCCTTGCCCCGGCCGTCGACCTGCTCGTAGGCGCGACAGCGGGCCTCGGTGTCCCGGGAGGGGGCGGGGCGGTCCGGGCGCGCGGACGCGGAACCGGTGGCGGAACCGGGCGCGGTGCCGGTGGGCTCGCCCGCCGAGGCACCGGGGCCGCGCGTGGGGGCGGGCGGGCGGCCGCGGTCGTCGGCGCCGTCGGTGGATCCCACCGAGCCGATCGCCGCGACCGCGACACCGCCCAGTGTGAGACTGGCGAGCAGCACGGAGAGCGTGGTCTTCAGCGAACGCCCCGGATGCCGCCGCTCGCTGGGCCGCCAGTCGTCCCGGCGGCGCGTGCGGGACCGGTGGGCGCCGGCGTCCCGGGCGGCCAGGAACGCGGCCACGGCCCGCTGCTCGGCCTCGGCGTCGATCCGGTCCAGGATGAGGACGGCCGCGAGCAGCGCCTCCAGCTCGGCTTCGTCGAGGACGCGACGGGAGCCGGGACCCGGGCTGTCGAGACCGGCCGTCCCGCGGTGGCCGGGCAGCCGGCCGTCGGCGTCGCGCGCCGTCCGGTAATGGTCGTACGCGGAACGCCCAGGGTGTACACGCCGACGGCCCGGAAACCCGCCGTCGCTCTGATGTTCACCCATGTTCTGTTCCGTCCCTGCTCGATCCACACGTCTCGCGGTGCCCGCCGGGTCCGTACGACCCGACCAGCCCGGCCGACCGGCCCGTCGTTCCGGGTCCGATCCATACGTCTCGCTCGTCCGCCCTGTTCAGGGCGCCGGGTCCGGGAGTTCCGCCCGGCCCGCCGTCATCGTTCATTTCGACTCCCCCAGCGTCCTGGGAGCCTCATCCGTCACACCTTCGGCGCCCAGCCGGGTGGCGAGACGTTTCAGCCCCCGGTACGCGGCTGTCCGCACGGCCCCCGGCCGCTTGCCGAGGACACGGGCGGCGGCCGGCCCGTCCAGCCCCACCACGACGCGGAGCAGCACGGCCTCGGCCTGGTCCTGCGGCAGGTCCCTGACCAGCCGCAGGGCCTGCTCGGTGGACATGGCCTCCAGCGCCTGGTCGTGGGTGCTGTGCGGCCCTGGCAGGTCCAGGACGTCCTGCTCCAGCGCGGACGACCTCGGCCGTACGCGCTGGCGGCGCAGATGGTCCAGCGCCCGGTGCCGGGCGATGGTCGCCGTCCAGCCGCGGAAACCGGCCCCGTCGCCCTTGAACCGTCCCAGATCCCGGGCGATCTCCAGCCAGGCGTCGGAGGCCACGTCCTCCGCGTCGTCCCCGACCAGTCCGCGCAGATAGCCGAGCAGTCCGGGCTGCACGATCCGGTAGGCGGCCGCGAACGCCGCCTCGTCACCGTCCTGGGCCCGTGCGACGGCCACGCCCAGTTCCCCGTCGCGCGCCTGCACGCGCCGGGGTTCCTCTCGCTGGCCCAAAAACCATCCTCGTCCGTACCGGGTTCGCGGCGGATCACTCCGGCCGGAACACCCCGGATGCCCGGAATGTCCTGCCCCGTGCGCCGCACCGCGGGGAACGCGTCCATGCCACGCCCTCCACGATCATCAGCGCCGGGCTCCGGGGAAATGTCACAGCAGGCGGGTTTTCCCCGCGCCCTACGGACCGCGACAGCGGCACAGCCGGGTGATGTTTGGCCACAGATGTGCGCTGGGTGAGTGGCACCTGTGTGACAGCGGGTGCCAATGTGTCCAGTTCTAGGGGTGGGGTAGTTGAGTCCTCGCAGCACGCGTGCGTACAAACCGCTCAGTCTGAAGAGACGGGCGTGGCTGACCATCGGCGCCGTCGTCCTGAGCGGAGCAGGGGTCGTCACTTACGCGATGGCCGATCCGCCCGGCGGTTCCGACGGCGCGTCCCAGAGCCGCAAGCCGGCCGTCCACACGGTGAAGCTCAAGGACAAGGGCTCCGGACGCAAGGGCCTGGCCAAGCAGGACACGGACCGGTTCAGCGCGGTGCTGGTGACCTGGGACGACCCGGACGCCCCGGTCCGGGGCACGGCGGAGGTCCGGACGCGGGATCTGGAGAGCCGGCGCTGGTCCGGCTGGCACAAGCTGTCGGCCGAACCGGCCCAGGCCGACGGCGCGGAGGGGCAGCGGGCCGCGCTGCGCGGCGGCACCGAGTCCCTGTGGACCGGCGACGCGGACGGCGTGGAGGTACGCGTCGTGAACGCGGACGGCACGGAGGCCGGCGGCCAGCCCACCGGCATGGACGTGAAGCTCCTGGACCCGGGCACCGACCCGAAGGGCGGCATCCGGCCCGCGGCCTACACCGAGGAGACCCCCGCCCCGACGACCGAACCGACGCCCCCCGTCCCGACGCCTACGGAGCCGGCCGACCCCACCCAGACCCCGACCGAAACGGCCCCGACCGAGACGGCCACGCCGACCGGCGCCCCCAGCGACACGTCGCCCCCGTCCCCGACGGCTTCTCCCTCCCCGACCCCCACGGTCCCCGCGCCCCGCCCCTCCACGGTCGTCAAGCCGCCGATCATCACGCAGGCCGAGTGGGGCGCCTCCACGGACTACGACGGCACACCGGCCTACGGCACCGAGATCAAGGCCGCCGTCGTCCACCACACCGGCATGGACAGCGACAACACCCTGTCCTGCGCCCAGTCCCGCGCCCGGCTGCGTTCCATCCAGCAGGAGCACTTCGCGCGCGGCTACTACGACCTCGGCTACAACTTCCTCGTCGACAGGTGCGGCCAGATCTTCGAGGGCCGCAGCGGCGGCATGGACCTGCCGGTCACCGGCGCCCACGACGTCGGCTTCAACACCGACACCGTCGGCATCTCGTACATCGGCAACTTCGAGAAGGCCCGGCCGAGCCGCGCCGCGCTCGACGCCATCTCCCGGCTCGTGGCCTGGAAGTTCGGGATGTACGGCGTCGACCCGACCGGCAAGGTGACGCTCACCTCCGGCAGCCCGGCCGGCCAGGACGGCAACAAGGTCGACAAGGGCACCTCGATCACCCTGCCCCGGGTCTTCGGCCACCGGGACACCAACGCGACGGCCTGCCCCGGCGCGAACCTCTACTCCCAGCTCTCCCGGATCGCCCAGGTCGCCAGGACCCCGGGCATCTCGCACGCCCTCGCCACCTCCGACTACAACCGGGACGGCGTCGCCGACCTGGTCGCGGGCACGCCCAAGGCCCTGAGCGGCGGTGGCACCGTCACCGTCGTCCCGGGCGGCATCGACGGCCCGGTCACCGCCGCCAAGGTGACGCTCTCGCAGAGCAGCCCGGGCGTGCCCGGCTCCCACGAGTCCGGTGACGGCTTCGGCACGTCCACCGCGTGGGGCGACGTCAACGGCGACGGCTACGCCGACCTCGCGATCGGCGCACCCGGCGAGGACGACACCAGCGGCCACGCCGACCGCGGCGCGGTCACGGTGATGTACGGCCCCGCCCTCGACACCGGCTTCTCCTACACCACGTCAGGAGTCACCTCGACGGGCGCCAGGCTCGGCTCCACGGTCACCGTCGGCGACTTCAACGGCGACGGCAAGGCGGACGTCTTCTCCGCCGGCACCGGCAAGGGCGGCAACTGGAACGCCCGGCTGACCGGCGGCGCCACCGAGTACGGCACCCTCACCACGGCCACGGGCGCCGTCTCCTACCTCGACGCCGCGACCGGCGACTTCAACCGGGACGGCTACGCGGACATCGCCCTGAACTACCGCGACACCGGCGGCATCGGCCGGGTCGTCCGCTTCGCGGGCTCGGCGACCGGTCTGGCCAAGGTCGGCGTCATCTCCGTCAAGGGCGGTCGCTCCCTCGCGGCCGGTGACGTCAACGGCAACGGCTACGACGACATCGTCATCGGCCAGCCGGTCGCCTCCGAGTCCGGCGGGAAGTCCGGCGGCCAGATCACCATGGTCCCGGGCACGTCCACGGGCTTCACGACCACCGGCATGACCGTGATCCACCAGGACACGGCGTACGTGCCGGGCGGCAACGAGTCCGGTGACGCCCTCGGCACCTCCGTCTCGGTCGGCGACTACAACGCCGACGGTTACGCGGACGCCCTCGCGGGCGCCCCGGGCGAGGATCTGACCCGGGACGGCGTCAACCGCGCCGACGCGGGCAGCGCGATCCTCGTCAAGGGCACCGCGTCCGGTCTGACCGGCTCCGGCTCGGTGGGGATCTCGCAGGACACCTCCGGGGTCCCTGGCTCCACCGAGACCGGCGACCGCTTCGGCTCCTCGGTGTCGCTGACGGACCTGTCCGGCTACGGCCGGGCGGACCTCACGTTCGGCGCCGACGGCGAGGACGGGGGCGACGGCGTCCTGCTGCACCTGCCGAGCAACAGCACCGGCCTCGGCTACGACGACTCCGTCGTCTTCGGCAAGTCCGCACTGGGCACCCCGACGGACGCCCACCTGGGCCAGACGCTGACACCGTGACAACTCGCCCGCCGCGGTAACGGCATACGCGGCAACGACGTACAAGCGACATCCAGGGGTCCCGTGCACCGCACGGGGCCCCTGCCGGTCCTCCGCCGGCCCTCCGCCGTTTGCCGGATTTCTCCGGCGGACCGAACGGACGGCTCCGCGAGGGGGAAAGACGATGACGATCAGAGCATCCCGTCGCCCCCTGGCCCCCATCGCCCTCATCGCCCCCAAGAGGGCCGGAATCGAGCCCCGAATGACACGCCTCCTGCTGCACACCGCCGTCGCCACCGCCCTGGCCGCCGGCGCCCTCGGCCTGACCCAGTCCGCCCGGGCCTCCTCCTCAGACGGCGTGCACACCGTCCGGGTGCCGGACGGCGACCCGCACGAACGGTCCCTCGCCCCGCGCACCACCGAGCCGTTCAGCATGATCGGCATCACCTGGGACGACCCGGACGCGGCTCTGGACGGCACCGCGCAGGTACGCACCCGCTCCCGCGAGAGCGGCGAATGGAGCGCGTGGCGCACACTCGACACCGACGTCCGGACGCCCGAGACCGGCCCCGACCGTCACCGCGCCGGCGTCCGCGCCGGCACCCAGCCGCTGTGGACCGGGCCCTCGGACGGCGTCCAGGTGCTGGTGTCGGGCGTGCGGTTGCCCGAGGGGCTGCGCGTCGAGCTGGTCGACCCCGACGGCGGGTCGGACGCCGTGCACACCACGGTCGTCGAACCGGATGTCGTCGGGCCGGCCGTCGTCAGGCCCAACGCCGAACGTCCCGCCGTCACGCCGCGTTCCGCCTGGGGCGCCGACGAGTCCCTGGTGAAGGACCCGGCCACCTACACCACCGACACCCAGGCGATGTTCGTCCACCACACGGCGGGCACCAACGACTACACCTGCGCCGAGTCGGCGGCGATCGTGCGCGGCGTGTTCCTCTACCACGTGCGGAGCAACGGCTGGAACGACATCGGCTACCACTTCCTCGTCGACAAGTGCGGCACGGTCTTCGAGGGCCGTGCGGGCGGCATCGACAAGCCCGTCCGCGGCGCGCACACCTACGGCTTCAACGCCCGCACCAGCAGCATCTCGGTGCTCGGCGACTACAGCAAGACGACCGCGAACACCGCCGTGCGCGAGTCGGTCGCCAAGGTCGCGGCCTGGAAGCTCGGCCTGTACGGCATCGACCCGACCGGGACGGTGGTGCTGACCTCCGGTGCCGACAACGGCAAGTACAAGGCGGGCCAGCAGGCCACGCTGCACCGCATCTCCGGCCACCGCGACGGCTCCCCGACCGAGTGCCCCGGCCAGAACCTCTACGACGACCTGCCCGAGATCCGCACCCTCGCCGGGCAGGCCGGCAAGTCCGACGAGCCGGCCGCTGAGCCGACCGCTCCCGGAACCGGGAACGACCCCACGGTGGCGCTCTCGCCCTGATGCTAGGGCCGGGGCGCGGCGGTCGTCGCGTCCCGGCACAGCAGCCGCAGCGAGCCGTCCCCGGCGTAACAGCGGCGGGCCTCGTCGATGGGATCCCAGAGGCGTCCGTCGGGAGTGCGGATCCAGTGGTCGCCGCCCGTCGCCCACCACTCGGCCCCGGTCTGGCGCGCCATCACCTCACCGGCGTAGGCCCCGAACCCGCGCAGCACCTCCTGCACTGCGGCGTACGGCGCTCCTTCCCGCCGTATCCCCTCGATCATCCGGTCGATGCTCCACAGACTCTGTGCCGAGTAGTCCAGGTGCAGCCGGGCTCCCTCGCGCATCGTCGCCACCGTGTCCGCCGCCCACCGCAGCGGCTTCGCCGCGGCCGAGGGCCTCGTTTCCTGCTGAGTCGTCACGTCCCGGAAAGCGCTGCGGCATGGCGTTTCGTCACACGGAATCGACGGCTTCCCGCAACCGGTGCAGGACCGCCCCACCTCGGCCCCACGACAGTCACAGGACTCTTCCAGGAAAGCGGGTTTAGGCCGGTCGGAGGCCAGTGGCCACGCCCTCAGGCCTGTTGCCGACTCCGGCGCGAGACGACCGCGCGCAGCACCCGCCGCCCCTCGGTCGACACCTCCAGCGCTCGCCTCAGCCCGGCCGGGCCGTGGCCGGCCAGGACCTCCAGGACGGTGATCTGGCGGCGCAGTTCCGCGGCGACGAGCGGCGACATGCCGTCCGTACGGCCCTCCCGGCGCACGTCGACCGACGAGGCGTCGTCCTCGGCGGTGTCGAGGAGGCGGTGGATCTGGAGGGCGGCGACGGAACAGGCGTCGGCCCACACCCGTACTCCGGCGGGGGACCGCTCGGCGGGGGCGGCCTCGAGCATCCGGTGGGCGAGCACGGCCGCCTCGTCCCCGGCGCCGGCGGCGTCCAGCTTTCCGCGCGCCTGCTCCAGCCCCTCGCCCCAGTCGCCGGTACCGGCGTCGTCGGTGAGGCTCGCCCACAGCGGCCGCAGGATCTCGTCGTCACCGCCCAGCAGGGGCACGCACCGATCCAAACAAGCCAGCCCGCTCACCGCCAGACCGCGTTCGTCGGCCTGTGCGATCAACTCCACCAGGCTCATCCACGCCTCCCTCCGCGGGCCTTGTCCAGGGCCCCACCAGGCCGCTTCCAGCCCTCACCCCTCACGGAACCCGCACTTCCCCTTACTGCGCGCAACGGCCCCGGAACGTCACAGGGGCACGACGCCCAGTTGGCCGAGGAAGCGAAAGAAGAGGTTTTCGGCCAGGGGATCAGGGTCTGAAGTGAGTACGTCCACCAGTGCGTCGGCGTTCACTTCACACCCGACCTCGGCGGCCCGGCGGACGGCGTGCTCGGCGGCGTCGCGAGGTTCGATGAAGTAGCGCGGGCGCCCCGGTCTCCCCGGCGAGGGCGTTCATGTTCCCGATGCCAATTCGCGCGCAGTCAGCCGAGCCTGTCCGCAAGCGCCCGGAACTCCGCCCAGGACAGCTGGGGCTGACCCGGGTCCCACAGCTTCTGGACGGTCGCCCGCAGCGGCATCCGGATCCCGGCCGCGACCTGGTCCTGCGTCTGCGAGTTCGCGAGGTCGCACCAGACGGCGAAGGACCCGCCGAGGATCTGGCCGTCGTAGCGCTCCGGCACGGCCTCGGTGCCGCGCAGCACCCGCGGCGTCCACTGCTCGTAGATCCGCTGCCCCGTCGGATAGACGAAGGTCTGCGGCTCACCGAGCACGTAGTACAGGAACTCGTCGTTGTAGTTGATCACCTTCCGGCCCTCGCCCAGGTACTCCGCCGGCTGCCGGGCGCCGATCTCCTTGCCCGTCCAGTAGGCGACCTGGATGTCCTTGGCGGCCTTGACGGAGGTGCCGCGGAAGAAACCGTCGTTCCACGCGCGCGGGGTGCGCTGATGCTTGCGGACGGTGTCGGCCCGGTCGTTGAGCCAGCCGGTGGTGAGGTCGGCGACCGTCGCGCCGGAGCCGTACTTCTCCCGCGCGGCGGTGGCCAGCTGCGGGAACGACGCCTCCGGGTCGGAGCGCACCAGAGCCTGGTACTCGTCGCCGCCGAGGTGCCACGGCCCGCCCGGGAACAGATCCGCGTACTCGTTCAGCAGGTCGTCGACGATGTCGGCGCTCTCGCTCTTGGAGATGTCGATCGCCCCCTGCACCGCCGACCCCTGCGCGGTGCGCAGCTGGAGGTCGGGGTGGGCGTCGATGACCGCGCCGAGGTGCCCCGGGGAGTCGATCTCGGGCACGACGGTGATGTGCCGGCTCTCCGCGAGGTCGACGATCTTCCGCACCTGCGCCTTGGTCAGATGCTGCTGGGACACGATCTCCGGGTGCGAGTCGGACTCGATCCGGAACCCCTGGTCGTCGGAGAAGTGCAGACCGAGCTGGTTGAACTTCAGATCGCCCAGCTCCCGGACCCGGTCCTCGATCCAGTCGGCCGTGAAGTTCTTGCGCGCGATGTCCAGCATGAACCCGCGCTGCGGCTTGGCCGGCTCGTCCCGCACCACGCCCTCGGGCGCCGTGCCGCCGTCGTGCACCTCCTGCTTGAGGGTGCGGGTGCCGTAGAAGACGCCCGCGTCGGCGGGCCCGCTGATCTCCACCCGCCCGCCGCGCACGGTCATGACGTACGACTCCGGGTTCGCGCCCTTGTCCTCGTTCAGCGTCAGCCGTACGTCCCCGGCGCGCCGGTCGTCCTTCTCGCCCTGGTACGTCAGCCCCAGCTCGCCGGCGATCAGCCGGCCCTCGTCGGCCAGAGCCGGGTCGTCCACGACGACGCGGTTCCCGCTCGCGGGACGCCAGCCCGGGCCACGCGCCGCGGTGTGCTCGCGCACGGCGGGGATCGTCTGCGGCGCCTTGGACAGGGCGTACGAGCGGCTCGGACTCGGGGCGTCCTCCGGCGAGGTGCCGTGCGGGGCGGCCGCTGTCCGGCCCTGGGAGGGTCTGGCCTCCGGCCCGGTGGCTCCACCGTCGCCGCCCGAGACCGCCCAGAGTCCCAGACCCACCCCGGCCGCGATCACGACCAGGGCGACGGCCATGGCCACGACCAGCACCTGCCGCTTCTGCCGCTGCTTCACCTGCTTCGCCGAACCCCGGCGCCTGTGCTGACTCACACCCGCCAACCTAAGACCCGATGCCGCCCGGCGCGCGTCCACCACGCGTTGCGAATCTCTCTCTCCCGGGTGAAATTCGGGCATCCGTCGGACACATCATGGTCGTACTCGATAGCGTGACGTCACATCTCTCACAACATGCCCTGCCGACACACGTGACTCCCACGAGGACCCACGCTGCCTGCGCACCGTCTCCCAGACCTCCCCGGCCGACTCGCCATACCGGTGGAGCGCTTCAACGCGGCCTCCGCGGAGGCCCTGGAGCAGACGCTCCTCTCCTGCCTGCGCAGCCCCCGCTGGTCCCGGCGTGTCGCGGAACACCGCCCCTATCCGAACCTGAACTCCCTGCTGGCCGCGGCGGACGAGGCGGCGTACGACCTGACCTGGCCCGACCTGACGGAGGCCCTGGCAGCCGAGTCTCTGCCGCCCCTCCCGCCGGACACCTACTCCGCGGCCCACACGGCCCTCAGCGCGGCTCACGCCGCCTATGAGGCCCGTTTCGGACACGTATTCGTCATTTGCCTGGCTGACGTCGCGCCGGCGGAGACCCTGGACCGCCTCCTGGAAGCCATCCGATCACGATTGACCAACGATCCGGAGGAAGAGCGGATGGTGGTCGCCGACGAGCTACGGCGCCTGGCAAGGGAACGGCTGGTCGGCGCCCTCAGGGGTGCGGGGCTGTAATCGATGTGCGGCTGCCGCCGCGTGGGCGCGACAAGCCACAACGGCGCCGCACCGGGCCGATAACAGGACACCCCACCCCAGAAGCCGCCGAAGGCTAGCCCGTACGCATGCCAGTTTGATCACACAGCCAGACCCCGGCTCAGCCCAGCGGCAGCGCATCGCTACGATGCTGGGGGCCGGTGGACCGTACCCGGCCGGGCCCGACCGACACACCAAGCCGGCGCGGCCCCAATCCCCGCTCCCGGAGGAAACTTCCGTGCCGGCTGGAACGCTGTACCGCGGCCGGGAAGGAATGTGGTCCTGGGTGGCTCACCGAGTCACCGGCGTCCTCATCTTCTTCTTCCTGTTCGTTCACGTGCTGGACACCGCACTCGTCCGTGTGTCGCCCGAGGCCTACGACACCGTCGTGGCCACGTACAAGACGCCGATCGTCGCGCTGCTGGAGTACGGCCTCGTCGCCGCCATCCTCTTCCACGCGCTCAACGGCCTGCGCGTCATCGCCGTCGACTTCTGGATCAAGGGCGCCCGCTACCAGAAGCAGATGCTCTGGACCGTCGTCGCCCTGTGGGTCGTGCTGATGCTCGGGGCGATCTACCCCGTCCTCGGCCACGCCGCTCGTGAACTCTTCGGGAGCTGACGCCAATGTCCACGACTGAGAAGACCGCCGCCGGCGTCGGCCCCGTCGAGGGTGGCGCCGTCTACACCGTCGACAACCCCGCGCCCTTCATCGAGGCCCCGCGCAAGCGCACCAAGAAGACCCCGAAGTCCACCCGGGGCAACTTCGAGCTGGCCGCGTGGCTGTTCATGCGCCTGTCGGGCGTGGTGCTGGTCGTGCTGGTACTCGGCCACCTGCTGATCCAGCTCGTGCTGGACGGCGGTGTCTCCAAGATCGGCTTCGCCTTCGTGGCGGGCCGCTGGGCGAGCCCCTTCTGGCAGGTCTGGGACCTGCTGATGCTGTGGCTCGCGATGCTGCACGGCGCCAACGGCCTGCGCACGGTCATCAACGACTACGCGGAGCGCGCGAACACCCGGCTGTGGCTCAAGGGCCTGCTCTACACCGCCACGGTGTTCACCATCCTGCTGGGCACGCTGGTGATCTTCACCTTCGACCCGAACATCCGCTAGGCACGGGGCTGCGAGAATCATGAAGATCCACAAGTACGACACCGTCATCGTCGGCGCCGGTGGCGCCGGTATGCGCGCCGCCATCGAGTCGACGAAGCGCAGCCGCACCGCCGTGCTCACCAAGCTCTACCCCACCCGCTCCCACACGGGCGCCGCGCAGGGCGGCATGGCCGCCGCGCTGGCCAACGTGGAGGAGGACAACTGGGAGTGGCACACCTTCGACACGGTCAAGGGCGGTGACTACCTGGTCGACCAGGACGCCGCCGAGATCCTGGCGAAGGAGGCCATCGACTCCGTCCTCGACCTGGAGAAGATGGGCCTGCCGTTCAACCGCACCCCGAACGGCACGATCGACCAGCGCCGCTTCGGCGGTCACAGCCGCAACCACGGCGAGGCCCCGGTCCGCCGCTCCTGCTACGCGGCCGACCGCACCGGCCACATGATCCTCCAGACGCTGTACCAGAACTGCGTCAAGGAGGGCGTGGAGTTCTTCAACGAGTTCTACGTCCTGGACCAGCTGATCACCGAGGTCGACGGCGTCAAGAAGTCGGCCGGTGTGGTGGCGTACGAGCTCGCCACCGGCGAGATCCACGTCTTCCAGGCGAAGGCCGTGATCTACGCGTCCGGCGGCTGCGGCAAGTTCTTCAAGGTGACGTCGAACGCGCACACGCTGACGGGTGACGGCCAGGCGGCGGTCTACCGCCGGGGCATCCCGCTGGAGGACATGGAGTTCTTCCAGTTCCACCCGACCGGCATCTGGCGCATGGGCATCCTGCTGACGGAGGGCGCCCGTGGTGAGGGCGGCATTCTCCGCAACAAGGACGGCGAGCGCTTCATGGAGAAGTACGCGCCGGTGATGAAGGACCTCGCGTCGCGTGACGTCGTGTCCCGGTCCATCTACACGGAGATCCGGGAAGGCCGCGGCTGCGGTCCCGAGGGCGACCACGTCTACCTCGACCTCACCCACCTCCCGCCGGAGCAGCTGGACGCCAAGCTGCCCGACATCACGGAGTTCGCCCGTACGTACCTCGGCATCGAGCCGTACACGGACCCGATCCCGATCCAGCCCACCGCGCACTACGCGATGGGCGGCATCCCGACGAACGTCGAGGGTGAGGTCCTGGCGGACAACACCACGGTCGTCCCGGGCCTGTACGCGGCCGGCGAGGTCGCCTGCGTGTCGGTGCACGGCGCGAACCGCCTCGGCACGAACTCGCTCCTGGACATCAACGTCTTCGGCAAGCGGGCCGGCATCGCCGCGGCCGAGTACTCCCAGACGGCGGACTTCGTCGAGCTGCCGGAGAACCCGGCCGAGTTCGTGATCAAGCAGGTGGAGATGCTGCGCGACTCCACCGGCACCGAGCGCGTGACGACGCTGCGTCGTGAGCTCCAGGAGACCATGGACGCCAACGTCATGGTGTTCCGTACCGAGCAGACGATCAAGACGGCGGTCGAGAAGATCGCGGAGCTGCGCGAGCGCTACCGGAACGTGTCGATCCAGGACAAGGGCAAGCGGTTCAACACGGACCTGCTGGAGGCCATCGAGCTGGGCAACCTGCTCGACCTCGCCGAGGTCATGGCGGTCTCCGCGCTCGCCCGCAAGGAGTCCCGCGGCGGTCACTACCGCGAGGACTACCCGAACCGCGACGACGTCAACTTCATGCGGCACACCATGGCGTACCGCGAGGTCGGCGCCGACGGCTCCGAAACCGTCCGTCTCGACTACAAGCCGGTCGTCCAGACCCGCTACCAGCCGATGGAGCGTAAGTACTGATGGCTACCCCCGTTCTGGACAAGTCGGACGCGGCCGGAAAGCCCGAGCCCGGCTTCGCCGACTCCCCCTACATCACGGTCACCTTCCGCATCCGCCGGTTCAACCCGGAGGTCGCGGCGGAGGCGAGCTGGGAAGACTTCCAGCTGGAGATCGACCCGAAGGAGCGCGTCCTCGACGCCCTCCACAAGATCAAGTGGGAACTCGACGGCACCCTCACATTCCGCCGTTCCTGCGCCCACGGCATCTGCGGCTCGGACGCGATGCGGATCAACGGCAAGAACCGCCTCGCCTGCAAGACGCTGATCAAGGACATCAACCCCGAGAAGCCGATCACGGTCGAGGCCATCAAGGGCCTGACGGTCCTGAAGGACCTGGTCGTGGACATGGAGCCGTTCTTCCAGGCGTACCGGGACGTCATGCCCTTCCTCATCACGAAGGACACGAACGAGCCCACGCGCGAGCGTCTCCAGACGGCCGAGGACCGCGAGCGCTTCGACGACACGACGAAGTGCATCCTCTGCGCGGCCTGCACCACGTCGTGCCCGGTCTTCTGGAACGACGGCCAGTACTTCGGCCCGGCGGCCATCGTCAACGCCCACCGCTTCATCTTCGACTCGCGTGACGAGGCGGGCGAGCAGCGACTGGAGGTCCTCAACGACCGCGACGGCGTCTGGCGCTGCCGCACGACCTTCAACTGCACGGACGCCTGCCCGCGCGGCATCGAGGTCACGAAGGCGATCGCCGAGGTGAAGCGGGCGCTGATCACGCGCCGTTTCTGAGGTCGTCCGCCGTACGACTGTGAGGGCCCTGTTTCCGGTTCGGTCCGGAGCGGGGCCCTCGCCGTGCAAGGTCCCCGTTCGAGGGGTCTGCACACGGTCGAGCAGGAAGCCGTGCAGCGGCGGCCCGCACGCCAGAGTCCGCCATCCCGGACCTGTCCGCCGAGGTCAAGGTCGGGTGACCCGATCCGGACAGAAACGGAACTTGTCCGGCCACTTGGGGCTCGGCATCTGTCACGGGTGTGACCCCCGTGGCCAGACTGCCCGCATGGCATACCTCAGAAGGGCCGCCGCCGTGCTGCTGGCCGCCGCGTCCGCGTTGCTCACGGCATCCCCCACAGCCTCGGCGACCCCCTCCCCGGTCCTCGCGCGGGAGAGCTTCGACCGCCTCCCCCTCGGCCCGGTCACGGAAGGCCGCGACTGGACCTCGGACACCTCCGACGGCACGCTGACCGTCGCCCCCGCCTCCGCCGGCCACGGCCGTGAACTCCGCATCCGCACCGAGGGCAACGGCCGCGCTTTCCTGGTGTTCCCGCACCTCGCCCCGCCCGGCAACAGCTTCTGGGCCCGGATGCGGCTGAAGGTGGACGCGTTCCCGACCGCCCCCGACTGGGCGCACTGGACCCTGGCGGAGGCCTCCGGCCCGGACTCCCCGACCCTGGTCCGTCCGCTCGGCGGCCAGTACGTGCCCACGGAGAAGCACAACTTCTACGGCGTCGGCTCCGACCTCGGACCGACCGGGGACTGGACGGCGTGGAAGACCACGGCGCCGGCGACGGCCGGGAAGTGGCAGTGCGTCGAGTTCCACCTGGACGCCACGGACAACCGCGTCACGGTCTACTTCGACGGCGTGCTGCGGCCCGACCTGACCGTCTCCACCGACCGGCACGGCGGTACGGCGGACCCGTTCGTCTTCCCGACGTTCGACAAACTCAAGCTGGGCTGGCAGCTGTACCAGGCCGACCCGAGCCCCTCCTCGTACGACGTCCGGATGGACGACATCGCGCTGAGCACGCGAAGGATCGGGGGGTGCGCGGCCTGAGGGGTCGGTGAGCTGCCGGGCCAGGCTCGTGAGAGGCCGTCACCGACACGCGCGGCGTCTTCGAGGCCCTGTCGGCCAAGCTCGGCTTATGCACCTGGGCAACGTCTATGTGCTCAACCGCGTCGGCGACGCCGGGCTGCGCCGACGGCACCTGCGCCCCTCACCGGGTGCCGGGACGCTGACGTTAGGCTCTCTTTCCGTGCCCGCGAAGAACGACGGCCCCGACGACGGCGCCACCCCGACCAAGTCCGAGCAGACCCGCGCCCTGATCCTGGAGACGGCCATGCGGCTGTTCCAGGAGCGCGGCTACGACAAGACGACGATGCGGGCCATCGCCAAGGAGGCCGGGGTCTCCGTCGGCAACGCGTACTACTACTTCGAGGGCAAGGAACACCTGATCCAGGGCTTCTACGACCGGATCGCCGCCGAGCACCAGGTGGCGGTCCGGGAGATCCTGGACCGGGAGACCGATCTGGAGGCCCGGCTCGCGGGCGTGCTGCGGGCGTGGCTGGACATCGCCGCGCCCTACCACGAGTTCGCGGTGCAGTTCTTCAAGAACGCCGCCGACCCGGACAGCCCGCTCAGCCCCTTCTCCCCCGAGTCGGAGCACGCGCGCGAGGAGGCCATCAGCGTCCACCGGGAGGTGCTGGCCGGGGCGACGAAGACCAAGGTGGCCGAGGAACTGCGGGACATCCTGCCCGAGTTGATGTGGCTGTCCCAGATGGGCCTCGTCCTGTACTGGATCTTCGACCGGACCGAGGGACGGGAGCGCAGCTACCGGCTCGCCGAGCGCGGGGCCCGGCTGACAGCGCGGGGCGTCGCGCTGGCCCGCTTCCGGGTGCTGCGGCCGCTGGTGCGCGAGGTGCACGAGCTGTTCACCGACTTCCTGCCGGGGATGACGCGGGCGATCCCGGATCCGGCGGCCCCGCGTCGCAGCGGCCCCTGAGGCACGGCGTCAGATTCCGCTGAGGCTCCAGAGGCGGAACACGCCCGTGCCGTCCGACAGATACTGGCCGCCGCCGACGTCCTCGGTGGTGACGACGTACTCCTTCGCCTGCCACAGCGGGAGCACCGGCACGTCCTGGGCGACGGTCTGCTGCACCGACTGGAAGTCCCGGCCGGCCTCGCCGCGGTCGGCGTAGCGCCGGCTGTCCTTGATGAGCCGGTCGACGGTCTTGCTGCTGTAGCCGGTGTTCATGGCGCTGCCGGTGCCGACGAGCGCGGCGCCGAAAGTGTCCGGGTCGGGGTAGTCGGCGGCCCAGCCGACGGCGTACGCGTCGAGCGTGCCGGCCGCCCAGCGCTTCTGGAAGTCGGTCCACTCGTAGCCCTTGAGGGTGACCTTGAACAGGCCGCTCGCCTCCAGCTCCCGCTTGATCTCGGCGGCCTCCTGCTCACCGGCACCGCGGCCCTTGGCGTAGCCGTACGTGAAGCGGACGGGCAGGGTCACGCCGGCCTGGGTGAGCAGCTTCCGTGCCTTCTTCGGGTCCTGCCGGGGGTAGTCGTCGAAGAACGAGGCGGTGTGCCCGGTGAGGCCTGCCGGGATCAGGGAGTACAGCGGGTCGACGGTGCCGTCGTAGACGGTGGCGGCCAGCCGCTCGCGGTCGATCAGCCAGGCCATGGCCTGGCGGACCTTCCGGTTGTGCAGGGGTTTGCCCGCGCGGGTGTTGAAGTACAGGTTCCGGGTCTCGGAGCCGTCCGCCTCGAAGACGCGCTGCACGGGGTCGCTCGGGTTCAGGGCGGCGAGGACCGCGGGCGGCAGCTGGTCGGTCGCGACCTCGACCTGCTTGTCCTTCCATGCGGTGTCCAGGGCGTCGGGGGTGGCGTAGTAGCGCAGTTCGACGGGCCGGTCCGCGCCGCCCTTGACGGCGCCCTGGTAGCTGCTGTTGGGCGCGAGGACCGCCTTGTCGTCCTTCGTGTACGAGGTGAGGGTGTACGGCCCGGTGCCGTCGGCACCGTCGCCGGTGCGCAGCTTGTCGGCCGGGTACGCGGTGTGGTCGACGATCGAGCCCGCGCCGGTGGCCACCTTGAACGGGAACGTGGCGTCGGGCGAGGACAGGTGGAAGGTGACGGTCATGCCGTCGGCGTCCACGGAACGGAGGGTGTCGAGCAGGGACGCCGGGCCGACCGGGGCCTTGATCTTCAGGATCCGGTCGAAGGAGTACTTCACGTCCTCGCCGGTCATCTTCCGGCCGCTCGGGAAGGTGAGGCCGGAGCGCAGTTCGCAGCGGTACGTGGTCAGGTCGCCGTCGGCGAACGCGCAGCTCCTGGCCGCGTCCGGTACGGGTGCGGTGCCGCCCGGGGCGAAGGTGAGCAGCGACTGGAAGACGTTGCTGAACAGCGCCCAGGAACCGGCGTCGTAGGCGCCGGCCGGGTCGAGGGAGGTGACGGCGTCCGTCGTGCCGACCGTGATGGTCGTGCCGTCCTTCTTCGACGGCACGAGCTGCCAGGCACCCACCCCCACGGCCGCCAGGACGAGCAGTCCCGCGAGTATCCGCATGCGAACCGACCGCATCGGCCCTGCCCTCCCGAGGCCCTTGGGGCCCTTGTGCCAGTGCCACACCCCTTTGTGGCGGCCTCACCCAATCACAGGTGTTTGACCTGGCGGAAGGAAGATCTGCCGAGTTGGGAAAGAACTTACCTATAGGCGTTTCGGTCCGGTTTCACAGCGCTCTCACAGGGTCAGGCCTGCTGCGACGCCAGCTCGATCAGCGTGATGTCCGAGGGTGCCCCCACCCGGGTGGGCGGGCCCCAGGCGCCCGCGCCGCGTGAGACGTAGAGCTGGGTGTCGCCGTAGCGCTCCAGACCCGCGACGGTCGGGTTCGCGGCGGCGGCGAGGAAGTTGCCGGGCCAGAGCTGGCCGCCGTGAGTGTGGCCGGAGAGCTGGAGGTCCACGCCGTGCTCGACTGCGTCGTGGATCTGCACGGGCTGGTGGGCGAGCAGCACGCACGCGCGTGCGGTGTCGCGGTCGCCGAGGGCCCGGGCGTAGTCGGGGCCCTGCCCCTCGTCCTCGCCGGTCACGTCGTTGACTCCGGCCAGGTCGAAGTGCGGCAGCTCCCTGCGGGCGTTCTCCAGGGGGTCGAGTCCGAGGCGCCTGACCTCCTCGACCCACTGCTCGGCGCCGGAGAAGTACTCGTGGTTCCCGGTGACGAAGTAGGACCCGTGACGGGCCCTCAGCTGGGCCAGCGGGGCCGCCGCGGGTCCCAGGTCCTTCACACTGCCGTCGACCAGGTCGCCGACGACCGCGATCAGGTCGGGCTGGGTCGCGTTGATCGTGTCGACGACCTTCTGCGCGAAGCCGCGGCCCAGGACCGGGCCGAGGTGCATATCGCTGACCACGGCGATCCGGTACCCGTGCGCTGCGCGCGGCAGTTTGGCCAGCGGCACGGTGACCCGCTTCACCTTGGGCCCACGCAGCACGCCGTACGTCCCGTACCCGACGGTCCCGACAGCGGCGGCCGCGGCGGCCCCGGCGACGACGCGGGAGACGAAGAGGCGGCGGGAGGGGCCGGTGGGGGTGGCGGGTGTGGAATCCGCCTGCGGGTGGGGGGCGGTGGCGGAAGCAGTCGCTCCACCGACCGCACCGGCGCGATCCGCCTGGGAAGCGGCCACTGCCGCGGATGCTCCGCCGGGCACACCGGCAGGATCCGTCAGCGACCCGGCCACCGCCGAAGCGGCTGCTCCGCCGCGCACGCCGGCGTCGCTCTCCACCCGCGGCCCGGCCGCCGCCGCGGAAGCGGGCGCCCCGCCGGGCACACCGGCAGGATCCGTCAGCGGCCCGACCGCCGCCGTCGCCGAAGCCGCCGCCCCGCCGGGCACGGCAGGCGTGCGGGGGCGGTGCTCCGTGCCGGAGGGCGGCTCGGCTTTCGCCGGGGTGCCGGGCGTCGTCTCCGAGTCCGTCCCGCCCAGGGGGCTCCGCGTCACCGGGCCGGGCGACGCCGCTCTCGCCCGCCGTTCGAGGAACCACCGCAGCAGGGGCCGTACGACCTCCCCGGCCACCACCGCCAACAGCAGGTATATCGACAGGGCCAGCCACAGGAAGCCCGGCCAGGCCAGGACCTGCTGGAGCCGGAAGGGGGCGCCGGTGCGTTCGGCTACGAGGGCCGTGATCGCCAGCAGCCAGCCGCCCGCTATCAGCGCGGCGCCCGCGCGGCGGGTGAGGCCCGGACCGCGGGTCGTGTCGTGGAACAGGCGGCGCCACACGTACCAGTTGGCCGTCACGATGACGGCCAGGACGAGCAGTGCGACGAGTACGAAGACGATGGCCACGGTGTCGTGTCTCCCGATTGCCGTTATGACGTCCGGCGCAATGCGCGCAGACCACGCAACCCGATGGCCCCGATGGCCGTCCCCAATACGAAGGAAACGACGGCGAGCAGCAGGTGCACCCAGAAGTACGCCGTGGGATGACCGTCGTCGAAGGCGAGCCCGCTGCTGTCCTTGACAAGGTTCTTGACGAAAGTGATCCAGATGACCCAGCTCCACACCCCGAAGGCGAGCAGGAACCAGGACACGGGGCGGCTGAGCTTCATGAGACCAGTATCGCCAGAACCTGTCCGGTTCCGTTCCCGGGGTGGGGGCACAGGCGGGACTTCCCCCCGTACGGCATGTACGTTTCCGATCGTGCCCGCTCCGAAGAAGACCGCCAGGCGATCCCTGCTGGTCACCTCCGCCGTCCTGTCGTCCCTCGCCCTGGCCGCACCCGCGGCCGTCGCGGCACCGAGCCCCTCGGGCAGTCCGTCGGCGAGCCCGTCGGGCAGTCCGTCGGCGAGCCCGTCGGCCACTCCCCCGGCGTCGATGTCGACCGTGGGCGGCGCCCGGCTCGGACAGCCGGGGACGCAGGTGAACCTGGCGAGCGGCGTGCCGGTGCTGCCGAAGGACGTGAGCGCCCGCTCCTGGATCGTCGCCGACGCCGAGTCGGGTGACGTGCTGGCCGCGCACAACGCGCACTGGCGGCTGGCCCCGGCGAGCACGCTGAAGATGCTGTTCGCGGACACGCTGCTGCCGAAGTTCCCGAGGACGGCCAAGCACAAGGTCGTCCCCTCCGACCTGGCGGGCATCGGCTCGGGCTCCAGCCTGGTCGGGATAAAGGAGGACGAGACCTACACGGTCCACGACCTGTGGCTCGGCGTCTTCCTGCGCTCCGGCAACGACGCCGTGCACGTGCTGTCAGCCATGAACAAGGGCGTCGACAACACCGTCAAGGAGATGAACGAGCACGCCGAGGAACTCCAGGCCCTCGACACGAACGTCGTCAGCCCGGACGGATACGACGCCGAGAGGCAGGTCTCGTCCGCCTACGACCTGACGCTGATCGCCCGATCGGGGCTGCAGAAGAAGGACTTCCGCGAGTACGCCTCGACGGTCAGCGCGAAGTTCCCCGGCGAGACGAAGAAGGGCAAGAAGGGGAAGCCGGTCCGTGAGTCCTTCGAGATCCAGAACACCAACCGGCTGCTGAGCGGCGACGCGGGCCTGCCCGTCTACCAGGGCATCGCCGGCGTCAAGAACGGCAACACCACCAACGCGGGCGCCACCTTCACCGGTGTCGCCGAGCGCAACGGCAAGGTGCTGCTGGTCACGGTGATGAACCCGGAGAAGCCCGAGCACAACGAGGTCTACAAGGAGACCGCCCGGCTGTTCGACTGGGGCTTCGAGGCAGCCGGGAAGGTACAGCCCGTGGGCGAGCTGGTGCCGCCGAGGAGCGCCGCGCAGGCCAGTGTCCAGCCCGGCGCGAACCCCTCCGGCGAGGCCGGTGGCTCCGGGAACGGCGCGGGCAGCACGGCCGGGACCGGTTCCAAGCCGGTGGCCAGCGCCCCGGCCGCGGACGGCTCCAGCGGCATCGGGATCGCGCTCGGCATCACCGGCGGCGTGCTGGTGCTGCTCGCGGGCGGCGCGTTCCTGGTCAACCGCCGGTGGCCGCTGCCGGATCTGGTGCGCCGCCGGACTCGCCCGTGACGTCCGGGACTTCGTCCTCCTTGCTCTGCGTCGCCGTCCAGGAGGCGCAGAACAGCACCAGCTTCGAGGTGAAGTTGATCCACAGCAGCAGCGCGACGGGCACGCCGAACGCGCCGTACATGCTCTTCGCCGCCACGCCCTGCAAGTAGCCGCTGAGCAGCAGCTTCAGCAGCTCGAAGCCGACCGCGCCGGTCAGCGCCGCCACGACCAGGCGGTGGCGCGTGGGCTCCACGCCGGGCAGCAGCGTCAGGACGTAGAGCAGGAGCAGGAAGTCGGTGAGTACGGCGATCAGGAACGCGGCGACGTGCAGCAGGACCCCGCTCCAGCCGCCCTCGTCGATGCCCAGCTGCCGGGTGATCCAGCCGATCATCGCGGAGGCCACGGCGGAGGCGGCGATGGTGACGAGGAGCGCGCCGCCGAGGCCGATCAGGACGCCCGCGTCCTTGGCGTAGCGCAGGAGCGGGTTCTCCTCCTCGTCGTCCAGCTCCCACACCGCCCGCAGGCATTCACGCATCGAACCGGCCCAGCTGATGCCGGTGAACAGCAGCAGCCCGCCCGCGATGAGGCCGACCGTGCCGGCGTTCTCCACCAGGCCGGCGATGTCCAGCTGGTCGGATATGCCGGGCACCTGCTCGGCGAGCTTGTCCTGGAGCGTGTCCTGCTGCTCCGTGCTGAGCGTGGCGGCGGCGATCGTGGCGGCCACGGTCAGCAGCGGGAACAGCGCGACGAAGCTCGTGAAGGTCATCGCGGCGGCCAGCCGCGTCCACTTCACGCGGTCCAGCCGCTCGTACGACCGCCACGCGTGGGTGATCATCAGCCGTGTCGCCCACGGCCCGATGACCGGGAGCCTTTTCAGCCAGTCCATGATCCGACTCTGCCCTCCGCCCGGAAGACCCATGTACGGGTACCCCAGAACCGCAGAATCGTGGCCAGCGCCATGCCGATGACAGCGCCGGAGACGGTGTCCGCGCGCTGCGAGGTGAGCCCGAGGCCGTAGTGGCTGACGGCGAGGCAGAGCACTTGTACGGCGGCACCGGCGAGGTTCACCAGGAAGAAGGCGGCGTACGGACGCAGGCCCCTGGTCCGCCTGTCCCGGTAGGTGCCGAGGGCGTTGCCCGCGTAGGCGACCGAGCAGGCGGCCACGAAGGACAGGGCCTTGGCGGTGAGCGGGCCGAGTCCGGCGGGGCCGCGCAGGCAGGTGAACAGGGCCAGGTCGACGGCGTAGGCGAGGAGACCGGCGGCGGCGAAGCCCAGGAGCTCCCGGCGGCAGGGGGCCGTGGGTCTCGACCACGCGCGCGTGGTCACCAATTGGCCACCGCCAGGCCGTACATCGCCACCCACACCAGACCGATGAGGGCGAGCGCCCGGTCGCGCAGGACGACGTCCTCGGGTTCGCCCGCCGTGCCGCGGTCGGCGAAGACGGCGTACCTCAGGATGGCGAGGACGAAGGCGACCATGGACAGCTGCCGCCAGGGCAGCACGCTGGTGTGCGGGACGCCGCCCTCCTCCATGGCCCACAGGCAGTAGCCGAGGACGGCGACACCGGCGGCGAGCTGCCAGACGAAGCGGAGGTAGCCGGTGGTGTACTCGGTGAGCAACGCGCGTGTGGTGCCCGCTTCTCCGGCCATCTGCACGGCTTCGGAGTAGCGCTTGGCCGACACCATGAACAGCGCGCCGAAGCCGGTCGTGATCAGGAACCAGCGCGACAGCGGGATGCCGAGGGCGAGACCGCCCGCCACCGCCCGCATCAGGAAGCCGGTGGTGACGACGGCGAGATCGACGACCAGGACGTGCTTGAGGTTGATGCAGTAGGCCAGTTGCATGCCGAGGTAGGCCGTCAGCAGGGCGGCGACGACCGGGGAGCAGAGCCAGGCCGCGGCGGCGGACGCGAGCAGGCCGAGGCAGCCGCCGACGGCGTAGGCGACGGGCACGGGGACCTGTCCGGCGGCGACCGGGCGGTGGCGCTTGGTGGGGTGGGCGCGGTCGGCGTCGACGTCGCGGGCGTCGTTGACGAGGTAGACGGCGGCGGCGCAGGCGGTGAAGAGGACGAAGACGAGGGCGAGTTGGGTCAGGGCGTGCCGGGAGAAGAGCTCGCCGGCGGCCGCCGGGGCGGCGACCACCAGGACGTTCTTCACCCACTGCTTGGGCCGCGCGGTCCGGAGAAGACCGGCCAGGAGCTCGACCTTGCGGGGTGGCGTGAGCCGCTCCCGGGGGGTGCGCTGCCGCAGGACGGCCGTCTCAGTCATGGTGGGCCTCTCCCCTCACCCAGCGGGCGCCGAGCCGGGCCGTGAGCGCGCCGAGGGCCGCGCCCGCCGCGACGTCCGAGGGGTAGTGGACGCCTGCCACCAGCCGCGAGACGCACACGGCGGCGGCGAGCGGCGGGACGGCGCGCGCTCCCAGGGCGCCGAAGGCGACGGCGGCGGCAGCGGCGGAGGTGGCGTGCGCGCTGGGGAAGGAGTGCCGGCCTGCGGTGCGCACCAAGGGCTCGACGTGCGCGGGGCGCGGGCGGCGCACGACCCGCTTCACCCCCATGCTGATGAGGTGCGCCCCCGCGGTGAGGGCCGTGCCGCGCAGCCAGGCGCCACGCCGTCCGCCGTCCACGGTGGCTCCGGCGAGCCCCGCCGTCAGCCACAGCGCCGCGTGTTCCCCCGCCCAGGACAGGGCACGCGCGGCGCCGGCCACGCGCGGGTCGGTGCCGCACGCCCTGAGCGCCGAAACGATCCGGTGATCCATGTCGTGCAGGTGGTCGAGGTCGTCCATGTGGACTCACTGTTCACGCCCACCTGGCCTGAACTCCGGCAATATTGAGCGACATCCCATTAATCACCCGTTTCGGGGAGGGGTGCCATGTTCTCTAACTAATAGCTCACATTGGGGCGATACGGTCAGGGACATGTCTGCCGACACCGATTCCGCCCCGGACGTCATGGGCCTGGACCACACCACCGTCACCGGTTGGGGCCGCACCGCTCCCACTGCCGCCCGGCTGATCCGCCCGCAGACCTACGAGGAGGCCGCGGCGGCCGTCCGCGACTGCGGGGCCCGTGGCGGGATCCCCCGGGGCCTGGGACGGGCGTACGGGGACGCGGCGCAGAACGCGGGCGGATCCGTGCTCGACATGACGGGCCTGGACCGCGTCCACGCGATCGACGCCGACGGAGGCACCGTGCTGTGCGACGCGGGCGTCTCCCTGCACCGGCTGATGGAGGTACTGCTGCCGCTCGGCTGGTTCGTGCCGGTCACCCCCGGCACGCGCTACGTCACCGTCGGCGGGGCGATCGGCGCCGACATCCACGGCAAGAACCACCACGTCTCGGGCTCCTTCTCGCGGCACGTACTCGCCTTCGAACTGCTCACCGCCGACGGCGAGATCCGCACGGTGATCCCGGGCACGCCGCTCTTCGACGCCACCGCGGGCGGCATGGGACTGACCGGTGTGATCCTCACCGCGACGATCCGGCTCCAGCCGGTCGAGACCTCGCTGATGTCGGTCGACACCGAACGCGCGACGGACCTGGACGACCTGATGGCCCGGCTGGCGGCCACCGACCACCGCTACCGCTACTCGGTCGCCTGGATCGACCTGCTGGCCCGGGGCACCTCCACCGGCCGCGCGGTCCTCACCCACGGCGACCACGCGCCCCTGGACGCCCTCCCCGCCCGCCTGCGCCGGGACCCGCTGTCCTTCCGCACCTCCCGCTTCCCGTCCGCCCCCGCGGTCCTCCCCGAGGGCCTGCTGACCCGCACGACCGTGGGCCTCTTCAACGAGCTCTGGTACCGCAAGGCCCCCCGCGCGCGTGTCGGCCAACTCCAGCGCGTCTCCGCCTTCTTCCACCCCCTGGACGGCGTGCCCCACTGGAACCGCGTCTACGGCCGGGGCGGCTTGGTGCAGTACCAGTTCGTCGTCGGCTACGGCCAGGAGGACGCCCTGCGCCGCATCGTGCGCCGTATCTCCGAACGCCGCTGCCCGTCCTTCCTGGCCGTCCTCAAGCGCTTCGGGGAGTCCGACCCGGGCTGGCTGTCCTTCCCGGTGCCCGGCTGGACGCTGGCGCTGGACATCCCGGCGGGCCTGCCCGGCCTCGGCGCGTTCCTCGACGAACTCGACGAGGAGGTCGCCACCGCCGGCGGACGCGTCTACCTCGCCAAGGACGCCCGGCTGCGCCCTGAACTGCTCGCGGCCATGTACCCGCGGCTGGACGACTTCCGGGCCCTGCGGGCGGAACTGGACCCGCACGGGGTCTTCACGTCCGATCTGTCCCGCCGCCTCAGCCTCTAGGCACAGGCACAGGCACAGGCACACCAGGCAACCTCTAGGAGCTGTCATGAAGGACGCCTTCGGTCTCCCCCAGTCCCTGCTCGTCCTCGGCGGAACGTCGGAGATCGCGCTGGCCACCGCCCGCCGGCTGATCGCCCGCCGCACCCGCACGGTCTGGCTGGCCGGCCGCCCGTCGCCCGCCCTGGAGGAGGCCGCCGGGCAGTTGCGCGGACTCGGGGCCGACGTGCACACCGTCGCCTTCGACGCGCTCGACCCCACCTCCCACGAGGCCGTGCTCGGCAAGGTATTCACCGAGGGCGACATCGACATGGTGCTGCTCGCCTTCGGTCTCCTCGGCGACCAGGCCCACGACGAACGGGAGCCGGAGGCCGCGGTGCGGGTCGCGCAGACCAACTACACCGGCGCGGTCTCGGCGGGCCTGGTGTGCGCCCGCGCGCTCCAGTCCCAGGGGCACGGCTCGCTGGTCGTCATGTCCTCCGTCGCGGGCGAGCGGGCCCGCCGCGCGAACTTCATCTACGGCTCCAGCAAGGCCGGCCTCGACGCCTTCGCACAGGGCCTGGGCGACGCGCTGCACGGCACGGGCGTGCACGTCATGGTCGTACGCCCCGGCTTCGTCCGGACGCGGATGACCGCCGGCCTGCCCGAGGCACCCCTCGCGACCACGCCCGAGGCCGTGGCGACGGCCGTCGAGCTGGGGCTGCGGCGCCGCTCGGAGACGGTGTGGGTGCCGGGCGCGCTGCGTGTGGTGATGTCGGCGCTGCGGCACCTGCCGCGCGGGGTCTTCCGGCGGCTGCCGATCTGACCTACGAGCGGATCACCGGGTGGGGACCGAGCCGCGCTCCACATGCCCGGCCTGGGGCGGGACGACCGAGCCGCCGAAGGGGAACTCGCGGAGCTTGCGCCAGACACCGTCGGCGCCCTGCTCGTAGAGGGCGAAGCCGGTGCACGGCCACTCGGCCTCGTAACCGGCGAGTTCCTCGAAGGCGCGGTCCATCGCCGCCTCCTCGATGCCGTGCGCCACCGTGACGTGCGGGTGGTAGGGGAACTGCAGTTCGCGTACCACCGGCCCGGCGGGGTCGCGGACCTGCTCCTGGAGCCGGGTGCAGGCCTCCGCACCCGCGACGACCCGGACGAACACCACCGGCGACAGGGGCCGGAACGTGCCGGTGCCGGACAGCCGCATCGGGAACGGCCGGCCGGCCTCGGCGACCTCGGTCAGATGCGCCTCGACGGCCGGCAGGGCGGACTCGTCGATCTCCGTCGGCGGCAGCAGGGTGACGTGCGTGGGAATGCCGTGAGCCGCGGCGTCGCCGAAGCCCGCGCGCAGCTGCTGAAGCCGGCTGCCGTGAGGCTCCGGGACCGCGATCGAGACACCGATCGTTACGGTCCCCACGTCGTCTCCTGTCGTTAAGTTTGCGGGTCGCTGATACGACCACCCGGTTATCGACTGTACGGCCACGACCCGGTTACAGGCAGGCGCAACCGAAGTGATGTACAGCGCTGTTCGGTGGTACGGCTGTGCGCGGGAGCGGGTTCAGTGCTTGGCGGGCAGGAAGCCGACCTTGTCGTACGCCTGGGCGAGGGTCTCCGCGGCGACGGCGCGGGCCTTCTCGGCGCCCTTGGCGAGGATCGAGTCGAGCGTCTCCGGATCGTCCAGGTACTGCTGGGTGCGCTCCCGGAACGGCGTCACGAAGTCGATCATGACCTCGGCGAGGTCGGTCTTGAGCGCGCCGTAGCCCTTGCCCTCGTACTTCTCCTCCAGCTCGGCGATGCCGGCCCCGGTGAGGGTGGAGTAGATGGTGAGCAGGTTGCTGATTCCCGGCTTCTCCGCCACGTCGTAGCGGATCACCGTGTCCGTGTCGGTGACCGCGCTCTTGACCTTCTTCGCGGTGGCCTTCGGCTCGTCGAGGAGGTTGATGAGGCCCTTCGGCGTGGACGCCGACTTGCTCATCTTGATCGACGGGTCCTGAAGATCGTAGATCTTCGCCGTCTCCCTGAGGATGTACGGCTTCGGGACGGTGAACGTCTGACCGAAACGGCCGTTGAAGCGCTCGGCGAGGTCTCGGGTGAGCTCGACGTGCTGGCGCTGGTCCTCGCCGACCGGGACCTCGTGCGCCTGGTAGAGCAGGATGTCCGCGACCTGGAGGATGGGGTACGTGAACAGGCCGACGGAGGCGCGCTCGGCGCCCTGCTTGGCGGCCTTGTCCTTGAACTGGGTCATCCGGCCGGCCTCGCCGAAGCCGGTGAGGCAGTTCATGACCCAGGCGAGCTGGGCGTGCTCGGGGACGTGGCTCTGGACGAAGAGCGTGCAGCGGTCCGGGTCCAGCCCTGCGGCGAGCAGCTGGGCGGCGGCCAGGCGCGTGTTCGCACGCAGGTCCTTCGGGTCCTGCGGGATGGTGATCGCGTGCAGGTCGACGACCATGTAGAACGCGTCGTGGGTCTCCTGCAGGGCCACCCACTGGCGGACGGCGCCGAGGTAGTTGCCGAGGTGGAACGAGCCGGCGGTGGGCTGGATACCGGAGAGCACGCGGGGTCGGTCAGAGGCCATGTTGCTTATTGTCTCAGAGGGCCGCGGGTGGTTTCGGCGGTGGGGAACTGCGGACCCGTCGTGGCTGGTCGCAGTTCCCCGCGCTCCTTACGGGGCGCTTCAGCCGAGGTCGATCTCGGGGTACAGCGGGAAGGCCGCCACCAGGTCCGTCGCGCGGTGGCTGATCTCGTCGGCGATCTTCGCGTCGAGGACGTGGGCCGCCTTGGAGGGGGCGCCCGACTTGGTCGTGCCCGGCTCCGTGGTGGTGAGGACGCGGTCGATCAGGGCCGCCACCTCGTCCATCTCCGCCGTGCCCAGGCCCCGGGTGGTCAGGGCGGGGGTGCCGATGCGGATGCCGGAGGTGTACCAGGCGCCGTTCGGGTCGGCCGGGATGGAGTTGCGGTTGGTGACGATTCCCGACTCGAGCAGGGCGGCCTCGGCCTGGCGGCCGGTGAGGCCGTAGGAGGAGGCGACGTCGATCAGGTTCAGGTGGTTGTCCGTGCCGCCGGTCACGAGGGTCGCGCCGCGGCGCATCAGACCTTCGGCGAGGGCGCGGGAGTTGTCGACGATGCGCTGGGCGTAGTCGCGGAAGGACTCCTGGCGGGCCTCCGCGAAGGCGACCGCCTTGGCGGCCATGACGTGCGGGAGCGGGCCGCCGAGGACCATCGGGCAGCCGCGGTCGACCTGGTCCTTGAGGGAGTCGTCGCACAGGACCATGCCGCCGCGCGGGCCGCGCAGCGACTTGTGGGTGGTCGTCGTCACGATCTGAGCGTGCGGGACCGGGTCGAAGTCGCCGGTCAGGACCTTGCCCGCGACCAGGCCGGCGAAGTGTGCCATGTCGACCATGAGCGTCGCGCCGACCTCGTCGGCGATCTCGCGCATGATCCGGAAGTTCACCAGCCGCGGGTAGGCCGAGTAGCCCGCGACGATGATCAGCGGCTTGAACTCGCGGGCCGAGGTGCGCAGGGCCTCGTAGTCGATGAGGCCGGTGGCCGGGTCCGTGCCGTAGGAGCGCTGGTCGAACATCTTGCCGGAGATGTTCGGGCGGAAGCCGTGGGTGAGGTGGCCGCCGGCGTCCAGGGACATGCCGAGCATGCGCTGGTTGCCGAAGGCGCGGCGCAGCTCCGCCCAGTCGGCCTCGGAGAGGTCGTTGACCTGGCGGGCGCCGGCCTTCTCCAGGGCCGGGACCTCGACGCGCTGGGCGAGGACCGACCAGAAGGCGACGAGGTTGGCGTCGATGCCGGAGTGCGGCTGGACGTAGGCGTGGCGGGCGCCGAAGAGTTCCTTGGCGTGCTCGGCGGCGAGGGACTCGACGGTGTCGACGTTGCGGCAGCCGGCGTAGAAGCGGCGGCCGATGGTGCCCTCGGCGTACTTGTCGCTGAACCAGTTGCCCATCGCCAGCAGCGTGGCCGGGGAGGCGTAGTTCTCGGAGGCGATCAGCTTGAGCATCTCGCGCTGGTCGGCGACCTCCTGGCCGATGGCGTCGGCTACGCGCGGCTCCACGGCGCGGATGACGTCGAGGGCGGCGCGGTAGGCGGTGGAAGCGGTGGAGAGGGGCTCGGCTGGCATGTGGGACCTCCGGACGTTGCGTTCAGCGTTCACGGTACGGCCCAGGCGCACGACCCTCATCGGCTGGGCCGCTCCCCGATGGTTCATCCATCCCAGCGCGCCAGTCACGGCCCCCGGGTCAGCCTACCGGGTTGCCATTCGTTGTCGGGTGCGGGTGCGTTGTGGCTGGTCGCGCCCACGCGGCGGAGCCGCGAATGCCACAGCCCCGCGCCCCTTGAATGTCCCCGCGCCCCTTGAAGGAAGGGCGTGTCCCCTCAGCCCTTCCTAAAGGATCACGTGCGGGAGGAAGCGGGCGTACTCGTCCGTGATCAGGCCCGACGACTCGCGGATGCCCAGGCCCGCCGACTCGTTCTCCACCACCCACGCGCCCAGGACTACTCGGTTGCCGTCGAAGTCGGGCAGCGGGGCCAGCTGCTGGTACACGCACGGTTCGTCGCGGAGGGTGGGCGCGGATCCGGGCTCGTGGACCGTGACGCCTGCGCCCTCTCGGCCCAGGAGGGGCTTGGCGACCCAGCCCGGTAGGTCCCGGGGGCCGTCCAGGTGGGCCGGGAGGAGATTGGGGTGGTCGGGGTACAGCTCCCAGAGGATGGCCAGGAGCGCCTTGTTGCTGAGGAGCATTTTCCAGGCCGGCTCGATCCAGAGGGTGGAGCCGGTGCCGCCGCCGTTGTCCAACGTCTCCAGGACATGGTCGGCGAAGCGGTCGGTGGTGAGCCACTCCCAGGGGTAGAGCTTGAAGATGCTGCGGATGAAGCGGAGGCGGTTGTCGACGAAGCGGCCGGAGAGGCGGTCCCAGCCGATCTCCTCCATGGAGATCCAGTCGGTTTCCATGCCCGCCTGCTCGGCTGTTTCCTTGAGGTAGGCGACCGTCATCAGGTCCTCGCCGAGTTCGTCGGCGGAGGAGTACGCGAAGTACAGGGGGCTGCCCGGCGGGAGGAGGGCGGCCTGTTTCCTCCAGGCGTCGATCAGGCGTTCGTGGAGGGAGTTCCACTGGTCGGCGCCGGGGAAGCGGTCCTCCATCCAGAACCACTGGGGGGACGCGGCCTCCACCAGCGAGGTGGGGGTGTCGGCGTTGTACTCCAGGAGCTTGGCCGGGCCTGTTCCGTCGTAGCGGAGGTCGAAACGGCCGTAGACGGAGGGGAGTTCGGCGCGGCGGTGCCAGGACTCGGCGACCGTCCGGGACACGCGCGGGTCGGTGATGCCGAGATCCGCGAAACGGTCCTCCGCGACGATGTGGTCGGCCGCCGCCAGGCACATGCGGTGGAGTTCCTCGACGACCTCCTCCAGGGCCTCGACCTCCGGAAGGGTGAAGACGTAGTAGGCGCTTTCGTCCCAGTAGGGGCGCAGGGAGTCGTCGGGGTAGCGGGTGAGGGGGTAGATCAGGCCCTGTTCCTCGACGGTCTGCTGCCAGTCGGGGCGGGGGGTGATGGTGCGGCGTTCCATGTGCGTACGGCCCGCTCAGCCGCCGCCGCTGCCGGAGCCCGAGCAGCCGAAGCCGCCCCGGTCGACGGCCTCGCTGCGGCTGAAGGTGCCGTTGTCGGCGTAGCGGCCGCTGACGTCGGCGTCGTAGTACCAGTCGGCGTTCGTGGTGCTGGTCTTGCCGGTCTTCTTGCGGCCCTTGCCGTAGGAGGAGGACGAGGAGCCGGACTTGCAGTTCTTGTCGGCGACGATCTTGTAGCCGTTGACGTAGTCGTAGCTGTCCCGGTCCACACAGCGGCGGTCCGGGTCGGAGCCGCACGCGGACAGGGCCGCCGCGAGGACACCCATGCCGCCCAGCACCACCGTGCTCGAGCGCAGTCGTCGCCGTGTTTCAGCCATGCGCGTGTCTCCCCGTGTCCCCGTCGTACTGCGTGTCCTGTCATGTACTGCCGAGCGGCCAGCCTAGAGACCGGTGTGAGCGAGCGGGCATGACCCCCCGGCTCACGCCCCCTCCCCTACTGTCGTTTTGTGATCTTTGGAATGGTGTGCGCCCTTGGTGCGGCGGTCTGCTTCGGTACGGCGACGGTGTTGCAGGCGATGGCCGCGCGGGCGGCGGCGACCGGGCCGGGCGGGGACCTGGCGCTGTTGTGGCGGGCGCTGCGGCAGTGGCGGTATCTGGTCGGGCTCGGGATGGACGGGCTCGGTTTCCTGCTCCAGATCGCCGCGCTGCGGTCCGTGCCGATCTACGCCGTGGGGGCGGCGCTGGCCGCGAGCCTCGCGGTGACGGCCGTGCTCGCGGCGCGCCTGCTGAGGGTGCGGCTGAGCCGCACGGAGTGGGCGGCGGTGGGGGTGGTGTGTGCCGGTCTCGCGCTGCTGGGGCTGACGTCCGGGGCGGAGGGCGAGGAGGCCGGGCCGGTCTGGCTGAGGTGGGCGATGCTCGCCGCGGCGGGCGGGGTGCTGCTGCTCGGGGCGGTGGGTGGGCGGTTGCCGGAGCGGGGGCGGGCGCTCGCGCTCGGGCTGGGCGCCGGGCTCGGGTTCGGGGTGGTGGAGGTGGCAGTGCGGCTCATCGACGGTCTGACTCCCGAGGCGCTCGTCGCGAACCCGGCGGCGTACGCGCTGCCACTCGGCGGCGGGGCCGCGTTCCTGTTGCTGACCTCCGCCCTCCAGCGCGGGTCGGTGACCACGGCGACCGCGGGACTGGTGCTCGGGGAGACCGTCGCGCCCGCGTTGATCGGCGTGGCGTGGCTCGGGGACCGTACGCGGCCGGGGCTGGGGTGGCCGGCGGTGCTCGGTTTCGCGGTGGCGGTGGCCGGGGCGCTGGCGTTGTCGCGGTTCGGGGAGGCGCCGGTCGAGCAGGCGGAGAGCGCGCTTGCGCCCAGATGATCGGAGGCTCCCGCCCAGGTGATCAGAGGGGTTTCCCATCTGCCGAAAAACTTCACGTTCCGGACGACCGGAAAATTGTTTGTTGAATCTTGAACGCGAGTGAACCGCTTTCCGTATGGGACGGCGTGACCAGTAATCCCGTCACGGTCACCGTGGCCTATCGCGTGATGCCGGGCCGGGCGGCCGACTTCCACTCCTGGGGATGGGCCATGCTGGGCGCGACCGCGCGGCAACCGGGGTTTCTGGGGGGTGGGGTACTTGTCGACGGAGGGGCGGAGTGGCATGTCGTCTATCGCTTCACCAGCGAGGGTTCGGCCCTGGCCTGGGAGAATTCGCCCTCCCGGGCACAGTGGGACGCCCGGCTGGAGGGGCTCGCCCAGGAGGCGGAACGCAGGAGGGTGCGGGGAGCCCGGGCCTGGTTCGAGGCTCAGACGCTGACACCCGCGCCGCCGGCTCCGCCGTCGAAATGGAAATTGTGGTTCGTGAATATGAGCGCGGTTTTTCCGCCGGTGCTCCTGTTCAATCTGACGGTGCTTCCCTATCTCGGTGACCTCAATGCACTGATCCGCACGCTGCTGTTGTGCCTGTGCGTGACGGCCCTCGTCACCTGGATTCTCATGCCGCGGCTCCAGCGTTTCTTCAGGAAATGGCTGTACCCGTCGCTCCAGGCGCTCCGCGGACGGCACAAACGCCGGGCCACATAGGCCCGCGAACGAACAGAGGGAGGTGGGCGGGTGAAGACCCTGCTCATCGACAATTACGACTCGTACACGTACAACCTGTTCCAGCTGATCGCCGAGGTCAACGGCGAGGAGCCGGTGGTGGTCCGCAACGACGCCGCCGTCGACGGGCTTCCGGATCTCCGGGAGTTCGACAACCTGGTGGTGTCCCCGGGCCCGGGACACCCGGCCCACGCGCGTGACTTCGGCATCGCGGCCAGGCTGCTCGCGACCTCCCCGCTTCCCGTGCTCGGCGTGTGTCTCGGCCATCAGGGCATAGCGCTCGGGGAGTGCGGGGTGGTGGGGCCCGCTCCGGAGCCGCGGCACGGGCACCTGTCCACGATCCGGCATGACGAACGCGACCTGTTCCAGGGCCTGCCGCAGAACTTCACCGCCGTCCGCTACCACTCGCTGTCCGTGCTCGAGCCGCTGCCGGAGATGCTGGAGGCCACGGCCTGGGCGGAGGACGGCGTCCTGATGGGACTGCGGCACCGAAGCCGGCCGCTGTGGGGCGTGCAGTTCCACCCGGAGTCCGTCCTCACGGAGTTCGGCCATCGCATGCTCGTGAACTTCCGCAACCTGACCGCGGAGCGGGTCGGCAAACTGCGGACGAAGAACACGGCGGTGCCGTCGCACGAGGCCCCGGCCCGGCGCCGCGTGGTGGTACCGGAGTGCGAGGCGGGCGTCTCCCGGTCCTCGGCGGCGGACCGTCGGCCTGCGGCCGCGCGCCGGGCAGCGGCGATCCAGTCGGGTGGGGCGTCCGACGGGCCCATGTGGTCCGGCGGGGCCGTGCCGGCATCCGGTGCTGGTCCATCCACCGGTGCTTCCGCAGGGTCCGGTTGGTCCGGCGCGGCCGATCCGTCCGTCGGCGCCGATCCGTCCGCCGCCGCCGATCCGTCCGTCGGCGCCGGGATGTCCGGTGAGGCCGCCCCGTCCGCGGGGCGGAAGCCGCGCGCCGGGGCCGATCTGTCCATCACCCCCGCCCCGTCCGACGCGGTCGCCCCGCCCAGCGCCACCATCCCCCGCCCCCGTCGCCCCGAGCGCGTCGGATACCGGCTGCACAGTCGGCGGATCGGTGGTGCGGTGGATGCCGAGGCGGCCTTCACGCGGATGTACGCGGGATCCTCGCGTGCCTTCTGGCTGGACAGTTCGCTGGTGGAGCCGGGTCGGTCGCGGTTCTCGTTCTTCGGGGACGACAGCGGGCCGCTCGCCGAGTTCGTGCGGTACGACGTCGCCGGCGGGCGCTGTGAGATCGAGCGGGCGGGGCGGCCGGTGCGGAAGGTCGCGGCCAGTGCCTTCGACTACCTCAAGCGGCAGTTGACCAGCCGACGGGTGGACGCGACCGGGCTGCCGTTCGACTTCACGGGGGGCTACGTCGGCTACTTCGGCTATGAGGTGAAGGCGGACTGCGGGTCGCCCAACCGTCACCGCTCCCCGGTCCCGGACGCCGCCTGGCTGTTCGCCGACCGGGTGATCGCGGTGGACCACCAGGAGGGCTTCACGTACGCCGTCTGCCTGGCGGAGGACACCCCGCAGGCCGCTCGGGAGGCCTCCGAATGGCTGGAGAGCGCGCTGGCCGATCTCACCTGCGTGGCGACGGAGCGGCCGCCCCTGCCCGTGCCACCGGCCCCTGCGGACCCCGGCGCCGCCGAGCCGTGGCTGGTGCGCGACCGGGCGACGTATCTCGCGGACATCGAGGCGTGCAAGCGGGAGTTGCGGGCGGGCACCAGTTACGAGGTCTGCCTGACCAACGCCGCCCGGTTGACCGCACCGCCCGACGCGTTCGAGTTCTACCGGACACTCCGCCGCGACAACCCGGCCCCGTACGCGGCCTTCCTGAGATTCGGGGAGCTGGAGGTGGCCGGGTCCTCGCCCGAGCGGTTCCTGCGCATCGGGCGGGACGGCACCGCCGAGGCCAGGCCCATCAAGGGGACCGCTCCCCGGGGCGACGGGCCGGAGGAGGACGCCCGGCTGCGGGACGCGCTGGCGTCGGACGCCAAGACGCGGGCCGAGAACCTGATGATCGTCGATCTGCTCCGCAACGACCTGGGGCGGGTGTGCCGGACGGGGTCGGTGCGGGTCTCCAAGCTCATGGCCACGGAGACGTACGCCACCGTGCACCAGCTCGTCTCGACCGTGGAGGGCAGGCTGCGGGCGGGCACGGACGCGGTGGACTGTGTCCGGGCCTGTTTTCCCGGCGGGTCGATGACCGGCGCGCCGAAGCTGCGCACGCTGGAGATCATCGACTCGCTGGAGTCCGAGGCCCGGGGCGTGTACTCCGGCGCCCTCGGTTACTTCGGCTGTGGCGGCGGTGCGGATCTCAGCATCGTCATCCGTACCGCCGTGTTCGCCGACGGCCAGATGCATCTGGGTGCGGGCGGAGCGATCGTCCTCGGCTCCGATCCGGACGCGGAGTACGAGGAGATGCTGCTGAAGACGGCGGCCCCGATGCGGGCCCTGCACCAGCACACGGCCGACCGGATCCAGCAGCAGGCCCCGCCGGGGGACAGGGCCGGGGCGGCCGAGGAGGCCCGGCGATGACCAGTCCGCAGGTCGTGCTGCACCCCGTCGAGGCCGAGGCGCCCGGGAACCTCGCGGCCCAGCTGGCGGAGCTCGCCGAGCGGCGTGGGTGGGGCGGGCGGACCGCCTTCCACCAGGGGCACCGGGCCTGGACCCACGGCGAGGTGCACGACCTCGCGGCCCGGGCGGCAACCGTGCTCGCCGGGCACGGGGTGCGCGCCGGGGACCGTGTGCTGCTGGCGCTGCCCGACTCCCTCGCCTGGGTGACGGCCTTCCTCGCCACCGCCCGTCTCGGCGCCGTCGCGGTCCTGGTCAACCCCGAACTCCCCGCGTCCGACCACGCGTTCCTGGCCGAGGACACCGGGGCCGGGCTCTGTGTGACGGGGCCGGGCCTGGAGGAGCGGTTCACCGAGCGGGCCCGCCTGGGTGCCGACCAGCTCATGGCGCTCGCCCCCGCCGCCGAGCCCGCGCCCGCCCACCAGGTCGACGCGCACACCCCGCTCTACGTCCAGTACACCTCCGGCACCACGGGCCGCCCCAAGGGCGTCGTGCACACGCACGGCGACCCACGGACGTACCACGACCTGGTCGGCCGGCGGGTGCTGCGCATCACGGCGGAGGACGTCACCCTGTCGGTGTCGAAGCTGTTCTTCGCCTACGGCTTCGGCAACGCCTTCGTCTTCCCGCTCTTCTCCGGCTCGTCCGCGGTGCTGGTGGACCGGCGTCCCACCCCGGCGACCATCGACGAACTCGTCGCCCGGCACCGGGTGACGCTGCTGTACTCCGTGCCGTCCGCGTACGCCGCGCTGGTGGCCGAGCGGGGCAACGGGCACGAGGGCTGCTTCGCCTCGGTGCGGGCCGCGGTGTCGGCCGGCGAGGGGCTGCCGGAGGGGCTCGCCGGGCAGGTGACCGCGTTGCTCGGGGCTCCCGTGCTGGAGCAGATCGGCTCCACGGAGGCCGGTCACGCGTTCTGCGCCAACGGCTTCGCCCACAACCACCCGGGCACCGTCGGCCGTCCCGTCCCCGGCTTCGAGGTGGAGCTGCGGGACCGCGACGGCCACCCGGTGCCGGACGGCGAGGAGGGCGAGATGTGGGTGCGCGGGCCGACGGTGACGCCCGGCTATCTGAACCGGCCCGAGGAGACCGCCCGGACCCTGGTCGGCGGCTGGCTGGCCACCCGCGACCGGGCGTGCCGCGAACCGGACGGCTCCTACCGGCACCTGGGCCGGGCCGACGACATGGAGATGGTCGGCGGCATCACCGTCTCCCCGCTGGAGGTGGAGGCCGTGCTGCGCGGCCATCCGGCGGTGCGGGAGGTGGCGGTCGCGGCGGTGCCCGACGGGCGGGGCGCGAGCCGGCTGCGAGCCTTCGTGGTCCCCGCCCCGCCGGTGCGGGACGGCCTGGCGGACGAACTCGTCGGCCTGGCGCGGGAGAGCCTCGCCGCGTTCAAGGTCCCCCGCAGCGTCAGCTTCGTCCCGTCGCTGCCGCGCACCCCTACCGGGAAGCTGCGCCGCCATCTGGTGCGACGGGGCGCCTGGTGAACCCCGCAGAGAGGAACGACCCCATGCGAGCACCCCTGTTGACCGACCGCGGCTTCTACCTGGGACCGGTCTTCCGGCGTGCGGCCGACCGGCACGGGGCCGTCTTCGTCACCCTGGACCGGCCGCTGGACGTCGCCCCCTCCCTCGGGGTCGACCTGAGCTACACCGTGCTGGCCGACCTGGTCGAGGACCTGTCCGGCCGGCTGTGGGACGCCGGGGTGCGGCCCTCGGAGCAGGTCGTCGTGCACAAGGCGGACAACGTCGACATCATGCTGCTGACCTGCGCCGTCTCCCGTATCGGCGCCGTGCCGGTGCTGCTGTCGCCCGCGCTGGCCCCCGCGGTGGCCGGGCAGCTCCTCGAACGGCTGCGCCGGCCCTGGCTGATCACCGACAGCGCCACCCTGGACGGCCTGCGGGAGCTCGCCCTGTCCGGGCTCGTGCGGCGGACGCTCTGCGTGGACGACGCGGCCGGGGCGGAGCCCCTGGCGAAGTACGCCGGCGCCGAGCCTCCCCCGCCGGTCCGGCTGCACCCCCGTGAACCCGCCCTGATCACCCACAGTTCGGGCACCACCGGCGTCCCCAAACTGGCCGTGCACTGCGCGCACACCATGTGGAACCGGCTCGTGCCGCAGCAGGCGATGGGCTGGCCCACGCGGGGCGAGCCGGCGGCGCTGCACATGTCGTTCGTGCACTCGCGCTTTTACCATCTGCTCGGCGTCCTGCTGCACTTCGGCAGCCCGCTCGTGCTGATCACCGACCCGGATCCGGCCGCGGTGGGACCGCTGCTGGTCCGGCACCGGCCCGGCATCGTGGAGACGCACCCCAACACGTTCGTGCTGTGGGAGGAGCTGGCCGACGCGCCCGGTGCGCCGCTGTCCCGGGTCCGGGCGTACGGCTCGACGTTCGACGCGATCCATCCGCGCACCGTACGGCGGCTGCTGGGCGCCTCACGGCGCCGTACGCCCTGGCTGGTCCAGCTGTACGGGCAGAGCGAGACGGGCCCGGTGGCGTTCCAGGTGGTGACCCGGCGCAGCGCGGCCCGCGCGGACGGCCGCCGGGTCGGGTTCGGGATACCGGGCTTCACCCGGGTCCGGGTCACCGACGCGGGGGGCGGGCGGGTGCCGCCCGGCACGCCGGGCCGGATCGAGGCCCGTACCCGGGGCCGGATCCTCACCTACCTCGGCATGCCGGAGCGCTACGGCCGTCAGCTCACCGACGGCTGGTGGGAGATGGGCGACATGGGCTACCGGAGCCGCCTGGGGGCGCTGTATCTGATCGACCGGGAAGTCGACCAGATCGACGCCGTGCACAGCAATCTGGAGGTCGAGGACACGCTGATGTCCCGGCTGGAGGAGCTGCGCGAGGTCGTCATCGTGCCGGGCGCGGACCGGGAACCGGTGCCGGTGGTGTGCGTGCGCGGTGAGCGGCCCCTGGACCCGGAGCGCTGGCGGCGGGCCACGTCAGGGCTGCCGGCGATGGCCGAGCCGCGGCAGTGGCGGTTCGAGGACCTGCCGATGACCGCGACGTGGAAGGTGAAGCGGGTGGAGATCGCCCGGATGCTCACCGAAGGCGTCCGGGCATGACCCCGGTCTTCGTCGTGGGCGCCGGTCCCGTGGGCCTGTCGGCGGCTCTCGCGCTGCGGGCGCACGGCCTGCCCGCCGTCCTGCTGGAGGCGGAGCCGGAGGACCGGGAACGGCCCGGCAGCCGGGCCCTGTTCGTGCACCGCGAGACCCTCGGCCTGCTGGACGCGATGCGGCCCGGCCTCGCCGCCGAGATCACCTCGTACGGGCGGACCTGGCACACCAGGCGCACCCTCTACCGGGGACGTGAGGTCTACGCCCGCACGTTCCCGCCCCCGTCCGGCCCGCCGCCTTTCACCAGCCTTCGCCAGACGGACACCGAGCGGTTCCTGCGGGCGGCCTGTGCGCAGGCCGGGGTGGAGTTCGTGTGGGGCGCGCGCGTGACGGGCGTGAGCACCACGGAGACGGAGGTCCGGCTGACGGGTGAGGACGGCCGGGTGTGGGCCGGCGCGTTCGCGATCGCCGCCGACGGGGCCCGTTCCACGGTCCGGCGCGAGCTGGGCATCGCCCTGGAGGGCACGCACGGCGAGGGCTTCCACGTCGTCGTGGACGTCGCCGACGTGCCGGGCGCGGAGCTGCCGCTGGAGCGGGTCTTCCATTACGAGCATCCCGGGGTGGGCGGGCGCAGCGTGATGCGCGTGCCGTTCACCGGGGGCTTCCAGGTCGACCTCCAGTGCCGGGACGACGACCGGCAGGAGGAGTTCGGCACCGAGGAGGCCGTACGGCGCTGGCTGCCCTCGGTCGTCGGGGACGGCTACGGCGAGCGGGTCCTGTGGGTGTCGACGTACCGCTTCCTGCGCAAGGTGGCGGCCTCGTTCACCGATCCGCACCGGCGGGTGCTGCTGGCCGGCGAGGCGGCACATCTCTTCCCGCCGTTCGGGGCACGCGGCATGAACAGCGGGATCGCGGACGCGGCGGCCGCCGCCGAGGCGATCGCCGCCGTGACCGGCGAGGCGGTCGCCGGGTTCGCCGAGGTGCGGCGGGCGGCGGCCCTGTTCAACAGCGCCGCCGCCGGTGCCGCCCTGGACCATCTGCGGCCGCGCCGCCGGATCGTCCGGGTCGGACAGCGTGCGGCGGCGGCACTTGCGCCGGTGCTGCCGTGGTGCGGGTCATGGCTGGAGCACGCGCCGTACGGACCCCGGCACGGGGCACCGGCCGTCGCGGGACGCAAGTACTGAGGAGGCTGTTGGTGACAAGACCGGCGGTGGCGGAAGGCCTGTGGACGTGGACGCCCGGCCGTGGCCTGGCCCCGGCCCCGGACCGGACGGCCGGGGGTCGGCTGCTCGTCGCGGACTCGTGGCTGGTGCGCGGCGGCCGGGTGCGGGCCTATGCCCGGCACCGGGAGCGGTTCGCGCGGGCCTGCGGTGACTGCGGTGGACCGGAGCCACGCCGGCTCGTCGCGTTCTGGCAGGACGTGACCGCCTTGCTGCCGCGCACGGGTGCGTGGTTTCCGCGGGTGGAACTCGCGGCGGGTTCCCTGGAGTTGCGGCTGCTGTTGCGGCCCGCTCCGCCGCTCGGCACGGGGGTGCGCCTGTGGGCGGCGGGCCAGTCCGATCCGCGTACCGTGCCCCGCCGCAAGGGCCCGGACCTGGACACCCTGGCCCGGGTGCGCCGCCGGGCCGCCGGCGAGGGCGCGGAGGAGGCGGTGCTGATCGCGCCCTCGGGCACGGTGCTGGAGTCCGCCACCGCCGGCGTGCTGTGGTGGGAGGACGACGCCCTGTGCCTGCCTCCGCCCCGGCTGCCCGTCCTGCCGGGTGTGACGGCCGGGCTGGTCCAGGAGCGGGCGCTGCGGTCCGGGATCCGGATCGCACACCGGGAGCGGTCCGTGGCCGAGCTGGACGGCCGTGAGGTGTGGCTGGTGAACGCGCTGCACGGGATCCGGCCCGTGACGAGCTGGATCGGGCGGCCGATGCGGGTGCCTCCGGCGGGGCGGGCCGGGGAATGGCGGAATTGGCTGGACGGCCTCATGGAGCCGCTACCGGACGGCTGAATCGAGGAAACAGCGAGGAAACAGTGACGCCGGGTCGAATTCGACCCGGCGCGTTTTCCGCTGGCTGCCTCAATTATTCTTCAGCTCTTCGGCACCATACGCGTCGCTATCGCGATCCGGTTGTACGCGTTGATGACGGTGGCCGACCAGATGAGCGCCGCGATCTGGTTCTCGTCGAACACCCCGGCCGCCTCGGCATACACCGCGTCCGGGACGCGACCGTCGTGGACGAGCGTCACCGCCTCCGTCAACGCCAGTGCCGCGCGCTCGCGTTCGGTGAAGAACGGCGTCTCCCGCCAGGCGTTCAGGGCGTAGATGCGCTGCTCGGTCTCGCCCTGGCCGCGAGCGTCCCTGGTGTGCATGTCGATGCAGAACGCGCAGCCGTTGATCTGCGAGGCGCGGATCCTGACCAGTTCCAGCAGTTCCGGTTCGAGTTTGGCGTCCTGGGCCGCGGAAACGGCGGCGGTGTGCAGGGAGGCCATTGCAGCGGATACGTCGGGGGTTATTTTCTTCAGGGCCACACGGGGCAGGGAAGTGCTTTCGCTCATGGGGTGACCATATCCGCTGAACGGCATTCCGGTGAGGAATTCGAGCGATTATCCGGGCAGAACCGCGCACAGCGCGTCCAGCGCCCCCGACCACGCGTGGTCCGGCGGTGTCCCGTAGCCGACGACCAGGGCGTCGGCCGGCTCGGCGACCGAGGCGGCGTGCCGGTAGCGGGTGAGTCCGTGGACCGCCAGGCCCTGCCAGTGGGCCGCCTGGAGCACCGACTGCTCGGTGCCGGACGGCAGCCGCAGCAGGACGTGCAGGCCGGCCGCGATGCCGGTGACCCGGGCTTCGGACGTCCGGTCCGCGACGGCTGCGACCAGGGCGTCCCGGCGGCGCCGGTAGCGCAGGCGGGTCGCGCGGACATGGCGGTCGTAGGCCCCGGACGTGAGGAACTCCGCCAGGGTCAGCTGGTCCAGCACCCCGCAGGTGTCGACCCCGCCCTTGGCCGCCACGGTCTCCTCCGTGAGGCCCGGCGGCAGCACCATCCAGGCCAGCCGCAGCCCGGGTGCCAGGGACTTGCTCGCGGTGCCCAGGTAGACCACCCGGTCGGGGTCCAGGCCCTGGAGCGCGCCCACGGGCTGACGGTCGTAGCGGAACTCGCCGTCGTAGTCGTCCTCCAGCACCAGCCCGCCGGTGCGGCGCGCCCAGTCCACGACGGCCGTGCGGCGGTCGCGGTGCAGGGGGACGCCCATGGGGAACTGGTGGGCGGGCGTGAGGAGGACCGCGTCGGCGGCGGACAACGCGCCCGGGTCGGTGCCCAGCCGGTCGAAAGGCAACGGGACCGTGTGCAGACCGGACGCGGCCAGGAGCCTCCAGTGCACATCGAGGCCGTACGACTCGACGGCGACCGTCCGTGCCCCGCGCGCCCGCAGGGCCGTGCCGAGCAGCTTCAGCCCGTGCGCGAATCCGGCGCACACCACGATCCGTTCGGGCTCGGCGCGTACGCCCCGGGCCCGTGAGAGGTAGCCGGCGAGCGCGGCGCGCAGCTCGGGGCGGCCGCGGGGGTCGCCGTAGTCGAGGGCGTGGTGGGGCGCTGCGGTCAGGGCGCGGCGGGCGGCCTTGAGCCACTCCGCACGCGGGAAGGAGGCCAGGTCGGGGCTGCCGGGGCGGAGGTCGTAGGCGGGGCGGCCGCGGTCGCGGGCGTGGGGTGCCGTACCCGCCGGCGGGACCACCGTCCGATCGGCGACCCGGGTCCCCGAACCCTGCCGGGCGGCGAGCCAGCCCTCGGCGACCAGATCGGCGTAGGCGTCGGCAACCGTGTTGCGGGCGATGCCCAGGTCGGCGGCGAGCGCGCGGGAGGAGGGCAGCCGGGTGCCGGGGGCCAGCCGGCCGGAGCGCACCGCCTCGCGCAGGGCGTCGGTCAGCCCCCGGCGCAGACCTGGGCCGGTCGGCTCCAGGTGCAGGTCGATACCCAAAGTGGCCCACTGTTCCGCCATGGAAATGGACCATACTCCTGGGCTGCTTCCTTCCTAGGGTCGAGGGCATGACGACGCATACCCCTGACACGACGATCACTACGACCGAGGAATACGCCCCCGAGCAGCCCGCCCGCCTGGACTGGGCCAAGCACGCGCCCGAGGTCTACAAGGCGATGGTCCGGCTGGAGATCGCCGCCCGGCAGGGCCTCGACCACAAGCTCTACGAGCTGGTGAAGATCCGCGCCTCCCAGATCAACCACTGCGCCTTCTGCGTCGACATGCACACCAAGGACGCCCTCGCGTCGGGCGAGAGCGTCGAGCGGATCGTGCAGCTCAGCGCCTGGGACGAGTCGCGGCACTTCTACACCGCGAAGGAGCTCGCGGCCCTGGAGCTGACGGAGGCCGTGACGGTCCTGACGGACGGTTTCGTGCCGGACGAGGTGTACGAGAACGCGGCCAAGCACTTCGAGGAGGCCGAGCTGGCGCAGCTCATCGCCGCGATCACGACGATCAACGCCTGGAACCGGTTCGGGGTGACCTGCCGGATGGCGCCGGGGCACTACCAGCCGGGCCAGTACAAGTGACGGCTCGGACACGGGCGCTCGACCCGGCGGTCGCCCGGGCCATGTCGGCTTTGAGTGCCACAGCGAAGAAGGGCCTCGGTGACCCGGCCCTGGCCGAACTCGTCGTGATCCGCGCCTCGCAGCTCAACCACTGCGCGTTCTGCCTGGACATGCATCTCGCGATCGCCCGCGAGCACGGCGTGAGCGAGAAGCAGCTCGATCTGCTGGCGGCCTGGGAAGAGGCCGGGGATGTCTTCGACGAGCGGGAGCGGGCCGCACTCGCGCTGACGGAGGCCGTGACGGTCCTGACGGACGGCTTTGTGCCGGACGAGGTGTACGAGCGGGCCGCGAAGCACTTCGACGAGGCCCGGTTGGCCCATCTGATCGGCCTGGTCGTCGCCATCAACAACTGGAACCGGGTGATGGTCGGTCGCCGGATTCCGCCAGGGGGTTACACGCCATGAGTAAGGCAGACACGTTCCGCGCCCTCCACCACCACCGGGCGCCCGGCGATCCCCTCGTGCTGCCCGGGCCCTGGGACGCGGCCAGCGCCCGGGTGTTCGCCGAGGCCGGTTTCCCGGCGCTCGCCACGCCCAGTGCCGGGGTCGCCGCCTCCCTCGGCTACGAGGACGGGCAGGTCCCCGCCGACGAGATGTTCGCGGCGGTCGCCCGGATCGTCCGGGCCGTCGACGTGCCGGTGTCGGCGGACGTGGAGGGCGGGTACGGGCTCGCGCCGAAGGAACTCGTGGAGCGGCTGCTGGAAGTGGGGGCGGTGGGCTGCAACCTGGAGGACTCCGAGGGCGGGGTGCTCAAGGACCCGCGTGCGCACGCCGACTGGCTGGCCGAGGTGCGGGAGGCGGCCGGTGGCCGGCTCTTCGTCAACGCCCGTGTGGACACCTTCGCCTGCGGGGTCGCCGATCCCGAACGGGCCGTCGAACGGGCCGCGCTGTACGTCGCGGCGGGCGCCGACTGCGTGTACCCGATCGGCGCCCCGCCGGACGTGCTGCCGCTGCTGCGGGCCGGGATCCAGGGGCCGATCAACGTGGGCGTCCCGGTCGGCGAAGGCCCCTCGCCCGCCGAACTCGGCGCACGAGGGGCCACCCGGATCACCTTCGGGCCGGGACTCCAGCGGCGGGCCGCCCGGGCCCTGCGGGAGATCGCCGAAGGCCTGCGACCGTAGGGACGCTCAGGACAGCCACTTCTTCCACGTGGACTTGTGGCTGTCCGCCCACTTCTTCGCCGCCTCCTCCGGTGTCATCTTCTTGTCGGCGATCATCAGGGAGACCTCGTTCTGGTCCTCGGTCGTCCACTTGAACTTCTTCAGGAAGGCCGCCGCCTTGCCGCCGTTCTTCGCGAAGCCCGAGTTCAGGTACTTCTGCAACGGCGTGTGCGGGTAGGCGCAGGCGACCTTCTCCGGGTCGGCGTCGCAGCCCTCCTTGTACGGCGGCAGCTTCACCTCGGTCATGGGGACCTTCTTGAAGAGCCACTGCGGCGTGTACCAGTAGGTGAGGAAGGGCTTCTTCTCCTTGGCGAACTGCCTCATCTGGGTGATCTGCGCCGCCTCGGACCCGGCGAACACCACCTGGTAGTCCAGCTTCAGGTTCTTCACCAGCGCCTTGTCGTTGGTGACGTAGGACGGCGAACCGTCCATCAGCTGGCCCTTGTCGCCGCTCTCCGGGGTGCGGAACAGGTGGGAGTACTTGTTGAGGTTCTTCCAGTTCGTGATGTCCGGGTGCTGCTTGGCGAGGTACGTCGGGACGAACCAGCCGATGTGGCCGGTGACGCCGAGTTCGCCGCCCGGGCTGATCGTCTTCTTGTCCTTGACGTACCGCTGCTCCTGCTCGGGGTGGCCCCAGTCCTCCAGGAGCGCGTCGACGCGGCCCTGGCTGAGGGCGTCCCAGGCGGGCACCTCGTCGACCTGGACGGTGTCGACGCGGTAGCCCAGCTCGTGCTCCAGGATGTACTGGGCGACGGCCACGTTGGCCTGGGCGCCCACCCAGGACTGCACGGAGAGGGTCACGGTCTTGGCGCCCTGCGCGTTGGCGAAGGGCGAGGCCTGCTTGGTCATGTCGGCGGCGCCGCAGCCGGTGAGCAGCGCCAGGGAGCTCAGAGCGGCGACCAGGGCCGTATTGCGGACTCGCATGTCACGCTCCCTTCTTCGCGCGGCGTTCGGTGGGCTGGGTCACCCGGTCGAGCATCAGGCCGAGGCAGACGATCGCCGCGCCGGCCACCAGACCGGTCGCCAGATCGCCCTGGGCGAGGCCGAAGACGACGTCGTAGCCGAGCGCGCCACCGCCGACCAGGCCGCCGATGACGACGACGGCGAGGACCAGGACGAGGCCCTGGTTGACGGCGAGCAGCAGGGCCGGGCGGGCCAGCGGGAGCTGGATCTGCCGCAGCTGCTGCCAGCTGGTCGCGCCGAGCGAGCCGGAGGCCTCCAGCGCGGCCGGGTCGACCTGGCGCAGGCCCTGGGTGGTGATGCGGACGACGGCCGGAAGCGCGTAGACGATCGCGGCCGCGACGGCCGGGGCGCGGCCGACGCCGAACAGGGCGACGACCGGGATCAGGTACACGAACTGCGGCATCGTCTGGAAGACGTCCAGGACCGGGCGCAGCAGCCGCTCCAGGCGGTCGCTGCGGGCCGCCGCGATGCCGGTGGCGAAGCCGACGACGAGGGTGACGGCGACGGCCGCGAGGACCTGCGACAGCGTGTCCAGCGACGGCTTCCAGACGCCGAGGACGCCGATCGCGGACATGGCGAGGACGGCGGTGAGCGCGGTGCGCCAGGTGCCGATCACCCAGGCCAGGGCGGCGACGATCAGCAGGACCGACCACCAGGGCAGCCACTGGAGGCCGGCGCGCACCGGGTCGAGGACCCAGGTGGTGAAGTGGCCGGCCCAGTCGGCGGTGCCGCCGATGACGGGGACGCCGGAGTACAGGTGCGCGGTCATCCAGTCGACGACACGGTTGACGGGCTCGGCGATGCCGACGATCCAGGCTTCGGGCCAGTCGAGCCGGCCCGTGAAACGCCCGGCGACCGCCACGGCGACCACGCCGATGAGGGCGAGGAGCCAGCCGAGTCCGCTGCGGGGCTCCGGGTCGGCGCCGAGCCGCTCCCCCGCCGCGCCGGTGACGCGGTCCAGGACGACGGCCAGCAGCACGATCGGGATACCGGCGGCGAGCGCGGCGCCCACGTCGACCGAGGCCAGCGCCTGGTAGACGCGGTCACCGAGACCGCCCGCGCCGATGACGGCCGCGATGACGGCCATGGACAGCGCCATCATGATCGTCTGGTTGACGCCGAGCAGGAGTTCCTTGCGGGCCAGCGGGAGCCGGGCGGTCAGCAGCCGCTGCCGTGCGGTGGAGCCGAGCGACTCGACGGCCTCCAGCACCTCCTTGTCGGCGCCGCGCAGACCGAGCGAGGTCAGGCGGGCCATGGGCGGAGCGGCGTAGATGACGGTGGCCAGGACTGCCGCCGGGACGCCGATGCCGAAGACCAGCACGACCGGCAGCAGGTAGGCGAAGGCGGGCAGCACCTGCATGGTGTCCAGGACCGGGCGCAGAACGCGGTCCATCCGGTCGGAAAGACCGGCGGCGAGCCCGAGCAGCATGCCGACGACGACCGACGCGACGACCGCGACGACCATCAGGGCGAGCGTCTGCATGGTCGGCACCCACATGCCGAGCAGGCCGCAGGCGAGGAACGCGACGGCCGTGCCGAGCGCCAGCCGGACGCCCGCCACACGCCAGGCGACCAGCGCGCCCAGGGCCGTGACGCCCGCCCAGCCGATGGCCAGGAGGGTGAGGTAGACGGCCCGTACGGCGATCACGACGACGTTGCTGACGTGGCCGAAGAAGTACAGGAACAGCGGGTGGCTGTCGCGGTTGTCGATGATCCAGTCGCTGGCCTTGGCGAGCGGCTCGGAGACGTCGACGGTCAGCGCGCCGGGCCAGGCGCCGCTCGCCCAGCGGGAGGCGGCCAGCGGCACGAGGATCGCTGCCGCGAGGGCCAGGAAGAGAAGCTTGCGAACAGCCGGGTGCCTGAGGAGGCCGGGCAAACCGATACGGGTCGGGGACGCGGTGATGGTCGCCATCACACCGCCTCCTTGGGCTGCTCGGTCCCCGGCGGGGCCTGCTGCTCCGTGCCGGCGACGACGCCGAGCAGTGTGTCGGAGTCGACCATGCCCACGCAGCGGCCCTCCTCCATGACACGGGCCGGTGCGCCGGCGCGGGCCACCGCCTCGATCGCCTCGGAGACCGTCGCCTCGGGCCGGACCGCCGGTCCGCTGTCGTCCTGGTCCGCCGACGGGCGGCGCATGGCCGTACGGACGGTCATGACCTGCTCGCGCGGGACGTCCCGGACGAACTCGCGGACGTAGTCGTCGGCGGGCGAGCCCACGATCTCCTCGGGCGTGCCGAGCTGGACGACCTGGCCGTCGCGCATCAGGGCGATGCGGTCGCCCAGCTTGAGGGCCTCCTGGAGGTCGTGGGTGATGAAGACCATCGTGCGGCCCTCCTCGTGGTGCAGCCGGATCACCTCCTCCTGCATCTCACGCCGGATGAGCGGGTCGAGCGCGCTGAACGGCTCGTCGAACAGCAGGACTTCCGGGTCGACGGCGAGCGCGCGGGCGAGGCCGACGCGCTGCCGCTGGCCGCCGGAGAGCTGGCCGGGGCGGCGGTGCTCCATACCTTCCAGGCCGACCTTGGCGACGACCTCGGCGGCCCGCTCGCGCCGCTCGGCCTTGCCCATGCCCTGGATCTCCAGGCCGTAGGCGACGTTGTCGAGGACTGTGCGGTGCGGCAGCAGGCCGAAGTGCTGGAAGACCATGGCGGCCCGGTGGCGGCGCAGTTCGCGCAGCCGGGAGCGGTCCATGGCGCGGACGTCCTCGCCGTCGATGGCGATGGTGCCGGCCGTCGGCTCGATCAGCCGGGTCAGACAGCGCACCAGCGTGGACTTGCCGGAGCCGGACAGGCCCATGACGACGAAGACCTCGCCCTTGCGCACGTCGAAGCTGACGTCCCGGACGGCGGCCGTGCAGCCGGTGCGGGCGCGCAGCTCGGCCGGGTCGAGGGCGGTGAGCTCGGGGTCGGCGGGAACGCGGTCGGCCTTGGGGCCGAACACCTTCCACAGGCCCTCCACCGAAAAGACGGGGGTGGTGTCCATGGTCTGCTCCGTGGGGGGTTCGAGGGTCGCGGTCACTTGGCACCACCACCGATCAGCTCGGCGGCACGCTCCCCGACCATGAGCACGCCGATCATCGGGTTCACGGTGGTCATGGTGGGGAACACGGAGGCATCGGCGATGCGGATGCCCTCCAGGCCGCGGATGCGCAGCTCGGGGTCGACGACGGCCAGCTGGTCGTCGGCGTCGCCCATCTTGCAGGTGCCGGCGGGGTGGTAGACGGTGTGGGCGACCTTGCGGGCGTACTCGCCGAGCTCCTCGTCGCCGGTGACGTCCGGGCCGGGGGCCACCTCGCGCTTGAGCCAGCCGGCCAGCGGTTCGGTCTTGGCGATCTCGCGGGCGATCTTGATGCCGTCGACGAGGGTGCGGCCGTCGTAGTCGTCCTCGTCGGTGAAGTAGCGGAAGTCCAGGGCGGGCTTGACCTCGGGGTCGGCGCTGGTCAGGTAGAGCCGGCCGCGGCTCTTCGGCTTGGGGATGTTCGGGGTCATCGAGACGCCGAACTCCGGCCGCTGGTAGCCCAGTCGCTCCGGGTTGTCCGTGAACGGGATCTGGTAGAAGTGGAACATCAGGTCGGGGTGCGGCAGTTCGGCATCGCGGCGCACGAACAGGCCCGCGTCCGAGTCCATCGCGGAGTTCTCCGGGATGGGGCCGTTGGTCTCCCACACGATGACCGACTCGGGGTGGTCGAGCAGGTTCTCGCCGACGCCCGGCAGGTCGTGCGTGACGGGGATGCCGAGCTTCTCCAGGTCCGTCTTCGGGCCGATGCCGGAGTGCATCAGCAGCCGGGGCGAGTCGACGGCGCCGGCGCACAGCAGGACCTCGTTGCGCGCCTTGACGAGGATCTCCTCGCCGTCCTTGGTGCGCACGTGCACGCCCTCGGCGCGGTTGCCGTCCAGCTCCAGCTTGTACGCCCAGGTCTCCAGCAGGATCGTCAGGTTGGGGCGCTCGTCCATGACCGGGTGCAGATACGCCACCGACGCCGAGGACCGCTTGTTGTTCTCGGGGTGGTAGGCGAGGTCGAAGAAGCCGACGCCCTCGGTGAACGGCTTCTGGTTGAAGCCCTCCACGCGCGGCACGTCCAGCGCCGCCTGGGCCGCGTCGACGAAGTCGCGGGCGATGGCGTTCCGATCCTGCTCGTCGACCGGGACGATGTTGTTGAGCAGACGCGCGAAGTACGCCTCCATCTGCACCGCACCCCAGCCCTTGGCGCCGGCGGCCTCCCACTCGTCCCAGTCGGCGGGCAGCGGCTTGAACGCGATCAGCGTGTTGTGCGAGGAACAGCCGCCCAGGACCCGGGCCCGGCTGTGCCGGATATGCGAGTTTCCGCGTGGCTGCTCGGTGGTGGGGTAGTCGTAGTCGAGCTCGCCGCCCAGCAGGCCCATCCAGCGGCGCAGGGTCAGCACGTCGTCGCGGCCGACGTCGCTGGGGCCGCCCTCGATGACGGCGACGGAGACGTCGGGGTTCTCGGTCAGGCGGGAGGCGATGACGGAACCGGCGGTTCCGCCGCCTATCACGACATAGTCGTACTCATGGTTGTGGGACATGGCGTACTTGCTCCAGAGGGGATGAACCAGAGGGGACGAAGAGATCGGGCTCGACGGGCTCTGAGGGCGGGGCAGTGGGGGCCAGTGGGGGGTCAGCCCGCGAACCAGCGCACCGGCTTCGGCGCCAGGTTCTGGTAGACGTGCTTGGACTCGCGGTACTCGGCGAGGCCGGCCGGACCGAGTTCGCGGCCCACTCCGCTCTTGCCGAAACCGCCCCATTCCGCCTGCGGCAGGTAGGGGTGGAAGTCGTTGATCCAGATGGTGCCGTGCCGCAGCCGGCCGGCCACGCGTCGAGCACGGCCCGCGTCGGTGGTCCAGACGCCGCCCGCGAGGCCGTACTCGGTGTCGTTGGCGAGGGCGACGGCCTCGTCCTCGGTGCGGAAGGTCTCGACGGTGAGAACCGGCCCGAAGACCTCCTCCCGCACGACGCGCATCTCGCGGTGGCAGTGGTCGAGCAGGGTCGGCTCGTAGAAGTAGCCGTTCTCCGGGCGCTGCGGGGAGGGCTCGGGGCGCTTGCCGCCGGAGCGCAGCACGGCGCCCTCCTTGAGGGCGGACTCGACGTACATCTCGACCTTGGCGCGCTGCTGCTCGGAGACCAGCGGGCCGCACTCGACGCCGTCCTCGGTGCCGCGGCCGAGCCGGATCTTCTCGGCGCGCCGGGCGAGTTCGGCGACGAAGCGGTCCCGGACGGACTCCTCGATGATGAGGCGGGCGCCGGCCGAGCAGACCTGGCCGCTGTGGATGAAGGCGGCGTTGAGGGCCTGGTCGACGGCGGTGTCGAAGCCTTCGTCGGTGGCGCAGGCGTCGGCGAAGACGACGTTGGGGTTCTTGCCGCCGAGTTCGAGGGCGACCTTCTTGACGCCGGCCGCGGCGGCCTGGGCCACCTTGGTGCCACTGATCAGGCCGCCGGTGAAGGAGACCAGGTCGACGTCGGGGTGCTCGGAGAGGCGGGCGCCGACCGAGTGGCCGGGACCGGTGACGATGTTGGCCACACCGGCGGGGAGACCGGCCTCGACGAGCAGTTCGATGAGCGCGATCGTCGTCATCGGGGTGATCTCGCTGGGCTTGATGACGAAGGTGTTGCCGGCGGCCAGGGCCGGGGCGATCTTCCAGCTGGCCTGGAGGAGCGGGTAGTTCCAGGGCGTGATCATCGAGCAGACGCCGATGGGCTCGTGCACGACGACACTGTGGATGTCGGACGAGCCCGCGTCCACGACCCGGCCGGGCGACTCGCCGGCGACCAGGTCGGCGAAGTACCGGAAGGCGTCGGCGACGCAGTCGATGTCGACGCGCCCCTCCTCGACGGTCTTGCCCGCGTCGCGGGCCTCCAGCAGCCCGAGCCGCTCGCGGTCGCGCACGAGCAGGTCGGCGACGCGCCGCAGCAGCGCGGCCCGCTCGGCGGCGGACGTCCGTGGCCACTCGCCCTCGTCGAAGGCGCGCCGGGCGGCGGCGATCGCCAGATCGGTGTCCTTCTCGTCACCCTCCGCGACCACGGCGAACGGCAGGGCGTCCGCGGGGTCGAGAATTTCGCGCGTGGCGCCGGAGACGGCCGCACGCCATTCCCCTCCCGCGTGGATGGTGCTGCGCGCCTGGAGTTCGTTGCTTTCCGCCATGATCGCTTTCGCCTTCCGTTCCTGATCAGCGCCCCTGTGTCACACACGTGTCACTAAGAGACCGAGTGCGCCTGCCCCTCTCCCCTCGATGCATGCGTCATCCATGGCCGAAAGTGCGCTGTGTCACTGGAGATGCGGTCAAGCAGGGGCAAAGCGGGCGCGGAACGGGCCTTGCAGCGCGACTTGGGGGGGCGTCGCAGGGCAGGCGGGACTTTGCGGACGCCCCCTATGGGCTGTCCGGCCACTCGGCGAGAATCTCCCGCACCGCCTCCCGGAGCCAGCCGTGCGCGGGGTCGGCGTCGTGGCGCGGGTGCCACGCCAGTCCGACCTGGACCGGCGGCAGCCGGAGGGGGACGTCGAAGGTGGTCAGGCCCAGGGCCCGCGCCAGCGGCACGCTCCAGGAGCTGATCAGACCCGCCAGGTCGGTGGCCCGGACGACGAAGAGGGAGGCGGGGAAGGTGCCCACCGACCCCACCACCCGGCGGGCCAGGCCGAGCCCGGCGAGCGCCTCGTCCACCGGCCCGTGCAGCTTCCCCCGCCGGGAGACGGTCAGGTGATCGGCCTCCAGGGCGAACCGCTCGGGCGTCAACTCGCCCTCCAGCAGCGGATGCCCGGCCCGTACGACCCCCACCATCCGGTCCTCGTACAGCGACTCCACCCGCACCTCCGGCGCCACGGTGTCGATCACCCCGACCTCCAGATCGGCGGTGCCCTCGCGCAGGAAGGGCCCGTCCACATGACTCTCGGTGAGGAAGCGGAGGCGGATCCCGGGGGCGTCGCGGGCCGCCCGGGCGAAGAGGTCCGGGCCGCAGGCGGCGGCGACGGCGTCATGGCAGAGGAGGGTGAACGTACGGGTCACCGTCCTCAGGTCGGTGTCGGCGGGCGCGAACAGCGCCCGGGCCCGCTCCACCACGGCGCTCACCTCGGCCCGGACGGCCAGCGCACGCGGCGTCGGCACCATCCGCCGCCCGGCCCGCACCAGCACCGGGTCACCGAGAGCCTTGCGGATCCGCCCCAGGGTGCGGCTCATCGCGGGCTCGGACAGATGCAGCCGCCGTGCCGCACCGCCGACGCTCTGCTCCTCCAGCAGCACGTCCAGGGCGACCAGCAGATTCAGGTCCAGGCCGCTTGATTGCGTCACACGCATCGATCCCTTGCAGAGGTTGCACTGGAGTACAGGTACGGCCCGAGCCTACGGTGACGAGGCGATCCCCCATCCACCGAGCTCCCCGGGAGGAGCCTTGCCCCCGCACGCCCTGAAACGGCGGACCCTGCTCGCCCTGTGCGCCTGCGTCCTGGTCGCCCAGAGCATGGTCGCCGCCGTCAACCTGCTGATCCCGCAGTTGAGTTCGTCGTCCCTGCACCCCTCGTCCAGCGAGATCCTGTGGACGGTCGACGCCTACGTCATCGTCTTCGCCGGGCTCCTCATCCCGGCCGGCGCCCTCGGCGACCGGTACGGCCGCAAGGGCGCCCTGCTCGCCGGGCTCGCCCTGTTCGCGGCGGGTGCCGGCCTCAGCGCCCTCGCCCGGGACCCGGCGCTGCTCATCGCCGGGCGCGGTGTCTCGGGAGCCGGGGCCGCGCTGATCACACCGGCGACGATGTCGATCCTGATGCACCTGGCCGGCCCGCACGGACGCGCCCGGGCCATGGCCTCCTGGACGCTGGCGATCGGCCTCGGCGGGCTCGCCGGCAACCTGGGCGGCGGGCTGGCCGGCCAGTTCCTGTCCTGGCGCGCCCTGTTCGCCGTGATGGTCCCGCTGGCCGCGCTGCTCGCCCTCGCGGTGGCCGTCACCACCCCGCGCACCGACCGCTCCCCGCACAGCCACCTCGCCCCCGCCGGCACCCTGCTCCTGACCACCGGGCTGGTCGCCGTCCTCTTCGGCATCATCGAGGGCCCGGAGTACGGCTGGAGCGCACCGCGGATCCTGCTCGCGTTCGCGACGGGCGCCCTGCTCCTCGCCCTGTTCACGGTCCAGTCCCTGCGCTCGCGCACCCCGCTGTTCGACCCGCGGGTCTTCGCGGCACCCCGGCTGCGCGCGGCCACCCTCGGCATGGCGACCGGCTTCTTCGGCCTGTTCGCCCTCTTCTACCTCAACTCGCAGTACCTCCAGGGCGTCAAGGGCTACGGCCCCGCCCACACCGGCGTCGCCATCGTCCCGCTCATCGTCGGCATGGCGCTGGTGCCCAGGCTGGCGGCACGCTGGGTCGCGCACCCCCGGCCGGTCATCGGCGGCGGCCTGGCCCTCATCGGCCTCGGCCTGCTCGGCGTGTCGACGGCCGGCGCGGGCACGCCCTACGCGGTGTACGCCTGCTGGCTGCTGGTCATCTCGGCGGGCACCGGGCTGTGCATGCCGACGCTGACCCTGGGCGTCGTCACGTCCCTGCCGCCCCACCAGGCGGGTCTCGGTTCCGGCCTCGGCACGGCCGCCCGGGAGATCGGCGCGGCGCTCGGCGTCGCGGTCACCGGGACGGTCCTGGCCTCCCGCGACGGCCTCTCGGGCGGCATGGCCCCGGCCCTGCGCACGGTCGCCCTGCTGGTCCTGGCGGCCACGGCGGCGGTGGTCGCGGGGTACGGCGGCTCCCGGAAGGGCGCCGGAAAGCCCGCAGGCCCCGCACCGGACGGAACCGGTACGGGGCCTGCGCACAAACGCGGAGAGGCTCCGGTCAGATGAGGCCGAGGCCGCGGACCGCCTCGCGCTCCTCCTCGAGCTCCTTGACGGAGGCGTCGATCCGGGCGCGGGAGAACTCGTTGATCTCCAGGCCCTGGACGATCTCGTACTTACCGTCCTTGGTGGTGACGGGGAAGGAGGAGATGAGCCCCTCCGGCACGCCGTACGAACCGTCGGACGGGATGCCCATGGAGACCCAGTCACCGTCGGCGGTGCCGTTGACCCAGGAGTAGACGTGGTCGATGGCGGCGTTGGCGGCGGAGGCGGCCGACGAGGCGCCACGGGCCTCGATGATGGCGGCGCCGCGCTTGGCGACGGTCGGGATGAAGTCCTCGGCCAGCCACTTCTCGTCGTTCACGACCTCGGCGGCGTTCTTGCCGGCGATCGTGGCGTGGAAGATGTCCGGGTACTGGGTGGCGGAGTGGTTGCCCCAGATGGTGAGCCGCTTGATGTCGGCGACCGTGGAGCCGGTCTTCTTCGCGAGCTGGGTCAGGGCGCGGTTGTGGTCGAGACGGGTCATGGCCGTGAACCGCTCGGCCGGTACGTCGGGCGCGGCGGCCTGCGCGATGAGGGCGTTCGTGTTGGCCGGGTTGCCGACGACGAGGATCTTGACGTCGTCCGCGGCGTGGTCGTTGATGGCCTTGCCCTGCGGCTTGAAGATGCCGCCGTTGGCCTCCAGCAGGTCGCCGCGCTCCATGCCCTTGGTGCGGGGGCGGGCGCCGACGAGCAGGCCCACGTTCGTGCCGTCGAAGGCGACGTTCGGGTCGTCCGTGATGTCGATGCCCTGGAGGAGCGGGAACGCGCAGTCGTCCAGCTCCATGGCCGTACCCTCGGCCGCCTTCAGCGCGGGCGTGATCTCCAGCAGGCGCAGCTTCACCGGCACGTCCGCGCCGAGCAGCTGACCGGAGGCGATGCGGAAGAGCAGGGCGTAACCGATCTGGCCGGCCGCGCCGGTGACGGTGACGTTCACGGGAGTGCGGGTCATGGCGTTCTCCGTATGACAGCTGGCGGTGGGGCGTCCCTGCCCCGGACGTTTGATCGATCTCTTGGCGTCAAGAGATCCATCCAGCGGTCAGGCTATCGCGCATCCGGGATCCCGGACGGCCGGGTCGGTGTGGCCCAGCCCACAACTCACCCGCACCCGTACAAAAAGGCGGCCGCCCGTCCGGGAGAGGAGGACGAGGGCGGCCGCCGGGGGGGAACCGACCAAGCCGGACTCCCGTGGGGGTACGGTTCGCGTGCCCTCGATTCCCCCGAGCATTCCTCCCTCTCCCAAATTCGTTCCACGACCGGTCTGCTGCTGGGATTTCCTGGCGCCCGGCGCGGCCGGAAGCGACGGGTTCCCCGGACACGAAGCGCCCCACGCTGTGCCAGACGCCCGCCGGGTGCCGCGCGCCCGGCAGGGCCAGGCGGCCCGCCGCACACCGGGCACCGGGCACGGCCGGATCCCACCCCCCCCCCGGGCCGAAAACCAGACGCCCCGCCGGGCACAAGACGACCCGCCACACGCCAGGCACCGCCGGATCCCAGGCTCCCCGGAGCCGGAGGCCAGGCGCTCCGCGAAACGACCCGCCACACGCCGGGCACTCGCCGGCGCGAAGCGACCCACAGTGTGCCAATCACCCGCCGAATCCCGGGGGCTCCGGCCGAAAGCCCAGCACCCTCCGCAAGCCGCGCGCCCCGCCACGTGCCAGACCCCCCGGACTCCATTCCCCCAGCCGAAAGCCAAGCGCCCGCCAGGAGCAGGACGACCCGCCACACGCCAGGCACCCCCGGTGCGAAGCGCCCCACGGTGTGCCAAACACCCGCCTGATCCCAGCCCCCCCGGGTCGAAAGCCAGGCGCCCTCCGTAAGCCGCGCCGCCAGGCGCCAGGCGGTCCCCCTACTCCGTGCAGCCCTGCCGGCCGGATGCCAGCCTGGCGCAGGCCTTGGCGTCGGCGGCGTTCTTCACGGACACCATCGGGGTGTACGCGATGGTGTCGCCGGCGACGGTGATGTTCCCGGTCTGCTTCGCCTTGCCCGAGCTGACCTGGACCTCGTCCCCCTGTGCCGCCTGGGTGATACGGCCCCAGGCCGCCTTGCAGGTCTCGCTGTAACGGACCTCGACGACGGTCGTGCCGACGGTCGCGGTCTCGGCCGTGGTCACCAGGTCACCACTGCACCCCATGCTCTCCGCGTCCTTGCCGGTGCAGCTGTCGCCGCTGCACTTCACGCCGGGCGGCAGATCCGGGTTCGTGCTGGCGGTCGGCGTGGGCGACTTGGTGCCGCCCTTGGCCTCGTCGTCACCACCGCCACCGGTGAGGTAGAACGCGCCGGCGATCACCACGAGCACGCCCACGACACCCGCGAGGAACGTCGCGGTCCGCCGCTTGCCACCAGAACCGCCAGAACCGCCGAAACCGCCCGTGCCGCCGACACCACCGGCGCCCGCCGGGACGGCGTCCTGCGGCGGTGCGCCATACGCGCCCGCGCCCGGCGTCCGGGCGGTTGCGTGGCCCGAACCGGGCGTGGAGCCGGTTCCCTTGCCGACCGTTCCCCCGCGGCCCTGGGACGGACCCTGGTACCCGGCCATTCCCCACGAGTTGACCCCGGTCGAACCACTGCGGCCGCCGTCCTCCCGTACACCGCTGCCGGTGGAGTCCTGCACCTCGGGGACCGTCGGCTGCGGCGGCACGGTCGGAGCCACGCCGGCCGGGCCCGCGATCCCCGGCGTGACCGTGGCGCTGCCGCTTCTGCGGGCCGCCTGGCCACCCCCCGCGGAGGCCGACTTGCCGTCGCCCTTGGCACCGGCCGAGGGGCTCCCGAAGTCCTGACCGCCGAACTCACCGAGCGCGGCGCGCGCCTGGGAGATCCGGATGGCCTCCATCGTCATGTCGTGCCGCATCTCCGAGCGGCTCCAGGCGCGCTCGGCGAGCTCCCACATGGTGGTCAGGTGCACCGGGTTGGTCTCGGTGACCTCGGCCAGCGCCACGATCGCGCCCTTGGGCGCGAGCAGCCGGCCGTTCAGATAACGCTCCCACGACGTCTTGCTGTAGCCCGTGCGGTCCGCCACCGACGCGATGCTCAGACCACTGCGGTCCACGAGCCTGCGCAGCTGGCTGGTGAACTCCCTGATCTGCGGATCGAGCTCATCCGGCAAGGCCCTCCAACGAGGCATTGCTTCCCCCCTCTTCCCCCCGGTACGTGCTGTTATTACCCGCGCTGTTCGCCCCGCGCGTCGGCGGCCTTGGCCGAGTCCCCGTTCTGGCTACCCACAGGGATGCGTCCACTCAGGATCTCAGTTCCCTGAGCGGGGGCGTACAGGAGCGCAGGAGCCGCGCGTGCTACACCCTGAACCGTCCCGATTGTCCATGCCAACCCCGTGCTTGCACCACTTCGTGCCGAATCTGCCGGAGGAAGTACCGGAACCAGTACCGGAACCGTCACTTCCGTGCCACAGCACACTGACAGCCGTTGAACAGGCTCTTCGCCGTGCAGGAGGGTTGGCCGTGACGGCGGCCCGTCCTTCCTCGGGGGAGAGGACGGACCGCCGTCCGGTCACTCGCTGGTGACCGTGAAGTGCAGCGTGTCCTTCAGGAAGGGGATCTGGAGCCAGGGATTCGGCTGCGCCATCATCGCCAGCAGGACGATCGTCAGGCCCATGACGCCGTACGTGACGATGTCCGTGAACCGGGAGCGGACGGCGAGCATGCCGACGTCCGGCAGCAGCCACCGCATCCCGCCACCGCCCAGCAGGGCGAGGCCGATCAGCAGCGTCCCGAGCCGGAACTGGCCGAACGCGGTCACCAGCAGCCCGAGTCCGACCAGCCCCAGTACGGCGAGGACGGGCCACTGCCGCGCCGGCGCGAACGCGTCCCCGGGCGCGGCCCGGCCACCGCCCTCGGGCCGCGCGGTGTCCTTGGTGAACAACGGAAACCGCCGGGTGACCCGCCGCGGCCGCCCCTCGGCATCGGGCGCGCTGACGGGGTCCCGCACGGTGAGATCCTCGCCCTCCTCCCGCACCCCCGGATCGGCTTCACCGTCGAGCGCACTCGGCCCGTCCTGCTCGCTCTGCACGGCCTGCGCACTCCGGCCGGCCGGGGCGCCCTCCGCGCCCGCACCGTTCTGCGCGCTCCGGGTGACCGACACGCTCTCCGTGTTCCCGGCCTCCGAGGCGCTGCCCGCGCTCCCCGCGTCCCGTTCAGCCGACACTGCGCTCCGCCGCCTCGACCACGTTGACGAGCAGCTGGGCGCGGGTCATCGGGCCGACTCCGCCGGGGTTCGGGGAGATCCAGCCCGCGACCTCGGCCACGTCGGGGTGGACGTCACCCACGATCTTGCCCTCGGCGCTGCGGGAGACGCCCACGTCGAGGACGGCCGCGCCCGGCTTGACGTCCTCGGCGCGGATCAGATGGGCGGAACCGGCCGCGGCGACGATGATGTCCGCGCGCTTGAGGTGCGCCGACAGGTCACGCGTGCCGGTGTGGCACTGGGTCACGGTCGCGTTCTCGCTGCGCCGGGTCAGCAGCAGCGGCATCGGCCGGCCGATGGTCACACCCCGGCCGACCACCACGACCTCCGCGCCCTTGATCTCCACGCCGTAGCGGCGCAGGAGGGTCAGCACGCCGTTGGGGGTGCAGGGCAGCGGAGCCGGCTCGTTCAGGACCAGACGGCCGAGGTTCATCGGGTGCAGGCCGTCCGCGTCCTTGTCCGGATCCATCAGTTCCAGGATGCGGTTCTCGTCGATGCCCTTGGGCAGCGGCAGTTGCACGATGTAACCCGTGCAGGCCGGGTCCTCGTTCAGCTCGCGGACGGCCGCCTCGATCTCCTCCTGCGTCGCCGTGGCCGGCAGCTCGCGCTGGATGGAGGCGATGCCGACCTGCGCGCAGTCACGATGCTTGCCGGCGACGTACTTCTGACTGCCGGGGTCGTCCCCGACCAGGATCGTGCCGAGGCCGGGCGTGACGCCCTTCTCCTTCAGCGCCGCCACGCGGGCGGTCAGATCGGACTTGATCGCGGCTGCGGTGGCCTTGCCATCGAGAATCTGGGCGGTCATGGCCCCATCCTCGCGGATGACCCGCCCACGGTTCCAATCCGGCCGCAATACGGGCACCAGGGGGCCCCTCCTCCCGTATCCGCCCATGATCAGTGATGTTGCACTTGCACAACACATCGGGAATGCGGCTGGACAAGCCAGTCAGTGGTGAAGAACGATGACCTGACAAGTGCCGCGGGCAGCTCAACGGGGGGACGGTCGCTGTCTGAAGAACTCTCCTCCGTGCGGATGCCACGCGCGTCCCCGCACACGGAACAACGGAGGAAAGTCCCCCATGAGCTACGGCGATCCGAACAACCCCTACGGCGCTCCCCAGGGACAGCCGCAGCAGCAGCCGCAGCAGGGCTACGGCTACCCGCAGCAGCAGGGGCAGGCGCCCGGTTACGGCTACCCGCAGGCCCCTCCGGTGTCCCCCTACGGCGGTCCCGCCGCGCCGACGACGATGCCGGGCTCGGTGAACGCGGCCAAGGTGATGATGTGGGTCATCGTCGGTCTCCAGGTCCTCGGCGTGGCGTTCTTCGCCTTCGCCGCCGTGGCCCTCAACGCCGCGAAGGACGACGAGTCCCTCAAGGACAACACCGCCTTCCAGGACCTGGTCGGTCAGTCGACCGGCGTGATCTGGGGCTACGTGGTGTTCGGCCTGGCCTGGCTGGTGTTCGCGGCCGTCCTGGCGACGAAGTTCAAGAACGGCGGCAACGGCGCCCGCGTCACCATCATGGTCTTCGCCATCATCACCGCCGTCCTCGGCATCTACCCGTTCATCCTCGTGGGCCTGGTGCACACCGTCCTGGCCATCCTGGTCGCGGTGTTCGTCGGCAACGCGGGCGGCAAGGCCTGGTTCAACCGCCCCCGTTACTGAACGGACCCGGCGGGCGGAACAGTTCGCGCCAATCACATCCAAGGGCCGTGTCTCACCCGTACGAGGGGGGCACGGCCCTGGTGCGTCGCCCTAGTCTGACGGTGGTAGCTGTCAGGCACGGGGAGAGCACCTTGTACAGCATCATCGTGGTACCTCCGCCGACCACGGAGGACGAGCGAAACCTCAGCCAGATCAGACTCGCGCCCGGCGAGCGCCTCACGTTCGGCCGATCGGCGCCCGACAACGACCTGCACATCACCCACGACGGAGTGTCCCGCCGAGCCGGTGAGATCACCGCGCACGGCGCCTTCTGGATCCTCAGCAACCTCAGCCGCGAACAGACCTACGTCGTGGAGAACCCGGAGGGCGCGGGCGAACACGTCAAGCTGGCGCCCGGGCGGCTGGACGCGCCGATCCCCTTCGAGTTCTCGCGGATCGTGCTGCCCGCCGCCGGCGACCTGCTGACCCTGGAGGTGTGGGCGCCGCGCCACGACCACCTGAGCGGCACCGGCGGCCTCGACGGCGCCACGACCGCTCCGGCCTTCTCCCTCGACCGCACCAAGCGCTACTTCGCGGTCCTGGCCGCCCTGTGCGAACCGCGCCTGCGCGGCACCCCGCACGCCCCGCTGCCCACCGTCGACCAGGTCGCCGACCGCCTGCGCCCCATCTGGCCGGCCGCGTCCCGCACGTCGGTGCGGTGGAACATCGACTACCTCGCGGTGAAACTGCGCCTCAAGCCGGGCCCGGAGAGCGCGGACACCGGCCCGCGGCTCAACGGCAAGAAGGAGTCCCTGGTCTCCCTGGCGCTCCGCTTCGACCTGGTCCGCGAGGACGACCTGACCGTCCTGGCGGGCCCGTCGCCGGGCCGGGTGACCCGGTGACCGAGCCCTACGCCGTTCCGGTGCCGAAGGGCTACCGGGTCGGCGCCTGGGAGGTGCGCGAACCCATCGCGACCGGCGCCTTCGGCAGTGTGTACGCGGCCCGGCGCACCGGGGAGAGCACGGAGCTGCCCCGGACGGCCGCCCTGAAGTTCCTGCCCACCGGCACGGCCACGCCCCGCCGGCTGACCCATCTGCGCGAGCTGATCGAGCGGGAGGTCGAGCTGTACCGGCGGCTGAGGCATCCGCGGCTGGTGCGGATGTACGAGACGCTGACGGTCGACGACCCGGGCCGCCCGGAACTGGACGGCGCCACCGTCCTCGTCCTGGAGCGGGCCAGGGGCTCCCTGTCGGCCCTGCTCACCGCCGCGCCCCGGCCCGAGGCCGGTCCCGCGCTGCTCGCGCAGATCTGCGAGGGCCTGGCCCAGTTGCACGGTGCCGGCTGGGTGCACGGCGATCTGAAGCCGGCCAACGTGCTGCTGATGGACGACGGTTCGGTCCGCCTCGCCGACTTCAACATGGCCGCCGAGCTGGAGGGCACCCACGCCTACACCCCGGCGTTCTCCACTCCCGACTACACCCCGCCCGAGCTCCTGTGGACCGAGATCGGCGAACGGGGCCGCCGGATCCGCCCGTCCGCCGACGTATGGGCCTTCGGTGTCCTCGCGCACCTCGTCCTCACCGACTCGTTCCCGCTGCCCGGCGCGACCCCGACGGCCCGCCGCGACGCGGCCGCCGCCTACGCCCGCGGCACCGACGAGCTGCGCCTGTCGCCCGAACTGCCCGACGACTGGCGGCAGATCATCTCGGCCTGCCTGACCCGCACCCACCAGGACCGCGTCTCCGGCGAGACCCTGCTCGGCCGCGTCCGGGCGGCCGCCGGCACCGGCCACCGTTCCTTCCGCCTGCCCCGCCTGCGCCCGGCCCGCCGCCGCTCCCGCCGCATGGCGGTCCTGGCGGCCGGTGCCGCTGTCGCCGCCCTCGGCTACGGCGTCGCCACCTGGGCCGATCCCGGCGACGACGGCGGGAGCAAGGCCGGCGAGACCCGCAAGGTGACCCCAGCCACCTACGGCACCTTGGAGCTCCGCACCGACAAGGGCGTGCCGGTGGCCTACCGGCGGCTCATCGTCGACTCGGCCCACGAGTGCGTCCAGCCGGAGATCACCCCGGCGCTCATCGCCGCGATGCTGAAGGTGGAGAGCGACTTCGACCCCGATCTCTCCGACCCGGACGCGGGCAAGGAGGGCGAGTACGGCATCGCCCGCTGGACCCCGAGCATCCTGCGCTGGTGGATCCGCGCCGACGGCGTCCCCGCGAAGGAGACCCCCAGGCCGCCGCTCACCCCCTCCGAGTCCATCCCGGCCATGGCCCGCTATCTGTGCTTCGCCGAACCGCGCCTGAAGACCGGACTGAGCGGCGACCGCCGGGTGCTGGTCGCCGCCGCCTACCGGACGTCGTACAAGACGGTGAACAACGCGGGCGGCGTTCCCCCGAAGTACCGCGACTACGCCGCCCGCGTCGCCCACTACCTCAAGGAGTACGCCCCGCCCGGTGAGAAGTGACCCTGAGAGGTCCGAGGTTCCCTCGTCGTCCGGGTCCGGCACGGTGGAAGCGCCGCCGCTTTCTCTCACAAACCCTTCACAGACGCGCTGCATCAGGCACGATGCTTCGTACTCGTTCAAGAACGTCCCATACTCTTCCCCTCGTCGGACCGGGGGCTGCGCTCCCTGGCGTCACAGGAGGAGGGGGACGACTCCATGTACAGCGTCATCGTCGTACCACCGATGTACGGCAGCGCGGAGGGGCAGGTCAGGATCGCCGCGGGCGAACGGCTGACGTTCGGCAGGGCCGGGACGGACGGCGGACTCCTGATCGACCACGAAGGGGTGCCCCGGGCCGCCGGAGAGATCACAGCGCACCGGTCCTTCTGGCTGCTGAGCAACCTCAGCGAGGACCAGACCTACGTGGTGGAGAACCCCGAGGGCGCGGGAGAACACCTCAAGATCGCGCCGGGCCGTATGGAAGCCCCGGTAGCGTTCGAGTTCTCGAGGGTGGTCCTGCCCGCCGCGGGAGACCTGCTCAGCTTCGACGTGTGGGCGCCACGCCACGCCTTCCGCAGCGTCGACCGCCGGGGACTCCCCGGCGCCGCCACGGCACCGGCGTTCGCTCTGGACCGCACCAGCCGGTACTTCGCGGTGCTGGCCGCCCTGTGCGAGCCCCGGCTGCGCGGAGAGCCGCACGCGTCGCTGCCGGCGGTGGAGCAGCTGGTGGAGCGGTTGCGGGGCGTCTGGCCGACGGTCACACGGTCCGCCGTGTACTGGAACATCGACTACCTGACCCTCAAACTACGGCTGCGCCCCGGCCCCGACACCGCCGCGCCCGGTCAACGCGTCAACGGCAAGAAGGAGTCACTGGTCTCGCTCGCGCTCCGCTTCGACCTGGTCCGCGAGGACGACCTGGTGGTGCTGGCCACCCCGGCCGGCGAGGTGGTCCGATGACCGGCCGGTCATACGCCGTCACCGTCCCGAAGGGCTACCGCGTCGGCCGGTGGGAGGTGCGCGAACCCCTCGCCTCCGGCGCCTTCGCCACCGTGTACGCGGCCCGGCTCGCCGGGGAAGGGGGCCTGGAGCTGCCCCGTCGGGCGGCCCTGAAGTTCCTGCCCACCGGCACCCGCACCCCACGCCAGCTGCGACACCTGCGGGAACTGGCCGAGCGCGAGGTCGAGTTGCTGGGCCGCCTGCGAGCGCCCCGGCTGATCCGGATGTACGACACCCTGACGGTCGACGACCCGGGGCACCCGGAGCTGGACGGCGCCACCGTGCTCGTACTGGAGCTGGCCGAGTGCTCCCTGGACGCCGTACTGGAACACGACCCGCAGCCGGAGCCGGGTCCGGCCCTGCTGGCCCAGATCTGCGAGGGCCTGCACCAGTTGCACCACGCGGGCTGGGTGCACGGCGACCTGAAACCCGCCAACGTGCTGCTGATGGAAGACGGTTCAGTCCGGCTGGCGGACTTCAACATGGCGGCGGAACTGGAGGGCACGCACGCCTACGCACCCGCCTTCGCCACGCCCGACTACACACCACCGGAGCTGCTGTGGCCCGAGATCGACGAGCGGGGCACCCGCATACGCCCCTCCGCCGACGTCTGGGCCTTCGGCGTGCTCGCCCATGTCGTCCTCACGGGCTCCTTCCCGTTGCCGGGCGGAAGCACTCAGGCACGCACGGACGCGGCGACGCGGTACGCGTGCGGTACCGAGGAGTTGCGCCTATCTCCCGAACTCCCGGACGCCTGGCGGGAGATCGTCCGGGACTGCCTGGCCCCCACGCACGCGGCGCGCGCCGCCCGGGTTCCTGACACCGGCGCACTGCTGCGCCGGGTGGAGGAGGCCGCGGGCACCTCCCCCTCCGCCCGCCTGCCGAGGCTGCGGCCCCGGCGGTGGCGGCGTCCGGTGCTGGTCGCGGTACTCGCGGCGACGGCGGTGCTGGGCGGGACCGCGGTGACGTACGCTCTCCGCGACGATCCCCCGGCCGCCGCGGCACCGCCCAGCTGCGAGAAGCCGGCGGTGTACGAGGACGAGGAGCACGGCGTCGGCTACACCGCGGGCTGGAACAGCACCTGGGACTTCACCGTCAAGCGGGGCGAGGGCGGCAGCCAGGTCCGTGAGGCGCAGTGCCTGCTCCGCTATCTGCACGGCATCACCGCGGTCGGCGAGGTCGACGGGGACTTCGGCCCGCTGACGCACGACGCGGTGATGACGTTCCAGAAGCGGGAGGGGCTGGAGGCGGACGGGGTGGTGGACGCGCGGACGTGGAGCGCGCTGCGGAAGGCCGACGAGGTCTGACCTTCCCCACAACCCGCGCGGCTGCCTGTCAGCCGCAGGAGTGGTACTTGTACCACTCCTGACGCGAGTCGCCCTTGCGGTCGGGGAAGACGTACTTCCCCTCGGTGTTGCGGCGCAGATCGAAGGTGTGCTTCTTGCCCTCGTACCGCAGATACAGGGTCCTCTCGCTGTCGGTCGACCCACCGATCTTGTACATGTGCTTGTTGCCCCGGCTGAAGGTCTTCTCGCCCACGATGCCGTCCGCGGTTCCCCCAGCTTCTTCTGCAGGTCGATCGTCGAATAGAGGGTGCGCCACCCGAAGTCCCCGTCGATGCCTCTTCGAAGATCTTGCCGTCGTAGTTCGTCGCGTAGGCTCCCTCCGCCCACAGGATGCGCTGCCACAGTCACGTCGCGTTGGAGCTTCGCCAGGGCGACGTGCGGGACAGCTCACCCTCGTCGTCCCAGTCGTCGGAGAACTTGCCGTACCCCCGTATCCACCCGTCGGACACCTTGAGGAAATTCATGTGCTCCCCCTCGGGTCGTGTTGGCCATGTGCAGAGTCACACGGAGGAGGCACAGTGCGACCCTCAAGAGTTTCAGGATGGGTGCGGAAAGGACGGGCCCCAGGGGGAGTTATCGCGGTGAGTTCGGGCGCGGTTGCAAGGATGATGAACACACCGGCACTTCACCTGCGCCGATTGACCTACCCGAGGAAGGTTCACACTTGAGACCAACCCGTACCGCCCTGACCCTCGTGACAACCGTCGCTCTGGCCCCCGCGCTCCTGCTGGCCGGCCCGGCCCTCGCCGCCGAGCCGTCCCCGTCGTCCGCCACCACCGCGGCGACCGCTTCCGACACGGCCGGCTCAAGCGTCGGTGACATGTCCGACGACGACGTCCGGGTCGCGATCGCGCGCATCCTCGCCGACCCCACCACGGGCAGGGCCGTCTACGCCGCCGCGCAGAAGGCCTTGGACGGCACCATCGAGGACCAGCGGTACTTTCTGGAGACCGGCCGTTGGATCGCCCAGGCCGAGGACGACCGCGTCGCCGTAGCACGCATCCTCGCCTCCGCCGACCCCAAGACCGACAAGGCGGTCACCCGGGACGCCAACGAGGCCCTCGACGCCAACACCCCGGAAGCCCTGCGCGCCTTCCTGGAGACCGGCTACCGCCTGGCCGTCGCCGAGGACGACCGCGTCCGTGTCGCCCGCATCCTCGCCGACCCGACGATCAGCGACGCGCTGCGGGCCGCGGCGGAGGACGCCATTGACGGGACGCCGGAGGAGTTGCGGTACTTCATCGAGGTGGGCCAGTACGAGGTGGACGGCTGAGCCGTACTTCTGGAACGCCCTCGCTCCGCCCTTCGTTGGCGGGGCGAGGGTGGTCCTCGATTTTCGGGGGAGGGGACGAATCCGTGCACAGCGCGTCCGGACAGCAGCCGCACGCGGTGCCCGTACCGCAGGGCTACCGCGTAGGCCACTGGGAGGTGCGGGAGCCTCTCGGGTCCGGTGCCTTCGCGACCGTGTATGCAGGCCGGCCGACCGGCGAGGCGGATCCGGCCCTGCCCCGCCGGGCCGCCCTGAAGCTCCTGCCGACCGGCACCCGCACCCCACGCCAGCTGCGCCATCTACGCGAACTGGCCGAGCGCGAGGTCGAGTTGCTGGGCCGGCTGCGCGCGCCCCGCCTCATCCGCATGCACGAAACGCTGACCGTCGACGACCCGGACCACCCGGAGCTGGACGGCGCCACCGTCATCGTCCTGGAACGGGCCGAGACCTCCCTGGACGCCGTACTGGCACACGACCCGACACCCGAGTCCGGCCCGGCCCTGCTGGCCCAGATCTGCGAGGGCCTGCACCAGCTGCACCACGCGGGCTGGATCCACGGCGACCTGAAGCCGGCCAACGTCCTGCTCATGAAGGACGATTCGGTACGGCTCGCCGACTTCAACATGGCCGCCGAACTGGAAGGCACCCACGCCTACGCACCCGCCTTCGCCACACCCGACTACACCCCGCCCGAGCTGCTCTGGCCCGAGGTCGACGAACGCGGCACGCGCATCCGCCCGACCGCCGACATCTGGGCCTTCGGTGTCCTCGCCCATGTCGTCCTGACCGGAGAGTTTCCGCTGCCGGGCGGGACGACCGAGGGCCGCATCGACGCGGCGACGCGTTACGCACGCGGCACGGACGAACTGCGCCTGTCCCCTGAACTACCCGAGGGCTGGCGGGAGATCATCACCGACTGTCTCGCCCGCACACACGCCGAGCGCACCACCGCGGCGGCGCTGCTGCCCCGCGTCACGAAGGCCGCGGGCGTCGCCACACCGGCCCGGCTGCCCCGGCTGCGCCCCCGCTTCTGGCAGCGACGCCCCGTACTCACGGCGACGCTCACGCTGGCCCTGCTCATCACGACGACGTCGACGGTCTCGGCCTACCGTCATGTGACCACGGACGATGGAATGCCGGTGTACGCGGCCCTGCCCAGAAAGCTGGCGTTCCCCACCAATGCGCGCGGCGAGGTGGTCTACGGCTACCACCGCTGCCCGGAGGACAGTGTCTGCTTCTTCAGCGAGCACAACGGCAACGGCGACATGTGCGTCTGGCAGGGCGACGACCCGGACTGGCAGTCGGGCAAGGACACCTGCACCTGGGCCGCCGACTCCCCGGTGCGTTCGATCTTCAACAACATCGACGACAGCCATGAGGAGAGTGCCGTCGCCTACTTCCGGGGCACCGACTTCTCCCCCGCGGACGCGGACCGCCGCCGCCTGGCGCAGCGCACCGGGTGCAGCGCGGTGAACAGCATGGGCAACCTGGCGGGCACGTATGCGCCGCGCTCGCACCGGCTGATCGACAGTTGCTCGTCGTTCACGGCGGTGGTGGATGTTCTGACGCCGTGGTGAGGGGTCGGGCTACAGGGACTTTATGAAGAGGACCCAGGCTCGGGTGGGGAACACCAGGGCGGGGCCCTCTGGGTTTTTGGAGTCGCGGACGGGGACGGTGCCGGGGAGGTTGTCGGCTACTTCGAGGCACTCGCCGCCGGTTCCGTTGCTGTAGCTGCTCTTGCGCCACTGGAGAGGGCTCAGCTCGGCGACCTCGACGCAGTCACCGCCGGTCCCGTTGCTGTAGCAGCTCTTGCGCCACTGCACGGAGCTCAGGTCGATGTTGCTGTTCGGCTTCATTCCGGTAATCCTCTGCTGCTGCCTCGATCATGGCCAGGGACGCCTCCGGTGGCAGTGCGGCGGCCCTGAGCAGATCGTACGACTCGCGGTACTCCATCACGAGGGCCGGATAGTCGATGACTTGGCTGCTGTGCAGAGCTTCGGTGTACACCAGCGGCGGAGCGTCGAGGAAAGTCATGATTCGGGTCATCCCCGTCATGAACGGATGAGCCGCCGCGGTTGCCGGGACGATCTGCGCAATGGACCGCGTGCTCCTGACCACCTCCACAATGTGACCCAGGAGCTCGGCCATCCCTGCGGGCGTCAGCACTCGCCGCCGGATGACCGACTCGTCGAGCACCGCCCAGAACTTCGGGGGCGCCTCGCTCTCGAAAAGCTTTGCCCGGTCCAGGCGGGCGCTCACGATCGCCGACACCTCGGTGTCCGAGGCTCGTGGCATCGCCGACCGCGTGATCGCCGTTGCATAGGCCCTGGTCTGCAACAGCCCGGGCACAAACGTGGGAGCCCAGTCCTCGATGGTCCGCGCCTGCTGTTCCATCTCCGCGACGTCCGCGAAGTACTCGGCGATGCCCACCCGCCGCGCCTTGGCCGCGTCTTCACACCGCCGTTGGAAAAAGCCGTCCGACCCTAGCCGCTTGTCCACATGCAGGGCCAGGTCCATCGGCATCCCGCGCTCGCCACGCTCGATCTGGCTGAGGAACGAGATCCACCCCCACGCACACCACGAGACCGACACCTGCGTCGAAGACCTCCGCACCGCCCTGGCGGAGAACGGCATCACACTCCCCTCGCTCGGCGTCGACCTGCCGACCTTCGCCGGCACACTCCCCCCGCGGCCTCTCATTGCACTCGGCAACTGCAACCAGGCCACTGCCCGCGCGCTGATCAGCGCCCTGCGCAGGGCGGCGGCCAGGTGAAGCCCCTCGTACTCCACCTGCTCGCGCTCCCCAAGGCCGTACCCGAGGTGCGGCACGCCGTACGCGAGTACCTGGGCGCACCCTGCCCCGAAGTCCAGCTCTGTGTCAGCGAGTTGCTGACGAACGTGATCGACCACGTCGGCGAGGCCACCCCGGTGACCGTCCGCCTGTTCCTCACCCCTGACGGCCGCACCCGCCTGGAGGTCACCGACTCCGACCCGCACGCGTGGCTCATCGCGCGCCATCCCGGCGAGGACGACGAGACCGGGCGCGGCCTCCTGCTGCTCGACGCGGTGACCCGGCGCTGGGGCGTGTGGCTGACGCCGGCCGGCAAGACGGTGTGGTGCGAGGTCAGCCGGCCGCCCGAGTCGCCGCCCGGAGGACGGACGCCCCCGTCGGTGTGAGGGTGTGCAGCACGGACTGGCCGTGCCGGACGCTGATGAGGAGTCCCGCGTCGCGCAGCGCGGTGGCGTCCGTCCGGGGTGTGCGGCTCGTGGAGGAGCGTGTACCAGAGCACGGGCGGCAGTTCGGAGTCGGCCATGGCGGCCTCCTCCCGCAGCCGCTGCCGTGCCGTGCGGTACCTCCCCCGTGAGCCGAGCTTTTGCTCTGCGGCGCAACAGCATCGGTCGGGTGCCGTCGGCCGGGTGATCGTAGGTCGCAGCGAAGCAGGCAGCGATGAACGGGGGCTCAACGGGCATGAGGCACCTATTTGGTTCCGCCCGCACGCATGTCGTCGGACCCTGAAACGTTCGAGGTACCGCTCACCCCCTCAACCGTGGTCCATTGAGCACGAACACCTACGGGAGGAATCATGATGGGAAGCCGTATGTCGCTTCGTGCCCGGGCCGCCCTCGCCACGGGGGCCCTCACGTCGACGCTGCTGGCGGGAGCGGTCGTCGCCGCGCCGACCGCCTCGTCGGCGTCGTATCCGACGTGCAACGCCCAGAAGATGGTGTCCACCTCCGGGGGGCGCTTCACCTATCACCCCTACTACAAGGCTACGGGGTCCCGGAACTGTGTGATGGGCCGCGGGGCTCAGTCGGACGGCGTGTTCCCGCTCCAGCACGCCATCGAGTACTGCTACAAGCGGGACATCGCGTTCGACGGGATCTACGGCCCTCAGACCGAGGACGGAGTGTGGGCCATACAGCGCGCCGAAGACGTGGGCAGGGACGGCGTGTACGGGCCGGAGACCCGCAAAGCCATGAAGTGGCCCATCTATCAGGGGGGCGTCGGACACGTGGGCTGCTCGGAGCTGGGTGTCTGACGTACGCCGGCACGAAGGGACGAAGACCTTGCGCACTCTCAGCGCTCTGCGTACCAAGGCGGGCGTCTCCGCCGGCGTGGTCCTGCTGGCCGGGCTGGGCGCGGCCGGTATCACCGCCACCCCCGCCACCGCTGCCACCTACTGGTGCAACAAGACGCTGGGCCGCTTCATCAACGCGGACGGGCACCAGCTGACCGACATCCCCGCCTACAGCAACACCGACAACTGCATCACGGGGAAGGGCGCCACCGGTTCCCATGTGAAGGCGATCCAGAACGCGCTGCGCCACTGTCACGGCCGGAGCAAGGTGACGGTCGACGGCGTCTTCGGGACGATCACCGAGCAGGAGCTCAAGATCGTGCAGGCGAAGCTGGGCGGCCTCGACGACGACGGTGTGTACGGCCCGAAGACCCGCGACAAGCTCCGCTGGCTCGCCACGACCGGCAACTGCGGAACCGTCAACTGACGATCACCGAGAAACGGGGAAACGCATGAAGAGGCTCCGCAGGCCGCGCGTCACGACAGGAGCCGTAGCCAGTCTGTTGCTGCTGTCGGGGCTCGGCCTCGGTGTCGCCACGGCGACACCGGCCGCCGCGTACGCGGGCTACTGCAACAGCGGCTACGCGACGAAGACCAAGACGCTCTCCGGCTCCACCTACACGGCCTACCTTCCCGGCTACAACCGCAACGCGGACTGCCTGATGGACAGGGGCGCGCAGAGCAGCTCCGTCGCGATGCTCCAGCGTTCGCTGAACGTGTGCTACGGCTCTCGCCTGGACTTCAGCCTGGCCGAGGACGGGATCTTCGGCTCTGCCACTGAGCGGGCCCTCCAGGCTGCCCAGCGCGACGAGGACATCGAGGACGACGGTGTCTACGGCAAGGACAGCCGCACCAACCTGCTGTGGGAGTTCACCCGCGGCGGCTCCTACAAGTGCGTCCGACTCTGAGATCGACGAGGAGAAACTCATGACCATCCGCAAGCGGTTCGTCGCTGTGGCCCTGGCCGGCGCGGTCGTCGGCAGCGGCATGATCACCACCGCGGCCGGTGCGGCCACGCGTGGAGAGGTTGTGGCTCAGTCCTGCTACGGGGATGCCAACACCTACACCAAGGACACGGGCACCAACTGGTACCCCAACTACCCGAACTTCCACCGCCTCATCACGACCAGCAGCTGCGCCGACATCAACGTCAAGACCAACACCGACCGCTACGTCAAGGTCTGCTTCCTGCCGCGCGACGGTGGACGGGACTGCCAGGACAACTACAAGCTCGCCAAGAAGGGGACTTGGACGGTGATCGCCACGGACGTCAAGGACAACACCTCCTTCCAGTTCTACTTCAGGAGCGACGCGAAATCGACAGGCTCCTACGCGGCCTGAGTTCCCGTCCGTCCCATGACCCCGTGCCGCCCTTGGGGGGAGTCGGCACGGCTGCCGGAGGCGGCCGCCATCAGGGGTGTGCGGTCGATTCCGTATGCGCGGCCGCGGTGAGCGTCACGTTTCCCTCGCTCACCGCGGCCGTCCCGGCAGGTTCTCGGCGCCTTCGAGTCACTCCCGCGCTCGCACCCGATAGCCTCGCACCCATCGTCGTGACACAAGCGACCGTTGGGAAGAACAGCTCTCGGGGGATCGATGACAGACACTGACGCCGTGCTGTGGCAGGCCGGTGCGCAACCGCTGCGGCCGAGTGATCCGGGGCGCATCGGGCCGTACGCCCCGCTCGGCCTCCTCGGCAGCGGCGGCATGGGCCGCGTCTACCTCGCCCGCCCCGTCGACGGCACCCCCGGCCTCGCCGCTGTGAAGGTGATCCGCCCCGAGTACGCCGAGGACCCCCGCTTCCGTCGCCGTTTCGAACGGGAGGCGTCCCTGCACGCCCGGGTGCGTTCGGCGCAGGCGCCACAGCTGCTCGGTACCGGGTTCGACGACGCCCTGCTGTGGATGGCGACGCAGTATCTGCCCGGCCTCAACCTCGCCGACGCCGTCCGCGAGTGCGGCCCGCTCGACGTCGCCGGGGTGTGGCGGCTGGTCGGTGATCTCGGGCAGGCTCTGGCAGCGCTGGCCGCCGCCGGTGTGGTGCACCGGGATCTCAAGCCGTCCAACGTGATCCTCTCCCAGCAGGGCGCGCACATCATCGACTTCGGTATCGCGCGGGCCACCGACAGCAGCGTGATCACCTCGACAGGGAACCGGGTCGGCACGCCCGCGTTCATGGCGCCCGAGTATCTGCGCGAAGGCCACTGCGACACCGCCTCCGACGTCTTCTCCCTCGCGGGAAGCCTGATCTACGCGGCCACGGGGCGCGCTCCTTTCGGTGACGGGACGGGCGTCGACGTGATGCACCGTGTCGCGTTCGAGGAGCCCAAGGCCGAGATCATGGCCGGACTGGCGGCCCGGGACGCCGGACTGGCCGCAGTGCTTGCCGCCTGCCTCTCCAAGGATCCCGCCGGCCGTCCCACGCCTCGGCAACTGACCGAGGCCGCCGAGGCCGCCGGGGACCCCCACACCACCTCCTGGCACGAGCCGCTGGACGGCCGGCTACTCGTCCGACAGCAGGCCTGCGACGTACTGGAACGTTTCACCTTACCGAAGGCCGCTCACGAGACCGTCCAGTTACGTGGGCCGGCGGCCCGGGGCACAGCAACTCCAGCCCCTGGCCCCGGCCCCGGCCCCGGCCCCGGCCCCGGCCCCGGCCCCGAGCAGAGTCCCACGAGGGACAGCGGCGGCGGGCGCACGAAGCGGACGGTGTACCTCGCCGTCGCCGCCGGTCTCACCGTGTGCGCCGTTGTTGCAGGAACCTTCTTCCTCTCCCGTCCGTCCACCGGCGACACCGCCTCGGCAGTGCCGACAGCGGTCGCCACCAGCACCGGCGACGACGCCCGGACCGCCCCTCCGCCCGGTTCGTCCGTATCACCCTCCGGCGCCCAGGAGAAGGAAGCCGGCAAGGAGGAGAAGCAAGGCGCGTCGGGGGCGCGGGCGGACGAGGCGTCAACTGACCCGAGGACAGACGGGGGCGAAACCCGAGCCGAACCCACCGGCGAGACCTCCGGCGCCCCGGACGGCGGGGAAGACGGCGGGGGCAGTGACGGAGGCGACCCGGCCGCCGCACCCACCAAGACGGCTACCGCGCCCGGCGCCCCTCCCTGGATCTCCCGGTGCACGTATTACTCCGGCACCCAGCTCACCGTCCGCGGTGACAAGGGGCAGCGCGTGGTCCAGGTGCAGTGCATGCTCACCCAGCGTGGCTTCAAGGTCGGCGACGCGGGCGTGGACGGGCAGTTCGGCGGCGCCACGCAAGCCGCCGTCAAGAAGTTCCAGAGGGTCAAGGGCCTCTCCGCGGACGGCCAGGTGGGACCCGACACCTGGGCGGCGCTGCGCAGTTCGACGTAGTCGACGTAGGCAGCGGGCCGGTTCAGTCCGGCTCGTATTCCCAGCGGAAGATGAGGGGCGTTCCCAACGGTGCCCTGACGGGGCCCTACCGCGACGCGAACGTGCGACGGGCCCGCCGGCTGACAACCGGCAGGCCCGTCCATGTCATGGCGACGCGGCTCAGTGGAAGAAGTGCCGCGTCCCCGTGAAGTACATCGTGACGCCGGCCTTCTGCGCGGCCTCCACGACCAGTTCGTCACGGACGGAGCCGCCGGGCTGGACCACGGCCTTCACACCGGCCTCGGTGAGGATCTCCAGGGCGTCCGGGAAGGGGAAGAACGCGTCGGAGGCAGCGTAGGAGCCCTGCGCACGCTCGGCGCCCGCCCGCTCCACCGCCAGCTTCGCGGAGTCGACGCGGTTGACCTGGCCCATGCCGACACCGACCGAGGCCCCGTCCTTGGCGAGCAGGATCGCGTTGGACTTGACGGCCCGGCAGGCCTTCCAGGCGAAGGCCAGCTCGGCCAGTTCCTCGGCGCTCAGCGCCTCACCGGTCGCCAGCGTCCAGTTGGCCGGGTCGTCGCCGTCGGCCTGGAGCCGGTCGGTCACCTGGAGCAGCGCGCCGCCGTCGATGGGCTTGACCTCGACCGGGGCGGAGGGCCCGTCGGGGCAGCGCAGCACACGGATGTTCTTCTTCTTGGTGAGGGCTTCCAGGGCGCCGTCCTCGTAGTCCGGCGCGACGATGACCTCGGTGAAGATCTCCGCGACCTGCTCGGCCATCTCCTTGCTGACCGGGCGGTTGACCGCGATCACGCCGCCGAAGGCCGACAGCGGGTCACAGGCGTGCGCCTTGCGGTGCGCCTCGGCGACGTCCGCGCCCACCGCGATGCCGCAGGGGTTGGCGTGCTTGATGATCGCGACGCACGGCTCGGCGTGGTCGTACGCGGCACGGCGGGCGGCGTCCGTGTCCGTGTAGTTGTTGTACGACATCTCCTTGCCGTGCAGCTGCTCGGCCTCGGCGAGGCCGCCGCTGCCGGAGACGTACAGGGCGGCGGGCTGGTGCGGGTTCTCGCCGTAGCGCAGGGTGTGCTCGCGCTCCCAGGTGGCGCCGAGGAAGTCGGGGAACTGCGACTCGTCGACGGGCGCGTACGAGGAGGCGAACCAGGAGGCGACGGCGACGTCGTAGGCGGCCGTGTGCTGGAAGGCCTCGGCGGCCAGGCGCTTGCGGGTGGCGAGGTCGAAGCCGCCGTTCTGCACGGCGGACAGGACGTCGGCGTAGCGGGCCGGGCTGGTGACGACCGCGACGGACGGGTGGTTCTTGGCGGCGGCCCGGACCATCGAAGGACCGCCGATGTCGATCTGCTCCACGCACTCGTCGGGCGAGGCACCGGAGGCGACGGTCTCGCGGAACGGGTAGAGGTTGACGACGACGAGGTCGAACGGCTCGACACCCAGCTCGGCGAGCTGCCGCTGGTGGTCCTCCAGGCGCAGGTCGGCGAGGATGCCCGCGTGCACGCGCGGGTGCAGCGTCTTGACGCGGCCGTCCAGGCACTCGGGGAAGCCGGTGAGCTCCTCGACCTTGGTGACGGGGACGCCGGCAGCGGCGATCTTCGCGGCGGTGGAGCCGGTGGAGACGAGCTCGACCCCGGCCTCGTGGAGTCCGCGCGCGAGGTCCTCGAGCCCGGTCTTGTCGTAGACGCTGACGAGCGCCCGGCGAAGGGGCCGCTTGTTGCTCTCGGCGGTCACTGGATAACTACCTTTCGTCCCTCAATGCGATAGCCGTTGCGGGCGAGGCGCCCCACGACCTCGACGAGCAGCCTTCGCTCGACTTCCTTGATGCGCTCGTGCAGAGCGCTCTCGTCGTCCTCGTCCCGGACCTCCACCACGCCCTGCGCGATGATCGGTCCGGTGTCGACGCCGTCGTCGACGAAGTGGACGGTGCAGCCGGTGACCTTGGCGCCGTACGCGAGCGCGTCCCGTACGCCGTGGGCCCCCGGGAAACTGGGCAGCAGTGCGGGGTGCGTGTTGACGAACCGCCCGCCGAACCGCGCGAGGAACTCCTTGCCGACGATCTTCATGAACCCGGCGGAGACGACGAGGTCGGGCTCGAAGGCGGCGACGGCCTCGGCGAGGGCGGCGTCCCACTCCTCGCGGGTCCCGTGGTCCTTGACCTTGCAGACGAAGGTCGGCAGCCCGGCGCGCTCGGCGCGGGCCAGCCCCTCGATGCCCTCACGGTCGGCGCCGACGGCCACGACCTCGGCCCCGTACGCCTGCACGCCGGTGGCGGCGATCTCGTCGAGCAGCGCCTGAAGGTTGGTGCCGGATCCGGAGACCAGCACGACGAGGCGCTTGGCGCGCGGGGCCACGGGCTTGGCGGCCACGGTGGGGGCCTTTCTCGGGGAAGCGTCTGTCCAGGCGGCCGGCCTTGGCGTTTGTGCATTCATACGAATGCTTCGGGCCCCCGGATACGGGGAAGCCTACGAACCGGCCGACCGTCAGCAACGATACCGGCACACCGGGCAGCCCCCACGGGACGGGGGCATGGCCGGAAGGTAGCGTCTGGGCGGAGCCGGTTCGGGAACGCCGTCCGGACGTGATGCGTTCAAGGAGGTGGCGGCCCCGGGTCCGACACCGTGCGGCCTGTCCACTCACCCCTGCTCTTCGATTCATTCCTACTCATCAACGGGAAGACGCTCACTTGATGCCGGACCGCAGCATGCGACTCCTCACGTTCCCCCAGCTCTCGGCGCAGGGAGGGGAGCGCGGCAGCGTGCTGCTGCGGGAGCGCCCCAGCTCACCACCCGACGCGCCTTCGGACGGCGACCGCGGCGACGAGCGGGGGCGCGGGTCCCAGGAGGACAACCCGTTCGCCCCGCCGCCCGAGGGCACCCCCGACCGGCCCTGGCAGCCGCGGCGCCCCTCGGGCGACGACTCCCAGGACGGCGGCGAGGGCGACCGGGCGCCGTGGGGCAGGCAGTGGAGCGACCGGCAGCCCGGACGCTCCTCGGGCGGCTTCGGCGAACGCCCCCGCGGCGGCCCCGAGGGACCGGGCGGCCCCCAGGGCGGCCAGAACCCGCGCTGGGACCCGACGGACCCCACCCAGCGCCATGCGCGCTACGCCCTGCTCTCGGGCATGTGGGCCTTCTTCTTCGCCCTCTTCAGCTGGCCCTACGTGGCACTGCTGCTCGGCGCGCTCTCCCTCTACTGGGGCATCAGCGCCCTGCGTGCCAAGCCCCGCAGGGCCGACCCGGACAGCCCGGTCTCCGAGCAGCCGGGCCGCCCCCAGACGACGGCCGCGGTGAGCGGCCTGGTCACGGCGTCCCTGGCCATCGCCCTGGTCGCCGCGTCCTTCACGGCCCAGCTGGTCTACCGCGACTACTACACCTGCACGAACGACGCCCTCACGAACGAGGCCAAACAGTCCTGCACGGAGCTTCTGCCGAAGGAGCTGCGGGGGTTGCTGGGCGCCGACGACTGACAGGCGGCCTGCTGCCTCACGGGGCGCCTGGCTCGGGGGTGGAGTCGGGCGGGGGCAGGGCGTCGTAGGGCTCGGGGGCTGGGGCGGCCGGCAGGAAGTCGTACGGTTCGAACGTGGAGTCGTCCTGCTGGTCCTGGGGGCCGTACAGGGTGTCGTGGTCGAAGGGGGCGTAAGGGGCGTCCGGTGTGGGGGCCGAGGTCCTCGGCTTCGCGTCGCCGCCGGGCGGGGAGGCGTTGCCCCCGGCGGCTCCGGCGGCTGGAGCGCTTCCGGTGAGCCCGGCGCTCCCCGCATCCCCGGCGACTCCGGCGATCCCGGCGATTCCGATGCGCGTGAGCCAACCCCGGCCGGGGCGTGAGCCCTTCCGCAGTCGCCTGCCCTTTCGGGTGCCCTCGGCCGGTTTCTCCCGCTGCTTGCCGATGCTCGGCCCGTCCGCCCGGGGCACCCGGCATCGCCAGGTCCGTACGGTCACCGCCGTCGGGACGGCCACCAGCACCAGCCACGCCAGCGTCGCCGCACCCACCTGCCACCACACCGGCCCGAACCGGGCCAGGACGGTGCCCCCGAGCGGCCCGCCCGCCAGCGCGGCGAGCCCCGCGAGTACGGCCGCGCACAGCACTGCCGCGAGGGCGGCGGCACGGGCGGTGCGCCCCGGCGGCCAGACGGCACCACGCCCGCCGCCCGGCCGCGTCCCGCCGCACTCTCCGGAGGCCGCCCCCAGCGCCACGACCCAGCCGACGACCACCCCGGCGACCACCGGCACGGCCCCGGCCGCCACCCAGTGCACCAGCCGCCCCTCCCCCGCCTCCGGCACCGCCGCCAGCAGCGGAAACGGCGGCAGGAACGGAGCCGGCGCGGAGGCCAGCGGGCTGACGACATGGCCGGCGCCGAGGGCGAAGCCGGGCCCGAGGGCGTAGGCGGCGCCCCACACCGCCGCGTTCGGCACCAGGGCCGCACACAGCAGCAGCACCGCGAACCGCCCCGACCACCCCTCCGTCAGCCGCAGCAACGCCGTCTGGGCCGCCGCGCCGTGCCCCACCAGCGACACCGCCACCAGCAGCGCGCCGCCCCCGAGGAGCACCGCCGCCCCGGCCGCCGCGGCCCGGGCGGCGACACCCGGGCGCCCGTCCGGCCCGATGATCAGTGGCCGCACGCCCGCCGGCAGCACGCCCAGCAGCCGCCGCAGCGGCCCTCCCGGACGGCCGTACGCCGACCACACCCCCGCCCCCGCCGCCACGACGGCGGCCAGCGGCACGCACACCCCCGTCCACACCCACGACGGCCGCAGCGCACCGCCCGCGGCGTACAGGGCGGCGGGCGCGGCGACGGCGAGGTAGCCGAGGACGACGCCCGTCCACGCGGTACGGGCCGAGACCAGCGGCGGCCCCGCGACCACCGCGATGTCCACCACCTCCGCGACACCGTCGTCGAAACCGGCGTCCCCGTCCACCGCCCCGCCGTCCACGGCGTCCCGCGCCGCCCGGTGCAGCAGCCACACCGGCAGCGCGAGCAGCAGCAGCGGCGGGACGCCCACGGGGGCCGGAACACCGGCGAGCGTGTCGGTGCGGACCAGTTCGGCTCCGTGGGCCAGCAGCCACAGCGCCGCCGCCACGCGCAGCGCGCCGCCGGGCCCGCTGTCGGGATACGGCGAGGTGATCCACAGCATCATCACCAGCAGGGCGAACGACGCGAGTCCGAGGCCCGCCGCGACCGCGCCACCCCTGAGGGCGCCGGCCAGTCCGGACGAAAGGTCGCGCATCCGGGTGAGCAGGGGCCCCGACGGACGTCGGCGAGCGGTCATCTCGATCACGCCCGCCATGCTCCCAACGACACGCGCTTTCCCGTCGTAACCGGTGAACCACCGCTGTGTCGCTCAATATACGTTTATGTACATTCCCGTATGGAGGGGCTTCCTGTGACACAGAGCCCTGCCATCCCGCTCCCTCTGCCCAAGGAACGCCGACGCCTGCGCGAGGCCGCCTCGCTGTCGCGAGCTCAACTGGCCTCCCGGATGGGCGTCACCAGCGAGACCGTGCGCGGGTGGGAGACCGGCCGCTCGACGCCGCGCGGCCGGAAAGGGGAGCAGTACGCGAAGCTGCTGAACTCCCTGGGCACGCAGGCGGAAGTGACGCCGCCTCATGCGGAGCGCAAGACCGCCACCGCGAACGATCGCAGCCGCCCCTCGGCGCGGGACCGCGCCCGTTCCTCCGGCAGGAACCGGGGCCGCACCTCCGGCACGGACCAGGACCGCACCACCGTCGGCCACCGCAGCCGCGCCTCGGCCGCCGAACGCAGCCGCGTTGCCGACCGGATCCACGCCACCGGCACCGACCGCGGACACACCGCCGTCGCCGACCACCGCCACAGCACCGCCGCCGGCCGCGGCCACACCACCGTCACGGACCGGCGCCCGGCACCCGCCCGCGCGGCGGGCCCGCGGCGGCCGGATGAAGCGGCCGCCGCCCTGACCCCCGATCAGGCCTTCGACGCGCTGTACTCGTTCTGCGCGCCCGCGCTCGTCCGGCAGACCTACCTGCTGACCGGCCGCCGCGAGCTGGCGCGGGAGTCGGTCGAGCGGGCGTTTCACATCGCCTGGCAGCGCTGGCCCGAAGTGGCCCGCGACCGCGACCCGGCGAGCTGGGTGCGGGCCGTGGCCTACGACTGTGCCCTCTCCCCGTGGCACCGGTTCCGCCCCCGCTACCGGCACCCCGAGCCGCCGCCCTCCGACGCGTTCGACCGCGCGCTGCTGGACACCCTGCTGAAGCTCCCGCCCTCGTACCGCCGCACGCTGCTGCTGTACGACGGTGTCGGGCTCGGCCTGCCGGAGACGGCGGCGGAGACGGAGGCGAGCAGCCGCGCGGCCGCGAACCGGCTGACGCACGCGCGGGAGGCGGTCGCCGAGCGGCTGCCGCAGCTGGCGGACCCGGAGGTGCTGCACTGGCGGCTGGTCGAACTGGCCTCCATCGAGCGGCTGCGGGCCGCCAAACCACTGGCGGTACGCCGGGCCGGGGAACGCCGGGCCCGTTTCTGGACCTGGGCCGCCATCGCCTTCACGATCGCCCTGATCGGAACCACGGCCCTCACCGCCCGCACGGCCCCCACGCACTACGAGCCACCGGTACCGCAGGGCGAGACCGTCCAGGGTGTGCCGCCACGCGTGGCGCCCGGACCGCTGTCGGAGTCGGAGCAGGAGCTGCGGGCGAAGCTGCGCAAGGAGGAGCAGCGAGGACCGGTCCGGCTGATGCCGCAACCACGCTGACGCCTGCTCGTGCCTCTGCTTCTGCCTCTGCTTCTACTTGTGCTTCCGCTTGTGCTTCCACGAAAGGCGGTGGGCCCGCCCCCGTGCAGGGAGCGGGCCCACCTATGAGCTGTACGACTGAGCCGTAGAGCGCTGAACCCTGATCAGTTGCCCAGGATGGCGCGCGCCAGCTTCGCCGTCTCGGTCGGCGTCTTGCCGACCTTGACGCCGGCGGCCTCGAGGGCCTCCTTCTTCGCGGCGGCCGTGCCGGAGGAGCCGGAGACGATGGCGCCGGCGTGGCCCATGGTCTTGCCCTCGGGCGCGGTGAAGCCCGCGACGTAGCCGACGACCGGCTTCTTCACGTTCTCCTTGATGAAGGCCGCGGCACGCTCCTCGGCGTCGCCGCCGATCTCACCGATCATGACGATCAGGTCGGTGTCGGGGTCGGCCTCGAACGCGGCGAGGGCGTCGATGTGGGTCGTCCCGATGACCGGGTCGCCACCGATGCCGACGGCGGAGGAGAAGCCGATGTCCCGCAGCTCGTACATCATCTGGTACGTCAGCGTGCCGGACTTCGACACCAGACCGATGCGGCCCGGCTTGGTGATGTCGCCCGGGATGATGCCGGCGTTCGACTGGCCCGGGGTGATGAGACCGGGGCAGTTCGGGCCGATGATGCGGGTCTTGTTGCCCTTGGACACGGCGTACGCGTAGAACGCGGCCGAGTCGTGGACCGCGATGCCCTCGGTGATGACGACCGCGAGCGGGATCTCGGCGTCGATGGCCTCGACGACGGCGGCCTTGGCGAAGGCCGGCGGGACGAAGAGGACGGATACGTTCGCGCCCGTCTTCTCGATCGCCTCGGCGACCGTGCCGAAGACCGGGATGTCGTTCCCGTCGATGTCGACGGACGTGCCCGCCTTACGGGGGTTCACGCCACCGACGATGTTCGTGCCGTCGGCCAGCATGAGCTTGGTGTGCTTCATGCCCGTGGCACCGGTCATGCCCTGGACGATGACCTTGCTGTCCTTGTTGAGGAAGATAGCCATGGCTGTTTAGTCCCTCGTCCCTTACTTCGCAGCCGCGAGCTCGGCGGCCTTGTCGGCCGCGCCGTCCATGGTGTCCACGCGCTGCACCAGCGGGTGGTTGGCGTCGGAGAGGATCTTGCGACCCAGCTCGGCGTTGTTGCCGTCGAGACGGACGACGAGGGGCTTGGTGACGTCCTCGCCCTTGTCCTTGAGCAGCTGGAGCGCCTGCACGATGCCGTTGGCGACCTCGTCACAGGCGGTGATGCCACCGAAGACGTTGACGAAGACGGACTTGACGTCCGGGTCGCCGAGGATGATCTCCAGGCCGTTCGCCATGACGGCGGCGGAGGCGCCACCACCGATGTCGAGGAAGTTGGCGGGCTTGACGCCACCGTGCGCCTCACCGGCGTACGCGACGACGTCCAGGGTGCTCATGACGAGACCCGCGCCGTTGCCGATGATGCCGACCTCGCCGTCGAGCTTGACGTAGTTGAGGTTCTTCTCCTTGGCGGCGGCCTCGAGCGGGTTGGCCGCGGCCTTGTCCTGGAGGGCCTCGTGCTCCGGCTGACGGAACTCGGCGTTCTCGTCCAGGGAGACCTTGCCGTCCAGGGCGATGACGTCACCGGAGGCGACCTTCGCCAGCGGGTTGACCTCGACCAGGAGGGCGTCCTCCTTGATGAAGGTGTCCCACAGCTTGACGAGGACGTTCACGACCTTGTCGGCGACCTCGGCCGGGAACTTGGCGGCCGCGACGATCTCGCGGGCCTTCTCCTCGGTGACACCCTCGTTGGCGTCGATCGGCGTCTTGGCGACGGCGTCGGGGCGGGTGGCCGCCACCTCCTCGATCTCCATGCCGCCCTCGACGGAGGCGATGGAGAGGAAGGTGCGGTTGGCACGGTCCAGGAGGAAGGAGACGTAGTACTCCTCCAGGATCTCCGGGGCCGTCTCGGCGATCATCACCTTGTGGACCGTGTGGCCCTTGATGTCCATGCCGAGGATGTCCGTCGCGCGGGCGACGGCCTCGTCCGGGGTCGCGGCGAGCTTCACGCCACCGGCCTTGCCACGGCCGCCGACCTTCACCTGGGCCTTGACGACGGACTTGCCACCGAGGCGCTCGGTGGCTGCGCGGGCCGCCTCAGGCGTGTCGATGACTTCACCGGCCAGCACCGGTACATCGTGCTTGGCGAAGAGGTCCCTCGCCTGGTACTCGAACAGGTCCACGCGCTTCCGTCCCTATCAGTGATCGCGGTTCGTTCAATGCGTGGGCGTGCCGCGAAGGGCAACGTGACGTCCGCATGTGTCACAGGGGAGGCGCACACGGTGTCCGAGCGCGCGGCATGTCCGTCTCGCAGGTTATCGCTGCTTGCGGGGGGCCTCTAAATCGCGGGTCACACCTGAGCGGTGATACCTGTCACATGATGCCGCGCTCTCTGGCACCGCGTGCCTGGAGTGAGGGGCCTCACCGGGCTGGGGTTGACCCGGTGAGGCCCGTCTTGCACCCCCGAAGGAGCACGAAGGCCCTGTTCAGGACCCTGCTCTCCGGGGCGCGGGGTGGTTGGTCCCCACCCCAATGGGGACCAACCGACCCCATCCACAAGGTCTCGGCCTCGGACGACCGACGGTTTTCGACCGTCCGGAGGCGATGCCTCGTGAAGTCGGTGGGGTGCGGTGAGGGTGCGGGGTGGGCTCGTCGGTGAGTCAGGGGGCGGGTCGCACGGCCCTGGCGCTCCCGCCCTGGGCGATCCCGAGGGCTGTGTCCGTGGAGCGGCACCGAAGAGCGGCGGTCCGCCCTGCTAGCCGGGGAAGACGGGGACGTCCCGGTGACTGTCCCGGGTGCCGGCCGCGCAGGAGCGGGCCGCGACACCGGGCAGGAGTCTCGGCTGGGCCGGGTTGCTCAGCGTGACGGCGTGCGGGTCTCCGTGGCGCGGCGTGCCGCTGTCGGCCGCGGACCGGTTGCCGAGCGTGCCGTCAGGCCGGTCTGCGGGCACGTGCCCGCCCGGGCCGTGTCCGACGTGGGCGGACGGGCCGGCGTGGGCGGACGGGCCAGCGTGCTCTGCGCGTCCGGGGTGGCCCGCGTGCTCTGCCCAGCCGGCGGTGTGGTGCCCGGCGCCGCGCACCACGGTGTCCGACCCGGTGGCGACGAACTCCGCTCCACCGGTCCGTCCGACGGCGGCAGGGGCGTCGGCCGAGGGCGGCGCCGTCCCGCCCGGTTGTGGGTCGGCCGTGTCCGGGGTGGGGAGGGGGCGGCTCGGGAGGGCGGGGTAGCCGGGGTGGGCGGGAAGTCCGGGCCCTCCCGGGAGGGTGGCTTCACCAGCCGGGGGTGGGGGCGGGAGGTCCGACGGCCCCGAGAGGTCCGGCAGGCCCGGCAGCACTGGCAGTGCGGGCAGGTCGGGCAAGTCGGGCAGGTCGGGCAGCGTCGGAGGCTTCGGGAGTGCGGGCGCCGTCGGTGGGTCGGACTGTGCGGGCAGCTCGGACGGCACCGGCAGATTGGGCAACGGCGTCGGCGACGGCAACGGCGAGGACCGCTCCTTCGCGTGCGCCTCTCCCAGCCCCTCGCCCGTATCGCCGGCCACCCGCACGACCCGCTCCCCCACGGCTCCTACGGTCTCCACGGTCCCCGCGATGTGAGCGCTGTCGGCCCCGGACACGGAGCGAGGACCCGGCGAGTCGATCCGCCCGGCCGGGGCGTGCGCGGCCGACCGCTGCCGGGACGCCGGGACGTGCGCGTCCAGCCGGACCAGGCCCGCCGGGACATGCGCGTCAGGTCGCACCAAGGGCCTCTGCCCACCGGCAACCCGCCCGGCCGTACCGTCCGTCAGCACCCGTACGCCGTCCGCCGCGTACGCCCGCTCCCCGCACAGCAGCGCTATGACGAGCACCCCGCCCACCAGCAGCGCCACTTGGAGCGCACGCCACGCGGCCGCTGTGCGCAGCATGCGCACAGCGGCACCGGGCAGAGCTGCTGACCAGATCAAGAGGGGGAGCTTCCTCCCGTGCTACGGAACAAGTGCGGAACGCATCACGCGTTACGAGCAACGAGTCGGCACAACGCGGTACTGCCCGGCGCAGCACGACACCTCGCCGAGCAGGCGCCGATCCTCGCACGGCAGTGCGGAGGGTGCGCAAGTCCTTGCTCGCTGATGGGTCGTCATATCAGTTTTTGCTGGCCGAAGTCGGACGACGATGCATCGACAAGTCGCCATCTGACCGCCCCTCACCACCACGGCCCTCGGCACCGCGCCCTCGGCACTGCAGCCCTCGGCACGTCACGCCGCATCCGGTATCGGCAGCGGACGCTTCTCGATCGCCGCCGCCATCACCTCCGGGAACAGATCGGGCGTGCAGGCGAACGCCGGCGCCCCCAGCGCGGCGAGCGCGGCCGCGTGCTCCCGGTCGTATGCCGGTGCTCCCTCGTCCGAGAGCGCCAGCAGCGTCACGAACTGCACCCCGGAGGCCTTCATCGCCGCGACCCGCTTGAGCATCTCGTCCCGTATGCCTCCCTCATAGAGGTCGCTGATCAGCACGACCACCGTCTCCGCGGGCCGGGTGATCTGCGACTGGCAGTAGGCGAGTGCCCGGTTGATGTCCGTGCCGCCGCCCAACTGCGTCCCGAACAGGACGTCGACGGGGTCGTCGAGCTGGTCCGTGAGGTTGACGACCGCCGTGTCGAAGACGACGAGTCGCGTGGAGATCGTCCGCATCGAGGCGAGCACCGCTCCGAACACCGATGCGTACACGACCGATGCCGCCATGGATCCCGACTGATCGATACAGAGGATGACCTCCTTCTTCGTGGACTGGGACGCCCGCCCGTACCCGATCAGCCGCTCCGGCACGATCGTTCGGTACTCGGGCAGGTAGTGCTTGAGGTTGGCCGCGATCGTGCGGTTCCAGTCGATGTCGTGATGGCGGGGCCGGTTGATCCGGGCACTGCGGTCGAGGGCTCCGGTGAGGGTGGCCCGGGTGCGCGTGGCGAGCCGCTTCTCCAGGTCCTCGACGACCTTGCGTACGACGGCCCGTGCCGTCTCCTTCGTCGTCTCGGGCATGGCCTTGTTGAGGGACAGCAGCGTGCCGACGAGGTGCACGTCGGCCTCCACGGCCTCCAGCATTTCCGGCTCCAGCAGGAGCGTGGCGAGACCGAGCCGGTCGATGGCGTCGCGCTGCATGACCTGCACGACGGAGGACGGGAAGTACGTCCGGATGTCTCCGAGCCAGCGCGCGACGGACGGCGCCGACGCCCCGAGCCCCGCCGAACGATCCCGGCCCCCCTGCGGCTTCTCCCCCTTGCCGTAGAGCGCGGTGAGCGCTCCGTCCATCGCGGCGTCCCGCCCGGACAGTTCGCACCCGGTACCGTCCGCCGCGTCCCCTCCGAGCACCAGCCGCCACCGCCGCAACCGCTCCTGTGCCGGGTCCGTCACCTCGGCCGTCATCCGCGTCCTCCCTTGCGAGGCCTTTCCCACAGCGGGATCACCGGCACGGCCGTCGTCGGCCGGCCTTCCGCCGTCGGCCCGGTCTCGACGGTGCCTCCCGGCTCCGCGCTCGGAGCCGGCTGCCTCAGTCCGTCGGTCGTCATCCCGTCACCCCCACCAGGTTGTTGCCGATGTGCTCTTCCTCTTCGTCCAGCCCGAGCAGCAGCCGGACGACCGGCAGCACGGCGTCGGCGCGCACCGTGTCGAGCTCCGCCGCGAAGCCGGGTATGCCGGAGCCGGCCCCGGTCGCACCGCTCCCGGCCCCCGGCCCGCGCCGGACCAGTTCGCCGAGGGTCCGCCGCACGCCGGGCTCGTACGCCGAGAACGTCCGCCGCAGCAGAGGCAGCACGTCCGTGAACGCCTCCGCAGGCACCCCGGTCAGCCAGGCGTCGATCAGACCGAGCAGCCGCTCGTCGTGCACCAGGAGCATCCCGCCCCCGGAGCCGCCTCCCACGAAGCCCTCGATCCACGCGGCCGCGTCCGCCGGTGGCGTGCCCGGGGACAGGACGAGCCCCATGAGGCGCGCCGCCTCGTCCTGCGCCAACTCCCCGTCGTCGAGCAGGAGCCGCACGGCCCGCCCCCTGATCACCCCGGGCACGGTGTCCCGCCCGCACAGCACACGCAGCACCGACTGCCAACGGGCTCTCAAGTGACCTTGTCCCGCCCCGGGGACGTCCCCCAGGAGCCCCACGGCCCGCTGCACGGCGTCGACATGACGCCGCATCTCCTCGGCGCCGTCCGCGTCGAGCGCGGCGCAGGCCGGGGGCAGGCCGACGAAGACCCGCTCGGCCAGGCCCGCCGCGACCTCTCCCAGGGCTCCGGTGTCCGTGCCACGCACATCGCCGTACCGCAGGGAGCGGACCAGGGCCGGCAGCGCCTGAGCGAGCTGGCCGACATCCGTGTCGACGGCCGCCCGGTCGGCGAGGATCCGCATCACCGCCGGCAGCGCCTCGGGCAGTTCGGCCAGCAGGCAGCGCTCGGCGAGGGCGGTGACGTCGGCGAGAACCTGCGCGGCGACGGCGTCCGCCTCGGCCTTGGCGGTCGCGGCGGACAGGACGGTCGTCCCCCACACCCCCGCCTCGGCGACCCGTACGGACAGCTCGGGCTCCCAGCGCAGCCGCCACGTCTCCCGGAACGTGCCCGTGCTGCCCCGCGAGGCGGCCGGTTCGCCCCACGCGACGCCGAGCAACCGCAGCCGGTGCAGCAGTCTGCTGCGGGCGGCGTCGGTCTCCTTGCGCAGGTCGAGCTCCAGCTCCCGTTCCAGCGCCTCCGGCTTCAGCCGCAGCCGGCGTTGGAGCCGGTCGAGGTCCCGCTGCAACGGAACCGCCGGCGCCGTCGGCGGCACCTCCCCCAGCACGTCCCCCACGACCAGCCGGTCCCGCACCAGCGCCAGCGGCACGTCCGAGCCCTCGCACATCACCGCCCGCACCGCGTCGGTCGTCTCGCTCAGGCCGGGCAGCGGCCGGCCGCGCATCACGGCGAGCGTCTCGGCCAGCCGCACGGCCTCGATGACGTGCGCGGAGGAGACGAGCCGGTCCTCGGCGCGCAGCAGTCCCGCCACCTTGGTCACCCACCGCTCGACCGGCCGGTCCGGGGCGCTGAACAGGTGCCCGTACCAACCCGGCGAGTCGATGCCGGCCCCGTACCCGCTGATCCGGGACAGCCGGCGGTGGGTCCACGGCACCCACGTCATGTCCGTCTTGACCTTGGGCAGCCCCTTCAGCAGCGCCTTGTCGGCGGCGACGGTGGTCTTCCGCCGCAGGGCGGGCACATGCCACGCCCCGCACACGACGGCCACGCCGTCCTCGAACTCCCGCTGCGCGGCCCGCACCTGGAGCCGCATGTACGCCTCGCGCACCAGGTCCCGGTCGTGTCCTCCGCTGCCGTAGGTCTCCCGCAGCGCCCCCATCGCCTCCTCGAGCACGGTGAACGGCGCGAGCGCGTCCCCCTTCCCCACGCCCCGGTGCTCCACGACGTCCTCCCACCACCGCTCCGGGTCGTCGTAACCGGCGGTCTCGGCGAGCACCCCCAGCGGATCGATCCGCACGTCGGCGGGGCCGGGAGCGGAGTCGCCCTCACTGTCCGCCGTCTCGGCGTCCAGAGGAGATTCCCCCTCCACTCCGGCCTCGTCCTCCTGCCTCCCCCAGGCCAGCGTGTGCGTGGCCGGCAGGTCGATGAAGCGGGCCGGGACGTCGTGTTCCAGGGCCCAGCGGATGGCGACCCACTCCGGGGAGAACTCGGCCAGCGGCCAGAACGCCGAGCGGCCGGGCTCGTCCACGGCATGGGCGAGCAGGGCGACCGGCGGCCGCATCTCCTCGTCGGCGGCGAGCGGGAGCAGGGCATCGGCCTCGGGCGGCCCCTCGATCAGCACGACCCGCGGCCGGGCCTCCTGCAGCGCCGTCCGCACCGCCCGCGCCGACCCCGGCCCGTGATGCCGCACCCCGAGCAACAACGGCCCCGCCCCGGCCGCCCGTCCCACGGCCTCTTCCACGCCCGTCACGTGATCCCCTCCCATGGCATACCCGGCCCCGCAACCGACCCCCGCCCCGCTTCGCTCACACGCTCACCTCCCTGCAGGCGCGATAGAAGTCCTTCCAGCCGTCGCGCTCGCGGACCACCGTCTCCAGGTACTCCTGCCAGATGACGCGGTCGGCCGCCGGGTCGCGGACCACCGCGCCGAGGATGCCCGCGGCCACGTCGCCCGGCCGCAGCACGCCGTCGCCGAAGTGGGCTGCCAGGGCGAGTCCGTTGGTGACGACGGAGATCGCCTCGGCCGTGGACAGCGTGCCGCTCGGCGACTTCAGCTTCGTCCGGCCGTCGGTCGTGACCCCGTCGCGCAGCTCACGGAAGACCGTGACGACCCGGCGGATCTCGTCGAGGCCGTCGGGCGCGGCCGGCAGGTCGAGGGAGCGGCCGATCTGGTCGACGCGGCGCGAGACGATGTCGACCTCGGCCTCGGGGCTCTCCGGCAACGGCAGCACCACCGTGTTGAACCGGCGGCGCAGGGCGCTGGACAGGTCGTTGACCCCGCGGTCGCGGTCGTTGGCCGTGGCGATCAGGTTGAAGCCGCGGACGGCCTGCACCTCCTGGCCCAGCTCCGGTATCGGCAGCGTCTTCTCCGACAGGATCGTGATGAGCGTGTCCTGCACGTCGGCCGGGATACGCGTCAGCTCCTCGACGCGGGCGGTCATGCCTTCGGCCATGGCCCGCATGACGGGGCTGGGCACGAGGGCTTCGCGGCTCGGGCCGTGGGCGAGCAACTGCGCGTAGTTCCAGCCGTACCGGATGGCCTCCTCCGGTGTGCCGGCGGTGCCCTGCACCAGCAGCGTGGAGTCGCCGCTGACGGCCGCGGCCAGATGCTCGGAGACCCAGGTCTTCGCCGTGCCGGGCACGCCGAGCAGGAGCAGGGCGCGGTCGGTGGCGAGCGTGGTGACGGCGACCTCGACGATGCGGCGCGGGCCGACGTACTTCGGTGTGATCACCGTGCCGTCCGGCAGCGTCCCGCCGAGCAGGTACGTCGCGACGGCCCACGGCGACAGCTTCCAGCGGGCCGGACGCGGACGGTCGTCCTGCGCGGCCAGCGCGGCGAGTTCGCCGGCGAAGGCGTCCTCGGCGTGCGGCCGCAGCGCTTCTGCCTCATGTACGTCCGCGGGGGTGCCCGCACTCGCGTTCGCGGGCGCGGACCCGTTCTGGCTCGGGTCGACGGACGTCGGTTCTACGGACACAGGCATGGCTGAGTCCCCCTCCAGCTCGGCCGGTTCGGATCTGGCATCCACGTTGCACCACACCACTGACAATGCGTTCTGACCTGCACAAATGCCTGGCCGGAGCCGCTCTCGGACCCGATTGTCAGTGGCGGGATCTACCTTCGATGGCATGACTCAGCAGGGGGTGCGCTGGACCGCGGACCAGGTGCTGGCACTGGCGCCTGACGCGGCATCACGCAAAGCGGGGAGCAAACTCGGCGCGGCGGGGCCGTGGTCCGAGGCGGGGAGTTCCGACGAGGGGACGGTGTGGGGGCTGTGCAAGGGCAGCGGAAGCAAGCCGTATCAGACGGTCATCGACATCGCGGACGCCTCCGGGCCCGCGTACAAGTGCAGTTGTCCGAGCCGCAAGTTCCCGTGCAAGCACGCGCTCGGGCTGCTGCTGCTCTGGGCGGGCGGCGAGGGAGCGGTGCCGACGGGAGAGGCGCCGGAGTGGGCCGGGCAGTGGATGGCGGGCCGGCGTAAGCGCGCGGAGGAGAAGAAGGCCGGGGACAGCGCCGGTTCGCCGTCCGGGTCCGCTGATCCGGAGGCGGCGCGGCGCCGGGCGGAGCGGCGGGCAGAGCGGGTCTCGGCGGGCGCGGTGGAGCTGGAGCAGCGCCTGGCGGATCTGTTGCGCGGCGGTCTGGCGACGGCGGAGCAGTCGGGTTACGGCCTGTGGGAGGAGACGGCGGCCCGCATGGTCGACGCCCAGGCGCAGGGCCTGGCCGGCCGGGTCCGGGAGTTGGGGGCGATCCCGTCCACCGGGCCGGGCTGGCCGGTGCGTCTGCTGGAGGAGTGCGCGCTGCTGCATCTCCTCGGGCAGGGCTGGCTGCGCCGCGAGCGGCTGCCCGATGCCCTCGCCGCCACGGTCCGCTCCCGCATCGGTCTGCCGGCTTCCGCGGACGGCCCGCCGGTGCGGGACCGCTGGCTGGTGCTGGCCCAGTACGACACGTCCGACACGCGCCTGACGACCCGCCGGGTCTGGTTGTACGGCTCCGGCTCGGACCGCACCGTGCTGCTCCTCTCCTACGGCGCCGCCGGCCGCGCCCCGGAGCTGGCGCTGCCGGTGGGGTTGTCCCTGGAGGCCGAGGTGTCCGCCTACCCGGGCGCCGGGCGGCTGCGGGTGGCCCTGGGCGAACGGTTCGCACCGCCCGCGCCGACGGCGATACGCCCGCAGGGGGTGACGACGTCCCAGGCTGCCGCCCGTTACGGCGACGCCCTGCGCGACGATCCCTGGCTGGAGTCGGTCCCCGTGACGCTGGACCGGGTCGTCCCGACCCCGGACGGCGACTCCTGGCAGTTGGCGGACGCGGACGAGGACGCGGCGTTGCCGCTCACTCCCGCCGCGCGTTCCCGGCCGGGCCTGTGGCGGCTCGTGGCGCTGTCGGGCGGCGCCCCGGTCAGGGTCTTCGGTGAATGTGGCCACCAGGGCTTCACTCCGCTGACGGCCTGGCCCGAGGGCCCTGGCGACGCGATAGCCCTGTGCTGAGCCGACGCCGGCTCCGACGCCAACGCCCACGCCGATGTCGGCGGCCCGGCCTTTCCGACCCGTTCCACCCTTCTCTCGAATCCACGAATCTTTCAGGCATCCCGGGACAACCGGTAAGGGTGAGCCTTCAACCACCCCCGGGCGCCCCACGGAAAGGAAGCTCATGAACAGGACCTCCGCTCCTGTGGACGCGTCCGCGACGGGTGCCTGGGAGGGGCTCGTCACCACGGCACTGCTGGGCACGGACCGGCGCACCCCGCCGGCCTCCGGGCCGGGCCCGGAGGCACCGGTGGCCCTGCTGGACGCGGCGGCCGTGGAGACCGTACGGCGACGGGCCGGTCTGCGTCCGGCGCGGGCGGCGGAGCGTCCGCAACCGGCCCCGGAGGACCCGCGTCCGCCTCTGCCGCGGGCGGCCGCCCGCAGACTCGCGCTGCTGCTGGCCGACCGCCCCGGCGCGTCCGGCGGCGGCCGCCGGGGCACCGCGCCCGACCTGACGGAGCTGCTGCCCCAGTGGCTCGCGGCGGCCAACGCCCGTGGTTTCGCACCGCCTCCGCAGATGCTTCCCGCACTGCTGGACGCGGCCCGCGGGCGTACCGACCTGCGTCCGGCGGCGCTGGAGTTCGCGGGGCCTCGGGCCCTGTGGCTGGCGCGGCTCAACCCGGACTGGCGGTTCGCCCTGCGCTCGACACCGGGTGGCGGAGCAGCCCTGCCGCATCTCGATGACGACGACAGCGTCCGGCAGCTGTGGCAGGAGGGCCTGTTCGCCGAACGGGTCGCCCTCCTGTCCGCCCTGCGCTCCCGCGAACCGGCCGCCGCGCGCGAACTGCTCACGACGACCTGGGCGACGGAACGGGCCGAGGACCGGCTGATGTTCCTCGACTCCCTGCGCACGGGCCTGGGCCCGGACGACGAGCCGTTCCTGGAACAGGCCCTGGCCGACCGCAGCCGCAACGTCCGGGCGACGGCGGCGGAACTGCTGTCGGCGCTGCCCGGTTCGGCGCTCGCAGCACGGATGGCGGTCAGGGCCGAGGCGTGCGTGGCCATCGACCACACCCACGCCGCCCAGGCCACCCATGCCACCACCCGGCCCGCCCAGACGCCCCAGACGACCCAGGCAGCAGGGGTCACCGCGGCTTCGGGAGCCGCTGTGGCCACGCCGACGATCGCCGTCGAAGCGCCGCACGAGTGCGATCCGGGCATGGAGCGCGACGGCATCGTGGCGAAGGCGCCCGCCGGGCGGGGTGAACGGTCGTGGTGGTTCGGCCAGTTGGTGGAGGCGGCCCCGCTCGGGACCTGGTCGCGGCGGCTGGGCGGACGGACACCCCGGGAGATCGTGGCGCTGCCGGTCGCGGACGACTGGCTGGGCGAACTGCACGCGGCGTGGTGCCGGGCCGCCGTGCGCCAGCGGGACGCCGAGTGGTCGCGCGCGCTGCTCGGGGAGCCCTCGGCACCGGAGGCGGGCGGCCCGGGCGCGGTGTCCCTGGCCGAACGCGCCAAGCTGCTCTGCACCCTGGACGCCGCCGAGCGGGCCGAGTGGGTGGCCGGCTTCATCGCGACGCACGGCCTGTCCGAGGCCTTTCAGTTGCTCGGGGTGTGCGCGGTGCCGTGGGCGCCGCCGCTCGGCCGGGCAGTGGTGGACGCGCTCAACATCGCGCGGGACGCGGGGAGTTATCCATGGAGTTTCAGCGGAGTCATGGGCCTGGCCGAGCGCTGCCTCGATCCGTCCGAGGCCGGTCGGCTCGACGCCCTGCTGGCCGTACCGGACGAGCCGGAGAACGCGTCACCCGGCGCCGGGGGCTACTGGGCGGAGGCCTTCCAGCGCCTGGTCACGACGTTGCGTCTGCGCGCGGCGATGACCGAGGAGCTGAACACCCCCTGACCCCGGATCGCGTCACGCAGCCGACACGAGCCGCAGCGGCCGAGCGTGTTGCCGTCACCGCAGAGGGCAACCGCCCACCGACAGCACCCCGGACCACCGGCACAGAGCCCCGCGCCACCGAGAGTGGCCTACGCCCCGGCCGGCTGGCGTACGTTCGCCCGGACCCAGTCCACGATCGACGCCGTCGTCGCGCCGGGCGTGAAGATCTCCGCGACGCCCTTCTCCTTCAGCAGAGGAATGTCCGCCTCGGGGATGATTCCACCGCCGAAGACCAGGATGTCCTCCGCGTCCCGTTCTTTGAGCAGGTCGATCACCGCCGCGAAGAGCGTGTTGTGCGCGCCGGAGAGAATGGACAGCCCGATCGCGTCGGCGTCCTCCTGGAGGGCCGTGTCGACGATCTGCTCGGGAGTCTGGTGGAGCCCGGTGTAGATGACCTCCATACCGGCGTCGCGCAGGGCCCGCGCGATCACCTTGGCCCCGCGATCGTGGCCATCGAGTCCCGGCTTGGCCACCACCACGCGGATCGGACCGGCTGCCACACCCATCACTGCCTCCATGAAGCGACTACATCCATCCGTACCGACAAGTACCGCACACAACGCGCACGCCGTACAGCACGGACACCCCGCCCCGAACCGTCCGGGCAAGTGAACGAACGTTATCTCCAGGATCCCGCAACCGGCAGTTTCGCGGTGCGGACCGAGGGGGAAATCACACGATGGGACAAGCGCAAGGGGAGCCGCGACGAAGTCGCCGTACCGCCGCCCCACCCACCACGCACAGCGGCGGTACGGCACTTCGGCGAAGGCACGCGGGACACGCAGGGCACGCACAGCACGCAGGGCAGACACGGCGCAACAGCGGGGAGCCTCGTCACCTCACGGGACCTCGTCGCACCACCGGCGTCACACGCGCCACAAGCCGCGCTCCGTCCCCGCGGCTCACGCCGCTCACGCAGTCATCGGCCGTCTTCGCCGCTGCTTTCCACGAGGGCGCACGGGGGGCGGCTGTCCTCCCGCGTGCCGACAGGAGGTCGGCCATGAAGGTCACCAGGGCTGCTCTGCCCTTTCTTCCGTTCTGCCAGCGTCTGCTGCCGAGCCGGCTGGCGGGACTCTCCCTGGCACTCCTGAAGGCCACGGCCCTGGAGATCGCGATCCTCGCCGGGCATCTCCTCCTCTATCCGTCCGGCATCACCCAGGAGCGACGCTCCCCTGCCCCGGCACTCCCCTCCTCGGACGGCGCCGCCCAACTGCCCACGGAGGCCAAGCCCCCGGTCGTCCTGCTGCACGGCTTCATCGACAACCGCTCGGTCTTCGTCCTGCTGCGCCGCAGCCTCGCCCAGCACGGCAGGCAGCAGATCGAGTCCCTCAACTACTCGCCACTGACCTGCGACATACGCGCCGCGGCCGAGCTGCTCGGTCGGCACATAGAGGAGGTCTGCGAGCGCACCGGCGCCCCGCAGGTCGACGTCGTCGGGCACAGCCTCGGCGGCCTGATAGCGCGTTACTACGTGCAGCGGCTCGGTGGCGACACGCGCGTGCGGACCCTCGTGACCCTCGGCACGCCGCACTCGGGCACCCGAGTAGTGCCCCTGGCCAACGCGCACCCCATCGTGCGCCAGATGCGCCCCGGCTCACCGGTGCTCGAGGAGCTCACTCGGCCGGCCCCGGGCTGCCGTACGCACTTCGTCAGCTTCTGGAGCGACCTGGACCACGTGATGGATCCGCTGGAGACGGCCTGCATCGACCATCCCGATCTCACGGTTGAGAACGTGCGGGTGACCGGCATCGGTCATCTCGCCCTGCCCGTACACCCCGCCGTCGCCAACGGAATACGGCAGGTTCTCGACACGGCTCGCCCGGGTGAACCGTCCGCCGGCCGCACCGGCGGTCTGACGGTGGCCTGAGACTCGTCATACAGCCGGCACACAACGTCGAAGCACCGATCAATCTCGAACAAACTTCGAACACAGGGCCAAGCCCGTGCCCGCAGTCCGCCAAAACACGGCCGAATGCCCGTTTCCTGCGCGTGCGAAACCTGCCGAAGATTGTCGTGCCCGCGTACCGCCGGGTACAGTCGCCGCACTGCTCTGGCAGCCCCTGTTGTCGAGGCGAAAGAGAAGTTGGTGGACGACCGTCACCCGTCGGGGACCATGACCCCGGCTCCGGCTTCCGACGCCGACTCGGCGCACTACGCGTCGTACGGCACCCAGGAAGCCCAGTACGGCGACTTCACCACGTACGGCGACCACGCCGCCACTGGATTTGACACTACGGGCACCGACGGCGCCGGTTTCGCCGCCACCGGCCACACCACCGCGACCTTCGCCACCGATCCCCTCTTCGGCGACATGCCGGGCAGCGGCCACGACACGGGCAGGTACGACACCGGCCACTGGCCCACCGGCACACACGAGAACCCGCATTACGACGCGTACGCGGCCCAGCACCACGCCTCCTACGACACCGGCGTCTACGACACGACGACCTGGACGACCGGGCAACAGCCGCTCTCGGTCATCCCGCCGCAGGCCACCTCCCCGGACGCCACCGGGCAGTGGGACGCCGGCGCCTGGCTCCAGCCCGACCAGTCCGGCAATCCGGCCGACCAGACCCAGCAGTGGGAATGGGGCACGCAGGCCTTCGACACCGGTGCCTACGACGCCACGCAGTGGAACACCGACGGCGCCGCCACACCGGCCCCCGAGGCGTACGAGCAGCACGGCGAAACCTTCGAGCAGCACGAGACCGCGACGTTCGAGCAGGTCGCCTACGACGAAGCCGCCGGGGCCGCCTACCACGACCCCGCCTCGGACGGCGGCGAGCCGGCCCCCACCGGCGAACTGCCCACCGTCACCCCGCTCCTGGACGACCAGGAAGAGGTCGGCACGCGCGCCGCCTCACGGGCGGCCTCGCGCGCCGGATCCCGTTCCCGCCGCCGTACGCCCCCCAAGCGCTCGGCGCTGCTGACCATCGCGGTGCCCTCGGCGTGTGTGATGGGCGTCGCGGGGATCGCCGCCGCCTCCGTCGGCAGCCTCACCGACGACGGCGCCGTGGAGGCGCAGACGACCGCGGCGGACGCGCAGCCGGTGAAACCGGCCGCCGCCAACAACAAGCTGGACACGCAGCTCCAGAGCCTCGCCGCCGGCGCCGACGACTTCGCCGACCGGGCCAGCCGTACGCAGGAGCGCATCGACCTCAAGGCCCAGCAGGCGGCCGAGCGCAAGCGGGCGGCGGAGGAGGCGGCCCGCAAGGAGAGGCTCCGCCCCAAGTTCGCCCTGCCGGTCGCGCGGCACGGGCTCAGCGCCACCTACGGCCAGTCCGGCATCAACTGGATGTCCCTGCACAGCGGCATCGACTTCCCCGTCTCGTACGGCACGACCGTGATGGCCGCGACCGACGGCACCGTCCGCACCCAGTGGAACAGCGCGTACGGCAACATGCTGATCCTGACCGCGAAGGACGGCACGGAGACGTGGTACTGCCACCTCTCCACCTACACGGTCCCCTCCGGTACGACCGTGAAGGCCGGCGATCCGATCGCGCGCTCCGGAAACTCCGGCAACTCGACGGGCCCGCACCTGCACTTCGAGGTGCGCCCGGCCGGCGGCTCGGCGATCGACCCGCTCCCGTGGCTGCGCAGCCACGGCATCGACCCGACGTAACGTCCGGGCAGCCCCCGCCCGTTCGGCGAACGGGGGCTGGTCTCATACGGCTACAGCTTCTCCACCGGCGCGTACCGCAGCAGCAGCCGCTTCGGCTTGGTGTCCCCGAAGTCGATCGTCGCCTCGGCGTTCGCGCCCGTGCCCTTGACCGCCACGACGGTCCCGAGCCCGAACTGGTCGTGCGTGACCCGGTCCCCGACCGCCAGCCCCACGACCGGCTTCTCGGAGGTCCGGCGCGTGGAAAAACCGGACGCGCCCGACGCCGACGAACGCGAGCGGGACGACGACAGCGAGGCCGCCACCCCGGAGACCGGCCCGGAGGACGCGGGCGCGGTCGCCCCCGTCCGCTTCCACTCCAGGTACGCCGGCGGGATCTCCTCCAGGAACCGTGAGGGCGGGTTGTACGACGGCTGGCCCCAGGCGCTGCGCAGCGTGGACCGCGTCAGATACAGCCGCTCCCGCGCGCGCGTGATGCCGACGTACGCCAGGCGCCGCTCCTCCTCCAGCTCCTTGGTCTGGCCGAGGGCGCGCATGTGCGGGAAGACGCCGTCCTCCATGCCGGTCAGGAAGACGACGGGGAACTCCAGGCCCTTGGCGGTGTGCAGGGTCATCAGCGTGATGACGCCGTCGCCGTCTTCCTCGTCGGGGATCTGGTCGGAGTCGGCGACCAGCGCGACCTGTTCGAGGAAGTCGGACAGCGTGCCCCCCGGGGCGGCAGCCCCTGGTGTCACCGTGTCCTCGCCGCGCTCCTGCTCGAACTCCATGGCGACGGCGGCGAGTTCCTGGAGGTTCTCGATCCGGGTCTCGTCCTGCGGGTCGGTGGAAGCCTGCAGCTCGGCGAGGTACCCGGTGCGTTCCAGGACGGCCTCCAGCACGGTGGCCGGTCCGGCGCCGGACTCGACGATCGTACGGAGGTCCTCCATCAGTGTGTTGAACCGCTTGACGGCGTTCGTGGAGCGCGCGGCCATGCCGTATGCCTCGTCCACGCGCTTCAGTGCCTGCGGGAAGCTGATCTTCTCGCGCTGGGCGAGGGCGTCGATCATCGCCTCGGCGCGGTCGCCGATGCCCCGCTTGGGGACGTTGAGGATCCGGCGCAGCGGCACCGAGTCCTCCGGGTTGGCCAGCACGCGCAGGTAGGCCAGGACGTCCCGGACCTCCTTGCGCTCGTAGAAGCGGACGCCGCCGACGACCTTGTAGGGCAGGCCGACGCGGATGAAGATCTCTTCGAAGACACGGGACTGGGCGTTGGTGCGGTAGAAGACGGCGACGTCACCGGCCTTCGCCTCGCCGGCGTCCGTGAGCCGGTCTATCTCGTCGGCGACGAACTGCGCCTCGTCGTGCTCGGTGTCGGCGACGTAGCCGGTGATCTGGGCGCCCGTGCCCGCGTTGGTCCACAGGTTCTTGGGGCGGCGGGACTCGTTGCGCTCGATGACCGCGTTGGCCGCGCTGAGGATCGTCTGGGTGGAGCGGTAGTTCTGCTCCAGCAGGATCGTCGTCGCGTCCGGGTAGTCCTCCTCGAACTGGAGGATGTTGCGGATGGTCGCGCCGCGGAAGGCGTAGATCGACTGGTCCGCGTCACCCACCACGCACAGCTCGGCGGGCGGGACGTCGTCCGGGCCCGGCGGTACGTCGACGGGGTGCTCAAAGGTGCCGACGAGCTCCCGGACGAGGGCGTACTGGGCGTGGTTGGTGTCCTGGTACTCGTCCACCAGCACATGGCGGAAGCGGCGGCGGTAGTGCTCGGCGACGTCCGGGAAGGCGCGCAGCAGGTTGACCGTCGTCATGATCAGGTCGTCGAAGTCGAGGGCGTTCGCCTCGCGCAGCCGCGACTGGTACATCGCGTAGGCCTGGGCGAGGGTCTTCTCGAAGCCGTCGGAGGCCTGGGCGGCGAAGTCCTCCTCGTCGATCAGCTCGTTCTTCAGGTTGCTGATCTTGGCGCTGAAGGACTTCGGCGGGAAGCGCTTGGGGTCGAGGTCCAGGTCGCGGCAGACCAGGGCCATCAGGCGCTTGGAGTCGGCGGCGTCGTAGATCGAGAAGGAGGACGTGAAGCCGAGCTTCTTGCTCTCGCGCCGCAGGATGCGCACGCACGCGCTGTGGAAGGTCATCACCCACATCGCGTTCGCCCGCGGGCCGACGAGCTGCTCGACGCGCTCCTTCATCTCACCCGCGGCCTTGTTGGTGAAGGTGATCGCGAGGATCTGGCCCGGGTGCGCGCCCCGCTCGGCGAGCAGGTGGGCGATGCGGTGCGTGAGCACGCGGGTCTTGCCGGACCCGGCGCCTGCCACGATGAGCAGCGGGGAACCGGAATGGACGACGGCGGCGCGCTGGTTGTCGTTCAGCCCCTCCAGGAGGGCGGCGGTGTCCACCACCGGGCGCGGGGCGCCGTCGCGGTAGTAGGCGTCCCGGTCCGGGGGCACGTCGAACTTCCCGCCGAACAGATCGTCCGGAACCGGCTCCGGTACGTGATCGTCCTCGGGTGGCGGCGGGGGCTCGTCCGCGGGGCCCCGCTGGGCCTGGAGGTCCGCCAGGAAGCTGTCGTCAAAGAGGCTGCTCATCGCTCTCCGAGTCTAGGGCGCCCCACTGACAGCCCGCCGCCGCCCTGAGAACATCACCGAACGGACCCCCTCGTCACCCTGCATCGCCACATGATCACAGGTTGCTACGGCCGTCACATTCATGGACGACTCGTGACCAACCCCCCGAGATCGATCACTATCGGCGACGCTCTGGGATAAGGTCACGAAAATGTATCGGGCATATCACCCATCAACCTTCACAAGGGCCACACGAGTTGGCTACCGTGCGGGCAGGCCGCACGACCCCCACCGGCGAACGTCGCCGGGCCGCGCGGCCTCCGCCGAGTCCGGTGTGCCGCAGCGGCAGCCGGAGCCGGGGACCCAACCGAGAACTTTGGGGTGAATCGGCCCGCCTCCTTCACGGAGATGGCCGTAGGGCAACCCTTCCGAAGTACCCGCCCGAACCCGACAGCTAACCCGGTAGGCGGAGCATGGAAGGAGTCGCCTCCCTTGGCGTCGCACCGCAAGTCGCGTCCCGCGGGTACGCGCGTCGCAGGCATACGGACCCCCGCCCTCGCAACGGCGGCCCTCACATCCGTGGCCCTGCTGTCCCAGTCGGCCAACGCCGCCCCCGAGGCCGACGACAAGCCGAGTCTCGAGGAAGTCGAGAAGAAGGTCGACGACCTGTACCGCCAGGCCGAGTCGGCGACCGACAAGTACAACTCGGCCAAGGAGAAGACCACCAAGCAGCGCAAGCGCGTCGACACCCTCCTCGACGACGTCGCCAAGCGCACCCAGAAGCTCAACGAGGCCCGGGAGGAACTTGGTTCCTTCGCCGCCGCCCAGTACCGCACCGGCGCCTCCGCCCCGGACACGGCGACGTTCCTGCTCGCGGACACCCCGCAGGACTACTTCGACCAGACCCAGCTGATGGACCGGATGACCGGCCGCCAGAAGGTCGCGGTCGACAACTACGTCACCCAGCAGTCCGAGACGATGAAGAAGCGTCAGGAGGCCACCGAGAGCCTCGAGACGCTCACCGATACGCAGGGCGACCTGAAGACGGCCAAGGCGACCGTCCAGAGGAAGCTCGCCGACGCGCGTGAACTGCTGTCGAAGCTGACCGCCGAGGAGAAGGCGCGGCTCGCGGCGATCGAGAGGGAGAAGCAGCAGGAGGCCGCCCGCAAGGCCGCCGAGCTGGCCCGGCAGCAGGCCGCGCAGCAGAAGGCGCAGGAGGAGGCCGCCCAGCAGCAGCAGAGCGGTTCGTCCTCGTCGTCGGGTTCGTCCTCCTCCTCGACGGCCCCGGCCGACTCCTCGTACGCCACCAAGGCCGAGAAGGCGCTCGCCTTCGCCCGCGCCCAGATCGGCAAGCCGTACGTCTGGGGCGCCGTCGGCCCCGGCTCCTACGACTGCTCCGGCCTCACCCAGGCCGCGTGGAAGGCCGCGGGCGTCACCCTGCCACGCACGACCTACGACCAGGTCAACGCCGGCACCACGGTCTCCCTGGCCGCCGCCCAGCCCGGTGACCTGATCTTCTTCTACGACGACATCACCCACGTCGGCATTTACATCGGCAACGGCATGATGATCCACGCCCCGAAGCCCGGCACCTACGTGCGCGAGGAGTCGATCTACTACGACGGCGAGTCGTCGATCCACAGCGTGGTGCGGCCGGCCTGAGGGCCCGTACGGCACTGAGGGCACGCGCGCGTGAGGGCGCTCGCGCGTTTTTGAGGCGCCCGCGCGCGTGCCCCGCCGGTAACGCGCGCGGCGCCTCCTAGCATCGGCCCCATGTCCGGCCCCTCCCCCTCCACCGCCTGGTGGGCGCAGCGCGCGCCGTCCGCGAGTGCCGCCGTGCTGGCGACCGGCACCCTGGCGGTCGGTCTGGATCTGGCGGGGTACGACGTCCTCTCCCGCGTCGCCCTCGGCCTGGCCTGCGCGGCCTGGCTGATGCTCGCCGCGGACTTCACCCTGCGGCTGCTGCCGGCCGGCGGCAGGTGGCGGGCGTACGCGGGGGTGCCGGGCCTTCTGGACACCGTGGCGACGACCGCCCTCACCACGGTGGCGGCGACGGCCGTCCTCGGTACCGGCTTCTCGGCGGCCGGCTCGCAGTCTCTGGCCGCGGCACTGCTGGTACTGGCCGTACTGCTCTGGCCCGTGCCGCTCGTCCTCCCCGCGCAGGACGGGGAGCGACGCAGGCCCGGGACGGTGTTCGCGCGCTGCATGGCCACGCAGGGGCTCGCCGTGCTCGGCGCCACGCTCGCCGCGGCCGAGTCGGCGGCCTGGCTCTCGCACGCGGCGCTGGTGCTCTTCTGGCTCGGGCTCGTGCTGTACGTGCTCGCCCTGGCCCGTTTCGATGTGCGGCAGGTGGCCGAGGGGTGCGGCGACCACTGGCTCGCGGGCGGGGCGCCGGCCCTCTCGGCGCTGGCCGGGGCGCGGCTGATCAGCTCCGACAGCGCACGCCTGTACCTGTGGAACGACGACGACCGCGGTGTCCTGCGCCACGCGACCGTCGTGCTGCTCGTGCTCGCCCTGGCCTGCTGCGCCGTCCTGCTCACCGCCGAGTTCCTACGGCCCCGGCCCCGCACCGACATCCGCCGCTGGGCGACCGTGTTCACCTGGGCCAAGACGGCGGCGGCGGCACTGGCCGTCGCCGCCGTCCTCGACGTCTCCTGGCTCGACGGCCTCGGGGAGGCCCTGCTGTGGGTCGCGGTGGCCGCGTGGCTCGGGGGCACCGCCTGGGCGGTCGCCTCGGCCCGGGCCTACGTCATGCCCGGCCGGGTCAGGTCCAGAGCACGGCGATGAAGACGTTCGCCGTGGTCAGTGCCCCGACCAGGCCGAACAGGCCCTTGTCCACCTTCGCGTCGTCCCTTTTCACGTAGACCAGGCCGAGGATCACGATCAGCAGGGCCAGCTTGACGCCGATCTTGATGTTGTTCACGGACTGGTCGTCGGCCTGGTTGAGGCCGACCAGGATCACACCGGTGACCAGCATCGTCAGCGCGCCGTGCAGCATCGCGGGGGTGTAGCGGGCGGTGCCCTCGCCCATCGCCTTCATCTGGGTGAGGAAACCGCCCAGGAGGGATGCGATGCCGATGATGTGGAGGCCGACGAAGAGGTGGATGAGTACGTCCATGAGGCCGGAGCCTAATCAGGGGCTCCCGGGCCGCCGACACCGGCCCACGGATGCATATATGCGCCCCATAGCACCCGATCACCGTCATGCGCCCACGATTCGACGCATCGGTCATCACGCTGAGTGGAGCCGACGACGCCGAGGCGGGATCACGGTCGCATACGGTCACCACCGGTCCTCTCGGAACAGTTCCGCGCACCTGCCACCGGCCCGCCACCCCGGGGTTTAGCGTCCTCCACCAGGTGACCGGCTCCCCACCGCCGCCCGGGCCAGGGGCGGCAGTCGGGCACCACCGCCGAGAAGGTCCGGCGGCGGTCCGCTTCCCCTGTGCGGGCCGTCGCCGGACGCGCGCAGGCCGCTGTCCGCTCCCCTGGCGGCCGTACGCACTCACCGGCGGTCGAGGAAAGGACGTGGCCTCCAGTTGGCAGCGCACCGCAAGCCCCGACAGCGCTCGATCGGTGGCAGCAAGGCCCGTACGGCCGCCACGATCGCCCTCGCCGGCGCGGCGACGGCGACGGGCTTCGACGGAACCGGGCACGCCGAACCACAGCTCACCCCGGGCCAGGTCAAGGCCGAGGTGGACAAGCTGTACCGGGAGGCGGAGGTCGCCACCGAGAAGTACAACGGCGCGAAGGAGAAGGCCGAGGCGGCCGGGCAGCGGCTGAAGGGCCTCCAGGACCAGGCGGCGCGCAAGGAGCAAAGGCTCAACTCCGCCCGCGAGGCGCTTGGTTCGGTCGCCGCCGCGCAGTACCGCGCCGGCGGCCTCGACCCCGCGATGCAGCTCGCCCTGTCCGACGACCCCGACCGGTACCTGGAGAACGCCGAGTTCGTCGAGCGGGCCGGCAACCGGCAGAACGCCGCCGTCACGCGCGTACGCAAGCAGCTGAGGGAGATCGAGCAGCTGCGGGGCGCCGCCCACATCGAGCTGATGTCCCTGAAGTCGCGGCAGACGGAACTGAAGCGGCACAAGAAGACCGTCACCGGCAAGCTGGGTTCCGCGCGGCAGCTGCTGTCCCGGCTCAGCGCGCAGGAACGTTCCAGGCTCGGAGAATCGCCGGGCACGGACCGTGCCTCACGCTCCTCCACGGGCCCGCGCGGCACCCTGGCCGCCCCGGGATCCGCCGCGGCCGAGGCGCCCAACTCCCGTGCGGCCGCGGCCGTGTCCTACGCCTACCAGAAGCTCGGCAGCCCCTATGTCTGGGGCGCGACCGGCCCGAACGCCTTCGACTGCTCGGGCCTCGTCCAGGCCGCGTACCGCTCCGCGGGCGTCTCCCTGCCCCGCACGACGTACTCCCAGATCGACGCGGGCCGCCGCGTCTCCCGCTCCGAACTCCTCCCCGGGGACCTGGTGTTCTTCTACGCCGGCATCAGTCACGTCGGCATCTATGTGGGCAACGGCCGGATGATCCACGCCCCGAACCCGTCCGCCCCGGTCCGGGTCGCCCCGCTCGACGAGATGCCGTTCACGGGCGCCACCCGGGTGGTCTGACCGGGCGCGGCGGCAGCACCGTCGTCAGGCGGCCCGGTCTTCCCGCGTCACACCAGCCGGCGAGCCGTCGCCCACCGCGTCAGCTCGTGCCGGTTGGAGAGCTGGAGCTTGCGGAGGACCGCCGAGACATGCGACTCGACCGTCTTCACGGAGATGAACAGCTGCTTGGCGATCTCCTTGTACGCGTAGCCCCGGGCGATGAGCCGCAGCACCTCACGCTCGCGCTGGGTGAGACGGTCCAGGTCCTCGTCGACCGGCGGCGCGTCCGTGGAGGCGAAGGCGTCGAGGACGAACCCGGCCAGCCGCGGGGAGAAGACCGCGTCGCCCTCCTGGACACGGAAGATGGAGTCGACGAGGTCCGTGCCGGTGATCGTCTTGGTGACGTACCCGCGGGCCCCGCCGCGGATCACGCCGATCACGTCCTCGGCGGCGTCCGACACGGACAGCGCGAGGAAACGGACCGGCTGCTCGGCGTCGGCCATCAACGGGGCGCAGCGGCGCAGCACTTCGACACCGCCGCCACCGGGCAGGTGCACGTCGAGGAGGACCACCTCGGGCCGGGTGGCGGTGATGACCGTGACCGCCTGGTCGACGTCCGCGGCCTCGCCGACGACCTCCACACCGGTCTGCTCGGTCTGCCCGATCTCGGCCTGGACCCCCGTACGGAACATGCGGTGGTCGTCCACGAGGACCACGCGCACACGACGCCCGCCGGTGCCACCGCCCGGCTCCCCGGGCCCGGCCGCCTCCGCCGATCCCGCCGTACCGTTCGCCTCGGTCGGGTCGCTCATGACGTCTTCTCCGCCCTCTCCATCTCCAGCTCGACCTCCGTGCCGCCGTCGGGCACCGCGCGCAGCCGCGCCGTGCCGCCGTTGCGCTCCATACGGCCGATGATCGATTCTCTGACACCCATCCGGTCGGCGGGTATCGAGTCGAGGTCGAAGCCGGGGCCGCGATCCCGGACGGACACGAAGACCGTCTTCCCCTCGACCTCGGCGAAGACCTGTACGGCTCCGCCCTCGCCACCGTACTTGGCGGCGTTCACCATTGCTTCACGCGCGGCCTGCATCTGTGCGGCGATCCTCTCGTCGAGCGGGCAGTCGCCCACGACCACGACCTCGATGGGCACGCCGTGCTTGTCCTCCACCTCGGCCGCGTTGCGCCGCACGGCGTCGGCGAGTGTGGAGGGTTCGTCGGCCTCGTCCTTGCCGGTGCCCTCGGGCTTGTACAGCCAGGTGCGCAGGTCGCGCTCCTGGGCGCGGGCGAGGCGGCGCACCTCGTTCGCGTTCTCCGCGTTGCGCTGGATCAGGGTGAGGGTGTGCAGCACCGAGTCGTGCACATGCGCGGCGACCTCCGCGCGCTCCTGGGCGCGGATGCGCATCAGGCGCTCCTCGGAGAGGTCCTGCGTCATGCGCACCAGATACGGCCCGGCGAGAAGCGTTATCCCGACGAGGACCGCGAGCGCCGCCTGAAGGACGGAGCCGAGGTGGGCTGCGGAACCCTGCAGGACGAAGATGCCGGAGACGCCGGCCGTCACCAGCAGCACACCGCCCACCGAGCGCAGCAGCGTGACCGTGCGCCGGCGGCGGCCGACCTCGACCCAGCGGGCCCGGCGGGCGTTGTCCGCCTGTCGCCAGACCAGGGCGACGCCCGCGCCGACGAGCACCGTCGGCCAGAGGTAGGCCCTGGCCCCGCCGCTGAGGTTCACATTGCCGACGAACACCATGGCCACGACGACCATCAGGAGCAGGGCCACGATCTGGCCCTTGTCGGGCCTGCGGGCGACGAGTCTGCGGCGGCCGTCGGGCGAGGTCTCCGAGGCGACCGGCGACGGCGGCTTCTGCGCCTCGACTCCGCCGACGCCGAGCGGGACGAAGAACCAGAACGCGGCGTACAGCAGCGCGCCGAGGCCGTCGGCCATGAACAGGCCGACGAAGACGAGCCGGACCCAGATCACGGGCAGCCCGAGGTGCCCGGCGAGCCCTCGCGCCACACCACCGAGCCAGCGTCCGTCACTGCTGCGGTAGAGCTTGCGCGGCGGCCGCGGTTCGGCGAGTGGCGCTGCTGCGGCTTCCGACATGCCATTGATGGTCACACGGCCGGAAGGCCGGAGCATCAGGGTCGACCCCGGAGACTCCCCTGATCTCGGACCCCGGCCCCTCGCACCCTTCCCGAGCCGTCCCTCAGGGCCGATATCAGGGTCCGGCCAGGGTCATTCCGACTGCCGGCGCACCGCCGCGCCCGTCACCATGGACCCATGACCGACCACGACCACGCCGCGACGGGTCCGGGACCCGGCTCCGGCCCGCGCCCCGCACCGGGCGCCGGGCCGCAGGATGCCGCGCCCGCCGGCTCCTCCGCGCCCCCGCGCGCGCACGGGCACGCGGACGCGGGAGAACAGCGAGGAGGTTCGCCCGACGCGACCGACCCGGCCGGGGAAGCCATCCCGCCCGGACCACCGCACAGGTTCCGGCGCGACCGCCGTCACAAGGCCCTGGCCGGCGTCTGCGCCGGGCTCGGACGGCAGTGCGACATGGACCCGGTGATCTTCCGGATCACCCTCGCGGTGCTCTCCGCCACCGGCGGCATCGGCCTCCTCTTCTACGGCTTCGCCTGGCTCCTCGTCCCGTACGACGAGGAGGACGAGAACGAGGTGCGCAAGCTGCTGACCGGCCGCGTCGACGGCCAGGCCCTGACAGCCGTGCTGTTCGCGCTGGTCGGCTGCGGAGTGTTCCTGACCATGCTGAACAACGGAGTGGTGCTGACCTTCGCCGTCGTCCTCTCCCTCCTGCTCGCGGGCGCCGGTTACTGGTCGCGGCAGCGCGGCGCGCCCAGCCCCGACCCCCTGGCCGCCCAGGCCGCCGCCGACGCCCCGCCGGAACCCCAGGCGCCGCCCGTGCCCGCCGCCTTCCCCTCCTGGTGGCGCGACCCCATCGTCAAGGACGGCACCCACATCGGCGGCACGGGCTACCTCTGGGGTCCGCGCGACTCCCGCGACCTGGACGTCGCGGCAGCCATCAACATCAGCCTCGGCGTCCAGCCCCGCGACCGCGAGGACATACCCGCCCCGCACCCCCGGCCGCCCAAACCGCGCGGCCCCCGCTGGATCGGCGGCTGGGTCTTCCTGCTGGCCCTGCTGGCGGGTGCCCTGGGTACGAGCCTGACCTGGGACCAGCACCCGCTCGGCACGAGTCTCCAGACCGGCCTGTCCTGCGCACTCGCCGTCCTCGGCCTGGGCATTGCGGTCAGTGCCTTCCTGGGGCGGACCGGCGCCGGCTCGATCCTCCTGGCCATCATCACGTCCGGCCTGCTCGCCGGCTCGGCGGCACTGCCCAAGGACATCGGCACCCAGTGGGACCGCACGACCTGGCAGCCCTCCACGGTGGCGGACGTCCGCCGGCAGTACGACCTGGGCACGGGCTCCGGCACCCTGGACCTGACCAGGGTGGACCTAGGCCGGAACCAGACCGTCACGACACGCGCCGACGTCGGCGTGGGCCAGGTGAAGGTGCTCGTGCCCGAGGACGTGACCGTGCGGCTGAGCGTCGACGTGGGGATCGGAGACCTCCAGCTGCCGGGCGACGACAAGAAGGACGTGGACGTGAAACCGGGCCAGCACAAGGAGATAACCCTCTCCCCCGCCGAGGGCGTCGAGAAGTCGGGCACCCTCGACCTGGATCTCCAGGTCGGCATGGGACAGGCGGAGGTGGCCCGTGCTGCGTCATGAATTCCAGCCCGGAAGGCTGGTCGCCGGCACCGTCCTCACCCTGGTCGGCGTCCTCTACGCCGGTGACGCGGGCGGCGCCTGGGAGACCCCGTGGTTCGTGGCGATACCCCTCGTCACGGGCGGGCTGTTCCTGACCGGCGCGGTGGCGCTCGTGACGGGCCGTATACGCCGACGCCGCACGTCGGGCCGTACCACGACCGACGAGCCCGGCCCGGACATGGCGGCCTGACGACAGGCCCGCCCGCCGCCCAGCCCACTGTCACCCGCTACCGGTAACCCCCTGCCCTCTGCCGTCGCCGTGACCGCAAGGCGGCATCCACGGAGAGCAAGGGAGCGCCCGCGAGTACGAGGGGGATCCAGGCCATGAGGTAGGCGAGGTCGTTGCCGTAGTAGTACGGGTCGGAGGCCCAGCTCACGGTCAGCCACAGGCTGAGGGAGATCAGTGCGCCGCCGAGTGCGGCCAGACGGGCGAGGAGGCCGAGCAGGGTGCCGACGCCGACGGCCAGTTCGCCGAAGGCGATGGCGTAGCCGAAGCCGACGGGGCTCTTCAGAGAGAGGTCGACCAGGGCGGGAATGGCGGCGGAGTCACGGACGGCACGCATCATGTCGCCGACCGAGCCGGAACCGGCGTCCTTCATGAAGGCGCTGTCGGTGAGTTTGTCCAGGCCGGCGTAGATGAAGGTGACGCCGAGGAAGATCCGTAGAGGGAGGAGGGCGTAGCGGACGGCGGTGTCCCGCCAGTCTCCTCCGTTGCCCAAGTGGGGGGTGTGCGTGTCTGTTCGCATACCGTGAGTCATCACTGCTGGCCGCCTCTCGCCCGCCGGTGCCGAGACCCCCTCAACAGACCATACGTACGACGAACCGACCCGGCTCAATCCTGTGCGGCGGCTTTTTGTCAGGGAGGAGCAAGGCAACTGGCCGACCCTCACTCCGTCACATCAACCACGTACCGGTTCGTCTCCACCCCCGCTGCCGTGACCACCTGCACCTCCACCCGCCCCGGCTCCACGTCCGCCGGCACCGGCACAGTCAGCAGCGTGTCCGTCGGGTTGCTGAATCCCCCGGGCACCGGCACCAACGGGACGTGCACATGCACGGCACCGACCCGGACGACCATCCGGGCCAGCCGGTTCGCCGCCTGCGCACCCGGGGGTACGAACCCGGCACCGCGGATCTCGATGTCGTCGCCCGTGCGGATCGGCCCGTCCAGGTCCCCCGCCTCCCGCGACCGCACGACGGAGAGGATGACCGGCCGACCACCCTCCGCGTACTTGCCGGCCAGGTACGTCACCGCAGACACCAGGACCACCACCGCCAGCCCCCACGGCAGATCCGGCAACTGGTCCGGCCGCCTGGCCAGCCGTACCGCCGCGAAGACCAGGGCGACAGCGCTGATCACGACGTACTGGATGTCGGCGAAAGTGCCCCGGCCCGCGTCGTCGGTCAGCAGGTCGGCGGCTCGTGGCCGGTCGGCGGGTACCTTCTGGAGCCGCTGCCCCAGCACCCGCAGCCCGACCACCCGCCGCACGAGCACGGCGATCCCGCACACCACGGCGAGCACGGTCACGACACCGGCGCCGCGGGCGAGTTCCAGCCCGGAGAGCAGCGCGTCCCGGTCCGCGTGCCGGGAGGCGCCCGCCAGCCGCCCGGCCAGCACGAGCACCGAATAGGCCACGAAGAGCACCCACGCCCCGGCGACCGTACGGGAGGTGGACAGCCGGTTGTCCTCACCGATGACGGGCGCCAGCGCACCGCCCTTCGCCCGGTGGAACCACGACGCCGCCGTCAGCGCACCGGCGACCACCAGCGCGGCGGCCAGCCCGGCCGTACGGGCAGCCGTCCAGCCCGCGCCGACCGCGGTGAGGGACTGCCCGAGCAGCAACAGCACGACGGTCGCCCACACCACACCCGCCGTACGTCGCCACAGGCCGGCCAGCCAGGCCTTGCCCTCGGCCCGGCCGCGCTCGGCGACGAGTTCCGCGGCCTGCGCCAGTTCCTCCGAGACCCACTGGCGGGAAGCCGAGGCGGAGTGGGCCACCGCGGCCGGCAGCCCCTGCCCGGCCGCGAACTCGTCGCGCCTGCGCAGGAAAGCGGCCACGGCCCGCCGGTGCCCCTCACGCGCCCCGTGCGGACAGTCCCCACAGGCACACCCCCCTCCGTGCACACCGCCGTGCATGCCTCCCGGCCCACCTCCCTGCACACCGCCGTGGCGGCCCGTGTACCCACCGGCATACCCGCCCGCGGCCCCACCGGTGTACCGCCCCGCATACGCACCCGCGTCCGTATACGCACCCGCGTCCGCACCGCCCTGTCCCGCCTCGCGCACCGTCACGCCCGACGCCCGCCTTCCCGCGACCCAACCACCGTCGGTCTTCCGGACCCCGGAAACACCGCTGCACAACTCCCGTGCGACGACAGCGGATTATCCCTTCACCACCCGGTCCGCGTCCGCCCGGTCCCGTCAGCACGAGTGAACTTCGGCGCGCCGTGTTGACCTGGCTGCGAGAATTCCCTTATGGCCGAGATCATCCAGCGTGACGGGACCTGGGCCTTCGACGGCAGCACGATCCGGATCACGCCCGGTCTGCACCGCTCCGTGCCGCTGTTCCGGCAGACGTACGGAGAGATCGCCGTGCCGCTCGATGCGGTATCGGGGGTCGCCCTCGAACCCGAACGCAAGCCCGCACGGCTCCGGTTGCGGCTGCGGGAGGGCGCCGACCCGCTGCTCCAGCGACCGGCGGCCGGCTGCCGGACGCGGCGGATCCGTACCGGCTGGCGGTGGACATCGACCGGACGGGGGTCGCCGAGTACGTCGCCGAGGAGATCCGCCGCGCGCTGCTTCTCGACCAGATCCCGAAGGAGCCGGCGAAGGCCTATCTGCTGCCCGGCCCGCCGGTTCCGGTGTCGGTGCGTTCGTCCGACGGGACGGTCTCCTTCGACGGGACCCGAGTACGGATCGACCGGGCCGACACCTCCGAACGGGTCAAACGGGCCACCGGCCCACGCATCATCAACCTGGGTGACCTGGTCCAGGTCGAGTGGCTGCCGAACTCCGGCCACGAGGACGGCTTTCTGCGTTTCGTCACCCGCGAGACGGTGTTCTCGAAACTGCCGCCGGAGAAGGACCCGTACGCCCTGGACCTGTGGGGCAGCGCCCGCCACGACCTGCTGACCGCGCTCGTCGCGACGGCGGTCACCGCCCGGCTGCCACACCCGTCCACCCGCACCGCGGCCGGAAACGGCGAGGCCGACGCGCACGGCCCCCGCCCGGCACCGGCCGTACCTCCGGGGGCCGGCCACCACGACGTACTGCTGCGCCGCCTGCGCGAGTTGGGCGAGTTGCACCGGGACGGTGTGCTCACCGACGAGGAGTTCGCCATGACGAAGGCAGCCGTGCTTCGCGGCTTCTGACGGACCGGTCTCTCAGTTCAGCAGATCCGGCTCGCTCCGGCTGATCTCCTGCCACATCGGCTGGTAGTTGATCCAGGCCACCAGGTCGCCCCCCAACTGCTCCCGCGTCGCCACCGCCATCCGGTGGTCGATACGGACCGGCCGCCCGGCCGCCTGCGCCGTCAGCTGCACCTGGCAGGACTTCTCCATCGACACGAACCACCAGGCGGCGGCGTCCACCGAGTCGCCGACGGTCAGCAGCCCGTGGTTGCGCAGCACCAGCGCCTTGCGGGAGCCGAGCACGGCCGCGATGCGCCGCCCCTCCTCGGCGTCGACGGCGACGCCGGTGTAGGCGTCGTAGAGGGCGTGGTCCTCGTAGAAGGCGCAGCTCTCCTGGGTGATCGGCTCCAGCAGCTCACCGAGGGCCGCGAGCGCCCGGCCGTGCACCGAATGGCAGTGGGCGACGGCGACCACGTCGGGGCGGGCTGCGTGGACCTGGGCGTGCACGGTGAAGGCGGCCTGGTTGACGTGGTAGCCGCCGTCGACGACCTGGCCGTCCTGGTTGGCGAGCACCAGGTCGTTCACGGTGACGTGCCCGAAGGGAATCCCGAACGGGTTGACCCAGAAGCAATCGGTGTACTCGGGGTCGCGGGCCGTGATGTGGCCGGACACGCCGTCCTCGTAGCCGAGCCGCCCGAAGATCCGCAGGGCGCCCGCGAGCCGTTCCTTGCGGTGCCGGCGCTCGTCCTCGACCGACTCGTGCATCGGCGGCATCGCGAACCGCAGCCGGTCGGTGGGCAGCGGCAGGGGCGGGGTGGGCCCGTGCATAGGTCCTCCAGCGCTGGTTCTACGTACGGGGCGGAAGCTACCGCCGGTCGGGCCGGGAAGAACAGAACCGTTTCGTGAAGATCAGGCGAGCGCCCCGGCGGAACGCCTCGTGAGCGCCCGTGCGCGCCCCTTTCGCCTCCGGCCTCCCCGACCCCACGAATAGCCGACAGAGGATGTCGGGTTTCGGCGCCAGACTCTTCGTATGACAGCGAACTGGGCGGCTTTCGTCACCGCCGAACCGGATCTGGCCGGCACCGTCGAGAAGCGCTTCGGCGCCTACACCCACCACGTCCTCGCCACCCTCCGGAAGGACGGCTCGCCCCGCACCAGCGGCCTGGAGGTGCGGTTCCTGAACGGCGAACTGTGGCTCGGCATGATGCCGGACTCGCTCAAGGCTCTCGACCTGCGCCGCGACCCGCGCTTCGCGCTCCAGGCGAACCCCGGGGAGGGGCAGTCCATGGGCGGCGGCGATGTGCGGATCGCCGGGCGGGCGATCGAGGTGAAGGAGCCCGAGGGGAAGGCCGCGTACACCGAAGAGGTGGAACCGCCGGAGCCGTCCCACCTCTTCCGTACCGAGCTCACGGAGGTCGTGCGGACCTACGTCGAGGACGACAAGTACCTCGTCGTCCAGATCTGGACACCCGGCGAGCCCCTGCGCACGATCAAGCGCGCCTAGGCCCTACTCCCACTCGATCGTCCCCGGCGGCTTCGAGGTCACGTCGAGGACGACGCGGTTGACGTCCTTGACCTCGTTCGTGATCCGGGTGGAGATCCGGGCGAGGACGTCGTACGGCAGGCGCGACCAGTCGGCCGTCATGGCGTCCTCGGAGGAGACGGGCCGCAGGACGATCGGGTGGCCGTACGTACGGCCGTCACCCTGGACGCCGACGCTGCGGACGTCCGCGAGCAGGACCACAGGGCACTGCCAGATGTCCCGGTCGAGGCCGGCCGACGTGAGCTCCTCGCGGGCGATGGCGTCGGCCTCGCGCAGCAGGTCCAGGCGCTCCTTGGTGACCTCGCCGACGATCCGGATGCCGAGGCCGGGACCGGGGAAGGGCTGGCGCTGGACGATCTCGTCCGGCAGGCCGAGCTCCTGGCCGACCATGCGGACCTCGTCCTTGAAGAGCTTGCGCAGCGGCTCGATCAGCTGGAACTCGAGGTCCTCGGGCAGGCCTCCCACGTTGTGGTGGGACTTGATGTTGGCGGTGCCGGTGCCGCCGCCGGACTCGACCACGTCCGGGTAGAGGGTGCCCTGGACGAGGAATTCCACCGCCGGGCCCTGGTCAGCGATGATCTCGGCCTGGGCCTGCTCGAAGACCCGGATGAACTCACGGCCGATGATCTTCCGCTTCTCCTCGGGGTCGGAGACCGCGGCGAGCGCCTTGAGGAACCGCTCCTCGGCGTCCACGACCTTCAGCTGCACGCCGGTCGCGGCCACGAAGTCCTTCTCGACCTGCTCGGTCTCGCCCTTGCGCATGAGGCCGTGGTCGACGTACACGCAGGTCAGCTGAGAGCCGATGGCCTTCTGGACGAGGGCGGCGGCGACGGCGGAGTCCACGCCGCCGGACAGCCCGCAGATGGCGCGCCTGTCGCCGACCTGCTCACGGATCGCGGCGACCTGCTCCTCGATCACGCTGCCCGTGGTCCAGGACGGGGTGAGGCCCGCGCCCCGGTACAGGAAGTGCTCCAGCACCTGCTGCCCGTGCGTGGAGTGCATCACCTCGGGGTGGTACTGGACGCCGTACAGCTTCTTCTCGTCGTTCTCGAACGCGGCGACCGGCACGACGTCCGTGGAGGCCGTCACGGAGAAGCCCTCGGGGGCGGCGGAGCAGGCGTCGCCGTGCGACATCCAGACGGCCTGCTCGGCGGGGGTGCCCTCGAAGAGGGTGGAGGACGACTTGGAGACGTGCAGGTCGGTGCGGCCGTACTCGCGGGCTCCGGTGTTGTCGACGGTGCCGCCGAGGCTCCGCGCCATCAGCTGGAAGCCGTAGCACATGCCGAAGACGGGGACGCCGGCCTCGAAGATCTCACGGTCCAGGCTCGGGGCGCCCTCCTCGTACACCGACGAGGGACCGCCGGAGAGGATGATCGCTGCGGGGTTCTTGGCGAGCATCTCGGCGACCGGCATGGTGCTCGGCACGATCTCGCTGTAGACCCGCGCCTCGCGGACACGACGGGCGATGAGCTGGGCGTACTGCGCGCCGAAGTCGACGACCAGGACGGTGTCGGCGGCGCTGGCAGCGGGAGTCGCTGATGACACAGGGTGCCTTCCGGCGGTGGGGCGGGGGTCTTGTGCCACCCGATTCTACCGGGGTGCCGCGGGGCACCGTCCGGGCGCCGGGAACCGGGGCCGTCTCAGGATGCGAACCGTGTTGGACACCACCGGGGAGCAGTGCATACTTGCCCCATGCTCCAGCACCAGACGTTCGTCTTTACCTATGGCATCCGGCCCGCCGGCTGCCATGGTCGTGCTGCTTGAGCAACTGACAAGCGACTTCCCAGGCGCCCCGGGCCGACAAGGCCCGGGGCGCCTGTCGTCGTCCGGGCCTTGCCGCTCCGGGGCACCCCCTGACGACAAGGAGCCCCCATGAACGCCACCGATGTGACCGGCGCCCGTACTCCGGAGGCCGCCGGCGTGGTCACCGGCGCGCGTGAGCGCATCGACGCGCTGGACGACCGGATCATCGGCCTGATCCAGGAACGGGCGGCCGTCTCCGCCGTCATCCAGGAGGCCCGCATCTCCTCCGGTGGCCGGCGCGTGAACCTCTCCCGCGAGATGGAGGTCCTCGGCCGCTACCGGGAGGCGCTGGGCAAGCCGGGCACGGCCCTCGCGATGACCCTGCTGGAGCTGTGCCGCGGCAGGATCTGAATCCCCGTTCCCAGTACAGACGTGCGCTCCCTTCTCACCCGTACGGCGCGTGACCGTCCCGCGAGCCGCTTCGTTGGTCCCGGTGTCCGTGCCAGCCAGGCGCGGACCAGAGAAACCACGCGTGGCTCGCTGGAGCGATGAGACGTACGGATCGTGCCGTGCGTCGTGGGACCTCGCTCCAGGGAAAGTGACCGGGCGGCAGGGGACAGCAGCCCGGTCACCCAAGAGAACGGTCGGCTCCGGGGACGCCCGGGGCCGGCCGGCGGACATTGCAAAAATGCACAAGGCTGGGTCGAACGGTTGCGGGCGCCACGTTCATCCAGCACGATGCGAAGACAGCCCAAGTCCCCCGCGGACACCCGTATTGCCCGACCGCCAAAGGTCGAGACCAATGGTCCGGTCGGGTCCGGTCGAGACCAGCGGCGCAATCCCCCGGCGCCGCTTCCAGGCACCGGCGCCGCCCTGACGTCGGTGCTGACGAGAAGAAGGGCCCCGCGGCTCCACCCCGCGGGGCCCTTCGCTCTGCGTCAGCAGTCGTCCTGCGTCAGCAGTCGTCCTGCGTCAGCAGTCGTCCTGCGTCGGCAGTCGTCCCGAGGACCGTCAGGTGCGCGACACCGTCCCGCACTCGTTCAGGTCGCGGTCGAGGTCCCTGCTCCGGTCGTACGGATCCGTCGTCGGGCCGCTCGGCGCCGCGCCCGTGGGCTCGCTCGACGAGAACTCCGGGTGCAGATAGCCGTCGTAGACGTCGCAGGAGGAGTTGCCGATCTCCTGGTCGTACTCCATGAGCAGCAGCCGGCCCTGGGTGACCTCGTACTGCGCGGGGTCGGCGAGTTCGACGTCGAGCACCCGGCGCACGATGGTACGGGTGACCTCGGGGGGACCGTCGGCCCGCACGACGGGGTAGACGAAGGTGTAGTCGGCGCGCACGGACACGCCCCCGTGCGATCCCTTCTTGAACGCCATGCGCCCGCGCGTCTTGATCACCTCGCCGACCGGACGCACCTCGTCGGGGTCGAAACGGCTGAACAGGGTCACCGGGTCGTGCTTCCTGCTCGGCGAGCGCAGGGCGGTGTCGAGCTCGTCGAGGAGCTCCGGCTGCTTGGGGTCGAGCACGGAGAGCGCGGCCCCGGGGCGGGCGCCGCGCACCACCTTCGGGTCGAGGTTGGCGCCCACCAGCAGCTTCTTCGTCAGCTTCAGCGCCTGCTCCACGCGGTCCTTGGGGACCGAACCGACGGCCTTGGCCGCGGGCAGCACGATGCCGGCCTCGTTTTCGGCCCAGCGCAGCGCCGGGGAGCCGGCGAACGGCTCGTCCAGGGTGGGGGTTTCGGGGTCCGACGCCCCGGGCGCGGCGGTGGGGGCCGTGGTCTCGACGGGCAGCGGTGAGGCCGCGGCCCGCGTCTCGTCCGTGCCGAAGGGGTCGCCGGGCAGCAGCGAGGGTTTCAGCGCCACCACGGCCACGGCGACGGCGACCGGCACACCGAGAACGGCCCACAACGTGCGGCGCCGGGAGGCGCGGCCGTTCATCTCCTGCCAGGCCGGACCGGTGCGCCAGCCCGGCGGCGACTCACCCCGGGCCTCCTGCTGCCGCAATCGCTCGGTCACCATGCGCGCCCGCGCGGACGGTTCCTTCGGAGCGGAGGCATGGGCGTCCCGCGCGGTGTCGCGGGTGAACTGCTCCCAGACGTCGTCGGGGATCTCCGGGACCGACGGCTGATCGTCGGACGGCTTTTCAGACACAAAGTTCAGATCTAAGCGCGCGTGAAGCACCTTCACAAGAAGGTCTTGGATGTGACTCTGCCCACATAAGAATTATGTGAATGCCAGCGCAACCATTCACAGGCTTCACGGATCAAACCCGCAGAACCACGGGCCACACCCGCGCCCCACACGCGGAGGCCTCACCCAACGTTCGTACCGCAGCCCGCGGTACGCCGGACTCCCCGAGGTCTTCATGAAGCTTCGCCGCACCATGGCAGTAGCGGCCGCCACGGCGGTCATAGCCCCGGTGGCACTGCTCGCGGCACCGGCCGCGTTCGCGACCGACGACACGACGCCCACCCCGAGCCCGTCCGTGAGCGAGTCCACTCCCGAGACGTCGCCCTCGCCGTCGGCCAGCGAGTCCACTCCCGAGACGTCGCCGACTCCGAGCGCGTCCGCGTCCGCGACCGAGTCCGCTCCCCAGACGTCACCGTCTCCGAGCGCGTCCGCGAGCGAGTCCTCCCCGGCGCCCACCGCGTCCGAGCCCGAGGAGTCCGAGTCCCCGGCTCCCGAGCCCTCGGCGTGCAAGGACAGCAAGGTCGACGTCAGCATCAGCGGTCTGCCCGGCAAGATCGCGGCGGGCAGCGGCTGGCACAAGTTCTCGCTGAACGTGCTGAACAACTCCGACTCCACGCTCAACGACCTCGACTTCTTCGCCGGGGCCTCCGCCGACAAGAACGGCGAGGAGATGTTCTCCAGCAAGAAGGTCCAGCTCCAGGCCTGGGACCCCCAGGACAAGATCTGGGTCGACCTCAACTCGGGCGGCTACGCGGTCGGCTACGTCGGCTACACCGACGAGCTGAAGCCCGACTACCAGGTCAACATCCCGCTGCGCCTCAACGTCAAGCCGTCCGCCCCGGTCGGCGCCGGCTTCTCGCTCGGCGCGACGATCTACAGCGACAACGACACCGAGTGCACCGGCTTCGGTGAGATCTCGTACAAGTTCCAGATCGTCTCCGCCGGTACGGACACCGGTGGCACCAAGCCGCAGGAAGGCGGCAAGGCGCCCGTCACCGACGAGAAGCCGAGCGGCAACACGCCGGAGGTCACCGGCAGCCTGGCCGAGACCGGCTCCAGCTCCGCCCTGCCGATGATCAGCCTCGTCGGCGGTGCCGCGGTCGTCGCCGGTGCCGGTGCGATCTTCGTGGTGCGTCGCCGTAAGGCCGGTGCGGAGGCGTAAGACGTAGCGCCCCGCCAGGGGCGCCGCCCAGCAGAAGAGGGACCTGCGCTCGGAGGGGGGCGCAGGTCCCTCTTCTGCTGTCCGCTGCCGGTCAGTTCTTCGGCGGTACCGCCGGCATGCCCAGGAACGGCAGCCGCAGCGCGCCGAACGCCTCCGCCGGGACCGCCGGGGACTTCGGCTCGACCGGCTGGAGACGTTCGTAGGCCGCGCCCTGCTGCGGCCGCGGGTCGGACTCGCCCCTGTTGGGCCAGAACGACATCGCCCGCTCGGCCTGGGCGGTGATGGTGAGGGACGGGTTGACGCCCAGGTTGGCGGAGACCGCGGCACCGTCGACGACCGAGATGCCGGGGTGGCCGTAGAGGCGGTGGTACGGGTCGATCACGCCGGTCTCGCGGGAGTCGCCGATCGGGCAGCCGCCCAGGAAGTGGGCCGTGAGCGGGGTGCCCATCAGCTCGCCGACGTTCGAGCCCGCGAAGCCGTTGATCTCGGCGGCGAGCGCCGACGCGCTCTCCGTGGCCGCCTTGATCTGCTTCGGGTTGGGCGCGCCGTGGCCCTGGCGGGCGGTGAGCAGGCCGCGGCCGACGCCCGACGGTTTCAGGTACGTCGTCAGGGAGTTGTCCAGCGACTGCATCACCAGGCCGATGATGGTCCGCTCGGACCAGCGGCGGTTGGACAGGGAGCGAAGCACCAGCAAGGGGTGTTTCGCCGCGTGGGCGAGGAAGCCCAGGACCCGGGAGGTGCCCGAGCCGCCGCGGGCGTAGGGGACCTGGAGGATGGACAGGCTGCCCATCGAGTTGGAGCCCCTGCCGTAGCGGACCGGCTCGATGTGGGTGTTCTCGTCCGGGTGGATCGAGGACGTGATGGCCACGCCCCGCGTGAAGTCGGCCTTCGGCGTGCCGTGCGCCTTGCGGTAGCGCCGGTCGTCGGTCTGGGCACCGACCAGGGCCTCGGAGTTGGTGCGGGTCAGCCCGCCCAACTTGTCCGATATGTATGGCAGCTGGCCGCCGGCCTTCATGCGGTGCAGCAGCGTCTGGGTGCCGTACGTGCCGGCGGCGAGGACGACCCGGCGGGCCGTGTAGGTCCGGCCCTTGGCCTTGCGGCGGTCGGTGGGCAGGGTGGCGACCGCGTACCCGCCGAGCGAGTCGTCGGTGACCGAGACGACCGTCGTCAGGGGGTGCACGACCGCGCCGGCCTTCTCGGCGAGGTACAGGTAGTTCTCGTTGAGGGTGTTCTTCGCGCCGTGGCGGCAGCCGGTCATGCACTCGCCGCACTCCGCGCAGGCCCTGCGGGCCGGGCCCGCCCCGCCGAAGTACGGGTCGGGCACCTCCTGGCCCGGCTTGGCCTTCACCGTGCCGTCGGCGTCCTCGCCGTCGCCGAAGAAGACGCCGACCGGTGCGAGGTGGAAGGAGTCGCCGCAGCCCATGCGCTCCGCGGCGGCCTTCAGGTGCACGTCGGACGGGGTCATGGTCGGGTTGAGCCGTACGCCGAGCATGCGCCGGGCCTGGTCGTAGTACGGCTTCAGCTCCTCCTGCCAGTCCGTGATGTCCCGCCACTGCGGGTCCTCGAAGAACGGCTTCGGCGGGACGTAGAGGGTGTTGGCGTAGTTGAGGGAGCCACCGCCCACGCCCGCTCCCGCCAGGACCATGACGTTGCCCAGGAGGTGGATGCGCTGGATGCCGTACATGCCGAGTTTCGGCGCCCAGAGGTAGTTCCTGAGGTCCCAGGAGTTCTTCGGGAGGGACTCGCGGGTGAAGCGGCGGCCGGCCTCCAGGACGCCTACCTTGTAGCCCTTTTCCGTGAGGCGCAGGGCGGTTACCGAGCCGCCGAAGCCGGAGCCGACCACGATGACGTCGTAGTCGTAAGCGTCCTTGGGCACGTGGTCTCCTCGTTGAGTATCCGTGCGGGTCGTCTGTGGCCGGTCACGCCCACTCGGCGGAGCCGCACATCGATACAGCCCCGCGCCCCCGAACAAGTCGTCTACTTGAAACGGAACGCCTTCATCAGGCGAAGGCTCCTGCTCATGAACTGGGCGTACTTCTCGTCGTCCATGCCCAGCGAGGGGGCCATCGGAAGCACCCGCTGGTGCGCCACCGTCTGGGCCTCCGTGTACTTGAGGATGCCCTCCGAGCCGTGGCGGCGGCCGAGGCCGGATTCCTTCATGCCGCCCATGGGCGACTGGACGCTCCCGTAGGCGGGTGCGTAGCCCTCGTTGATGTTGACGGTGCCGGTGCGCAGGCGGGCCGCGACCTCCTGGCCGCGTCGGCCGTTCTTCGTCCATACCGAGGAGTTCAGGCCGTACGCCGTGGCGTTGGCGCGCTCGATGACCTCGTCCTCGTTCGTGAAGCGGTAGACCGAGACGACCGGGCCGAAGGTCTCCTCCGCGCAGACGGACATGTCCGTGGCGACCCCGTCGAGGATCGTGGGCTCGAAGAAGTACGGGCCGATGTCCGGTCGCGCCACGCCGCCCGCGACGACCTTCGCGCCCTTGGCGACCGCCTCCTCCACGTGCCGCGTGACGGTCTCCAGCTGGCGTTCGCCGACCAGGGAGCCCATGTCCGCGCCGTACGCCAGGGAGGTGCCGAGGCGCATGGCCTTCGTGCGGGCGGCGAAGCGCTCCAGGAAGGCGTCCGCGATCGACTCGTGGACGTACAGCCGCTCGATGGAGATGCACAGCTGGCCGGCCGAGGAGAAGCAGGCGCGGACGGCACCGGCCGCCGCCTTCTCGATGTCGGCGTCCTCCAGCACCAGCATGGCGTTCTTGCCGCCGAGTTCGAGGGAGACGCCGACCAGCCGGGCGGCGGCGCCCTGGGCGACCTCGCGGCCGGTGCGCGTGGAGCCGGTGAAGGAGACGTAGTCGGCGTGCCGGACGACCTCCGGGCCTATGACCGGACCGTCGCCGAGGACGACCTGGAAGACGTCGGCGGGCAGGCCCGCCTCGATGAGCAGGTCACGGGCCCAGAGGGCGGTGAGGCAGGTCTCCGTGTCCGGCTTCATGACGACGGCGTTGCCCGCGACGAAGGCCGGCAGCGCGTCGCCGACCGACAGCTCCAGGGGGTAGTTCCAGGGGGCGATCTGGCCGACGACGCCGCGCGGGTGACGCAGTTCGGTGACCTTGGTGAGGGTCGGCATGGCGCCGGCGTGCCGCTTCGGGCGGAGGTAGGCGGGGGCCTTGCGGCCGTAGTGCCGGGCGGCGACCGCGACGGCCTGGACCTCCTCGTGGGCGTGCAGCCGGGCCTTGCCGGTCTCCAGCTGGATCAGGTCGAGCACCTCGGCCTGGCGCTCCAGCACCAGGTCGTGGAAGCGCAGCAGGACGGCGGCACGCTGCCGTACCGGGGTCTGCGCCCACACGGCCTGGGCGGCGCGGGCCAGTTCGAAGGCCTTCGCCACGTCCTCGGGCGTCGACTCGGGGAGGTCGGCCAGCTTCTCACCGGTGAACGGCGTGTGGTTGGCGGTCCGACCGGAGCCCGCCACGCCCTTGGTGAGCTGGGCGACCAGCTCGGGGGTCACCACGTCGGCGGCGGTGCGGGCGCCCTCCGGGGCGGGGGCGAGGGGGTTCGTGCCGGTCTGTGCCGTGCCGGTCTTCTCCGGGGCGTGCGCGTCCGTCATGAGGCGCAGAGTATGCCCCGGCGGAGCCTTTGGGTACCCGTCGGTAATACGGCTTCACCGAGTACACACAAGGCGCCAGTGGCTGCTGGCAACGAACGCCCTGATCAGGGCGTTGTGCGGTGACGAGTTGGGGTGATTCAGCCTTTTACGATCCCGAGCCGGTCCCGGGCGCCCTTGAACACCGAGGTGCCTTCCTTCTCCTCGGGCGTGCCCTTGGGCATGTCGACGCGCAGTTCGTACATGCGGTCGTCGCGGGTGCGGATCATCACCCGCATGACCCGCCTGGGGTCCTCGTCCAGGTTGTAGGTGGTGTCCGCGAGTGCGGCCTCGTAGCCCTGGACGCTGGTGCGGGTGTACTGCGTGTGCGCGTCCTCTTCGTCACCTTGGTCACCGCCCCAGACGACGCGTGTCTTCCTGGCCTGGTCCATCGGGGAGCCCGGTGCCTCGTCCCAGAGGAGGAGGCGGACCTGGATCGAGCCGCCCCGCTCGCTGCCGTAGAGCGCCATGCGGGGCTGGTCGGTCGTGCTGCCGGCCTTGTCGAGTTCGCGGTAGTGGCTCGGGAGCCGGAGTACGGCCGCCATGTCCTGGTCGCGGTGCGGGGTCCAGGCGTCTTCGGCACCCGGGGCGGGGGTGGCGGTGGGGGTGGGGGCCGGGGACCTGCGGGCGGCCTCTTCGGTGGTCTCCGCGCTGCTCGTGTCGCCGAGGTGGGTGGCGGCGCCTATGCCACCGGCGAGCAGAGCGCTCATCAGGGCGAGAGGGCCGGGGCGGAGAAGGCCTTGGCGCTTCGGCGGTATGGGGTCGTTCCGCGTCACGGAGCCGGGGCGGGGTTCCTTTGGCGGTGTGGCCGTGTCGTCTGCGAGCCGGAGCGTGTCGGCGTCCTCCTCGGCGGACTCCCGTAGGTCCGCGGCCCGCTGAGTCTCCTTCGGTATCTCCTCCGCCGCCGGCCACTGACCGGCCACCGCCGCGAGCACCTTCGCGACCTCCTCGGCGTCCGGCCGCTGGTCGGGGTCCTGCACCAGCAGTCGTACGATCAGCGGCCCGAGGGGGCCGGCCTGCTGCGGTTCGGGCGGCTCGGCGGCGAGGATCGCGGCGAGCGTGGCCTCGGGCGTGGTCCGGCGGAACGGGGACGCCCCTTCCACGGCGGCGTACAGCAGTACGCCCAGGGACCACAGGTCGGAGGCGGGCCCGGCGATACGCCCGGACATGCGCTCGGGGGCGACGAACTCCAGCGAGCCGACGAACTCCCCGCCGGCCGTGAGCGACTCCTCGCCCTGCACATGGGCGATGCCGAAGTCGGTGAGGACGACGCGCTGGTGCGGGCCGAGCAGCACATTGGCCGGTTTCACGTCCCGGTGCACGATGCCGACGGAGTGCGCGGCACGCAGGGCACCGAGGACGGCGAGGCCGATCCGGGCGGCTTCGCGCGCGTCGACCGGCCCGCGCCCGAGCATCTCGTGCAGGGACTCGCCCTGGACCAACTCCATGACGATCCAGGGAAGTCCGTCGAGTGCCGCGTCGACCGCGTTCAGCCCGTCGCGTCCGACCGGCCGGTGGCGATCGGTCCTCCCGTCGCGTGCGTCCGGCCGGCGCTCCGGCTCGACGACCACGTCGTGGATGGTGACGGCGGCGGGGTGGTCGACGCGGGCGGCGGCGCGGGCTTCGCGGTAGAGCCGGTGGGCCGCCCGCCGGTGGCTCTCGTCCTCCGGGTCGCCCGGCAACCGGGGCTGCTTGACGGCGACGTCACGCTGCACAAGCTCGTCGTAGGCCCGCCAGACGGTGCCCATCCCGCCGGAGCCGATGCGCTCGATCAGCCGGTACCGCCCACCGACCGACCGGCCCTGGGCGCCCGTCCCGCCCCCGTCGTTGCTCATGCCCCATCAGTACCCCGCGGGGCGGCCGCTTGTCGACGCGAGTCAGTGGCCGGGCACCGGTTCAGGTCCCGTCGGTGTCCGGGTTCGCGATCGCCGTCCGCGCCACCTCACGCCCGCGTTCCGGCGTCTTCGGCCCGCACCACCCTGGCCGCCCATGACCTGGACGACTCTGCGGTGGGCCGGTGTCGGTGTGTCACGTCGCGGTGCAGGATGCCCGCCGTGTGCGCGGCCTCCGGCGCGCCGAGTACCTCCAGGCCGATCCGGGCCGCCTCGCGTGCGCCGGGCGGTCGAGCCGGGCCGCGGCACGTGCTTCGCGGCGCGTCCGCTCGAAGGCGTCGGCGCGTTCGCGTTCGGGAAAATGCCCGGGGACACGGGGCTGGGGGGCCATCAGCTGCACGCCGTGTCAGGGCGAGGGGGAGGTGGTGGCGGCAGTGGCGGCGGTCGTGGTGGCGTTGGTGGCTGCCGGAACGCTCGGAGTGCGCGTGCCGGGGGAGGACTCCCCGGCCGAAGGCGTCTTCGGCGCGGAACTCCTCGGCGTGCGGCCCCCGTCCCCGGCGCCCCCGTCCATGAGCAGCGCCGCCGCCGACACACCCGCTCCGGCCATCGCGGCGACCAGCAGCGCGGCCACGAGCACCCGGCGCGTGGGCTGCCGGAGCAACTGGTCGTGCTGCTGATCCGGGCCGGGCATGCCCGTCGGCGGCAGCGGCGGTTGCCGATCGGTGTTGTCCTGGGGCCGTCCGTGCGGGGCACCCCGCACCGTCGGCGCGTACCCGGGCGGCGGGGCCTGCGGCGTACTGCCCGTCTCGCGGAACGCCCGCAGCATCCGCTCCGCCCGGTCCGCGTCCAGCCGCCGGTCCGGATCGCGTTCCAGCAGGCCCTGTACGACGGGCAGGAGCGGCCCGGCCTGCGCGGGCGGGCGGATGTCGCCGACGACGACCGCGTGCAGGACGCCGCCCAGCGAGTCGCGGTGGAACGGCGACTCGCCGCTGAGGGCCGCGCACAGCAGCGCGCCCAGCGACCACAGGTCTGACTCGGGCCCGGTCCGGACCCCGGACATCCGCTCGGGCGCGGTGTACTCGGGCGAGCCGACGAAGGAACCGTTCTCGGTGAGCGTGGGGGCGCCCGCGACCTGGGCGATGCCGAAGTCGGTGAGGACGATCCGGTCGGTACCGTCCTCCAGCAGCACGTTGTCGGGCTTGAGGTCGCGGTGCAGCACCCCGGCCGCGTGCGCGGCGCGTAGCGCGCCGAGCAGCGCGATACCGATCCGGGCGGCCTCCGCGGCGTCGACCGGACCTTGGGTGGCGAGACGGTCGGCGAGCGAGCCGCCCTCGATCAACTCCATGACGATGTACGGGCGTTCGTCGTCCTCGACGACGTCGTGGACGACGATGATGTGCGGGTGGCTCAGCTGGGCGACCGCCCGCGCCTCACGCAGCGTACGGTCCCGCTGCCGACGCGCGTCCGCCGCGGAGAGCGACTCGTCGAAAGGGAGCTCCTTGACGGCCACGCCCCGGCCGAGCAGCTGGTCGGTCGCCCGCCAGACCACGCCCATGCCACCGCGCCCGAGCCTCGCCTCGACCCGGTAACGGCCCGCGATGACACGCATGTTGTGCCCCTCGGTCCCCATGCGGCAATCATGCCCCACCGGAGGGATGGGCTCCGGGGCAGCGGCCTGCGGGTGGCCGAAACACATGGCTCTGTGTCAGGGGGCTCCCGTGCCAGGGGCGGGGCTCCTGCGTCAGGGAGTCTTCTCGTGCCAGCCCTGCAACAGCGACGTGAACTGCTTGCGCGCCTTCGCCCAGTCCTGCGCGGGCGCCGACATGTAGAGCGCGTACTCGGTGCCGTCGCGGGCGACGTACGTCTGCTCGATGGCCCTGCGCGGCCCGGGGAACTTGGTGTCCTTCGCCTGCGCGGTCCAGGTGTACTCCCACAGCGCGCCGTCCCGGTCACGGTAGACGTTGCGTTCCAGCTTCACCCGCTCGTAGTCGACCAGCCGCTGCAACTGCTGCTCCAGGTCCAGCTGGTGGGCGTACGGGTCGGCGAAGTCCGGGGAGGTGTCGACGGCGATCCGGATGAAGTGCCGGCCGCCGTCGGGCGTGTAGTCGATCTGCTTGAGCTCGCCCTGCGGGCCGAAGGTCTGGCGCTTCCAGCCCTTGGGCAGGTAGAGGCTGAAACCCGCGGGGTCGTCGCGGCGGGTCCAGCCTGCGGGAACCGAGCCCCCGGGCTGCTCCATGGTCGTGGGACCGGCCGAGCCGGATGCGCCGGCCGGCGTCTGCCGACTCTCGTCCCACTGCTGGAGCACCACCGCGGTACCTCCGCCGATGATGGCCGCGAGCGCGACCACGAGGGCGAGGGTCCGAAGCCGGCGGCGCCGGCCCGAACCGGTCGGCTGCGGCCCCATCGCCGTCGGGCCGATCGTAGTGGGACCGCTCGTCCCGTCCCCGGTGGCGAAGGCCCCGGCTGCGGGAGGGCCGGCCGTGGCGTCGCCGGCCGTCGGCGTCCCGGTGGCCGGCGTCCCGGTCAGCGGCGGGAGCGGCGTCCGGGTGTGCGATCCCGAGCCGGTACCGACCGTGCCCGCGCCGGACGGGCTCGTGCCGGACGCGCCCGTACCGCTGTGCGCGTCCCGGTACGGCGACGATCCCCCGTACTGCGTCGGCACATACGCCTGCGCCCCGCTCGGCCGCCGTCCCTCCGCCGCCTCGGCGAGCATCTGCTCGGCCTCGGAAGCGTCGGGCCGGGCGGCCGGATCCTTGCGCAGCAGGGCGGTGATGACGGGCGCGAGCGGGCCCGCGTGCTGAAGCTCGGCGGCCTCCTCCTCGACCACGGCCTGCATGGTGGTCAGCGGTGTGGTGCGGCGGAACGGCGACCGGCCCTCCACCGCCGTGTAGAGCGTCGCGCCGAGCGCCCACAGGTCGGAGGACGGGCCCGGGTCGTGGCCGCGCACGCGCTCGGGCGCCAGGTAGTCGACCGAGCCGACGACCTCTCCGGTCCGGGTGATGGTCGTGTCGCCCTCGATCTGGGCGATGCCGAAGTCGGTGAGCAGGACGCGTCCGTCACGGCCGAGGAGGACGTTGCCCGGCTTGACGTCGCGGTGCAGGACGCCGGCGGTGTGCGCGGCGCGCAGGGCCCGCAGCACCCACATGCCGATGCGCGCCGCCTCGCGCGGCTCGACGCGCCCCTCCTCCTTGACCGCGTCGGCCAGGGAGCGGCCCTCGACCAGCTCCATCACGATCCACGGGCGGCCGTCGTGCTCCAGCACGTCGTGCACCGTGACGACCGCGGAGTGGTTGATCCGTGCGGCGGCCCGGGCCTCGGCCCGGGTCCGCGCCAGCAGGATGGCCTGCTCGCTCTCGGAGACGTAGAGGGCAGCCGTCAGCTCCTTGATGGCGACGGACCGGTGCAGCACCTCGTCATGTGCGCGCCATACCCGGCCCATACCGCCACTGCCGATGGAGTCGGCAAGCCGGTAGCGGCCCGCGACGAGCAGGCCCTGCATCTGATTCACGTTGCCCCGCAATGGTCTTGACAGGGTCAGCGTAAGGACCCGCCCTTCCCCAGGGAACAAGCGGGGTACCTCGGTAACCGCACTGTGACGGTTGTCCCTGTCCGGGACGGCAGGGAACCCTGAGGTGAACTCCGGCGTGCGGCGAGCTGTTCAGGCCGCTTCTCAGGGCGTATCCCAGGGCGTTTCGGGCACGGGAGGCAGGGCCCTCACTTCGTCGCCTTGTAGGTCGCCGCAGCCTGCTCGTACAGCCGCGTCACCTCGTCCCGTTCGGACTCCGGGCCGCGCACCTGGACCACGTGGTACCGCCCGTCGACCAGCATCGCGAGGTTGCGCACATACAGCTCGCCCCCGTCGTCGCCGGTCCACGTGAACTGCCCCTCGGCCATGGTCCGCCCGCCCACCTCGATCGTCTTCAGCCCGGTGGAGGTGGCCCAGCTGGAGTCGCGGTACGGCTGCAACTCGCGCTCCTTCTCCCGCTGGTAGGCCATCGGATCGCTGCCGTACTCCGACGCGCTGTCCCGGCCCGGTACGACGATGAGCTCGAAGTCGCCCTTGGCGTAGACGACCTGGCCGCTGCCGCTCCGCGCGGTGCGGTCCCAGCCCTCGGCGACGGCGACCTGGAAGCCCGCCGAGTCCTTGCGCAGGGTGAAGCCGTCGGCGACCTCGGGGCCGGTGGTCTGCGTCTCCGTGGAACCGGCCGATGTCGACGGGCTCTTCTCCGGCTCGGGCGACGCCCGGTCGGGCCGGGGCTCGCCGCTGGCGTCCGGCTCGGGCGCCTGGCTGACCTCACCGGCCACACCGGTGCGGTCCGTGCCCTCCGCGCCGTCGGTCCCCGACTTGGGCATGAAGAGCATGGCGTAGGCGACCGCCGCGGCCATCGCGAGCAGGACGAGCAGGAGCAGGGTGCGGCCGAGCCGGTGCGGCGACCGCGATTCCTTCTTGGCCCGCTTGTGCCGCCCGTGGTGCGCGGGCAGCCCGGCCCGCCGCCTGCGCACGAGCTCGCCCCGGCGCCGTACGACGGGCAACCGGCTCGCGTCGACGGGCGGGGCCGCGACGACGTGCACACCGGCCTCCGGCTCGGGCGCCGAGCGTACGAGCGAGCGCAGCCAGCCGCGCAGTTCCTCGAAGTCGAGGCGATCGGTCGGGTCCTGACGCAGCAGCGACTCGACCACCGGCCTGAGCGGACCGCACTCCTCGGCGTACGCGGGCGGTTCCGCGCACACCATCTGCACCAGCTCGGCCGTCGACTCCTCCGGGTAGGGAGCATGCCCCTGCACGGCCCTGAAGAGCAGCGCGCCGAGCGCCCACAGGTCGGTGGCGGGACCGATCGGCGCGGCCAACTGCCAGTTCTCGTGCACGGGTCCGGCCTGCTCCGGCGCCCAGCGCTCCGTCACGGGCCCCACCACTGCCATCCGCGCCTGCCGCGCCCGCTCGGCGGCCAGCGCCGTGGCCGGACCGCGCCGGGGTGCGGGGGTGTGGGCGACCAGGTCGTCCCACCGGGTGGGCTCGCTGCGGGCAGCGGGGTCCGAGGCCGGGGGGAGAGCCGTCTGCTCCTGTCCCTGGGGCGAGGGCGCACTGCCCGTTCCGCCGCGGGGGGTGGCGCCGTGCCAGGCGTTCGTGCGGGGGGCGCCGCCCACGCCGTAGGGGTCGGCTATCTGCCCTGGCGGGGCCGCACCGGGCCCCGTGCTCTGCCCGGGGACGTACGGCGACCGCGCCGAGCCGCTGCTGTGCGGCCCGGGCCCGCTGTCCGGGGCGGGCCGGGCGCCGGGCAGCGCCGCCCGGCCGTTCTGCTGCGTCTCCTGGACCCGGGCGGCGGCCCGGGAACCCGCCCGGTAGGCCGCGATCGCCCCGGCTCGTGCCGCCCGCGGGTCCTCGCTGTCCTCCACGCTCCTGCGGGCCGGCACGGCCGCGCTCCCGGTGTCGGCTCCGGCCGTCGGCAGCCCCCGGGCCTCCCGAGCCTCTATGGCGGCACGCCGCGCGGCCTCGGGATCGGCCGCGCCGCCGGCACCAACCGGACCACCGGCGCCCTTGACCAGCCCGGCGCCGCCGGTCTCCTGCCCATGCTCGTCGAAGGCCGCAGCCGGAACGGGGTCGTACCCGCACAGCGCCTCCTCCGCCGCGCCCACCGCCAGCCCGGTCAGCATCACCCGGCCGTCGTCGCATACGAGGACCGTCCGCGCGGTGATGTTCCGGTGCACCCAGCCATGCGCGTGCAGCACCCGCAGCGCCGTGAGAACGTCGGAGGCCACCTCGGCCGCCCGGTACGGCGTCAGCGGCTTCTCGGCGAGCAGCGCCGCCAGCGGACGCGCGGCCACCAGCTCGCTGACGATCCACAGCGAACCGCCCTCGGCGAACACGTCGAAGACCTGGTCGAGTCGCGGATGGTCGGGAATGGCCGCCGCGGCCTGCGCGGCCTCGACCGCGCGCCGTACCACCGGGTCCGTGGGCCGCCGGGTGCCCGGACGGGTTCCGGGTCGCCGCGCGCCACTGTCACGTGCCGTGAAGCCGTCGGGCAGCCCCTCCGCGTCGAGGACCTCCGCCTCGACCACCTCCGGCAACGGCACCTGCCTGACCAGGACTTCCTGTCCGCTGTAGGTGTCGAAGGCCCGAGACTCGGTGAGTTCGTACTCGTCGGACGGCGGCAGCGGCAGGCGGTAGCGGTCGGCGAGCACCCGTCCCGCATAGTCGTCCACGTTGCCTCCCCCGGCAGCCTGGTCGGTCACATCCGTTCGCCCCACGGTCCGTTCCGGCTGCGTACGGTCCGCAAACATTCACGATACGTGCCGCGGACAACCCGCAATGTGGGGATGCCAGATCTCACTCCCCAAACCCGGGGCCGCTCATGCTCAGGACTTGGGTTCGAAGGTCTTCGTCAGCGTCCGCCAGGTCTCCTTGCGCAGCTCACCGCTCCAGTCGGCCGCTTTCGCCGTGTACATCAGCGCGTAGCCCTGCCGGTCGTCGACGACGAAACCGCGGTCGATGGTCCGGTACTTGGTGCCGCCGTCCATGTAGGTGAACTCCCAGTCGGCCGTGTTCCAGCTGCGGTAGTCCACCTTCTCTATTCGGATCTTCTTGTACTGCGCGCGCTGCATGTAGCGCTCCTGGTTCTTCCAGTCCGCCACTGGGTCGCCCTTGGGCGTGGACGTCCAGGCGATGAGCAGCTTCTGCCCGTCGGGCCCGGTGAACCGGTCGCCGGCGGCACCCGTGGACTGGTACTTCCACCCCTTCGGCAGTCCGATCGAGTACCCCTGGCTGCCCTGGTGTGTCGACTCCGCGGCGGTACCCTTCCCAGCGCCGGAAGACCCGCCCGCCTGGTCGCCGGGCGTGCTGTTCGAGGCGGGCTTCGACGGCGCGGGCTGCGTCGCCGCGCCGTCGGTGCGCGTGCCGTCGCTCTCGTCGCCCTTGGTGTCGGCACTGCTCGACGCGGTGGCGACGGACTTGCCGCCGCTCCCGCCGACGGCCCCCTTCGAGCCCTTGTCGTCTCCGCTGAGCGCGATGGCGAGCACGGTGCCGATCACGGCGAGCGCCACGACCACCGCGATGATCATCAGCGTCCGCCGCGGCACCACGTCGGAGAGCGGCGCCCTGGGCGCGGGCCGCGGCGGCAGGTCCGGCGGCGTCATGACGGGCCACCCCGAACTCCGGCCTCCGGACGCCGACTTCGCCGCACCCCGCTCACCGGCCCCGGCAACCGCCCCCGAGGCCGACGCCGAACCCGGCTTCGACACGGACGCGCCCGCGTCCCCGGCCTTCCCACCCTCCGGTCCGGAAGAGGCCGTACCGGCCTCGGACTCGGTCCGGGACGCGGCCGAGGCCGAGGCCGAGGCCCCGGCCGTTCCCGCAGCGGCCTTGCGCACGGAACGCAGCGCCCCGCGCAACCGCTCCCCGGCCTCCTCGCCCCGCTTGCTCCCGGAACCCCCCGAGCTCCCCTTGCCCGAGGACCTGTCCGGCTGCGCCGGCAGCGGCACGACCTTCGTCGCGTCCATCGGCTCCGGCTCGGCCGGCTCGGGTGCGTGGATGACCGAGGTCAGCATCGCCCGGGCGCCCGCGTCGTCGAGCCGCTTGACGGGGTCCTTGGTGAGCAGCCCGTGGATGACGTCCTTCAGCGGGCCGGCGTTCTTCGGCTCCTCCAACGGCTCGGTCATCACCGCCGTGAGAGTCGCTATGGCCGACCCCTTGTCGTACGGCGGCGCGCCCTCCACCGCCGCGTACAGCAGCCCGCCGAGCGACCACAGGTCGGCCGCCGGGCCCGGCTTGTGCCCGCGCGCCCGCTCCGGGGAGATGTAGGAGGGCGCGCCGACGAGCATGCCGGTCGAGGTGATGGACGGGTCGCCCTCGACCTGGGCGATCCCGAAGTCCGTGAGCACGACCCGGCCGTCCTCGGCGATCAGCACGTTCGACGGCTTCACGTCGCGGTGCAGGATGCCCTCGCGGTGCGCGGACCGCAGCACGTCCAGGACGGCGAGCCCGACCTCCGCGGCGCGCTTCGGTTCGAGGAGGCCGTCCTCCCGGATGACCTCGGCGAGCGACTTGCCCTCGACGAGCTCCATCACGATCCAGGGCCGGTCGTCCTCCTGGACCACGTCGAAGACCGTCACGGCGCTGTTGTTGCGGATCCGCGCGATCGCCTTGGCCTCACGCAACGTCCGCGTGATCAGCCGCCGCTTCTCCTCCTCGTCGATGTTCGACGGGAACCGCAGCTCCTTGACGGCGACCGTCCGCCCCAGGGTCTCGTCCTGGGCCCGCCACACCGTGCCCATACCCCCACGGCCGAGCACTTTGCCCAGCCGGTAACGCCCCGCGAGGAGACGCTCCCTGTTGTCCTGACGAGTGTCCTGACGAGATGTGCCCGCCCGCTCCGCCTCCGACATGCGTCCCCTCATACAACCCGCCCTGACAGAGCCTCCATTGTCTCTCACCCGACAAGTGCCCAGCGCCCAGGGGCCCCCTGCCGAAGCGCCCCCGCGGGCCCGCCCACCCGGAACCCGGCTGCGGCACACCGCGCGCCGCCTTGCATGATGGCCCCCCGACGCCCCGACGAGGGAGGAGCCCGCGTGCCGCCCTTTCGGACATTGCTGGCCCTGCCTGTGTCCGTCGCCCTCCTCGGCCTGCCTCCGGCCGACTCGTCGGCTCTCTCCGCTCCGCCCACGGACGCGGTGCTCCCCCTCCTGGTGACCCGGGGCAGAGCTCCCGCCGCGGCCCTGCTGGCCCGGGAGGGAACCACCACCCGCTATGCCCAGGCCGGGCAGGGAATCGCCCGGTCGGACCACTTCCGTGCCGGAAGCGTCACGAAGACGTTCATCGCGACGGTCGTGCTGCAACTGGCCGCCGAGAACCGGCTGTCACTGTCCGACACCGTGGAGCAGCACCTGCCGGGCCTGGTGCGGGGAGCGGGCAACGACGGCCGCGCGCTGACCCTGCGCTCCCTGCTCACCCACACCAGCGGCCTGTACGACTACACCAAGGACACCGGCGGAACCGCCCCCGTCACACCCCGTCAGGCCATACGCATCGCCCTCACCCACCCCCCGGCCGAACGCGGCCGCTTCTCCTACTCGAACACCAACTACGTCCTGCTCGGCCTGATCATCGAGCAGGTCACCGGCCACTCGTACGCCACCGAGGCCGAGCGCCGCATCATCACTCCCCTGCGCCTGACGGGCACCTCCTTCCCCGGACCCCGCTCCTCGCTGCCCTCTCCGCACGGCCGCGCCTACGCCGCCGACGGCACCGACGTCACCGATCTCGACCCGAGGGTGGCCGGCGCCGCGGGCGAGTTGGTGACCACGCTCGCCGACCTGGACCGCTTCTACTCGGCCCTGCTCGGCGGGCGGCTGCTGCCCCCGCACCGGCTGCGCGAGATGCTCGACACCCGTGCCGCACATGGCGCGTACGGCATGGGGCTGTTTCCCGAGAAACTGCCGTGCGGCACCACGGTGTGGGGGCACAACGGGCACATATCCGGCAGCTACGTGCGCACCGCAGCCACCGTCGACGGCCGGCGTGTCCTCACCTTCCGCGTGAACACGGACGCGATCGCAGATCCCGGTCTCGAACCCGCGGTGCTCGCGGCCGAGTTCTGCCCCCGCACCTCGTAGAACGACCGGGTTCCGAACGTAGATCCCGGTTCCCGACACTCGTTCGGGTGATGTCCGGTGCGATCACAGGAACCCCGCCCGCGGCGCCCCTGAACAGCGCGCTTACAGCGGCACGATGTCCGGCGCCCCCAGCCGCGCCGCGTCCGCCGTCAGGTCGTCCGGCTGGCGCTGCGACTCCCGCTCCGCCTCCACCCGCTTCTCGTAGTGCTGGACCTCGCGCTCGATCTGGTCCTTGTCCCAGCCGAGGACCGGCGCCATCAGCGCGGCGGCGTCGCGTGCGCTGCGCGCGCCCCGGTCGAAGGTCTCGATGGAGATGCGCGTCCGCCGGGTCAGCACGTCGTCCAGATGCCGCGCCCCCTCGTGCGAGGCGGCGTACACGATCTCGGCGCGCAGATAGTCGTCGGCCGCCGCCAGGGGCTCGCCGAGCGACGGGTTCTCGGCGATGAGGGCGAGGACCTCCTCGGCCAGCGTGCCGTACCGGTTCAGCAGGTGTTCCACCCGCACCACGTGGAGACCGGTCCGGGCCGCGATCCGCGCCCGCGCGTTCCACAGCGCCCGGTAGCCCTCGGCGCCCAGCAGCGGCACGTCCTCGGTGACGCACTCGGCGACACGCATGTCGAGCCCGTGCACCGCCGCGTCCACCGCGTCCTTGGCCATGACCCGGTAGGTGGTGTACTTGCCGCCCGCCACGACGACGAGGCCGGGCACGGGATGCGCCACGGTGTGCTCGCGCGACAGCTTGCTGGTGGCGTCCGACTCGCCCGCGAGCAGCGGCCGCAGGCCCGCGTACACGCCCTGGACGTCGTCCCTCGTGAGCGGCACCGCGAGCACCGAGTTCACATGCTCCAGCAGGTAGTCGATGTCCGCGCTGGAAGCGGCCGGGTGGGCCTTGTCGAGGTCCCAGTCGGTGTCCGTGGTGCCGACGATCCAGTGCCGGCCCCAGGGTATGACGAACAGCACGGACTTCTCCGTGCGCAGGATGAGCCCGGTCGTGGAGTGGATCCGGTCGCGCGGTACGACCAGATGGATGCCCTTGGACGCCCGTACGTGGAACTGGCCGCGTTCCCCGACCATCGCCTGGGTGTCGTCCGTCCACACGCCGGTCGCGTTGACGACCTGCTTGGCGCGGATCTCGTACTCGCCGCCCGCCTCGACGTCCTGCACCTTCGCGCCGACGACCCGCTCGCCCTCGCGCAGGAAGCCCGTGACCCGCGCGCGGTTGGCGGCCTTCGCGCCGTACGCCACCGCCGTGCGCACCAGGGTCGCCACGTACCGGGCGTCGTCCATCTGGGCGTCGTAGTACTGGAGCGCCCCGACCAGCGCGTCCTTCTTCAGGCAGGGCGCCACACGCAGGGCGTGGGAGCGGGTCAGATGGCGGTGCATGGGCAGGCCCCGGCCATGGCCTCGGGCCATGGACATGGCGTCGTACATCGCGACGCCCGACCCGGCGTACATGCGCTCCCAGCCCTTGTGCTGCAAGGGGTACAGGAACGGCACGGGCTTCACCAGATGCGGGGCGAGCCGCTCCAGCAGCAGGCCGCGCTCCTTCAGGGCCTCCCGTACGAGCGCGAAGTCGAGCATCTCCAGGTAGCGCAGGCCACCGTGGATCAGCTTGCTGGACCGGCTGGAGGTGCCCGACGCCCAGTCACGCGCCTCGACCAGCCCCGTGGACAGGCCCCGGGTCACGGCGTCGAGGGCGGTGCCCGCACCGACCACGCCTGCGCCCACCACCAGCACGTCCAGCTCGCGCTCGGCCATAGATGCGAGTGACTCGGCGCGCTGCGCCGGCCCGAGTGTCGCTGTCCTCACCGCTGCCTCCGCTCATCGGTCGCGCCGGCCGCACCCGTCGGGTGAGACCCCGCCCGTATCCCCCATGCCCAAATTCTGACCGCGTTGCCCGACTTCAGCCACCACGGGCCGTCAGCCTGTGGACAACGCTCACGGAACACTCACCGAAACTCGGCCGAGCAATCCCGCATATCGGTCATATTTACTCCTAGTCTGACATTGCGCTCGCCCGTCCTGTCCACAGGGCTTGCGCACCTGTCCCACTTCGGCTATCGGGAAGGACGGCCACGCCATGCCCGCAGATCTCGCCGTCATCGGACTCGGCCCGTACGGCCTGCCCCTGGCGCAGGCCGCCGTCGCCGCCGGCGTCGCCACCATCGGCTACCGGACCGGCCCCGAGGCCGGCTCCCTCAGCCCCGCCGAACAGCGCCGGATGCTCTCGGGGGGCTTCCGGACGGCCACGAACGCCGCCGAACTCGTCCGGGTGCGCACCGCGGTCATCTGCCCGCCGACCCCGCGGGGCGCGGACGGCGGACTCGACCTGAGCCAGCTGGAGGCGGCCGCCCGCACCCTGGCCACTCATCTGCGCCCGCACACCACTGTGATCCTGGAGTCACCTGTGTACCCGGGGACGACAGAGGAATTCCTGCGTCCCCTCCTCGAAGAAGGATCGGGTCTGCGCGCGGGCCGCGACTTCCACCTCGCCTACTCCCCCAGCCGCGTCGACCCCGGTAACCGCGACTTCACCCCCGCCAACACCCCCAAGGTCATCGGCGGCCTCACCCCGGCCTGCACGGAGTCGGCCGCCGCCTTCTACGGACGGCTCACCGACAAGGTGGTACGCGCGCGTGGACCCCGCGAGGCGGAGACCGTGCAGCTCCTGGAGACCAACTACCGGCACGTCAACATCGCCCTCGTCAACGAGATGGCCGTCCTCTGCCACGACCTGGGCGTCGACCTGTGGGACGTCGTCCGCTGCGCGGAGACCAAGCCGTTCGGCTTCCAGGCCTTCCGCCCCGGCCCCGGCGTCGGCGGCCACGCGGTCCCGCAGGACCTGACCGCCCACGGCGGCCGCACCCTGCGCATGGTGGAACTGGCCCAGCAGGTCAACAGCCGGATGCCCGGCTACGTCGTCCAGCGCGCCGCCACGCTCCTCAACGAGCACGGCAAGTCGGCCCGCGGCGCACGCGTGCTGCTCCTTGGCGTCACCTACAAGCCCGACCTCGCCGACCTGCACGCCACCCCAGCCCAGGAGATCGCCCTGCGCCTGATGGAACTGGGCGCCTCGGTCAGCTACCACGACCCGCACGTGCCCGCCTGGAGCGTCCTCGACCGCCCGATCCCCCGCGTGGACTCCCTCTACGAGGCGGTCGCCGACGCGGACCTGACCGTCCTCCTCCAGCAGCACCGCACGTACGACCTGCAAGGCTTGTCGGTGAAGGCACAGCTGCTGCTGGACACGCGGGGGGCGGCGCCCACGGGGGCGGCACATCGGTTGTGAAGAGGGGCGCGTGGGGCGCTGAGCCCCCTGGGCTGATGGCGCGGGGCACCCCGCCGCCAGTACCTCGGGGGACGGCGGAGCCGACCGCAGGGGCTGATGCGGCAGGCTCCTGGATGGATCACGGAGTGTCCGCCCCTAGTTCTCGTGGGGGCGGCCGCTCACCATCCGAAAAGTCGCAAGATCCACCTCCTCCGGCACTGCACCATCCGAAGACGGAGTCGGTCCCAGCGGGTGGGCTTGCGGTGGCGTCCCATGGACGCCCCCTTCCACGACGCCACCCATTGGCCCGGTAGGCAGCACGTCGGAATCGGGCGGCCCCGAGGGGCCGGGGTCCGGAACCGTGTCCTTGGAAGGGGGCACCCAGGAGAACCGGGGCGCCGATCACGGACACCAGCGCCTCGGAACCGCCCTCCACCGCGCCGTCCGGCCCGAAGGCAACCACACGCCCCCATACGCCAACTCGCGCCCCGCCAGGACCAGTTGGACACGCGAAAGGGCCCGGTCACTCACCCGAGTGACCAGGCCCTTGCTCGCCCTGGGGGGTACCGACTACCGCCGGTGCTGCGAGTCCGCCACCGTCACCTCGACCCGCTGGAACTCCTTCAGCTCGCTGTACCCGGTCGTGGCCATCGCCCGCCGCAGCGCGCCGAAGAGGTTCATCGAGCCGTCGGGGGTGTGGGACGGGCCCGTGAGGATCTCCTCGATGGTGCCGACCGTGCCGAGGTCGACCTTCTGGCCGCGGGGGAGCTCCTCGTTCACGGCCTCCATGCCCCAGTGGTTGCCCTTGCCCGGGCCGTCGGTCGCGCGGGCGAGCGGGGAGCCCATCATGACCGCGTCCGCGCCGCAGGCGATCGCCTTGGGCAGGTCGCCGGACCAGCCGACACCGCCGTCCGCGATCACGTGCACGTACCGGCCGCCGGACTCGTCCATGTAGTCGCGGCGGGCCGCGGCCACGTCGGCGACCGCGGTGGCCATCGGGACCTGAATGCCCAGCACGTTGCGCGTGGTGTGCGCGGCGCCGCCGCCGAAGCCGACCAGAACGCCGGCCGCGCCGGTGCGCATCAGATGCAGGGCCGCGGTGTACGTGGCGCAGCCGCCGACGATCACGGGGACGTCCAGCTCGTAGATGAACTGCTTCAGGTTCAGCGGCTCGTGCGAACCGGAGACGTGCTCCGCCGAGACCGTCGTACCGCGGATGACGAAGATGTCCACGCCCGCGTCGACGACGGCCTTGGAGAACTGGGCCGTGCGCTGCGGAGAGAGCGCGGCAGCCGTGACCACGCCCGAGTCGCGCACCTCCTTGATCCGCGCGCCGATCAGCTCCTCCTTGATGGGCGCGGCGTAGATCTCCTGGAGGCGCCGGGTCGCCGCCTCGGCGGGCAGCTCGGCGATCTCGTCGAGCAGCGGCTGCGGGTCCTCGTGCCGCGTCCACAGGCCCTCGAGGTTCAGCACGCCCAGGCCGCCGAGCTCGCCGATGCGGATGGCGGTGGCCGGGGAGACTACCGAGTCCATGGGAGCGGCCAGGAACGGCAGCTCGAAACGGTAGGCGTCGATCTGCCAGGCGATCGAGACCTCCTTCGGGTCCCGCGTACGGCGGCTGGGGACGACGGCGATGTCGTCGAAGGCGTACGCCCGGCGGCCGCGCTTGCCGCGCCCGATCTCGATCTCAGTCACGTCTGTGGCCTTTCCCTGATGCGTTGCAGCGTCTTCCAGTATCGCCGACGGGCACGACGAGGGCGGCCCCGGATGCTTCCGGGGCCGCCCCATCAGGCCTGGTGCCTACTGCCGGCTGTAGTTCGGCGCCTCGACCGTCATCTGGATGTCGTGCGGGTGGCTCTCCTTGAGGCCCGCGGAGGTGATCCGGACGAAGCGGCCCTTGGTCTCCATCTCGTCGATGGAGGCCGCGCCCACGTAGCCCATGGTCTGGCGCAGACCGCCGACGAGCTGGTGCAGCACGTTGGCCAGCGGGCCGCGGTAGGGCACCTGGCCCTCGATGCCCTCGGGCACGAGCTTGTCGTCGGCCGCCACCTCCGCCTGGAAGTAGCGGTCCTTCGAGTACGACTTGCCCTGACCCCGGGACTGCATGGCGCCGAGGGACCCCATGCCGCGGTAGGACTTGAACTGCTTGCCGTTGATGAACTGCAGCTCGCCCGGCGACTCCTCACAGCCGGCGAGGAGGCTGCCCAGCATCACCGTGTCGGCGCCGGCGGCCAGCGCCTTGCCGATGTCGCCGGAGTACTGCAGACCGCCGTCGCCGATCAGCGGGACGCCCGCCGGACGGGCCGCGAGGGACGCCTCGTAGATGGCGGTGACCTGGGGGACGCCGATGCCGGCGACCACACGCGTGGTGCAGATCGAGCCGGGGCCCACGCCCACCTTGATGCCGTCGACACCGGCGTCGATCAGCGCCTGGGCGCCGTCACGGGTGGCGACGTTGCCGCCGATCACGTCGACACCGACGCTCGACTTGATCTTCGACATCCAGCTCAGGGCGTTGCTGTTGTGGCCGTGCGAGGTGTCGACGACCAGGAAGTCGACCCCGGCCTCGGCGAGCGCCTGGGCCCGATCGAGCGCCTCGGGGCTGGCGCCCACGGCGGCACCGACGATCAGGCGGCCCTCGGCGTCCTTCGCGGCGTTGGGGTACTGCTCGGCCTTGACGAAGTCCTTGACCGTGATGAGGCCCTTGAGGATGCCCGCCTCGTCGACCAGGGGAAGCTTCTCGATCTTGTGGCGGCGCAGCAGCTCCATGGCGTCGGCACCGGAGATGCCGACCTTGCCGGTGACCAGCGGCATCGGGGTCATGACCTCACGCACCTGACGGGAGCGGTCGGTCTCGAAGGCCATGTCACGGTTGGTGACGATGCCGAGCAGCTTGCCGGCCGGGTCCGTGACCGGGACGCCGCTGATGCGGAACTTGGCGCACAGGGCGTCGGCCTCGGCCAGCGTCGCGTCCGGGTGCACCGTGATGGGGTCGGTGACCATGCCGGACTCGGAGCGCTTCACCAGGTCGACCTGGTTGACCTGGTCCTCGACGGAGAGGTTGCGGTGCAGTACGCCGACGCCGCCCTGGCGGGCCATGGCGATCGCCATGCGGGACTCGGTGACCTTGTCCATCGCCGCGGAGAGCAGCGGGATGTTCACGCGGACGTTGCGGGAGATGCGGGACGAGGTGTCGACCGCGTTGGGGAGCACCTCGGATGCACCCGGCAGCAGCAGCACGTCGTCGTAGGTCAGCCCGAGTGTCGCGAATTTGTCGGGCACGCCGTCGACGTTGGCAGTCATGACACCTTCCCCAAATGGCCTTGATCGGTGCGGATGTCCATGCTAACGGGAAGCAGGGAGCCCGAATTCCAGTGTTCCGCCTGACCGGGGGCTTCGTATCTTCGTACGGAACCGGCGCATCCCCTGTTCAACGAAGGCACTACTGCTCGGCGAGCGCCCTCAGCCTGCTCAGTGCCCGGTGCTGGGCCACACGGACCGCGCCGGGTGACATTCCCAACATCTGACCCGTCTCCTCCGCCGTCAACCCCACCGCGATCCGCAGCAGCAGCAGCTCGCGCTGGTTCTCCGGGAGATTGGCCAGCAGCTTCTTGGCCCATTCGGCGTCGCTGCTCAGCAGCGCCCGCTCCTCGGGGCCGAGCGAGTCGTCGGGCCGCTCGGGCATCTCGTCCGAGGGGACGGCCGTCGAGCCCGGGTGCCGCATCGCCGCGCGCTGGAGGTCGGCGACCTTGTGCGCGGCGATGGCGAAGACGAACGCCTCGAAGGGACGCCCCGTGTCCCGGTAGCGGGGCAGCGCGAGGAGCACCGCCACGCAGACCTCCTGGGCGAGGTCCTCCACGAAATGCCGGGCATCGCCCGGGAGGCGGGACAGACGGGTGCGGCAGTAGCGCAGGGCCAGGGGGTGGACATGGGCGAGCAGGTCGTGCGTGGCCTGCTCGTCTCCGTCGACGGCGCGGTGGACGAGCGCGCCGATCGGCCCTTGGGCATTGACCGCCTCGTCGTCGCGCATCGGTCCATGGTGCCTTGCGGCCGCCGGGTCCGTGGCACCGCGCCCGTTGTTGTGCACCGAAGCGTTATGAGCAGGTGCGCCGGAACTCATCCCCTGCGCCCTCCCCTTCCGCTCGACCGACTCGTCCCCGAGGAACTCCACACCCTCAAGGATGCGGCATCCGCGGCGAAACGAGCAGCGGGCATCCGGCGGACCCCCGGTCCGCCCCCGCCGACCTGGCTTTCCGTGCCCCCATTGCGACCGCCGCCACACCTGCGATCGTCCCCAGGGCCTGCCGTTCGGATCATCTCGGGGACGCGGGTCATCGGACGCACCCTCCCGAGCTCTCGACCTCGCTCGGGCAGGGAAGGGTCCCCACCGGCGTTGTCGTCGGCTGCCGGCCTGCGCACGCGCTCGTGCGGCCCGCGCGGGGGCATCCGCATGCCCCCGCTCTCCGGCTCGCGCCGGATGCCGCGCGTGGAAGCCGGCCCGATCCGAAGGACAGGCCCTAGCGCACCAGACCCCACCGGAAGCCGAGCGCCACGGCGTGGGCCCGGTCCGAGGCGCCGAGCTTCTTGAACAGGCGCCGGGCGTGCGTCTTGACGGTGTCCTCGGAGAGGAACAGTTCGCGGCCGATCTCCGCGTTCGAGCGGCCGTGGCTCATGCCTTCGAGGACCTGGATCTCACGCGCCGTGAGCGTCGGTGCGGCGCCCATCTCGGCCGAGCGCAGCCGGCGCGGGGCGAGCCGCCAGGTCGGGTCGGCCAGGGCCTGTGTCACCGTCGCGCGGAGCTCCGCGCGGGAGGCGTCCTTGTGCAGATAGCCGCGGGCACCGGCGGCGACCGCGAGGGCCACACCGTCCAGGTCCTCGGCGACGGTGAGCATGATGATGCGCGCACCGGGGTCGGCGGACAGCAGCCGCCGGACCGTCTCGACGCCGCCCAGTCCGGGCATGCGTACGTCCATCAGAATCAGGTCCGAGCGGTCGGCCCCCCAGCGGCGGAGGACTTCCTCGCCGTTGGCCGCCGTCGTCACGCGCTCTACGCCGGGCACGGTCGCGACCGCGCGACGGAGCGCCTCTCGGGCAAGCGGGGAGTCGTCGCAGACGAGGACGGAAGTCATGACCGCCCTCCGCAGCTGATGCGGGTCACCTTGAGCCTCCAGGCTGGTACGAAATCGTCACCTGTGCGGTCGACCGTCTCGGACGCCCGCCCGAGCACTTGTTCCTTCAACCGCCTCGCACTCTCAACGACGGTCACTCGAAAGAGTTACGGGGGCGGTCGACATCTTCGGCACTCTACGTGAGGGGCCGGACACGGTGCAGGTATGCGCAACAGACCCTCGAACTTTCATCACAACCTATGCCCCATTCAGACCCTTTTCTTCCGCTTTGCCAGTGTCTGGAGCTAGATTCGCAATGAGTCATATTTTCATCTCCTTAGATCGTAGTTGTACGGTTGTGGACACCGGATCCGCCCAAAACGGCTACAAGGGGTCACGCAATGGCAGATTTCTCCCGCCTTCCCGGACCGAACGCGGACCTGTGGGACTGGCAGCTGCTGGCCGCCTGTCGCGGGGTGGACAGCTCGCTCTTCTTCCATCCGGAGGGCGAGCGCGGTGCGGCTCGGAGCGCTCGCGAGAACTCGGCCAAAGAGGTCTGCATGAGGTGCCCTGTGCGCGCCGAGTGCGCCGCCCACGCACTGGCGGTACGCGAGCCGTACGGCGTGTGGGGCGGGCTGACCGAGGACGAGCGCGAAGAGCTGATGGGGCGGGCGCGCAACCGGCTGGTGTCGGCGTCGACATCCGGCGGGCACGCCGCCTCGAACAACTGAAGGAACGTTTCTGCAAGACGGGCACGCGCACGCGTGCCGTTGGTTTTTGACGCGCTTCCGCTGTGGCTAGCGGTGCCCCGCCCGTGCCAGTTGGTCGAGCGTCGCCGCCACCGCCGGGACCTGTGCGAGGTCGGGCAGGGTGAGCGCGACGATCTCCCGGCGCACCGCCGGCTCCAGCGTCACGGTCCGCACCCCCCGGGGCCGTACGGACTCGACGGCCAGCTGGGGCAGCACGGCCACGCCGAGACCGGCGCCGACCAGGCCGGCGACCGCCGGATAGTCGTCGGTCGCGAAGTCGATGCGCGGGGTGAAGCCGGCCGCCGCGCACACCTCGACCAGCTGGCCGCGGCAGCGCGGGCAGCCCGCGATCCACGGCTCCCGCGCGAGATCGCCGATCGCGACGGATTCCGCGCCCGCGAGGCGGTGCCGTTCCGGCACCAGTGCGACGAGCCGGTCCGTCAGAAGCGGCCGTACGACGAGGTCCTCCCACTCCTCGGCGCCCGCCGCGCCCTCGTAGCGGAAGGCGAGCGCCACGTCGCAGTCGCCCTCGCGCAGCATGCCGGCCGACGCGGGCGGTTCGGCCTCCTCCAGGAAGACCCGGGTGCCGGGGTGCGCGTCGCGCAGCGCGGCGAGGGCCGTCGGCACGAGGGTGGAACTGCCACTGGGAAAGGAGACGAGCCGGACCCGCCCGGCCCGCAGTCCGGCGATGGCGGCGACCTCCTCCTCCGCGGCCGTGAGTCCGGCGAGGATCCCGGCGGCGTGCCGCACCAGCGCCTCGCCGGCCTGGGTCAGGCGCATCTCGCGTCCCGTGCGGATCAGCAGAGGAGTGCCGACGGAGGTTTCCAGGGCCTTCATCTGCTGGCTGACGGCGGGCTGGGTGCAGCCCAGCTCGCGGCCCGCGGCGGAGAAGGAGCCGGTGGCCGCGACGGCGCGCAGTACGCGGAGATGACGAGCTTCGATCACCCTTCGAGGATAAGCGTCCCTTTGAAGCCGCTCCGAATAATGCGTCGACGCTTTGGGCCGGGTCACCTACCGTGCAGGCATGAAGCTTCTGTCAGTGAATCTGGGCCGTGCCAAGGCTGTGCCGTACACGGACAACCCGGAGGGTGTGACCGGAATCGACAAGCAGCCGGTGGACGGGCCGGTGCGGGTGTCGGCGCCCGGGCCCAAGGGCGTCGGCGGGAGCGGGCTGGCCGGGGACGCGGTGTGCAAGCTGGAGCACCACGGCGGCGACGACCAGGCGGTCTACGCGATGGCGCGCGAGGATCTGGACGCGTGGGAGCGCGAGCTGGGCCGGCCGCTGGCGCACGGGGCGTTCGGCGAGAACCTCACGACCGAGGGCATCGACGTCTCCGGGGCGCGGATCGGCGAGCGCTGGCGCGTCGGGTCCGCGGTGCTGCTGGAGGTCACCTGCGGGCGGATCCCGTGCCGTACGTTCCAGGGCCATCTGGGCGAGAAGCAGTGGGTGAAGCGGTTCACGCAGCGGGGCGCGCCCGGGGCGTATCTGCGGGTGATCGAGCCGGGTGAGATCCGGGCGGGCGACCCCGTCGAGATCGTCCACCGGCCGGAGCACGACGTGACCGTGGCCCTCCAGTTCCGGGCGGTGACCACCGAGCGGACGCTGCTGCCGCGGCTGCTGGCGGCGGGCGAGGCGCTGCACCCGGAGTCGCTGAGGCTGGCACGGGAGTACGCGGAGAAGCACGGAGCCTGACGACCGCTCATCGTGCGGGTCTCCACCGACCCTTCACCTGCGAGGTCCCCGTACGGAAGCGGGTGCACATGGTCCAGGTCACTAACCTTCTGCCATGACAACGGCTCTGATTACGGGATCGACGGCAGGCATCGGGGCCGCGTTCGCGCGGCGGCTGGCGGCGGACGGGCACAACCTGGTGCTGGTGGCCCGCGACACCAAGCGGCTCCGGGAGCAGGCGACCGAGCTGCACGACCGGCACGGCATCGAGGCGGAGGTGCTGACGGCCGACCTCGCCGAGGACAAGGGCATCGAGTCGGTGGCCGACCGGCTGGGCGACCGCAAGAACCCCGTCGACCTGCTGATCAACAACGCCGGCTTCGGCAACAAGGGCCGCTATCTCGACGTGCCCATGGCCGACGAGCTGCGGATGCTGAAGGTGCACTGCGAGGCGGTGCTGCGGCTGACGTCGGCGGCGACGGAGGCCATGCGGGAGCGTGGCCGCGGCGGTGTCGTGAATGTCGCGTCGGTGGCCGCGTTCGTCCCGCGGGGCACCTACGGCGCGTCCAAGGCCTGGGTCGTGCAGTTCTCCCAGGGCGCCGCGCGCGACCTGGCCGGCAGCGGCGTACGGCTGATGGCGCTCTGCCCCGGTTTCGTGCGCACCGAGTTCCACGATCGGGCCGGCATGGGCACGGACAACATCCCGGGCTGGATGTGGCTCGACGCGGACAAGCTGGTGGCGGCGGCACTGCACGACCTGGCCCGCGGCAAGACACTGTCCATTCCGGACCCGCGCTACAAGGCGCTGATGGGGGCGGCGAAGCTGGTGCCGCGGGGGATGCTCGGGGCGGTCTCGTCTAGGACGGGGCGGAAGTACGGTCCGCAGTAGGCGCGGGCCGGAAGGCATCGACGAGGAACGCCACGGCAGCGGGTTCCACGTGCAGCACGGCGGGGAGGGCTTCCTGCCACTCCCCGTGCCGCAGCGCCTGGATCGCGAGGGAGCGGGCTCTGCCCGGGGCGACCTTGGGTACCAGGGCCACCGCCGCGTAGGGGTGCTCGCGGAGTGGCCTGGCCCAGTTCAGCGCCGCGGAGACTTCGCCGGCTTCGGCGAGAGCCACGACGAGAGCCTCCCGCACGCTGTCGTGTTCATCTCCGGGAGGGACATGGCGCACGAACCATGTGGCCTCCTCGAACAACCTCGCCCGCACGAGGGCGCGGACCAGGCGATCTCCCACATAGAAGCTGGTGACGTCTCGCAGACGCATCGCCTCGCCGGCGACAGCACGGGCCCGATCCGGCTCTCCGAGGGCGGACCACGCCTGGAACACGTCTGCCAGGACAAGAGCTGAACCGGGTGCTTCGCCCAGTTCAGGGCATCCGTTGCGCTGCGGGAGTTCCGCCAGCAGAGCGCGCGCCTCAGCCCTCATGTCGCTCCGGGCCAGGGCAGCGGACGCTCTCGCCATCGCGGAGATCCGTGCGGGTGCTTCTCGTACGGTGGAGGCGCAGTCCACCGACCGGGCCGCCTCGCCACGCTCTGCCCACACCACGGCCATCTCGCCCAGCAGGCCGTCGCGGTACGCCGTCGGCGCCTCCGCGACGAACCTCTCGGCTCGGCCGTACCGCCCGGCACCGATCCATGCGTGCAGGACTGCCGCCCAGGCCTCGTCCGCGCCACGGCCTGCCCCGTCCGGTGAACGGATGAGGGCCTCGGCGCGGTCGAGCTCACCTGCTCGCACCAACGCCACTGCCACGTCCGTCAGTTCCTGATCGTGCCAAGGCGTGTCAGAACCTGCCGATCGGGACACCGCCGTCTGCGCGAGGGCGTCCTCGATCCCGGCCAGAAGTTCGCGAGCCGCCGAGGTATGCCCGGCGGCCGCCAGCGCCTGCGCCACGCGGGCACGGTCCGATGCGGCGCACGAGATACCGGCCTCTGCGCGGACACGGTTTTCGACCCGGGCCAGGAAGGCTGCGGCCTCCTCGCGGTGCCCGGACCGTGCCCAGGCGACGGCGCCGCGGGCCAGCGGGTCGAGCCCACGGGCGGGGTCGCTCCACACCGCGAGGTGCTCGGCGTCACGCAACCGTCCGGTCGCAGCGAAGCCCTCCGCCGCACCGGCCAGCACCTCGGAGCGTACGGTGTTCGAGGAGAAGGTCCGGCAGAAGCGCCTCACCCGGCCGGATTCACCGCGGCGGGCGAGAGCAGCGGCCAGGAGGCGGGCGCCCTCGACGGCCTTGCCTTCGGTCCGGCCGGCCAGCAGGGCTTCGGCGCTGTCCAGCTTTCCCTCCCGTACGAGAACAGGAGCGAGGAAAGTCGCCAACCAGCGGGCGTCGTTCTGTCCCGTGGAGTCATCGTCTCGCATGGCGTTGCGCAGCATTTCGGTGATCACGTCCCACCTTTGTGCGTCCACGAAGGCCTGGAAGTAGTCGGTGGCGTCGGCCGCTGCGTCGGAGAGGCTTTCGAGGCGGTCCTTGAACGTGGTCGACCGGTCACGAGCGTCGTTCAGAAGCCTCTCCGCATCCTCCACCCGGCCGGCTTCGGACAGGGCCAGTGCGAGCCGGCACAGCGCGCTGCTCGGCGCGCTGCCTCCGGCCTCCCGGACGATCTCCCACGCCTGTTCTGTCCGCCCCCGCGCGAGCAGGCCTGTGACGAGTGCTCGTACGCAGGCCGACCGGTGCGACGGGGTCGTCTGGCGCGTCACCTCAGCACGCGCCCGGTCGAACTCCTCATCGTCCAACCACGTCTCCATGACCTGCGCAGCAAGCGCCGCGGTGAGGAGAGGACCGGAGGCCGAGCGCAGGACCGCTTCGGCTCGGTCGTACAGCCCGACGCGGACAAGTGCTCGATGGACAGCGGCCACGTGCTCCGGACGACCGGGCCCGAGCCCACTCTCGTGGAAAGCCTCCTCGGCCGCGACCGCCAATTCCGTGGCTCGCTCGGTGTGACCCTGGCCAGCCAGTTCCTGCGCCACCCGAGCCAGCGCGGGCGTCATGTCCAGTGGCGAGAGATCGCGTGCCAGGGCCTCCGCACGCGACGGCTGCCCGAGCGCGGCCCAAGCCCAGGCGAGTGACCCGGTGAGGCCGCGGCCCCGGTCGCGTATCGCGTCGCCGTGCGTGCACAGTGCCAGCAGGTACAGGACCGAATGTGGAAAGCGGCACGCCCCGGCGCTCCCCGCCGCGGTCTCGGCTTCGTCGGCCTCTGCCGCTGCGAGCATCCGCTCTGCGATGAGGATCTCTTCGAGGGCCGCGCCGTCCGCGCCCGTCACCGCCAGCATCCGGTCATGACGGGCCTCATCCAGAGCACACTCCACCATGCGTGCCGTGTCCTCTGTCCGGGACACCATCTGGGAGTAACCGTGGAGCAGATAGCCGGGGGTCTCGGTCGGCCACTCCCGTCGGCGCCATTCGTCGGCCCAGGTGTGCAGCAGGTCCCGGGAGCGGGACAGTTCCGCGTGACCGAGCATCTCCTCCGCCTGGCGCCTCAGTCCCTCGTGGGCGAGCAGGTAGCCGTGCACCCGCTTCTCGAAGGTCCGGCCCGCGCCCGTTCCCAGCGTCTTGCGCACGCGATACGGAACCGCTCCGGTGAGTGCCGCGAGATCCTCCGCCGTCAGACCGCCGCCCGCGGCCGTCACCAGCGCCAGCAGTTCCTGTTCCAGGCCACCGGCCTCGGTGAGTTCGCTCAGTTCTCGCTCCGCCGCGGCCCGCACCATCCGGGCGTACGGCGACGGCTCCAGCGTCCGTACGACGGCGGGGTCGCGCAGCGGATGCCCGTCCGGTACGTCCGTCGGCAGCGGCGGGTTCAGCCGGCCGGTGACCAGGACCCGCATACCCGCCTTCGGCTGGTCCGGCAGCAGGCTCGCGATGCTGTGCGCGTCCGGACCGGTCGTGACGCCCCTGTCCTCGTCCAGACCGTCGACCAGCAGCACCAGGCGCTTCCCCCGCTCCCGGCAGGCCCGGGCGGCCTCGCCGTACAGCCTCAGCAGGTGCGCCTCGCGCGTTGCCGGTCTCAGATAGGCCGGCATGGAGCCCGAGAGCTCCGCGAGCTGCTCCAGTACGACGTCGGCGTACGCCCCGAAGGTGTTGTGCGTACTCAACTGGGCGGTGACGAAGAAGGGCACGACGCACACGCCCGGCGGGGGGTTCAGCGCGAACCGCTTCATCAGCGCGGTCTTGCCCGCCCACGCCGCCGCCCGCCACCAGGCGTACGCCGGGCCGGAGTCGGCCGTGCAGAAGGCGGCCAGTTCGTCCAACTCCTGCTCTCGGCCGATCAGTTCGGACGACGGAATACGGCGCACCTGTTCCCAGTACGCAGAACGGACCCGAGGCGACAGCACGACCTGGTTGTGGTCCCCGGTGACGGCCACCCCGATGTCGCCCCCCGCCGAGACGGACCGATCCCCCCGTGCGCGCATGCCGCAATGATGCCAAAGCCCCGACAGGCACAGCGCCCCTCCGGCGAGGACAATGGAGCTGTTCAGCCGGACCCAGGGGGGCCGGAGGCGAGAGCATGACCTTCGTACAGCTCATCGAATGCAGGACCAGCCGGCTCGACGAGATGAACCGGCTGATGGACAGGTGGGTCGAGCAGACCAAGGGCAAACGGACCGCTACGCACAGTGTGGTGGCGAAGGACCGGGCCGACGCCTCGCACATCGTCGAGATCGTGGAGTTCCCGTCGTACGAGGAGGCGATGCGGAACTCCGGGCTTCCGGAGACCGACCGGATCTTCCAGGAGATGGTGGCGCTCTGCGACGAGACGCCGACGTTCACGGATCTGGACGTGGTGCGGGACGAGCAGTTGAACGCGGCTACCGCGCGCAGATTCTTCGAGCTGGCGCCCGGGCAGGGTGCGGCGCCCACGTTCAACGACGTGCTCATCGAGGACTACCACGACCACGATCCCGCCAATGAGCAGGACGTCATCGGGCTGGACGCGGTGCGGCGCGAGGTGGAGGTGTGGCGAGGCGGGTTCGACTTCTCGTTCACCATCGAGGACCAGATGGCCCAGGGTGACCGGGTCTGCACCCGGTGGACCTTCCACGGCCGGCACAAGGGCGACTTCCTCGGGATTCCACCGACCGGGCAGGACGTCACCATGACCGGGACGACCGTCCACCGCTGCACGCCGGACGGCAAGATCGCCGAGGGCTGGTGGCAGTACGACCGGCTGGGGCTGATGCAGCAGCTCGGGGCACTGGACCCGCTGGAGTTGTGACGCGCAGGGCATACGGGAGAAGCCCCCGTTCCGCACGAGCCGGGACGGGGGCTTCTGCTACGAGGTCGGTGCCTCAGTGGGCGTGGCCGTGGCCGTGGCCCGCGGCGGCCGGCTCCTCCTCTTCCTTCTTCTCGACGACCAGGGTCTCGGTCGTGAGGAGGAGGGAGGCGATGGAGGCGGCGTTCTCCAGGGCGGAGCGGGTGACCTTGACCGGGTCGATGACGCCGGCCTTGATCAGGTCGCCGTACTCGCCGGTCGCGGCGTTGAAGCCCTGGCCCTTGTCGAGCTCGGCGACCTTGGAGGTGATGACGTAACCCTCCAGGCCGGCGTTCTCGGCGATCCAGCGCAGCGGCTCGACGGCGGCCTTGCGCACGACGGCGACACCGGTGGCCTCGTCGCCGGTCTTGCCGAGGTTGCCCTCCAGGACCTTCACGGCGTGGACGAGCGCGGAGCCACCACCGGAGACGATGCCCTCCTCGACCGCGGCGCGGGTCGCGGAGATGGCGTCCTCCAGACGGTGCTTGCGCTCCTTGAGCTCGACCTCGGTGGCGGCACCCACGCGGATGACGCACACGCCGCCGGCCAGCTTCGCGAGGCGCTCCTGGAGCTTCTCGCGGTCCCAGTCGGAGTCGGTGGACTCGATCTCGGCCTTGATCTGGGCGACGCGGCCCTGCACGTCGTCCTTGTTGCCGGCGCCGTCGACGACCGTGGTGTCGTCCTTGGTGACGGTGACGCGGCGGGCGGAGCCGAGGACGTCCAGACCGACCTGGTCGAGCTTGAGGCCGACCTCCTCGGAGACGACCGTGGCGCCGGTGAGGACCGCCAGGTCCTGCAGCATCGCCTTGCGGCGGTCGCCGAAGCCGGGGGCCTTCACCGCGACGGCGTTGAAGGTGCCGCGGATCTTGTTCACGACGAGGGTGGAGAGGGCCTCGCCCTCGACGTCCTCGGCGATGATCAGCAGCGGCTTGGAGGCGTTGGACTGGATGACCTTCTCCAGCAGCGGCAGGAGGTCCGCGATGGCGGAGATCTTGCCCTGCGTGATGAGGATGTACGGGTCGTCCAGGACGGCCTCCATGCGCTCCTGGTCCGTCACGAAGTACGGCGACAGGTAGCCCTTGTCGAAGGCCATGCCCTCGGTGAAGTCCAGCTCCAGACCGAAGGTGTTGGACTCCTCGACGGTGATGACACCGTCCTTGCCGACCTTGTCCATCGCCTCGGCGATGAGCTCGCCGACCTGGCTGTCCTGGGCGGACAGCCCGGCGACGGCGGCGATGTCGGACTTCTCGTCGATCGGGCGGGCCGAGGCGAGCAGGTCCTCGGAGACCGCGGCGACGGCGGCGTCGATGCCCTTCTTCAGGGCGGCCGGGGAGGCACCCGCGGCGACGTTCTTCAGGCCCTCGCGCACGAGCGCCTGGGCGAGCACGGTCGCGGTGGTCGTACCGTCACCCGCGATGTCGTTGGTCTTGGTCGCCACCTCCTTGACCAGCTGGGCACCGAGGTTCTCGTACGGGTCCTCGATCTCGACCTCTCGGGCGATCGTGACACCGTCGTTGGTGATGGTGGGGGCGCCGAACTTCTTGTCGATGACGACGTTGCGGCCCTTGGGGCCGATCGTCACCTTGACCGTGTCGGCAAGCTTGTTGACGCCGCGCTCGAGGGCGCGACGGGCGTCCTCGTCGAACTTCAGGATCTTCGCCATGGGAGCGTGAGCCCTCTTCCGGAATCAGGGTTAACGGCACTGCGCCCCGGGCGCCCGGCTTCTTAGCGATCGCGGGGGGCCAGGGGCGCAGCTCAAAGCAATGTGCTTGGGGTGAATTACTTCTCGACGATCGCGAGCACGTCGCGGGCCGAGAGGACGAGGTACTCCTCGCCGTTGTACTTCACCTCGGTGCCGCCGTACTTGCTGTAGAGCACGACGTCGCCGACGGAGACGTCGAGCGGAAGACGGTTGCCGTCCTCGAAGCGGCCCGGGCCCACGGCCAGGACGACGCCCTCCTGGGGCTTCTCCTTGGCGGTGTCCGGGATGACCAGGCCAGAGGCGGTGGTCTGCTCGGCGTCGAGCGGCTGGACCACGATGCGGTCCTCGAGCGGCTTGATGGCAACCTTGGAGCTGGTGGTCGTCACGATCCGACCTCCCCCTTCGGAGATCTCACGGGGTTAACTGTCTGAGGTGGCGACCAGGTGGATCCGTCGTCGCGGGTGCCGGACCTGCCCGTCGCTGTGTTGGCACTCTCCAGTGGGGAGTGCCAGAGCCGAGACTATGACTGCGATTAGCACTCGGTCAAGCGGAGTGCCAATTGCCGGCGGCGCGTCGGCCATGGAGGTGGGTCGGCGTACGTTTGTGCTGGGCACCCGGCGTTGGTGTCCTGGCCCCGGGGCCGCCGCCCCCGGCCCCCCGCTTCGGCCTGGACGGCTCGCCGTCGAGCGCAGTCAGAGGTAGTCCTCCAGCCGCCCCACCCGCAGCCCCCGTCCCTCGATCTCGCGCAGCAGCCGTACCGTCCGTTCCGTGAGGGTCAGGGACGCGGGCTCGCCCGACGGTACGGAGACGATGTCGCCGGGGCGCAGGCCGGGCTCGCCGCGGGTGTAGGTCAGATCGCCGTCGGTTCCCAGGGACGCCCGCCAGAGGACGACCGCCGTGATGCCGCAGTCGGCGGCGGCCCGCAGGGTCGTCGTGTCGTACGCGCCGTAGGGCGGGCGGAAGAGGCGGGGGCGGATGCCGAAGCGGGAGCGGAGTTTGTGCTGCTGGCCGCAGATCTCGGCGCGCTGGCCGGCGTAGGGCAGGCCGCGCAGGGCTGGGTGGTCGAGAGTGTGGTTCTGGATGGACGCGCCGACCGCGCGCAGGCGGGCGAAGTGGCCGTAGCCGGGTCCTACGACGCTGTCCGTGAGGAACATGGTGACCGGAAGCCGCCGTTCGCGGACGAGGCCGACGAAGCGGGGGTCGCGCTCGGCGCCGTCGTCGTAGGTCAGGAAGACCACCCGGTCGCGGGCGCGGACGTGGTCCACGACGGGCGGGAGACCGCCTGGATCGCCTCGGTCCGGCCCACGGACGTCGCTCGACGCGCGCGTCGGGGACTGGCCCCGCCCGTCCACCCCCGCCCTCTCCCCCGCGGCCCCGGCACAGCCCGACAGCAGGATCACCCCCGCGCACACCACGGCGGCCGCGGACCGCCGCCTCACAGGTAGTCCTCCAGCCGCCCCACCGCGTATCCCTCGGCCGTGACCTTGTTCAGGAAGCGGCGGATCATGTCGGGCATCGTGCCCTGCCACTGGTCGCGGCCGCGGAAGTGGGTGAGGACGATGTCCCCCGGGTGCAGTTTCCGGCCCTCGCGGTACTCCCAGTGGTCGGCGAAGACCTCCGCGTTCCAGAGGGGGGCGTACTCGATGCCGCACACCTTGGCGGCGCGCAGGGTCGCCCTGTCGTAGCTGCCGAAGGGCGGGCGGAAGAGGGTCGGGCGCGTGCCGTAGCGCCTCTCGATGAGGCGCTGCATGCCGCAGATCTCGCGCTTCTGCGCGCGGTAGGACATGCCCCGCATATAGCGGTGGCGGAGGGTGTGGTTGTTCAGGACCACGCCTCGGTCCTGCATCTTCTCGAAGTAGCGGTAGTCGTTCCTGATCAGGTAGCCGCTGAGGAAGGCGCTGTAGGGGACCTTCAGGTCGCTCATCATCCGCAGGAACGCCCGGTCCTTCTCGGCGCCGTCGTCGATGGTGAGGAAGACGACCTTGTCCCGGGTGGGGATCGTGGTGAAGACGGGAGGCAGGTTCAGCCTCCGGTGGCCGTCCACCTCGAAGCCCTCGCGGGTCCTGATCCTCGGCTTCTTCGCGGGGGCCGACGGGGCGATCAGGGGGACTCTTCTCAGTCCCCAGCGCTGTGCCGCGACGATCCGGGCGGCGTGCGCGGCGCTCAGCCTGGAGGCGTAGGAGTCGAGCGCGCGGGCCGGGGGCGCGTCGAGGTGCTGCTGGCCGCCGGCCGGGGTGATCCGGCCGCTGTCGCCCTGCGCGCAGCCCGAGGCGACAGCGGCGAGGGCGAGCACGGCGAGGCCGATCCGCATACCCCCAGATGCCCGGCCTTTACCATTTTGTACGACTACTCGCATGGTGCCGGATCCTCGCAGCCGGCCTTCCCGGATCAGCCCCGACACCGCGAACGGCGGCGCACCATCCACCGAGTGGCCCACACACGGTCCGGACCCGGCCGGACCTCAGCGCACCCGGACGGGCCACCGCCCGTCCGCCCTGGCCCGGGCCCACCTCCGCACGCACGCGGACGGACCATCGCCCGCCGTCCAGTTCCGAACCGGCCCGCATTCCAACCCCGGCCCGACCCGCACCCCGGCCCCGGGCCGCCCCACCGCCCACACCACCCCCACCGCCCCGTGGCCGACAATGATCCGGTGAACGACCTCGCACTCCTCCTCACCCCCGAAGGCCGCGCCCTCCTCGACGAGGTGCGGGACACCGATCCGGCGCGGGAGCTGGCCGTCGCGACCCGGTTGCGTCGCGAGCACCCCGCCGAGCTGGTGTCGGCGGCGCTGGGCCAGGCGCGACTGCGGCAGCGGGCGGTGGTGAAGTTCGGGGCCGAGGACGCGGGACGGATGTTCTTCACGCCGAACGGGGTGGAGCAGTCGACCCGGGCGAGCGTGGCCGCCTACCGGGCGCGGCGGCTCGCGGAGTCGGGCGTGACCTCGGTCGCCGACCTGTGCTGCGGCATCGGCGGTGACGCGATCGCGCTGGCCCGGGCCGGGATCCGGGTCCTGGCCGTCGACCGGGACCCGATGACGGCCACGGCGGCGCGGGCGAACGCCGAGGCGCTGGGGCTGGCCGGCCTGATCGAGGTGCGGGAGTCGGATGTCACGGAGGTGGACACGGCCGGCTACGACGCCGTGTTCGTCGACCCGGCCAGGCGCGGCGGCCGGGGGCGGATCTTCGACCCCGAGGCGTACTCTCCGCCCCTGTCCTGGGCGGTCTCCGCAGCCCGCCGCGCCCCTCGCGCCGCCGCGCTGAAGATCGCCCCCGGCATCCCGCACGAGGCGGTCCCCGAGGACGCCGAGGCCGAGTGGATCTCCGACGGCGGCGACGTGAAGGAAGCGGTGCTGTGGTTCGGCACCGCGCCCGGGGCGGTACGGGCCACCCTGCTGCCGGGCCCCCGCACGCTGCTCTCCCGTGGCCTGCCCGACCCCGGGGTCCGCTCGCCCGGCCGTTACCTGTACGAGCCCGACGGCGCCGTCATCCGGGCCCATCTGGTCGCCGAGGTGGCCGACGAGGTCGGCGGCGGACTGCTCGACGCGACCATCGCGTACGTCACGGCTGACGCACTGCACCCGACCCCGTACGCCACCGCCTACGAGATCACCGACCATCTCCCTTTCAACGTCAAGAAACTGAAGGCCCTGCTGCGCGAGCGGGAGGTGGGCAACCTGACCGTGAAGAAGCGGGGCTCGGCGGTCGAGCCGGAGGAGCTCCGCAGGAAGGTCAAGCCCCAAGGGCCCCACTCGGCGACGGTGTTCCTGACCCGGGTGGCGGGAGCACCGGCGATGCTCATCGGGCACCCCGCCTAGGCAGGAGCCGTCAGGACTGCTCCGCCGCCCGCCGCGACAACAGCTCCCTTTCACGCTCGTTGCGCGTCAGCGACGCCGCCCGTTCGAACTCCGCCCGGGCCTCCGTCGTGCGGCCGAGGCGGGACAGCAGGTCGCCGCGCACGCTGGGCAGCAGGTGGTAGTCGCGCAGGGCGGGGGCATCCGCCAGGGAGTCCACGATGGCCAGGGCGGGGGCCGGGCCCTCGGTCATCGAGACGGCCACCGCGCGGTTCAGTTCCACGACCGGGGACGGGGTGCGGGCGGCCAGGAGGCCGTACAGGGTGGCGATGCGGGACCAGTCGGTCTCCTCGTACGTGTACGCGTGCGCGTGGCTGGCGGCGATGGCGGCCTGGAGGAGGTACGGTCCCGGGGCGCCGGAGGAGGTGGCCTCGGCCCTGCCCAGCGCGGCGATGCCGCGGGCGATGAGCATGCGGTTCCAGCGGGCGCGGTTCTGGTCCTTGAGGAGGACGGGTTCGCCGGAGGGCCCCGTGCGGGCCGCCGTCCGGGACGCCTGGAACTCCAGGAGTGCGGTCAGGCCGTGCACCTCGGGTTCCTTCGGCATGAGGGCCGAGAGCACACGGGCCAGGCGCAGGGCGTCCTCGCACAGGGACGGGCGGAGCCAGTCGTCGCCGGCCGTGGCGGCGTAGCCCTCGTTGAAGACGAGGTAGATGACGTCGAGGACCGAGCCGAGGCGGGTCTCGCGGTCGGGGCCGTAGGGCACCTCGAAGGCGATGTTCCGCGCCGCCAGGGTGCGTTTGGCGCGGACGATGCGTTGCGCGATGGTCGGCTCGGGGACCAGGAAGGCGCGGGCGATCTCGGCCGTGGTCAGGCCGCCGAGGAGGCGCAGGGTGAGGGCGGTGCGGGCCTCGGTGGACAGGACCGGGTGGCAGGCGGTGAAGACCAGGCGGAGCAGGTCGTCGTCGATGTCGTCCGGGTCGGCGGGCTCCTCCGGGGGAGACACCGTCGACAGGTCCCGGCCGATCTCCGCCAGTTTGCGGGCGTAGTTCTCGCGGCGGCGGACCAGGTCGACGGCGCGGTTGCGGGCGGTGGCCATGAGCCAGGCGCCCGGGTTGTCGGGCACCCCGTCCCGCGGCCACTGCTCCAGCGCGGCGACCAGCGCGTCCTGCGCGAGTTCCTCGGCGATGCCGACGTCCCGGACGACCCGGGCGACGCCGGCGATGATGCGGGGCGACTCGATGCGGAAGACCGTTTCGATGGCTGTGTTGGTGCCGCTCGGGTCGGCGGTGGGCTGCGGGGTCACAGCCCACCATCAGACACCCCTGGCGCCTCCCGGCCAAGGAGGACCGGTCAGCCCTCGGCGATCTGCCGGACCTCCGCGGTGATCGTCCAGTAGTCCTCGTGCAGGGACAGGAACCGCTTGGTCCACTCGATCGCCTCGGCCTTGTCCTTGCACTGGCTGATCGAGTAGCCGCCGATGACCTCCTTGGACTCGGTGAACGGCCCGTCGGTGACGGACAGCTTCCCGTCCTCCCAGTGCACCCGGCTGCCGTCCGCGGTCGGGGTGAGCCCCGCCGTGTCGAGCATGACCCCGGCCTTGGTGATCTCTTCCAGGAGCTTGCCCATCCGCTCCTGGAGTTCGGGACTCGGGCCCTCGGCGGGGGCGTTCTTCTCGTCGATGCGGATCATGGTGAGAAAGCGCGGCATGGTGACTCCTCGGGGCTCTGCGGAGCGAGGCCTTTCCTCGCTCTCACCCCTGCGTCGATCGGGAGACGTCCGGATCGACACGCTCGCCGACTTTTCTCGGGTAATTTTTCCGGAGCGCGTTTTTGCAGGTCAGCGCAGCGACTCCCACAGCTTCCGCGCCTCCGGCTCCTCGGCCACCACCCGGTTGGGGTCCGACGGCGCCCGCACCACCGGCATCGTCACCGTCCGCACCGCGCTCGCCGACAGGCCCTTCAGGCTCTGCCCGAGCCGGGTCAGCTCGCCGAGGGAGTCCAGGCCGGTGTCGGTGGTGAGGCCGGCGGTCACCGCGTCCGCGACCCGGTACAGCTTCGCCGGGTCGGTGAGCAGGTCCTGCGCGGCGATCTGTTCCAGCAGCGCCTTCACCAGTTTCTGCTGGAGACCTATGCGGCCCAGGTCGCTGCCGTCGCCTATGCCGTGCCGGGTGCGGGCCAGGGCGAGGGCCTGGGTGCCGTCCAGGTGGTGGGTGCCCGCCTTGAGGTGCAGATGGCTGTCGTCGTCGGCGATGTCCTCGTCCGTGGTGACGGTGACGCCGCCGAGCGCGTCCACGAGCTTCGCGAAGCCGGAGAAGTCGATCTCGACGTAGTGGTCCATGCGGACGTCGGTGACCGCCTCGACCGTCTTCACCGCGCAGACCGGACCGCCCAGCGCGTAGGCGTCGTTGAACATGGAGTTGTACGCGACGGCCGTCGACCCGCCGGACGGGCGCGGGCAGGAGGGGCGGGTGACCAGGGTGTCGCGCGGGATGCTCACCACCGTCGCGCTGGTGCGCCCGGCGTCGAGGTGGACGACCATCGCCGTGTCGGAGCGGGCACCGGAGCTGTCGCCGCCGCCGAGCCTCCGGTTCTCCTCGCCGCTGCGCGAGTCGGAACCCAGGACCAGGATGTTGAGAGCCCCGCTGGGCAGGGACGGTGTCGAAGGGGACGGCGTGACCGCCGGCCTCGGTGGGCGGTTGTCGCCCAGCGCGTTGTTGATGTCGACGCTGGTGATGTTGTCGTTGAGGTGCCAGTAGGCCCAGCCCGCCGCCCCGATGCCCAGCGCCAGCGCACCTGCCAGGGTGAGACCGGCGATCCGCAGCGCTGTCGACCGCCGGCCCACGGCTCTGCCCTCGTCCCCGTTCCCGTCGTGTCCCGTCACGGGCAGGAACGTAAGTCCGAATTGTTACGAGCAGGACCCCCAAGGCGATTTTCTTCGGAAATTCTCAGACTTCTCGGGCCGGCCTCACCCCAGAGTCACCACGGGCACCGGGTTGCTCCCGCTCCACGAGGCGTTGAAGCCGAACGTGACCGAACCGCCATCCGGCACGAACCCGTTGTACGAGGCGTTCACGCAACTGACCGCCGCACCCGACTGCGTGCAGCTCGCGTTCCAGGCCTGCGTGATCCGCTGCCCGGCACCGAACGTCCAGTCCGCCTTCCACGACGACAGCGAGGCCCCCGAGCAGGCGATCCGCACCTGGCCCGTGTAGCCCGTGCTCCACTGGCTGGTGACGCTGTACGTCGCCGAGCAGGCGTCCGTGGGCGGCGGGGTCGTCGTCCCGCCGAGGGCCTCCGCGATGGCGTGGTACGCCGGTTTCGGCTGGTAGTTCTCGTCGTACGGCGTCGCCGCGCCCTGGCCGGGGAAGGTGTCCGGAATCCAGGAGTCGGAGTCGGTGAAGCCCCAGACGGTGACGCCGGTACAGCGCGCGACCGCCAGGCAGGCGTTCATGACCGCCTTGTAGTCGGCGGCCTGCTGGGTCAGCTTCGCCTGCGTCGCCGGCAACTGCATCCGGATGTCCAGCTCGGTGATCGCCACGTCGACGCCCAGGTCGGCGAAGCGCTGGATGTTCTGCTGCACAGTCGAGGGCACCTGGCCGACGATGAGATGGGCCTGAAGGCCGACCCCGTCGATCGGAACTCCGCGCTCCTTCAGCGACTTGACCAGGTTGTAGAGAGCCGTGCTCTTCGCGTTGACGCCCTCCACGTTGTAGTCGTTGATGTACAGCTCGGCGCTCGGGTCGGCGGCCCGGGCCCAGGTGAGGGCCTGCGCGATGTAGTCCTGGCCGAGGGTGTCGTGGAAGAGGGTCGGGCGGTAGGTGCCGTCCTCGTTGAAGGGCTCGTTCACCACGTCCCAGGCGGCCAGCCGGCCCTTGTAGCGGCCGACCTCGGTGGCGATGTGGTCCTGGACGATCGCGCTGAGCTGGTCCCGGGTCCAGCTGCCGTTCGTCAGCCAGCCCGGGTTCTGCTGGTGCCAGAGCAGGGTGTGGCCGCGCACCTGCTGGTCGTGGGCCTCGGCGAAGTTCACGATCTGGTCGGCCTCGGCCCAGTTGTAGCTGCCCCGGCTCGGCTCGACGGAGCCCCACTTCATGGCGTTGCCGGGGGTGAGCCAGTTGAACTCGCGCCCGGCGATCTCGCCGTAGGTGCCGGTGAGTTTCGAGCCGGTGACCGCCGTACCCATGCCCTTGCCCTTGGCCATGGCCAGGTCGCGCAGCGGGGAGTCGGCGGCGTGGGACGCGGGGGCCGCGACCAGCAGGGAGCCGGCCGCGACGACGCCGGTCAGCAGGGATGTGAGTAAGCCCGATCTCAGCGATCTCATTGCGGGTGCCTCCGAAAGTTTCGGTGCTGCAACCGATTGGCTTCGGTGCAGTGTGGAGGCACCCGGCACACCCGTCAATACAGCAACAGCGGTCAGCCGCCCGCGGGCGGCGCCGTGCTGCTGCGCACCACCATGCTCGTCGCCAGCTCCACGCGGGTGGCCGCCGGGGTACCCGCCTCGCGGCCGAGATCGAGGACCAGCTTGGCCGCCGCCTCGGCCATCTCCGTCAGCGGCTGCCGTACGGTCGTCAGCGGCGGCCCGACCAGGGGCGCCACCGGCAGATCGTCGAACCCGACCACGCTCAGGTCCTCGGGGATGCGCAGCCCCAGCTCGCGCGCGGCCTCGTACAGCCCGAGCGCCTGGAGATCGTTCCCGGCGAAGACGGCGGTCGGCCGGTCCGGGCGGCGCAGCAGCTCCAGACCCAGCCGGTAGCCAGCCTCGTGGTGGAAGTCGCCGTTCATGATCAGCCCGGGGTCGACCGGCAGCCCGGCCGTCTCCAGCGCGGCCCGGTAGCCGTCGACCCGGGCCCGGCTGCACATCATCTGCGTCGGCCCGCTGATCGCGCCGATCCTGCGGTGGCCCAACTCGACGAGATGCCGGGTAGCCGCGAGACCGCCCTGCCAGTTGGTCGCGCCGATCGACGGCACGTCGGCGCCCGGGTCGCCGGCCGGGTCCATCACCACGAACGGGATGGAGCGGCTGGTCAGCAGCGCCCGCTGCGACTCGTCGAGCCCGGACAGGACCAGGATCACGCCGTGCGGGCGACGCGCGGCGACCTGGTCGGCCCAGGTCCGCCCGGGGGTGAGCCGCCCCGCGCTCTCGGACAGCACCACACTGAGCCCCGCGTCCCGGGCCACGTTCTCCACGCCGCGGATGACCTCCAGCGCCCAGGCGCTCTCCAGCTCGTGGAAGACCAGGTCGATCAGGGGTGAGCGGGTCGCCTCGGCCCGGCGGCGCCGGTAGCCGTGGGCCCGCAGCAGATCCTCGACACGGGCCCGGGTGGCGGGGGCGACGTCGGCGCGGCCGTTGAGGACCTTCGAAACAGTCGGCGCCGACACACCGGCCTCACGGGCGATCTCGGCGAGCGTCGCGGTCTGCGCGCTGCGCCCCTGCGTCCGGTTTTGCGTCCGGCTTTCCACCGGCTCCGGGGATGTCATGGCGGCGATCGTATCCCTGCGGGCCCCCTTGACGAAGTCCCCGTGGCGCCATAGGTTCCCGGAACATTCGACATACTGATCGAAACATTCGTGGTAGCGGGCGTGAGAGACGCTCGTGAGCACCGTTCGTGAGAGGGCCGTCCGTCCACCCGACAGGAGCTTCATGACCACCGCGCCCTGGCGTGACCCCGCCCTGCCCGCCGCCGCCCGCGTCGACGACCTGCTCTCCCGGATGACCCTGGAGGAGAAGACCGCCCAGCTGTACGGCGTGTGGGTGGGTGCCTCGACGGACGGCGACGGAGTCGCTCCGCATCAGCACGACATGGCCGTGGAGCGCTCCGACGAGGAATGGGCCGAGCTGATCACCCGCGGCCTCGGCCAGCTCACACGCTCCTTCGGCACCGCCCCCGTGGACCCGGCGCTCGGCGCGCAGGCCCTGGCCCGCGCCCAGCGCCGTATCGCCGAGGCCGGCCGCTTCGGCATCCCGGCGATCGCGCACGAGGAGTGTCTGGCCGGCTTCACCGCCTGGCAGGCCACGGCCTACCCGGTGCCGCTGGCCTGGGGCGCGACCTGGGATCCCCCGCTGGTCGAGGAGATGGCCCGCCGTATCGGCGACGACCTGCGCTCGGCCGGCGTCCACCAGGGCCTGGCGCCCGTCCTGGACGTCGTACGCGATCCGCGCTGGGGCCGTGTGGAGGAGACGATCGGCGAGGACCCGTACCTGGTCGGCACGGTCGGCACGGCCTATGTGCGGGGCCTGGAGTCGGCCGGGGTCGTCGCCACGCTGAAGCACTTCGCCGGGTACGCCTCCTCGGCCGGCGCCCGCAACCTGGCCCCCGTACGGGCCGGCACCCGCGAGTTCGCGGACGTCACGCTGCCGCCCTTCGAGATGGCGCTGCGCGAGGGCGGGGCCCGTTCCGTAATGGCCGCGTACACGGAGCGGGACGGCGTCCCGGCCTCGGCGGACCCCGAGCTGCTGACCGGACTGCTGCGCGAGGAGTGGGGCTTCACCGGCACGGTCGTCGCGGACTACTTCGGCATCGGCTTCCTCCAGACCCTCCACCGGGTCGCCGGCACCCCGGCCGAGGCCGCCCACGCGGCCCTGGCGGCCGGCATCGACATGGAACTGCCGAGCCTCAAGTGCTACGGCGATCCGCTGGTGGACGCGGTCCGCTCGGGCGAGATCCCCGAGGAACTCGTGGACCGCGCGGCCCGCCGCATCCTGCTCCAGAAGTGCGAACTGGGCCTGCTGGACGAGGACTGGACCCCCGAGCCGACCACCACGGTCAACCTGGACTCGACGGGCAACCGGATCCTGGCCCGCCGCCTGGCCGAGGAGTCGGTCGTCCTGCTCGACAACCCCGCCGGCCTGCTCCCGCTGGCCCCCGACACCCGCATCGCGGTGGTCGGCCCCCGGGCGGCCGACGCCCTGGCCATGCTGGGCTGCTACTCCTTCCCCTCCCATGTCCTCACCCACCACCCCGGCGTCCCGACCGGCATCGAGATCCCGACCGTCCTCGACGCCCTGCGCACCGAACTCCCCGACGCCAAGGTGACGTTCGCGCAGGGCTGCGACGTGTCGGACCCGGACACCGGGGGCTTCGAGGAGGCCGTTGCCCGCACCGCCGAGGCGGACGTGTGCGTGGCGGTCCTCGGCGACCGGGCGGGCCTGTTCGGCCGCGGCACCTCGGGCGAGGGCTGCGACGCGACGGACCTCGCCCTGCCGGGCGCCCAGGGCGAGCTGCTGGACGCGCTGGTCGCCACGGGCGTCCCCATGGTGCTGGTACTGCTGACCGGCCGTCCCTACGCTCTCGGCCGCTGGCACGGCCGCCTGGGCGCGGTCGTCCAGGCGTTCTTCCCGGGGGAGGAGGGCGGCCCGGCGGTCGCGGGAGTGCTGTCGGGCCGTGTGAACCCGTCGGGCCGCCTCCCCGTGAGCGTCCCGCAGGTCCCCGGCGGCCAACCCTGGACGTACCTCCAGCCGCCCCTCGGCCTCGCGGGCGAGGTCAGCAACCTCGACCCGACCCCGCTGTACGCCTTCGGGCACGGCCGCTCGTACACGACGTTCGCGTGGGAGGACGGCACGGGTGGCGAGGAGCCGCAGGAGATCGGCACCGACGGGACGTACGACGTCTCGGTGACCGTCCGCAACACGGGCGACCGCGAGGGCGCGGAGGTCGTGCAGCTGTACCTGCACGACCCGGTGGCTTCCGTGACCCGGCCCGATGTGCGGCTGGTCGGCTACCAGCGCGTGCGGCTGGCGCCGGGGGACGCGGCCCGGGTGCTGTTCCGTTTCCACACGGACCTTTCGGCGTTCACCGACCGTTCAGGCCGCAGGGTGGTCGAACCGGGCGCCCTGGAACTACGGTTGGCGGCGTCCAGCACGGACCTACGCCACACGGCCCGTCTCACCCTCACGGGCCCGGTCCGGGTGCTCGGCACCGACCGGCGGCTGCGGTGCGAGACGGAGGTGTCGGGGGTGGGGTGAACCTCCGCGCGGGGGACCACGGGGGACGCGGGGGACGCATGGACAGACTGGTGCACCACGATCTGCGGGCCGTCGTCTCGGTCCTGGCCGCCATGGCCGTCGCCCTGACGACCGTGGGCCTGGTCCACGGCTTCTCCGCGCCGTCCGAACCCGGCCGTCTGGGACTCTACGTCGCTGCCGTGCTCGCCTGGATCGTGGTGTGGACGCTCCTCAAGGCCACCAGGATCAAGTGGTTCAGCGAGGTACGGGACTTCGAGAAGGCGGTCCCCGTCGAGGAGACCGGCACGGTCCCGCCCACCGAAGGCTTCCTGCGGGACCAGCCGTTCAGCCCGCGCCTCTTCGTGCTGTACCTGCTGTTCGCTGTGCCCCTGTCCCTGTGGGAACCGTGGGCGGCCGTGCTGCCCCTGTGGTCGGCCCTGGACTGGCTGGGCCGGGCCGCCCTGGTCGCACGCTGGGAGCGCAGGCACGGCCTGCTGCTGTGGCGGGGCCACGTCGAGAGCAGGCCGTGGGAGCTCTCGGTCAGCCGACGCCCACCGACTCGAACCGCCACCGGTGCACGGCCCTCGTGACCAACTCCCCGTCCGGCTCCGGCAGTTCCGGCAGCTCGGCGTCGTACGGAGCGTCCCACCAGGTGATGACGAGGACCCGGTCCCCGGGAGCGCGCAGGGTCTCCCGGCGCAGGGGCGCACGGGGCAGCTCCTGCGCTCGTGCCCAGGCCAGCAGGTCCTCGCCCCGGCCGGGCACCGCACGCGCCTCCCACATCAAGGCGACCGTCACGAGTAGAGGTTCTCCTTGCTGATCTCGTGCACATGGTCGTGGTCGTGCCGGTGGCCCGGCACGTGCGGCTCCGTCACCGGCAGCGAGGAGTCCGCCGACAGGTCCCAGTCCGACGCGGCCCGGTTCCGGGCCACCATCTCCGCGCCGAGCGCGGCGACCATCGCGCCGTTGTCCGTGCACAGCTTGGGCCGCGGCACCCGCAGCCGGATCCCGGCCACCTCGCAGCGCTCCTGGGCCAGGGCGCGCAGCCGGGAGTTGGCGGCCACACCGCCGCCGATCATCAAGTGGTCGACGCCCTCGTCCTTGCAGGCCCGCACGGCCTTGCGGGTCAGCACGTCCACGACCGCCTCCTGGAAGGAAGCCGCCACGTCCCGCACCGGAACCTCCTCCCCCGCCGCGCGCTTCGCCTCGATCCAGCGCGCCACGGCCGTCTTCAGTCCGGAGAAGGAGAAGTCGTAGGCCGGGTCGCGCGGACCGGTCAGCCCGCGCGGGAAGGCGATCGCGTCCGGGTCGCCCTCGCGTGCGTACCGGTCGATGACCGGGCCGCCCGGGAAGCCCAGGTTCAGCACGCGAGCGATCTTGTCGAAGGCCTCACCGGCCGCGTCGTCGATGGTCGCGCCCATCGGGCGGACGTCGGAGGTGATGTCCGAGGACAGCAGCAGCGAGGAGTGGCCGCCGGACACCAGCAGCGCCATGGTCGGCTCGGGCAGCGCGCCGTGCTCCAGCTGGTCGACGCAGATGTGCGAGGCGAGGTGGTTGACGCCGTACAGGGGCTTGCCGAGGGCGTAGGCGTACGCCTTCGCCGCCGAGACGCCGACCAGCAGGGCACCGGCGAGGCCGGGACCGGCGGTGACGGCGATGCCGTCGAGGTCGCGGGCACTGACGCCCGCCTCCTTCAGCGCGCGGTCGATGGTGGGGACCATCGCCTCCAGGTGCGCCCGGGACGCGACCTCGGGCACGACACCGCCGAACCGGGCGTGCTCGTCGACGCTGGAGGCGACGGCGTCGGCGAGCAGGGTCGTGCCGCGGACGATGCCGACGCCGGTCTCGTCGCAGGAGGTCTCGATGCCGAGAACGAGAGGCTCGTCGCGTGAGTCAGTCATTGATCTGGGTTCCTTGTACGGGAGCCGAACCCGCGGCGGAGCCGCTGTCGGGTTTCGTGGTCAGTCGCATCACCAGGGCGTCCACGTTCCCCGGTTGGTAGTAGCCGCGCCTGAAGCCGATGGCCTCGAAGCCGAAGCGCTCGTACAGCTTCTGCGCGCGGACGTTGTCCACACGGCACTCCAGCATCACTTCGGCGCACTCGAAGGCGGTCGCGGCCCGCAGCAGTTCGGTGAGGAGACGGCCGCCCAGCCCCGTCCCCCAGTACTCCCGGGTGACGGCGATGGTCTGGATGTCGGCCTGCTCGCCGGAGGAGGCGACACCGGCGTACCCGACGATCCGCTCCCCCGCCTCGGCCACGAGGTACTTCCGGCTCGCCTCCGGCCCGCGCGCATGGGCCAGCTCGGACCAGAACATGCCCCGCGACCAGGCGTCGTCGGGGAACAGGTCACGCTCAAGCTCCAGCACGGGGTCGATGTCCCACCAGCGCATCTCGCGCAGCACACACGTCTCGGACCCGGTCACTTGGGGGTGACCACCTTGTAGTTCTTGGGGACCTGGGCGTCGGGGCGGCGCAGATACAGCGGCCGGGGCGCGGGGAGTTCCTCGCCCGCCGCCAGCCGTTCGGCGGCCAGCCGGGCGATCGCGGCGGCGGACACGTGCTCGGGCTCGTGCGCCTGAGGGAAGGTGTCCGGGTACAGCAGCGCGCCCGCGCCGACCGCGGGCAGCCCCGCGACCTGCTCGGCGATGTCGGCGGGCCGGTCGACGGCCGGGTCGGTGAGGCGGGTGCGGGAGTCGGCGTAGCGCGCCCAGTACACCTCCTTGCGGCGGGCGTCGGTCGCCACGACGAACGGCCCGTCGAGGTCGGCGGAGTAGGCGAGGCCGTCCAGCGTGCACACGCCGTGCACGGGGACGCCGAGCGCGAGCCCGAAGGTCTCGGCGGTCATCAGACCGACACGCAGTCCGGTGTACGGGCCCGGGCCGATGCCGGCGACGACCCCGGTGACGGCGTCGAGCTTCAGACCGGTCTCGGCGAGCACCCGGTCGATCGCGGGCAGCAGCAGTTCCCCGTGCCGGCGCGCGTCCACCTGACTCGACGAGGCGATGACGTCCCGGCCGTCGTGCAGCGCGACGGTGACGGCGGGTGTGGCGGTATCCAGAGCGAGCAAGAGCACGCAAACAGCCTACGGCTCCCCGGAGCCCGGCACGGCCGCACCTGTCGGGCCGTCACCTGCTGCTACCGTCACCTACCGTCACGGCGCGGCAAGCGCACCGTGCACGACAGGGATGTACGACACGGAGGTGGGCGCCGGTGGCACTCAGCAGCTCGGGGATCGTGGCCGGGCTCACCGCCGCGGCCCTCGCGACGGTCGGCTACCTCGCCCACCAGGCGTCACAGACCCTCCCGGCCGGTCTGGGCAGGACGCAGGCGGGCGCCGCACCGGCGGCCGGCGTCTCGAAGGCGCCGCCCCAGGCCAGGAAGGACCCAGCCGCACTGCCCGGCGGCTCCGGCAAGGGCGCACGGGTCGTGTACTCCCTGCGCGGCGACCGGGTGTGGCTGGTCGGCGAGGACGAGACGGTCACCCGCACGTTCGCGGTCGACCCGAGCGCGGTGGACCCGGCCCCGGGCAGCTACTCGGTCACGTCCCGCTCGAACGCGGTCACCGGCTCCGACGGCGTCCCCGTCGAGCACGTCGTGCGCTTCACCAGCGTGGACGGTGTGGTCATCGGCTTCAGCGCGGCCGTGGACGACTCGACCGCCGCACCGGCCACGAAGGTACGCACGGGCGGCATCCGCGAGTCACGCCCGGACGGCGAGGCGATGTGGACGTTCGCGACGATCGGCCGCAAGGTCGTGGTCGTCCGCTAGGCAGCTTCGCGGTGGTCCGCCACCGGCTCGACCGGCTCGGCGAACTCCGGCTCGGGAGCCCGCGGTGGCGTGGAGATCAGCGCCGCCGCCTCGCCCGCCGCCAGCAGGTCCCGCATGGACACCCCGGCGACCGTGAACGGCAGCGGCTGCCCCTTGCTCTCTGTAGCCGACATGGACGCCTCCCGAAGGCGGGGCCGGACGAAGTTAGGCACACCTAACTACGGACTGGATACCATGTGACCACGCACAAGACGCCGAACGCAACATTTTGCCGACGCCTTGTCGGAACGTTCATCAAAACACCACGCGGCGGGAGCTACACAGCGAGCACCCCCAGGTCCGCCGAAGCCCAGCGTTCCCCCATACCGGTGATCGTCATCCGCCGGACCTCGTCGGTCGTGTCGCCCACCGCGCGGTGGATGACCACCTGGAGCCGGTCCTCGGTCAGCTCCTCGACCTTGCCCTCGCCCCACTCCACGACGACCACGGACTCGGGCAGCGAGACGTCGAGATCCAGGTCCTCCATCTCGTCCAGCCCGCCGGACAACCGGTACGCGTCGACGTGCACCAGCGGCGGCCCGTCGCCCAGCGACGGATGCACCCGGGCGATCACGAACGTCGGCGAGGTGACGGCCCCGCGCACGCCGAGCCCCTCGCCCAGCCCACGCGTCAGTGTCGTCTTGCCCGCCCCGAGCTCTCCGCTGAGCATCACCAGATCACCCGCGCGCAGCAGTTTCGCGAGCCGGCGGCCCAGCTCCCGCATCTGCTCGGGGGAGGTGACGGTGATCTCCAGGGAGCGGGAACTCCCGGAGGCGTGCGATGTTGCGGTTACTTCCATCGTCACTCACTTGCAGTAGTACAGTTGTCACGCCCCGCGAGGGGCCGGTCCGGGCTGGACCCCAGCCGAAAGACTGGAAGCCACCTCCGTCAGGAGGAGGCGGAGTCACAGCCCTTCACGGTAGCCGTGGTGGGCACCGCCCCTGTACGGGTGAGCAGATCGGCGAGGCGGTCGGTGACCACTTCCGGGTGTTCCAGCATCACCAGGTGCCCCGCATCCGGCACCAGCACCAGCTCGGCGTCCGGCAGCAGATCGGCGATGGCCTCGCTGTGCTCGCTGGGTGTGACCAGGTCCTGCACCCCGGCCAGGACGAGGACCGGCGCGTCGGCGAAGTGGGCGAGCGCCTCGGTCTTGTCGTGGTCGTTGAACGCCGGGTAGTACTCGGCGACCACGTCGATCGGTGTGCTCTCGATCATCCGCTCGGCGAACCGGGCGATGGCCGGGTCGACGTCCCGGGACGCGAACGAGTACCGCTTGATGATCCCGGCGAACAGGTCAGCCGTGGCCCGGCGCCCCTTCTCCACCAGGTCGGCCCGCTGCCCCATCGCCTTCAGCACGCCGGGCAGCACCCGCCGCACCACGTTGACGCCGGCCACCGGAAGCCCGTAGTTGACCTCGCCGAGCCGCCCCGACGACGTCCCCACGAAGGCCACCCCGACGACCCGCTCCCGGATCAGCTCGGGGTACTGGTCGGCCAGCGCCATCACCGTCATGCCGCCCATCGAGTGCCCGACCAGCACGATCGGCCCCTCGGGCGCGGCCGCGTCGATGACGGCCTTCAGGTCGCGGCCCAGCTGCTCGATGGTGATCGGCTCGTCCCGGCCCTGGGCCACGCCCCGCCCGGACCGGCCGTGGCTGCGCTGGTCCCAGTGGACGGTCCGTACGACGCCTCTGAGCGCCGCCCGCTGGAAGTGCCAGGAGTCCTGGTTGAGGCAGTAGCCGTGGCTGAAGACGACGGTGACGGGGGCGGGGGCCTTGCGGCCGAAGAGCCGCCGGCGGCGCGGCCCGAGGGCGGCGGGGGCGGCCTCCGGGTCGAGGTCGTCGACCTCGTAGTACAGCTCCGTGCCGTCGTCGGCGAACGCCTTGCCGGGCATGCCGCGCAGCGAGCCGTAGGGTCCTGCGGAGTCGAGGGCGAGCCGGGCCTTCTGGCGCATGCCCCGGCCGACCGTCATCCGCTCCAGGGCGACACCGGCGGCCGCGCCCGCGGCCACCACGCCTATCGCCACACCGGCGATGCCGGTCGCCCGGCGCCAGCCTCCCGCCGCCCCCGCGGCGGAGGCCGCGACAGCCGCGGTGGCGGCGTTCGCGACGACCTCCGCACTGCTCTCGCTCACGTACCGCTCCTCTTCGCCGGGGGCGCTGCTGCCGATGCTTGTGGTGCTGCTGCTGATGCCTGTGGGCCTGGTGCTGGTGCTTGTAGTGCTGGTGTTGCCAGGCTGCCCGTTGTTCTTCGCGTGACCGGCCCTCTGTGCGGGTTACCCGTCCTGTCACTCATTCACATAGACGCGCGGAACGCGCGTTCCGATCCGGGTCACGATCTCGTAGGCGATGGTTCCGGCCGCCTGGGCCCAGTCCTCGGCGGTGGGCTCACCGCGGTCTCCAGGACCGAAGAGCACCGCCTCGGCGCCCGGCGCGGGCTCGTCGCCTCCCAGGTCGACCACGAACTGGTCCATGGCGACCCGCCCCGCGATCGTGCGCCACTTGCCCTCGACCAGGACCGGGCCGGCCGAGGAGGCGTGCCGCGGGATGCCGTCGGCGTAGCCCAGCGGGACGAGGCCGAGGGTGGTCTCGCCGGGCGTCACATACCGGTGGCCGTAGCTGACGCCGTGCCCGCCCGGCACGTGCTTGACCAGGGCGAGCGAGGCGGACAGCGTCATCACCGGGCGCAGTCCGAAATCGGCCGGGGTGCCGAGCTCGGGGCTGGGCGAGATGCCGTAGGTGGCGATGCCCGTGCGGACCAGGTCGAAATGGCTCTCGGGGAGCGTGAGCGTGGCCGGCGAGTTGGCGATGTGCCGGACCTCGGGGCGGGCGCCCTGCTCCTCGGCGTACGCGACCATCTCCCGGAAGCGGCCGAGCTGGGCGGCGATGGAGGGATGGCCGGGCTCGTCGGCACAGGCGAAGTGCGACCACAGCCCCGTGACGCGCAGGAGCCCCTCGGCCTCGGCGCGCAGGGCCTCCCGGACCAGCCCGGCCCAGTCCTCACCGGGCTGGCAGCCGCCCCGCCCGAGCCCCGTGTCGGCCTTGAGCTGCACCCGGGCGGGCCGCCCGGCGAGCCGGGCCGCCTCGGTGACCTCCGCCAGGGCCCACATCCCGCTGACGGACACGTCGAGGTCCGCCTCGATCGCCTCGCGCCAGGGTCCGCCGGGCGTCCACAGCCAGCACATGATGCGGCCCGGCAGCCCGGCGGCCCGCAGGGCGAGGGCCTCCTCGGGCGTCGCCGTACCCAGCCAGTCCGCCCCCGCGGCGACGGCCGCGCGGGCACACGGCACAGCCCCGTGACCGTACGCCTCGGACTTCACGACGGCCATCAGGGCCGCGCCCGGCGCGTGGGCACGCAGCGCCCGCACATTGGCCCGCAGGGCGGCCAGGTCGATCTCCGCGCGGGCGCGCAGGAGCGCGGTCCGCGGAGCTGTTCTCTCGCTCATCGCGCCCAGTGTCTCAGAGCGGCCCGACACGCCCGAGGCAGCGGGCCCCCGCCGACGGCTGTCACGTCCCGGGTCTGCGCCCCACACGAACACGCGGTCCCCCTTCTTCAGCACGCTCCACGGCCTCCGCGCGGGACGGAGAGATCGACGCGGCCCGTGGAGCCGACGGTGGTGTCGAGATCGCCGCAGACGCCGTGGAAGGCCGCCGCGCGGCCGGGTCCCCCGGACGGCCCGCTCCCGGCCCGTCCGGCACTCGAGGACGAGGCCGTCCAGGCCGAAGCGGGGGGCCCGGGGGTGGCAGCCCCCGGACTCGGGACGGGAAGGGGACGAGGGGCGCCTCAGCCCCACAACAGCCCCCATCCCCTCCTCTCACTTCACTCAGCCGAGCACATTCCGCCAGGCTTCCGGAACGGCCTCCGCCACGTCATGCGCCCCCACCGGCGCGCCGTCCGCCGCCAGCCTCCCGGCCAGCCCGTGCACATACGCCCCCACACTCCCCGCGTCCACCGCGGAAAGCCCCGCCGCCAGCAACGACCCCGCCAGCCCCGACAACACGTCCCCGCTCCCCGCCGTAGCCAGCCAGGACGTCCCCGTCGGATTCACCCGCACCGCCCCGCCCCCCGAGTCGGCGACCAGTGTCGTGGAACCCTTCAACAGCACGGTCGCCCCATACCGCCCGGCCAACTCCCGCGCCGCCGCCAGCCGCCCGCCTTCGACCTCCGCCCGGTCGACCCCGAGCAGCGCCGCCGCTTCCCCGGCATGCGGGGTCATCAGCGTCGGCGCCCGCCGCGCCCGTACGACCTCCGCCTCGGCCAACCGCAACCCGTCCGCGTCGACCAGTACCGGGACATCCGCCGCCAGCACCTCCCCCACCGTCGCCGCGTCGTCCCCGGCCCCCGGCCCGACGACCCACGCCTGCACCCGTCCGGCATGCTTCGGCCCCTGGTCCGACACGAGCGTCTCGGGAAACCGCGTGATGACGGCGTCCGCGGCCGGCCCGACGTACCGCACGGCCCCGGCCCCGCCCCGCAGCGCCCCGGCGACGGCGAGCACGGCGGCCCCCGGGTAGCGCGCGGACCCGGCGGCGATGCCGACGACACCCCGCCGGTACTTGTCGCTCTCGGCCCCGGGAAGCGGCAGCAACCGCGCCACGTCCGCGTGCTGCAACGCCTCCAGCTCCGGCTCGACCGGCAGCTCAAGACCGATGTCGACCAGCCGCACCGACCCCGCGTACTCCCGCGCCGGATCGATCAGCAGCCCCGGCTTGTGCGTCCCGAAAGTCACCGTCAGATCGGCCCGGACCGCGACGCCGCGCACCTCCCCGGTGTCGGCGTCGACCCCGCTCGGCAGATCGACGGCGACCACGGCGCCCCGCGACCGCTCGGCGGCGGCGGCCAGCGGCACCGCGTCCGGCCGCAGCCCGCCCTTCCCACCGATCCCGACGATGCCGTCGACGACGAGATCCGCCCGCTCGACCAACTCCTCGACGCCCGGCGCCCCCGCAACCCCAGCGGCACCCTCAGCCTCACCGGCGCTGGCGACCCGCCCTCCGGCCCGCCGCAGCGCCGCAAGTCCCCCGGCATGAGCCCGCTCCGGCGTGAGCAGCACCGCCGTGACCCCGGCCCCACGCCGGGCCAGCCGGGCCCCGGCGTACAACGCGTCACCACCGTTGTCCCCGCTCCCGACCAGCAGCACGACCCTGCTCCCGTACACCCGGCCCAGCAGGTCGGCGCAGGCCGCGGCGAGTCCGGCGGCGGCGCGTTGCATCAGCGCCCCCTCCGGCAGCCGCGCCATCAGCTCCCGTTCGGCGGTCCTGACCGTCTCCACGCTGTACGCACTACGCATGGGGTCGAGTTTCCCGCACGACCGCCGGAGCACTCCCGCGTCGCTCGCGCAACTCGGAACCGTGTCGGATCCATTGACGCTTTGCCAGCCCTTTGCCAGACTCACCGGCCGCGCAGAAAGCGCTTGCACACCCCCCACGTTCGACGAAACCGAGGCCCCCATGGGACGCAGAGCCGCATTCCTCGCCGCCGCCGGTGCCACCGCCGTCCTCACCACCGCCGGCACGCTGACCGCCCCAGCCACCGCCGCCCCCACGCGAGCGACGGCCTGCGGAGACGGCTCCTACCAGGCCGAGGCCGTGCAGAACGGCAGCAACTGGACCGCCCGGCGCGGCGGCAGCACGGTCTACACCGGGACCGACATGCGGGCCGCGGTGCAGGCGGCCGTCAACAGCCTCAGCTCCGGGCGCACTTCGAAGGAAAGGGTCGTGGTCCGCGGCTCGGGCTCGATCTCGGCGGGCTCACGCATCTCGCTCCCGAGCTACACCGTCCTCGACGTCTGCGGCACCATCAACGTCACCGGCAGCGGCTCGGGCGACCAGGCGCCGGTCTACTCCCGCGGCACCCGCGACGTGGAGGTCCAGAACCTCAAGCTCACCGGCACCCCGCTCTACGGCATCTTCATGCGCAATGTCCAGAACGTGGTGCTCGGCCAGATCGACATGCGCCTCTCCCGCGGCCTGGGCGTCCGGATCGACAACCGCGGCGACACCAGCCAGTGGACGCGCAACGTCCGCATCGACAACGTCTACGTCTCCGGCGCGTCCAGCCACGCGGTCGAGACCTACGGCGTCGACGGCATCACCATCGGCACGGTCACCGCCCGCAACGTGGGCGAGTCCGGCCTGCTGCTCAACCAGACGATCAACGCCAACGTCACCAAGGTGGACGCGGAGAACGCGGGCACGGGCACCGGCTACGCGGCCTTCCGCATGGCCAACCGCAACGGCCGCGTCGGCAGCGGCTACCCGACCAACATCCGGGTCGGCGAGGTCATCGCGCGCGGCGGCGGACGCGGGGTGTTCTGCGTCTCGGAGAGCGGCGGGGCGACGATCAACAAGGTGACGATCTCCAACACCGGCAACAACTCGGTCCTGATCGAGAACTGCTACAACGTCAACCTCGCGGCCCAGAGCGGCACGATCACGGGCGGCGGCGAACTGCGCCTGGCCGCCCGCTCGGAGTTCCCGAACAACAAGGACATCACCATCCAGAACCTGACGGTCACCAACTCGGCCATCAGGGAGAGCCCGTGCGGCGAGAACACGACGTTCCGCAACATCACGCGGGTGAACAGCAGCCAGACGATCTGCTGACGCCCGCCCGCGAAGCCCTCGCTCTCACCCGGCGGGGGCTTCACCGCGCAGGCGGCTCAGCGCCTCCATGGCTTCGCGTTCGACGCGCGCGATGTCGCACAGGACGGCGCCTGCCCGTCCGAGGCACTGCTCATCGCCCGACTCACCGGCGTTCGTGATGAGCGCCGCGACGTCCGTCCACAAGCCGGCCGCTTCCGAGTACAGCCTGTGGCCGGTGCGCAGATGGCCACTGTCGACCATCCGGGTGCATTCGGCGAGAAAGTCGCGGTAGAGATTGCGGAACAGAGCACCGCCGGTGCCGGCCTTCTCCATCAGGAGGGCTGCCTGCGGCAGGTCCCGCTGGGGGGCGTCGGTGCGCTGGAGCCAGGCGGGTACGAGCTTCCCGGCCTTCTCGATGCCTCGGTGGCCGAGGTTGGCGATGGGCGGATCGAGGAACGCGTCGGCGCATTCAGTGATGGCCGGAATGATCCGCCCCTCCAGGGAGGGCGCCTTCCCCGGAGCGGTGAGCGTGAAGGACCGGTGCCTGGCGGTCATCGGTCCGCGCGCGGCCCTGGCCCGGGCGAGGCTGCTCAGGCTCGTGGATACCGCTCCGCCCTGCTGGTCGGTGTCCACCAGGTGGGCGTCGTGCTCGTCGTAGCCGTACAGGGCGACGACATGACCGCCGAAGTGCACCTTCGAGGTGAAGTAGTCCAGGTGGTAGCTGTCGAGCTGTAGCCCGACGGGACGGCCGGCGTCGATGGCGGTCGCCACGTCCTCCCATGCCTTACGGGCGGAGCCGGTCTCCCGAACGGCGAGCTCCAGCCCCAGCCTGCCGGCCAGGTTCCTGGTGAGCTCGAAGGGCTTGACCCGCCCTCCGAGGAAGGGAAAGTCCATGTTCTTGCTGTCCCAGTAGATGAAGGACAGCCCGGCCCCTAGGCCGAAGAGCATGGGCTCGGACAGATCGATTCCCTGGTGCCGCAGCAGCACCCCCAGAGCCGACGTCTCGCAGTGCCGCGTACCGCGAGGGACGACGTCCTTCACCGTGGTCATGCCATGCCCTCCTGGACGGGGAAGATCAGCCGGCCGGGCGGTCGCCCGCCAAGCGCTCCGGCGCGCTACTATCGAGGTACGTTTTGAACTCGTTCAAAAATGGGGAGCAGTACATGGCCGGATCACCCGCACCCACGGAAACCGACACACCCGCAACCGCCTTGGGCCCCACGGCACTCGTCCTCGGCGCCTTCTCCGCCGTGGGCACCTGGGCGTTCCTGATCCCCTGGACGGTGATAGCCGGAGCGCTGGCCGTCACGTTCGGCACGATGGGCATCCACTACGCCCGCCAGGGCACGGGCCGCATGTGGAGCGCGGCGGCGGGCACCACCCTCGGCGCCGTGGGCTTCATCGGCACGGTCACGCTCCTGTGGTCCATGGCGTAGTTCCCCGGCGCCCCTGTCGCCCCTGTCATCCCTCTCACCCCTGTCACCCCTCGGCGATCACAACGGCCGAGGCGACACCCGCGTCATGACTCAGGGACAGATGCCAGGACCGCACCCCGAGCTCGGCTGCCCGCGCGGCCACGGTCCCGGTCACCCGCAGCCAGGGCTGCCCACTGTCCTCGACACACACCTCGGCGTCGGTCCAGAGCAGCCCGGGCGGAGCCCCGAGCGCCTTGGCCAAGGCCTCCTTGGCCGCGAACCGGGCGGCCAGGGAGGCGACACCCCGGCGCTCCCCACTGGGCAGCAACAACTCCCGCTCCACGAACAGCCGCTCGGCCAGCGCGGGCGTACGCTCCAGTGACGCCGCGAACCGATCGATCTCGGCGACGTCGATCCCGACCCCGATGATGCTCATGCGCAGCAGCCTACGGCGCCCCTCAGCGCCGCCCCGGGGTTCAACGCTCAAATGCGCGACAGTACGGGACCGCTCCAGCCACGCCGGAAGTAGCTGACGAACGACGTGATTTCCTTCAGTTTCTTTCCGGCTGGGCTGTTGCCCGGGCTGATTTCCAGGCCGATTTCCAGGTAGCCGAAGAAGCAGTCGGCGCATGGCGTCACACCTATTGGAGTGAAGGGCGCCGCGCGGGAGTCCTGATCTCAGCACACTGCACGCCAATATAAAGGGAAAGAAAACACTGAAGACAGGATGGTGATCAGCATGGGTCTTGAGGGTCTTACGGGTCTTGTGAGCGGCCTGGTTTCTACCGTCGTGAGTCTGATTGGCTCCCTCTTGGGCTGAGAGCACCACGAGCCCCATGGGGCCCTGTCGCACCTCCAGGGCGATCCAGGGCTCAGAAACAGGCTCTTGTACGGCGGCCCGGGCCCGGCCGGACCCGGGCCCCGCCGACCGGCGGAGCCGGGCGGCGTTGATGCGACCGCCGCTTCGTAGGAGGTGGCGGTCTTGCCGTATCCGGTGGCAATGCCGCGGAAGCCCTTGAGCTGGTCGCTCCAATGCTCGGGCCTCGCACTCGGAAAACGCTCACGCCGCCGAGCCCAGCTCGCACCAGACGCACTTGCCCCGATTGCCCTCCCTCGCCAGCGGCTGCCACCCCACAGGTCGGAACAGGCCCGCACGAGCGCCGGCCCCCGCCCGTCCTCCGAGTCGATGACCTGCCCGAATCGGCGGGGCGGCTCGGGCGGCCCGGGGTCCGCATCTCACGCCCCGATCCGCAGCACACCGGCCGACCAGCGGACCCATAGGGCGGCGGGGCCCTTGGTGTGACGTACGGCGTTGGAGACGAGCTCTGTCGCGAGCAGTTCGGCCACGTCGACCAGGTGGATCAGCCCCTGCAGGGTCAGGATCAGACGGAGGGTGCGTCGACTGACGGTGACGGCACGCAGGTCGTTGGGGATGCAGAGGGAGCACTCCCAGGGCTCACTGGCCACTGAGCGAGTAGCGTCGGCAGGCGTGTTGAACCGAGGAGCCCCATGGCGACCAGGCGCGTCCCTACCGCTCGCCAGATGCGGCTGGCAGTCGAACTACGCAGACTCCGCGACGCGGCCGGCCTGAGCGCCCGCGAGGCGGCAGCGCTGCTCGGCGTGAACTCCGTGCAGATCAGTTCATCGACGCCCTGGTCGGACTCGCCACCGACCGGACACGCGGCTGGTGGGAGGAGTACCGGGGCCTGCCGCCCACGCCGTTCCTGGACCCACGCCACGTCCCGGCGCGAGGTAGCCGTGCTCTTCGTGCCGGGCCTGCTCCAGACAGAGGACCATGCCCGCGCCGTGTTCTTCTCGAAGGTGCCCGAACTCGCCGACGAGGAGCTGGAGTTACGTCCGACTCCTGGAACTCTCCGACGCGGACCACATCACCCTGCGTGTCATTCCCTTCGACCTGGACGGCTTCGCCGGAGCCGGAAGCACCATGACCTACGTGGGCGGCCCCGTACCCGAACTCGACACGGTCGTACGCGACGCACCCCATGGCTCCCTCTTCATGGACTCCGAAGCTCAACTGGCTGCTTATCGAACGCGCTTCCGTACGATAGAAGCCGTGTCGTGCGACCCCTCACCTTCCCGACAGCAACCTTCACCCGCTTCACGGACGCCCTCCGCACCGAACCCCCAGCGGACACCCCCACCCCTGAACTACCCCTCCCACTTGTACAGTTCGCGATGACCGCGATGTGCAAACGGCATCGCGCCAAACGGGAGGACACAGACCATGAGATTCAAGTCGCTGGGGACCGCGGCCACTGCCGCAGCGCTCTTCGCCACGGCCCTCACCGGCACCGTCGCCACCGCCGGCACCGCCGCCGCGGCCCCGCCGAAGGACTGCAGCAAGGCGATCGTCAACGTCAAGGCCAAGGAGACCGTCAAGGTCCGGACCTCGCCGAAGACGAGCGCCACCGCCCTCGGCATCTGGGGCAAGGGCAAGCGCGGCGGGATCTGCAACGACGGCAAGGCCTACAAGGGCGGCTCCTACACGGCCTGCGGCAAGAAGAGCAACATGTGGTACTACGGCGGCGACAAGGTGAACGGCTGGGTCCCGAAGACCTGCATCAACTGGTAGTCGACCAGCCGCCGGGGGGCGAACGGCACCTGGCCGTTCGCCCCCTTCCTCACTCCACCGTCACCGACTTCGCCAGGTTCCGAGGCTGATCCACCTCGTTGCCGCGAGCCGTCGCCAACTCGCACGCGAAGACCTGCAACGGCACCGTCGCCACCATCGGCTGCAGCAGCGTCGGGGTCACCGGGATCCGGATCAGATGGTCGGCGTACGGAACGACCGCCTCGTCACCCTCCTCAGCGATCACGATCGTCCGCGCACCCCGCGCCCGGATCTCCTGGATGTTGGACACGATCTTGTCGTGCAGCACGGACCGCCCTCGCGGCGACGGCACCACGACGACCACGGGCAGGTCCTCCTCGATCAAGGCGATCGGCCCGTGCTTCAACTCCCCCGCCGCGAACCCCTCGGCGTGCATGTAGGCGAGCTCCTTCAGCTTGAGCGCGCCTTCGAGGGCCACGGGGTAGCCGACATGCCGCCCCAGGAACAACACCGTCTTCTTCGACGCGAGCGTGCGCGCCAGCTCCCGTACCGGCTCCATCGTGCCGAGGACCTGATCCACCGCACCGGCGATCGAGGACAGGTCGCGAATCACCGCCCGGATCTCGTCGCCCCACTTGGTGCCCCGCACCTGGCCCAGGTACAGCGCGACCAGGTAGCACGCGACGAGCTGCGTCAGGAACGCCTTGGTGGAGGCGACGGCCACCTCCGGCCCGGCGTGCGTGTACAGCACCGCGTCCGACTCGCGCGGGATCGTCGAGCCGTTGGTGTTGCAGATCGCCAGCACCTTGGAGCCCTGCTCCCGGGCGTGCCGCAGCGCCATGAGCGTGTCCATGGTCTCGCCGGACTGGGAGATGGCGATGACGAGGGTCTGCGCGTCCAGGATCGGATCCCGGTAGCGGAACTCGCTGGCCAGTTCCACCTCGCACGGGATGCGCGTCCAGTGCTCGATGGCGTACTTGGCGATCATCCCGGCGTGGAAGGCCGTACCGCACGCGACGATGACGACCTTGTCGATCTCGCGCAGCACCCGCGGCGGGATCCGCACCTCGTCCAGGGTCAGTGAGCCGGAGCCGTCGATACGGCCCAGCAGCGTGTCCGCGACCGCCTTGGGCTGCTCGGCGATCTCCTTGAGCATGAAGTAGTCGAAGCCGCCCTTTTCCGCGGCCGACGCGTCCCAGTCGACGTGGTACGAGCGGACGTCGGCCGGGTGGCCGTCGAATCCCGTCACCGTCACGCCGTCCCGGCGCAGCTCCACCACCTGGTCCTGCCCCAGCTCGATCGCCGACCGCGTGTGGGCGATGAACGCGGCGACGTCCGAGGCGAGAAAGGCCTCGCCCTCTCCGACGCCCACCACCAGCGGCGAGTTCCGCCGCGCGCCCACCACCACGTCCGGCTCGTCGGCGTGCACCGCGACCAGCGTGAACGCGCCTTCCAGCCGTCGGCACACCAGCCGCATCGCCTCGGCGAGGTCCGCGCACGACGAGAACTCCTCGGCGAGCAGATGCGCGACGACTTCGGTGTCGGTCTCGGAGGCCAGCCGGTGACCCCGCTCCTCCAGCTCGGCCCGCAGCTCGGCGAAGTTCTCGATGATGCCGTTGTGCACGACGGCGACACGTCCCGCGTTGTCGAGGTGCGGGTGGGCGTTGGAGTCCGTCGGTCCGCCGTGCGTGGCCCACCGGGTGTGTCCGATGCCCGTCGTGCCGGCCGGCAGCGGTCGGCCGTCCAGTTCCTTCTCCAGGTTGAGGAGCTTCCCGGCCTTCTTCCCCGTCGCCAGCCCGCCGTCGGCCAGCACGGCGACGCCCGCCGAGTCGTACCCCCGGTACTCCAGCCGCTTCAGCCCGGCCATCACGACCTCGAGCGCCGACTGCGGCCCCACGTATCCCACGATTCCACACATGGGCGGCAGCTTAGGGTCGATTCCCGCGCCGAACCGGCCGCAGCGTGCCCGGAATCGGAAATTCCCACCGGGGTACGAAGACCTGACCCCTCGCTCTCACACCTTCGCCCGATAAGCCCTCATCGCCAACGGATAGAACACCAGCGCGATCCCCGCCGCCCACACCAGCGACCACAACACCGGCTCCGCCACCGCCCCGCCGAGCAGCAACCCGCGGAAGGCGTCGGACAGATGCGTGACCGGGTTGACGTCGCTCCACGCCTGGAGCCAGCCCGGCATGGTGTCGACGACGACGAAGGCGCTGCTGGTGAAGGTGATCGGGAAGATGAGGGTGAAGGCGAACGCCTGCACCTTCTCCGCGTCACCGGCCAGCATCCCGATCAGCACCGCGCTCCACGACACGGCCGCGGCGAACACCACCACCAGCAGCGTGCCGAGCAGGAACCCGCCCAACCCGCCGGTGATGCGGAAGCCGAGGGCCAGTCCGAGGCCGATCATCAGCAGCAGCGCCCACACGTGCTTCGCGAGGTCGGCGGTGATCCGCCCGATCAGCGGGGCGGAGCGTGCGATGGGCAGGCTGCGCAGCCGGTCGAAGACACCCTTGGTGAGGTCGGTGTTGAGCGCCATCGCCGTGTACATCGTCATGAACAGGGTGTTCTGCACGATGATCCCCGGCAGCGCGTACTTCAGGTACGCGTCGGGCGATCCGGCCATCTGCCCGCCCAGCACGTAGGTGAACAGGAACACGAACATGATCGGCGTGATGCTGTAGTCGACCAGTTCGAGCGGGTTGTGCTTGACGGCGACCAGGCTCCGCCAGGCCATCGTGAAGGTCTGCCGCACCCCGGCGAGGGGCGGTACGCGGCCCGACGTGGTGACCGGCGCGGTGATGGTGGTGGCGGTCATGACCGGACCGCCTCCTCCAGCTCGTCGTCCTCCCGGACGGCCGCGCCGCCGTCCTGCCCGGGCTCGCCCGGTTCGGCGCGGTGGCCGGTCAGGGCGAGGAAGACCTCGTCGAGCGAGGAGCGGCGCAGGGCCAGCTCGCCCACCGCGATCCCCTCCCGGTCCAGCGCGCGCACGACGGCCGGCATCAGCTCGGGGTCCTTCACCGGCGCGGTGACCATCTCGCCCTCGATCCGGGCCTCCGGGCCGGCGGCCCCGGCCACCAGGGCGTGTGCCCGCGCGAGGTCCTGCCCGAGGATCGGCCGGAGCTCCAGCACCTGGCCGCCGACCTGGGCCTTCAGCCGGTCCGGCGTGCCCTCGGCGATCACCCGGCCCTTGTCGATCACCACGATGTCGTCGGCGAGCACATCGGCCTCGTTCAGATACTGCGTGGTCAGCAGAGCGGTCGCACCGTCCGCGACCAGGCCGCGCAGCAGGTCCCACAGCTCACCACGGCTGTGCGGGTCGAGGCCCGTGGTCGGCTCGTCGAGGAAGAGGATGCGAGGCCGCCCCACCAGGCTGGCCGCGAGGTCCAGGCGCCGGCGCATGCCGCCCGAGAAGGTCTTCGCGGCCCGGCCGGCCGCGTGCGTCAGCTGAAAACGCTCCAGCAGCTCCCCCGCCCGCGCCTTCGCCTCCCGCCTCGGCAGACCCAGCAGGCGGCCGATGAGCAGCAGGTTCTCCGTGCCGGTCAGGTTCTCGTCGACCGCCGCGTACTGCCCGGTCAGCCCGACCATGGACCGCACGACCCCGGCCTCCCGGACCACGTCGTGACCGGCCACCCGAGCCCTGCCCGCGTCCGGGCGCAGCAGCGTCGCGAAGATCCGCACCGCGGTCGTCTTCCCCGCACCGTTGGGGCCCAGCAGCCCGAGCACCGTGCCCTTGCGGGCCGCCAGATCGACACCGGCCAGCGCCTCGGTCTCCTTGAACCGTTTGACCAGGCCTTCCGCCTCTATCGCATACGTCATGGGTCACCCCTCGGCGTTCCTGGACCCAGGCCTGGGCCCACCTCTCCCACAACTGTGACGCACGCCACTGACATTCCTCCCCTTGGTCGGTTTTCTCCCGAATGGAGACAGTCGCCGGCCCGCGTGACGGATCCCACCTCACGGTCCGTTCGTACGCCCGTAACAATGGACTGTGATCTCTCCGGTCTCCTCGATACCCCGGAGCGCCCACCGGCAGCGGCCGGAGGCGACTCCCTACGTCGACCTCACCCGAGCCGAGTGGAGCGCGTTGCGTGACAAGACGCCGCTGCCGCTGACGGCCGAGGAGGTCGAGAAGCTGCGCGGTCTCGGTGATGTCATCGACCTCGACGAGGTGCGGGACATCTACCTCCCGCTGTCCAGACTCCTCAATCTCTACGTCGGTGCCACGGACGGCCTCAGAGGCGCGCTCAACACCTTCCTGGGCGAGCAGGGCTCCCAGTCCGGCACCCCGTTCGTCATAGGGGTCGCCGGCTCGGTCGCCGTGGGCAAGTCGACGGTCGCCCGGCTCCTCCAGGCCCTGCTCTCACGCTGGCCGGAGCACCCGCGCGTCGAACTGGTCACCACGGACGGCTTCCTGCTGCCCACCAAGGAGCTCCAGGACCGCGGCCTGATGTCGCGGAAGGGATTCCCCGAGTCCTACGACCGCCGCGCGCTGACCCGCTTCGTCGCCGACATCAAGGCCGGCAAGGACGAGGTCACGGCCCCCGTCTACTCCCACCTGATCTACGACATCGTCCCCGACAAGAAGCTCACGGTCCGCCGCCCCGACATCCTGATCGTCGAGGGCCTGAACGTCCTCCAGCCCGCCCTCCCCGGCAAGGACGGCCGTACCCGGGTCGGCCTCGCCGACTACTTCGACTTCAGCGTCTACGTCGACGCCCGCGTCGAGGACATCGAGCACTGGTACCTCAACCGCTTCCGCAAGCTGCGCGCGACCGCGTTCCAGAACCCGTCCTCGTACTTCCGCAAGTACACCCAGGTCTCGGAGGAGGAGGCCCTCGACTACGCCCGGACGATGTGGCGCACGATCAACCAGCCCAACCTGGTCGAGAACATCGCCCCCACCCGTGGCCGCGCCGCCCTCGTCCTGCGCAAGGGCCCGGACCACAAGGTGCAGCGGCTCAGCCTGCGCAAGCTGTGACGCACCACGGGGAAAGGCCGGTTAGATAGTCGTCATGCTCCACCTGCGCCTGATCACGCCGTCCGAGAAGACCGACGACGTGGTGCGGCTGATCGAGAAGACGGTCGGCACCGCCCACCTCGTCGTGCTGCCGGACACCGCCCGCGACCCCGCCGGGGACGTCGTGATGTGCGACGTCGCACGCGAGGCGGGCGACGAACTGCTCACCGGCCTGCGGGAGCTCGGCATCGACACCAGCGGTTCCATCGCCGTAGAGGCCATCGACCTGTCGCTGTCCGAGCGGGCCGACCAGGCCGCGGCCGACGCACCCGGCGAGGGCGCGGACGCGGTTCTGTGGGAGCACCTCAGCGACGCGACGCACGAGGAGTCGACCCTCTCCGTCACGTACCTCGCGTTCATCACCCTCGCCACGATGATCGCGGCCTGCGGCGTCGTCCTGGACAACGCGATCCTGATCGTGGGCGCCATGGCGGTGGGCCCGGAGTTCGGCCCTCTCGCCGGCCTCTGCACCGCGATCGTCCGCCGCAGAGCACGTCTGGCCCTGCGCTCGCTGATCGCCCTCCTGGTGGGCTTCGCGGTGGCGATGGCGGTGACGGTCGGCTTCAGCCTCTTCATGGACGCGGTCGACCTGTTCAGCGAACGACAGCTCAGGGCGGACCGCCCCAACACGGGCTTCATCTACGCCCCCGACCGGTTCTCCTTCGTCGTGGCGGTCCTGGCCGGCATCGCCGGCACGCTCTCCCTGACCTCCGCCAAGTCGGGCGCCCTGGTGGGCGTGGCCATCTCGGTGACCACGGTCCCGGCCGCGGCGAACGCCGCCGTGGCCCTGAGCTACGGCAACACGAAACAGACCTGGGGCTCCACGGAACAACTCCTGCTGAACCTGCTGGGCATCATCGTCGCCGGCACGCTGACCCTGCTGGCCCAGAAATGGCTCTGGTCCACGCAACGCCGGCAGGACAGCGGGCTTTGAGGGGCGCGGGGAACTGCGCGACAAGCCACAACGAACGGCCGGCCCGCGAGCTACCGCAGCCCCCACCTGCTACCCGCAAAGGCCAACTACCCCAGCGCTGACTTCACCGCATCGGCAAGCCGCCCCGCAACAGACCGAGCCTGCTCGATATCAGCCGCCTCCACCATCACCCGCACCAACGGCTCGGTCCCCGAGGACCGCAGCAGCACCCGCCCGGTCGCCCCCAGCTCCCGCTCCGCATCGGCAACCGCCGTGGACAGCTCGGCCGACGTCGCCACCCGGGACTTGTCGACATCCGGCACATTGATCAGCACCTGCGGCAGCCGCTGCATCACAGACGCCAGCTCCCGCAACGGACGCCCGCTCTGCGCGACCCGCGCCGCCAGCAGCAGACCGGTCAGCGTGCCGTCGCCCGTCGTCGCATGGTCGAGAATGATCACGTGCCCGGACTGCTCGCCCCCGAGCGCGAACCCGTGCTCCTTCATCTCCTCCAGCACGTACCGGTCACCCACGGCGGTCTGCACGAGCCGGATGCCCTCACGCTCCATGGCGAGCTTGAAGCCCAGGTTGGACATCACCGTCGCCACGACCGTCTCGGCCCGCAGCGTGGCGGCCTCCCGCATGGCCAGGGCGAGCACGGCCAGGATCTGGTCGCCGTCCACCTCCTCGCCGGTGTGGTCCACGGCGAGGCACCGGTCGGCGTCACCGTCGTGCGCGATGCCCAGGTCGGCCCCGTGCTCGACGACAGCGGCCTTGATCTTGTCCAGGTGCGTGGATCCGCACCCGTCGTTGATGTTGAGCCCGTCCGGCTCGGCCCCGATCGTGACGACCTCGGCACCGGCCCGCTGGAACACCTCGGGCGAGACCCGGGAGGCGGCGCCGTGCGCCTCGTCGAGGACGACCTTCAGCCCGTCGAGCCGGTTCGGCAGGACACGCAGCAGATGCTCGACGTACCGGTCGGCGCCCTCCTCGGAGTCGCGCACACGGCCCACTCCGGCCCCGGTCGGCCGGTCCCACGGGGCGCCGGTGCGGTGCTCCTCGTAGACGGACTCGATCCGGTCCTCCAGCTCGTCGGCGAGCTTGTGCCCGCCACGGGCGAAGAACTTGATGCCGTTGTCGGGCATGGCGTTGTGACTCGCGGAGAGCATCACACCGAGGTCGGCGCCGAGCTCTCCGGTCAGGTACGCCACCGCCGGCGTCGGCAGCACGCCGACCCGCAGGACGTCCACGCCGGCGCTGGCGAGGCCCGCGACCACGGCGGCCTCCAGGAACTCCCCGGACGCGCGCGGGTCACGCCCGACCACCGCGGTCGGCCGGTGCCCCTCGAACGTGCCCGCCTCGGCCAGTACGTGCGCCGCGGCTACGGAGAGGCCGAGGGCCATCTCCGCCGTCAGGTCCGCGTTGGCGACACCGCGCACGCCGTCCGTGCCGAAGAGTCGTCCCACTGTGGTGTCCTCCGAATTGCGAGAGAGTGCGGCTCCAGTACATCCCCCAAGACTGTCCGGCATCCGCAGGGGTTGTGTACGGGAACGCCCCGGCGGCACTGAACGTGCCGCCGGGGCGATCGTTGCGAAGACAGTCGCAAGGACAGCGACGCGATTAGCGCTTGCTGTACTGCGGGGCCTTGCGGGCCTTCTTCAGACCGGCCTTCTTGCGCTCGACCGCACGGTCGTCGCGGCGGAGGAAGCCGGCCTTCTTGAGCGCGCCGCGGTTGTTGTCGACGTCGGCCTCGTTCAGCGCGCGGGCGACACCGAGACGGAGCGCACCGGCCTGACCGGAGACACCGCCACCGGCGATGCGGGCGATGACGTCGTAACGGCCCTCGAGCTCGAGCACCTTGAAGGGCTCGTTGACTTCCTGCTGGTGCACCTTGTTCGGGAAGTAGTCCTCGAGGGTGCGCCCGTTGATCTTCCACTTGCCGGTGCCCGGGACGATCCGGACGCGGGCGATGGCGTTCTTGCGACGGCCCAGGCCGGCGGCCGGCTGGGGCTCGCCGAAGCGGGAGGCCATGGACTCCGAGGTGTACTCGCCCTCGACGGGGACCTCGGACTCGGTGGTGTAGCTGTCGATGTCAAGCTCTTCGAGCGGCTGCTCGGCAGTGGTCTCGGCCACGATTCTCCTCAGATTCTCTTCAGTCTTAGGGGGTGGCCGGACTTACTGCGCGACCTGGGTGATCTCGTACGGCTGCGGCTGCTGCGCGCCGTGCGGGTGCTGGTCACCCTTGTAGACCTTCAGCTTCGAGAGCATCTGACGGCCCAGAGTGTTCTTGGGGAGCATGCCCTTGACGGCCTTCTCGATGGCCTTCTCGGGGTTCTTGTCGAGCAGCTCGTCGTAACGGACGGAGCGCAGACCACCCGGGTAGCCGGAGTGGCGGTACGCCATCTTCTGGGTCCGCTTGTTGCCGGACAGGTGCACCTTGTCCGCGTTGATGATGATGACGAAGTCACCAGCGTCGACGTGGGGGGCGTAGATCGGCTTGTGCTTGCCCCGGAGGAGGGTCGCTGCGGTGGTGGCGAGACGACCCAGGACAACGTCCTGAGCGTCAATGACGTGCCACTGGCGCGTCACATCGCCGGGCTTGGGGCTGTACGTACGCACGGTTCGTAGCCTTCGCTTCGAGTGAATGGTCCTGAACAGGTCACCGAAACGATCACGACAGCCTTGACCGCACTGCGGTGACGCAAACCGCGTGCTGGTCGCTGGTCATCGGCCCGGTGGACCGGTGTAAGGGCCCGTCCCGTGAGAATGAGCAAGCCAATACACAACGAAAGAGCAGAATACCGGGGCTCACCACGAGGGTCAAAACGCGGGATCACCGCCGACGGCCGGCCACGGAGACGCACAGGCCGGCACACAGGGTAACGGCCCTCCTCAGCGTCCGTCGCCGCACCGGCCGCACGTACGGGAACACCGACGACAGCAGCACATCGACGACCACGGCGACGCACCACCGCGGCAGGGAGCCGCCACCGCGCGGACGACGCAGCGCCCGCAGCCCCCCGACCGCGACCGACGGCCACACCCCGACCGCGACCGACGGCCAGGACCACAGGCACACCAGCAGCACCCCGGCCGGCAGCAGTCGCCCCAACCACCCGCAGATGTCGCCTTTGCCCGTCCGCATAGGAGGAACGCTAGGGGTTCCAGGGCCCATCCATGCGGACCAGCACACCCCATGTCCCGTCTAAGATGCGCCCCATGAGCTTTGGGCAGGGGGGACCTCAGTCCCAGTGGGATCCCTGGAAACCGCAGTCGCAGCAGCCCTGGAACAGCGGGGGCGGCCAGTCTCCGGACTGGGCCGCGCTCGCCGAGGCGTCCGAGACCCGTAACAAACGACGTCGGCTGTTCCTGGTCGGCGGCGGCGCGCTCGCCACCGTCGCGATCGGCGCCGCGGTCGCGGTGGCCGTGGTCTCGGCCAACGGCGACAACCAGGCGAACAGCCCGACCTCCCAGGTGCCCTCGGCCGACATCCCGAGCGAGTCCGCCTCGGCCCCGTCGTTCGCCCCGACCAGCGCCCCGCCCCCGCTGGACCCGAAGGACTTCATCGCCAGCGCGAAGAAGGACAAGGCTCCGCTCAGCCCGGACACCCTCTTCCCCGGCACCCAGCTGACCATGGGCGAGACGACGTACAAGAAGGGCCCCACGGCCGACACCAAGAACTGCGCCTCGGCCTCGGGAGGCACGCTCCCGAAGATCCTCACCGCGAACGACTGCACACGCCTGATACGCGTCACCTACTCCGCGGACGGCATCGCGGTGACGGTCGGCGTGGCGGTCTTCGACACCGAGGCGCAGGCCGCCAAGACCAAGGGCCAGACCAACAAGAAGAGCTTCGTCAAGTCGCTCTCCGGCGGCGGCGTGAAGGGCTTCTGCGAGGCCGGGTTCTGCCGCACCACCAGCAACTCCTACGGCCGCTACGCCTACTTCACCAACGCCGGCTTCACCAGCGGCAAGGACGTGACGACGAAGGACACCGAGGTGTTCGCCACGGGCGACAACCTCCAGCTGTTCACGTTCCGGCAGATCCACCGCCGCGGCCAGGCCCAGGCGTCGGCCGCGGCCAACGGGTGACCGGCCGCCGCGGCGCGCCCGGTCACAGCCTCTTCGCGCTGCGCAGCGTCTTGGCGTAGTAGCCGTTGCCGTCCAGCCGGGACACTCCGCCGACATCGCCGATGGTCGGTCCGTTGACCTCCTCGCGGCTGGAGACGAAGAGCAGGTGGCCCTCGGTGTCGTAGCCGAGGACCATGCCGACGTGGTCCAGGCGCTGCTTCGTCCGGGTGTCGAGCTTGAAGAAGACGAGGTCCCCGGGCTGGAGCTGGTCGATGCCAGTGGGCCGGTCCTTGGGCGAGATCCCGGCGAGCGGCAGGATGTCGGCACCCTGCTTGGAGCGGGCCATGCCGTTGGCGGTGCGCGGCAGGCCGTCGCCCGACTCGTCCGAGGACATGAGCGGGAAGCGGCCGCGGTAGCCGAACACCATCCGCATGTAGCCCGAGCAGTCGATCGACCGGGCGCGCGCGGTCTCCGGCTGCCCGATCACGCCGTCCCGGAAGGGGTACTGGACGCCGAGGTAGTCGTAGAAGTCGGACTGCTCCAGGCGCAGGTCCCCGCCTTCCGCCCCGCCCGTGTTGAGGGGCCCGAAGTTGGCGTCACCGGCGTAGACGGTGCCCTGCTCGTCCTTCTTCTGCTTGGCGCCCGCTACGTATTGGAAGGCGATGGCCAGGAGGTCGTCCTCCTTGCTGGACTCGTACTGGGCGTACCAGTCCTTGAACCACTTCTGCTGGTCCGCGCCCTTCTTCCAGGGCTCGGGCATGAGGCGGACCCAGTCCGTCGTGGAGACCTTGGAGCTCGTCGACGAGGGCTCGGCGAAGGTGCGGGCCGGTCCGGTCAGGGTCGCGGTGCGCGCCCCGTCGGTGAACACCGCCTTGACCTGGCCGTCGGACCCGCGCAGCACGGAGCGGGCGGGGTTCTCCAGCCGGGACCAGCTCTTCCCGCCCTTGTCGCGGGCCTTCGTCGCGCCGTCGGCCCGATCCGAGCCGTCCAGCACTCCGACGTTCGTGATCTCCGGGACGCCTTTGTCCTCCTGCTTGCGAAGCTCCACGGTGAGGTAGCCGGAGGTCGCGACGAGCCCCAGCACCACGAGGCCGGAGAGGACCGGCCTCGATTTCTTCTTCCCTGCCATGTGTTCTCTCCTGGGTTATCGGTCGCCGGGACGCCGGTCTCAGACGGTGGGCATGATGCCGAGCAGCAGTCCGGCGGCGACGACGATGTAGGCCATGAGCGAGACGGTGCCGGTCGCCAGCAGCGTCGCCCCCTTGGGCTGGCGGACCATCTGGTACGCGATCAGGCCGGGCACGATGAAGCCGAGGGTCTGGTTGCCGTACAGCAGCGGGAACTCGATCGAGAGCACGATCATCACGGTGGCCTGGAGCAGCACGCCCAGCAGGACCACCGCGGCGAACAGCCGCTTGCCGTAGAGGATCACCAGCCGCTGCATGACCTTGGTGCCCGCGTAGGTGAGGGCGGTGACGCCGACCACCATGGCCGCCCGCTGGAGGTCCTCGATGAGGGTCAGGGCGAGCCAGCCCGGCGTGATCATGCCGCCGGGCGACAGGTTGGTGGTCAGGTAGCACAGCAACGAGAAGAACAGGCCGATGGCGATGCCGAGGGCGGCCATCTCGGGGGTCAGGGCGGCGGTGGTCAACGGGGTCTCCGGGCACGGGGTACGGGTACGGGTTCGGTACGGGGCGATCGGCGGTCCTGCGGGCGGCGCTCACCCCGCCCGTGGACGTCAGGAACGGGGAGGGTGTCCTCCGTCGTCAGCCGGGACGTACCCGTAGGGCTCGTCGGCGTACTGCCATGTCTGCTGGGCCGGATCGGCGTACGGCCCGTGCTGGTAGGGAGCCGGGCCGGGGTGCCCGGCGTCGGCGTACGGGCCCGACGGCTGGGCGGGGATGCGGACCACCGGGATCTCCTGGGTCTGCGAGGCCTGGTAGCGCTCCTCGTAGGCCATGGGGTACGAGGCGTAGGGGTCCAGGCGGGCCGGCTGGGCCGGTGCGGCCGCAGCCGAGGGCCGGGCGGCGTCGTCGGGGGCGGACTCGTCCGCCGGGAGTTCGGCCAGGTACTCCAGCAGTTCCTCGCCCTGGCCGTGGATGTTGCCGATGGCGACCAGGGAGGAGTCGGCGGACAGGCGCTCCAGCAGGGCGGGCATGAACTCCTCGGCCGACCGCCGTTCGCCCCCGAGGTCGATCGCGCGGTCGCGCCACTCGGCGGGGATGGCGTCGATCGCGCTCTTGGCGGGGTGCCCGATGACGAAGACGTGGTCCGGCTGGAGGTCGGGGATGATCTCGCCCATCTGCCCGTTGCGCTCCACGCGGTCGGGCCGGCAGTTGATCACGACGTTCAGCGGCCGGTGGATGGCTCCGAGGTCGAGCAGCTGGTTGATGTTCATCAGCGTCGACTCGGGGTCGTTGGCCGCGAAGACGTTGGCGAAGGCGAGCCGCTTGCCCTCGGGCGTCGCGTAGCGCTCGACGGACAGCACGCCCGGGTCCGGCGGGGCGTCGTACATGCCCTGCAGGGCGACCTGCCGTTCCACGCCGAGCAGTTCGGCCACGACGAGGGCGATCGCGACGTTCTCCTTGAAGGTGAACCAGCTGAAGCCGCGCAGCTCCTCGTCGGTGACGGTCTCCGGGTCGGCGTAGATCAACTGGCAGTTACGGGCGTCGGCCTCCTCCTGGAGGATGTGGAAGCGTTCCTTCTCGGCGGTGACGCAGATGCCGTCCTCCGGCATGGAGCGGCACAGCGACCGCGCCACGTCGTCGAGGGTGGGTCCCATCTCGGCGAGGTGGTCCTCACGGACGTTGCACAGCACGCCGATCGTGGAGCGGATCAGCTTGCTCTGGTTCACCTCCTGCAGGGCCGGCATGACGGCCATGCACTCGATGACGAGGGCGTCGGGCCGGTACGTGGCGGCCCGGCGCACGATGCCGATCTGCTCCACCACGTTGGCGATGCCGAACTTGCGGTAGACCGGCTCCTCGGTGGCGTCCGGGTGGATGAACCGGGCCGCCGTACCCGTGGTCTTCGCCACGGTGACCAGGTCGCCGCCACGCAGCGCCCCGGCGCACAGCCGGGTGATGGAGGACTTGCCGCGGATGCCGTTCACGAGCACGCGCGACGGGATGCTGTGCAGGCTGGCGTAGTGCCGGCGCTGTTCCACGATGCCCGCCACCAGCAGCAGCACACTGCCGGTGAGCAGGACGAAGTACAGATAGAGCACGGCTGGGTCACCTTCCCCGAACGCCGGCTTCCGGCTCCGCGAGCCGGCGCGCCTGGGTCTGCTTACGGGCCTGGAGTTGCTGGCGCAGCAGTTCGAGGCTGCGCACGACGGCGCCGACCTCGTCCTGGTAGCGGGGGTACAGCACGGACTTGAGGTCGCCGTCGGCCAGCTTCTCCGCACTGGCCGCCAGGGCCCGCATCGGCCGCGCCACGACCAGGTACACCCAGCCGAGGCAGACGACGATCAGGGCCAGACCGAGCAGTCCGGCCAGGACGCTGCGGTCCTCGCGCTGGTACGGGGTGATCTGGAAGTCCTTGGCGTTCTGCCAGCTGACCACGGTCCAGCCGATGTCGGCCGCCACGCCACCGCCGGAGAACGGGGCGGCCGCGGCGACCGTGGTCCCGCGTCCTTCGCGGATCAGCAGGCCGTTCTCGACGGGACCGGCGCCGGCGTGGACACGGCCGGCCCGGACGAGGTCGGCGAGCGCGTCGCGCGGGAGTTCCTCGAAGGCCAGGAAGCCGTCGCTGGCGGCGATGGTCTCCGCCTTGGAGTCCACCACGCGGACCTCGCCGAGCCCGGGCCGCTTCAGCAACGAGCTGAGGAACTCGACCCGGACCTCGCCGACCAGGGTCATGTCCTTGTGGTCGGGCAGGGGCGCTCCGGCCTGGACGACCGGCTTCTTCCCGCCCTTGCCGGTCACCCGGACCAGCGGCAGGTCGTCCGCGTCGGCGAAACCGGCGTGCGGCTCCTTGCCCGCGCGGGCGACGACCTCGCCGTCCTCGTCGAGGAGGTACAGCGCCTGGTAACGGGTGTGCTCGCGCAGGGTTTCCTCGAGCAGAGCGCGGCCGGCGTCGGCGTCGTCCGGGTCGATCAGCCGGGACGTGGAGACCAGGTCCGCCTGCGCCTCGTTGAGCGCCCGGCGCACCCGGTCGGCGACCAGGTCGGTACGGTCACGCTGGTCCGCGACCATGCTGGCCGGGATGCTGACGGAGTCGTCGGTGCGGTTCAGCAGGAGGCCGACGGGCAGGCACCACAGCAACAGCAGTAGGGCGGTCAGCGCGAGCGGCCCGCGCACCCCGAAGCGCCCCTTGACGCGCTGGCGCCCGCCGGGATCACCGGCCTGGCCACCCAGCTGCGCGCGCAGCCTCTCCAGGGCGGAGCCGACGCGCGCGGCCTCACCCCAGCGGGGCACGTCCACCGGGCGCGTCAGGTCGCCCCGCGCCAGTCGGCGGGACTCGAGGAACAGCCGCAGCAACGGCCGCTGCACGCTCGCCCACAGCACGGCCGCGGCGAGCAGTCCGAGCACCACCAGGGCTCCGGCCGCCAGCAGTCCGTACAGCTCGCGGTCCGGACCGGCGGCCTGCTGCTGGACCACGGGCAGCAGGGCGACGACGGTGAGCCCCAGGCCCGCGCCGACGCTCTTCTTGTCCTCCGGGTCCGAGGAGGAGAGGGAGGCGTAACCGGCCGTGGCGACACGGCCGTTGTAGCTCCCGCCGACCAGGGTCCCGCTGACGCCGGGGTAGCCGCGGGAGCCCGGCTCCCTGGCACTGACCGGGTCCTGCTCGGTCTCCCGCGCCGCCTCGGCGGACAGCCCGCTCATCTGCTTCTGGAGGAAGGCCAGCTCCTGGCGCTCCTGGTCGGTGTTGAGCGCCTCGGACTGCTCGAAGCCTGCCGTGGCGAGGATCTCCCCGCCGGTGGCGACGACGGCCATGGAGCGGAACTGGCCCAGGTTGATGGCGGGCACGGACAGGCTGTTGGAGGCGAGCAGCAGCTGCTGCGGCCCGTCCTCGAAGTCCAGGACCGCCATGGTCATCAGGCGGACGTCGCCGGTCTCCAGCCGCACCATACGGGGCTTGAGGGCCGTGTCCCCGGTGAGGACGTCCTTGTCCAGCCAGCCGAGGGGAATCGTTTCACCCCTGGCGGCCAGCACCTTGCCGCTCTCCAGGTCCAGGACCGTGGTGCCCGTCCACTTCTGGTAGGTCTTGCCCAGGTCGGACAGGACGCGCTCGGGCTTGACCGGCGGCCCCGCGTTCAGCGCGGCGGCGGTGCGGTTCAGGTCGGTGACCCGCTCGTCGATCGAGGCACGCAGGGCGATGGCGCCATCTTCCGCGAAGTGCTGCTGCGAGGAGAGCACCGCCTGCGGTACGGCCGGCTCACCGGCCGGGCCGAGCACCTGGGCGGTCAGGCCCGCGAGGGCGAGCACCAGCACGCACAGCAGCGCGATCGGCGGACGGATGCCGCCCAGCAGCGGCATGTCCGCGCGTCTCCGGCTGCGCCGCCGTCCCCCCTTCACGGGGCGCACGGCGCGGGTGGGTGTCACCGGTGGTCTCCTCCGGCCTCTCTGGGTGAAGGACGGCCGCACAGAACACCGCTCCCGCGGGAGAGGCAACGGACCGCCGTTTACAAGACTGTTGGGGCGGGGCGAGGTTGTGTCGCTCGCCCCCGCTGTGGCGCTACTCACGCTCCAGCGTGAGTTCCTTCAGACCGTCGCCGCCCGGCGCCCCGCGGTTGTACAGGAAGCCGCGCGTGCGGTCGGCCGCCAGCCGGTAGCGGGCCAGCCGCTCCTCGGAGAGGTCGCCCGGGCTTTCGAGCGCCCGCCGCACGTCCACCAGCCGGTGGGCCTCGACCGCGTCGGCGGGCGGCTTCTCATCGGCCTCCACCTCGGGTGGGATGTCCACGAGCGTCGTGGCGTAGCGGGCGGAGACGTCCCAGCCGTCGGTCGTCTCGCGGAACTCGAACCAGCCGATCGCGCCCTCCTCCGTGACCCCGGTGGGCGAGGAGTGGCGGGCGACCTGGTTGCCCAGGCTGTAGGCGACCCAGGTGCCGTTCACCTTCTGGATCGGCTGCACGGCGTGGGAGTGGTGCCCGATCACCAGGTCGATCCCGGTCTCCTCGCTGAGCCGCTCCGCCAACCGCAGCTGGGCGACGCTCGGTTCGTTGTAGTGCTCGGCTCCCCAGTGAACCGAGAGGATGACCACCTCGGCGCCCTTCTCGCGGGCCCGGGCCTCGGCGTCCTTGATCGCGTCCGCGTCGAGCTCGTTGAACGCCCATTTCTCCTTCTCCGGCGTCGGGTGGCGGAACGACATCCAGGAGAACGAGAGGTGGGCGACCTTGACGCCCTTGACGTCACGGATGTTGATCCGTTCCGCTTCCTCGGGCGTGCGGGCGGAGCCGGTGTGCCCGAGGCCGGCCTTGTCCATGGCGTTCAGGGTGCGCCGTACAGCGCCCAGACCGTGGTCGTAGGTGTGGTTGGAGGCCGTCGAGCAGGTGTCGTAGCCCACACCCTTGAGCGTCGTCAGGATCTGGGGCGGGACGAGGAACTCCGGGTACCCCTCGAAGGGGCCCCGCGGATTTCCGACGGGCGTCTCCATGTGGCAGATGGCCAGATCGGCCTTGCTGATGACCGGCTTGACCCCGGCGAGCAGCGGCCCGAAGTCCAGCCCGGCCTCTCCCTCGCCGGTCTTCTTGGCATCCTTGGCAGCCTGGTCGACCAGCTCGGGGTGGATCAGCACGTCACCGGCGGCGGCGACGGTGAACGAGCGCCCGCCCGGCTTCACCTGCGGTGTGGAGGCCGCGGCGGTGCACGCGGTCGTCACGGCAACGGTGGCCGCGAAAGCGGTTGCTGCCCGAGCGATCCGGAGAGGATTACGAAGTGTCACCGCATCATATTCACATGGAGCACACAACCACCACGGAAGTTACCATCACAAGACAGTCACATTTGGCTCGTATTCTGGTCCAAATCGGACTTGTCCTCGCCTTGTTCGGCTGTCAATCGGCCCCGGACCGGTCAACGGACGACTCCACTCCGCACGCCCGGGAGTTGGTGGACCTCCGCAGCAGGATCCTCACCTACACGGCCGACTTGGAGCCCGACGCCGCGTACTCCCCACCGGACGACACGCAGCGCGAGCGCGTCACCGAGAGCGTCGGCCACCTCCTGGACGGCGACGCCACGAAAGCCGAACGACTGCTCGCCCCCCTCGGCCTCAAGCTCACCCGCCTCACCGACACCGAGTCCGGCCGCCGGTACGACGAGATCGCCGCCGCCCGCCCGGGCCGGACCGAACGCTGGGGGCGCCTCTACCTGACCGCCGACTCCGACGTCCGCTGGAACGCTCAGGTACCGCACCCGGTCTCCGACCGGGACACCGAACGCCTCGGCGTGCGGCTCCTGGAGGACAACCCCGGCGGCTCGCTGGTCCTCGCCGGCGCGCACCGCGAGGCGGGCCGGGGCGACGCCGCCGACGTCGCCCACAGGGCGGACAGCGTCTTCCACGCCATCGTCGTGGAGCTCCAGAAACGCGACGTCCCGGGCGTACAACTGCACGGCTTCGCCAAGGACTCGGACCGCCCGTACGAGGCGGTCCTGTCCACCGGAGCCGCGCGGAGCACCCTCACCGAGGCCGCCGCCCTGGCCGACGCCATGCAGGCCGACGGGCTGCGGGTCTGCCGGAGCTGGTCGGCCCGCTGCCCCCTGGAAGGCACCACGAACGTCCAGGGCAAGGCCGCTGAGCGCCACCACGCCAAGTTCCTCCACGTGGAGCTCTCCCCCAAGGCCCGTGGCGACGGCAGCGACGCCGCCGCCGCCGCCACGGCCCTCTCGGGCCTGCTCACCACCTGGAACTCCGCCCACCGGTGACGAACAGCGGAAGCCGGTCAGCAGCACCCCGCCGACGGCAACGACCGCTTGTTCCGCGCCTCCTTGCTGCGCGCGGCGAGCAGTTCGTCGGCCGGGTAGCCGACCTCCTCCAGCGTCAGCCCGTGCGGCCGTACGACGTGCACGGCCGAGTCCCGTACGCCGGCCGCCAGCACCTTCGCGGGCCAGTCCGGCGGCCGGTGCCCGTCGCCCACGAACAGCAGCGCCCCGATCAGCGACCGCACCATGTTGTGGCAGAAGGCGTCGGCCCGCACGGTCGCGGTGATGATCCCGTCGTCGCCCTTCACGAGACTCAGCTCCTGGAGCGTGCGGATCGTCGTCGCGCCCTCCCGCTTCTTGCAGTACGCGGCGAAGTCGTGCTCCCCGAGCAGCCGCCGCGCGGCCTCGTTCATGGCGTCGACGTCCAGGGGCCAGTCATGCCAGAGCACATGGTTGCGCAGCAGCGGATCGACGCCCCCGGGGTTGTCGGTGACCCGGTACGCGTACCGCCTCCAGATCGCCGAGAACCGCGCGTTGAAGCCACTGGGCGCCTCCCTGAGGGCCCAGACCCGTACGTCCCTGGGCAGCCGCCCGGCAAGCCGCTTCAGCAGCTTCTGGTGGTGCTCGGCCCAGACCTCACGCGGCAGATCGACATGCGCCACCTGCCCCCGGGCATGCACCCCGGCATCGGTACGTCCCGCCACGGTCAGCTCGTACGTCTCCCCCGACCGCGTCACGGTCCGCAGAGCGTCCTCGATCTCCCCCTGCACGGTCCGCCGCCCCCCGGCCTGCTTGGCCCACCCGGAGAACTCGCTCCCGTCGTACGACAGATCGAGCCGCACACGAACGTAACCGGCTGCTGCTTCATCACTCACGTACAGATCCTCTCAGCAACAAAAAGCGGGCCCGTTCCCAAAAAGGAACGGACCCGCCAACGCCCTCAAAGGGGCGCGGGGAACTGCGCGACAAGCCACAACGAATCCGCAGCCGCCAACGAACAGTCCCGGCGGACGCTTAGGCGTCCTTGGACTCCTCGGCGTCCTCGGCCTTGGTCGTGTCGACCTGAGCCTCGGCAGCCTCGGCGTCCTTGGCGGCACGCTTCGTCGCGGCCTCGGCCTCGCCGGTCGCCTCCTGCGCCACCGTCAGCCCCTCGACCAGCTCGATGACAGCCATGGGCGCGTTGTCGCCACGGCGGTTACCGATCTTGGTGATACGGGTGTAGCCACCCGGACGGTTCTCGTAGCGCGGGCCGATCTCGGTGAAGAGCGTGTGCACGATGCTCTTGTCCGTGATGACCTGGAGCACCTGACGGCGGTTGTGAAGGTCGCCCTTCTTCGCCTTGGTGACCAGGCGCTCGGCGTACGGGCGCAGCTTGCGCGCCTTCGCCTCGGTGGTGGTGATGCGACCGTGCTCGAACAGCGCCTTCGCGAGGTTCGCGAGGAGGAGCTTCTCGTGCGCGGCGCTGCCGCCCATACGGGCACCCTTGGTGGGCTTCGGCATGGTGTTTCTCCTAGGTGTCTGCCCCGGCCGTATCAGGTACCGGAGTCAGTATCCGAGCAGGCGGGTTTGCCTGTCGGAGATCCGGGGTCCGCTGACGCGAACCCCGGAAGCAGAGACTCAGTACTGCTCGGTCTCCACGAAGCCCGCGTCCGCGTCGTCGTCCGCGCCGAAGGCGTCGGCCGCAGCGGTCGGGTCGAATCCGGGCGGGCTGTCCTTGAGCGCGAGGCCCATGCCGGCCAGCTTCGCCTTGACCTCGTCGATCGACTTCGCACCGAAGTTGCGAATGTCGAGGAGGTCGGCCTCGGAGCGGGCGACGAGCTCACCCACGGAGTGGATGCCCTCACGCTTGAGGCAGTTGTAGGAGCGGACCGTGAGCTCCAGCTCCTCGATCGGCAGCGCCAGGTCCGCGGCGAGCGCGGCGTCCGTCGGGGACGGACCCATGTCGATGCCCTCGGCGTCGATGTTGAGCTCGCGGGCCAGACCGAACAGCTCGACCAGGGTCTTACCGGCCGACGCCATGGCGTCACGGGGACGCATGGCCTGCTTGGTCTCGACGTCGACGATCAGCTTGTCGAAGTCGGTCCGCTGCTCGACACGCGTGGCCTCGACCTTGTACGTGACCTTGAGCACCGGCGAGTAGATCGAGTCGACCGGGATCCGGCCGATCTCCTGGCCGACCTGCTTGTTCTGCACGGCGGACACGTAGCCACGGCCACGCTCGACCGTCAGCTCCATCTCCAGCTTGCCCTTGCCGTTGAGCGTGGCGAGGACGAGGTCGGGGTTGTGCACCTCGACACCGGCCGGGGGCGCGATGTCGGCGGCGGTGACCAGACCCGGGCCCTGCTTGCGCAGGTACATCACGACCGGCTCGTCGTGCTCCGAGGAGACGACCAGTTGCTTGATGTTGAGGATCAGGTCGGTGACGTCCTCCTTGACGCCCGGCACGGTGGTGAACTCGTGCAGCACGCCGTCGATGCGGATGGACGTGACCGCCGCACCCGGGATCGAGGAGAGGAGGGTCCGGCGGAGGGAGTTGCCGAGGGTGTAACCGAAGCCCGGCTCCAGCGGCTCGATCACGAACCGGGAGCGGAATTCGTCGACGACCTCTTCGGTCAACGAGGGACGCTGAGCGATCAGCATGTGTGGATCAGATCCTTCAGTCGTGGGCGCCCGCTATTTGACGCCCGACTTGAACCGCCCCCGACAAAAAGAGGCGGGTACTGCAAGGGTACGGGCGATACGGCCCTTTTACGGAGCCGTACCGCCCGAAAACCTCAGTCTGCGCGAAGCAGCCTCGCGTCAGACGCGGCGGCGCTTCGGCGGACGGCAACCGTTGTGCGGGGTCGGGGTGACGTCCTGGATGGAGCCGACCTCGAGGCCCGTGGCCTGCAGGGAGCGGATCGCGGTCTCACGACCGGAACCCGGGCCCTTCACGAACACGTCGACCTTGCGCATGCCGTGCTCCTGGGCGCGGCGGGCAGCCGACTCGGCGGCCATCTGCGCGGCGAACGGCGTGGACTTCCGGGAGCCCTTGAAGCCGACGTGGCCGGCGGAGGCCCAGGAGATCACGTTGCCGGACGGGTCCGTGATCGAGACGATCGTGTTGTTGAACGTGCTCTTGATGTGCGCGTGGCCGTGAGCGACGTTCTTCTTTTCCTTGCGGCGCACCTTCTTGGCAGCGCCCTGACGACCCTTGGGGGGCATCTATAACTCCTACGGGAGGTGGTCGGTCCTACAGCGAAGACCGCTGGACGGCGAGTCCGCTGCGGACTACTTCTTGCCCGGCTTCTTCTTGCCGGCGATGGCGCGACGCGGGCCCTTGCGGGTACGAGCGTTCGTGCTGGTGCGCTGACCGCGGACGGGCAGACCGCGGCGGTGACGCAGACCCTGGTAGGTACCGATCTCGACCTTGCGGCGGATGTCGGCCTGGATCTCGCGACGGAGGTCACCCTCGGTCTTGATGTTGTTGTCGACGTACTCGCGGATCGCGACGAGCTGCTCCTCGGAGAGGTCGCGAACGCGGGTGTTCGGGTCGACGCCGGTGGCGGCCAGCGTCTGCTGCGAGAGGGTCCGGCCGATGCCGAACACATAGGTGAGGGCGATCTCCACGCGCTTTTCGCGCGGGATGTCAACACCGGAAACGCGTGCCATTCAATGGCTCCAGTTACTTGACGGAGGTCTTCCACAGAACCGACTCCCAGCCGCCGTACGAGGTACGAACTGGGTCCCCGGCCTCCGACCGGGGGTGTCAGACCCGGAGGTCTGGGTCCTGCGTATGAACATATTCAGCTTGCGTCGCGCGAAGTTCTGCGGATGCAGAGGTGCGGTCGTGCGTCAGCCCTGGCGCTGCTTGTGGCGCGGGTTCTCGCAGATGACCATGACCCGGCCGTGACGGCGGATCACCCTGCACTTGTCGCAGATCTTCTTGACGCTCGGCTTGACCTTCATGGGTGAGGTTCTCCGGGTCAGTGCCACCACCCCGGAAGCCGGGGCGCGGGCAAGATCTACTTGTAGCGGTAGACGATCCGGCCACGCGTCAGGTCGTACGGAGACAGCTCCACCACGACCCGGTCGTCAGGGAGGATGCGGATGTAGTGCATGCGCATCTTGCCGCTGATGTGTGCCAGGACCTGGTGGCCGTTCTGGAGCTCGACCTTGAACATGGCGTTCGGAAGAGACTCGACGACAGTGCCCTCGATCTCGATGGCACCTTGCTTCTTGGCCACGCTTCGCCCTTCGAATCGACTACCTTGATCGACTCAGTGCGAGCGCATGCAGACATGCGGATGCACAAGAGCCGACGAGTCAGTCTACGTCAGGGCCCTCGGAAACACGAATCGAGGGAGCTTGCCCCGGCAGGGAGATCATTAAGCGCGCCCAAAGGGGCGCGGGGAACTGCGCGAACAACCACGACGAAGCCTCAGCCGCCGCACGACCGCACCGCCCTCCCCGGAAGGCGTTCAGCCCAGCGGATCCGGCGCGGCGACGATCCCGAGCTCGGCGAGCTTCGCCTTGCCCCCGTCGGGAGCCGTGAGCACGAGCGGCCCCTCCTCCGTCAGCGCCACCGAGTGCTCCCAGTGGGACGACCACGTGCCGTCCGTGGTGACGACCGTCCAGTCGTCCTGGAGGACCTCGGTCTTCGGCGTGCCGAGGGACACCATGGGCTCGATCGCGAGGCAGAAGCCCGGCACCAGCTTCGGGCCCTTGCCGCGCCGGCGGTCGACGTAGTTCAGCAGGTGCGGGTCCATGTGCATCTCGGTGCCGATGCCGTGGCCGCCGTAGTCCTCGATGATCCCGTAGCGGCCGCCGCCGGGCTTGGGCTGGCGGCGGATGTACGTCTCGATCGCCCGGGAGACGTCGACCAGCCGGTTGCCCTGCTTCATGGCCGCGATGCCGGCCCACATCGACTCCTCGGTCACCCGGGAGAGCTCGACCAGCTCCGGAGCGTGACCGGAGCCCACGAAGGCCGTGTAGGCCGCGTCACCGTGCCAGCCGTCGATGATCGCGCCGCAGTCGATGGAGATCACGTCCCCGTCCTTGAGGACGACGTCGTCGGACGGGATGCCATGCACGACGACCTCGTTCACGGACGTGCAGATCGTCGCCGGGAAGCCGCCGTACCCGAGGAAGTTCGGCTTGGCGTTGTGCTCGGTGAGCACCTTGCGCGCGACCTGGTCCAGATCCCTGGTCGTGGCACCGGGCACGGCCGCCTCACGCGTCGCCGCGTGGATGGCGGCCACGACCAGCCCCGCCTCACGCATCTTGGCGATCTGCTCGGGGGTCTTGATCTGCACCATGGGGGCTACGGCCTTTCTGGACCATCGGGGGTACGAACGCCTTCAACGATACGGGGCCGCGCGACGGGCCCCGCCCACACAGCAGCCGCGGCTCCCCCGGGGGGAACCGCGGCCGTAGCTGCGCACGAACGACTACTTGCCGTCCTCGCCACGCTTGAGCGCCTCCATGGCGCGCGTCGTGACGTCCTCCACCTTGCCGAGCGCGGAGATCGTGACCACCAGGCCCTGTGCCTTGTAGTAGTCGATGATCGGCTCGGTCTGCGTGTGGTAGACCTCCAGCCGCTTGCGGACGGTCTCCTCGGAGTCGTCGTCCCGCTGGTAGAGCTCGCCGCCGCAGACGTCGCAGACGCCTTCCTTGGCCGGCGGCTTGTACGTCACGTGGAAGACGTGCGCCGACTCGTTGCGGCAGACGCGACGGCCGGCGATCCGCTTGACCACCTCGTCCTCGGGGACCTCCAGGTCCAGCACCGCGTCGAGCTGCATGCTCTCGGTCTCGAGCAGCTCGTCGAGCGCCTCGGCCTGCGAGACGTTGCGGGGGAAGCCGTCCAGCAGGAAGCCGTTCTCGGCGTCCGGCTGCTCCATGCGGTCCTTCGCCATCGCGATAGTGACCTCGTCGGGCACGAGATTGCCCGCGTCCATGTAGGACTTCGCCAGTTTGCCGAGTTCCGTCTGCTGGCTGATGTTGGCCCGGAACAGGTCGCCCGTGGAGATGTGCGGGATCGACAGGTTCTTGGCCAGGAACGCGGCCTGCGTTCCCTTACCGGCACCCGGCGGCCCGACGAGGACGATACGCATCAGCGGAGGAACCCTTCGTAATTGCGCTGCTGGAGCTGGCTCTCGATCTGCTTCACCGTCTCGAGACCGACACCCACGATGATCAGGATGCTGGTGCCGCCGAACGGGAAGTTCTGGTTTGCCCCGAAACCAACCAACGCCATCGTCGGTACGAGAGCGATCAGACCCAGGTACAGCGAACCCGGCCAGGTGATCCGGTTGAGTACGTAGCTCAGGTACTCAGCGGTCGGTCGGCCAGCCCGGATGCCCGGGATGAAGCCACCATACTTCTTCATGTTGTCGGCGACTTCCTCGGGGTTGAAGGAGATCGCGACGTAGAAGAATGCGAAGAAAACGATCAGCAGGAAGTACGAAATGATGTAGTACGGGTGGTCGCCCTTGACGAAGTGTTGCTCGATCCAGGTCTTCCAGCCCGAGGTGCCTCCGGCGAACTGGGCGATCAGCGCCGGGATGTAGAGCAACGACGAAGCGAAGATGACGGGGATCACACCCGCCTGGTTCACCTTCAGCGGGATGTACGTGGACGTACCACCGTAGGAACGGCGGCCGATCATGCGCTTGGCGTACTGAACCGGGATGCGGCGCTGGGCCTGCTCGACGAAGACGACCAGGCCGACCATGACGAGGCCGACCGCGATGACGGTGCCGAACTCGATCCAGCCGTCGGCCAGGGAGCCCTGCTCCTTGATGGCCCACAGGGCGGACGGGAAGGTGGCGGCGATCGAGATGAACATCAGGATCGACATGCCGTTGCCGATGCCGCGGTCGGTGATGAGCTCGCCGAGCCACATCACGAACGCCGTACCGGCGGTCATGGTGATGACCATGGTGATGGTGACGAAGATCGACTGGTCCGGGACGATCTGGCTGGCCACCGGGCAGCCCTGGAACAGAGCGCCGCTGCGGGCGGTGGCGACGAGGCCGGTGCCCTGAAGGATGGCGAGGGCCACCGTCAGGTAACGGGTGTACTGCGTGATCTTCGCCGTACCGGCCTGGCCCTCCTTCTTCAGGGCTTCCAGGCGCGGGATCACCACGGTCAGCAGCTGCAGAATGATGCTCGCCGTGATGTACGGCATGATGCCCAGCGCGAAGATCGTGATCTGGAGCAGCGCGCCGCCGCTGAACATGTTGACCAGACCGAAGAGGCCCTGGTTGGCCTGGGCATTGTCGATACAGGTCTGGACGTTCCGGTAGTCGACACCTGGGATCGGGATGTGCGTACCGACCCGGTAGACCACGATGATGCCGAGCGTGAAGAGCAGCTTCTTGCGCAGGTCGGGCGTCTTGAACGCCCGGGCGAACGCGGTGAGCACGGTGCCTCCTGCGACCCCCGCGCAACTGCGTCAAGGGTGACGGTCTTGAGGTTCGACGAATAAGTAACGGTCAACTGCCGCTCAGAGTGCCCGAAGTGAAGCACCCTGTGAAAAGAGGGCAGTGCAGGCCACCTTACCGGCGAGACTGCCGCCCTAGGAACGACCAACCGGGGATACCCCATTTATTGGGGTATCCCCGGTCGGGATCGCTCAGGTCATCGAGACGCCTGTGGTGTTCAGACGAGCTCGGTGACGGAACCGCCGGCGGCGGTGATCTTCTCCTTGGCGGAGCCGGAGACGGCGTCGACCGTCACCTGCAGCGCCACGGAGATCTCGCCCTGGCCGAGGACCTTGACGAGGCTGTTCTTGCGAACGGCGCCCTTGGCCACCAGCGACTCGACGGTGACCTCGCCACCCTCGGGGTAGAGGGCGGCCAGCTTGTCGAGGTTCACGACCTGGTACTCGGTCTTGAACGGGTTCTTGAAGCCCTTCAGCTTCGGAAGGCGCATGTGGAGGGGCATCTGCCCACCCTCGAAGCGCTCCGGAACCTGGTAGCGGGCCTTCGTGCCCTTGGTACCACGACCGGCCGTCTTACCCTTCGACGCCTCACCACGACCGACACGGGTCTTGGCGGTCTTGGCGCCCGGGGCGGGACGGAGGTTGTGGATCTTGAGCGGGTTGTTCTCCGCCATGATCAGTCGACCTCCTCGACCGTCACGAGGTGGCGGACGGTGTGCACCATGCCGCGGAACTCGGGGCGGTCCTCCTTGACGACCTGCGTGTTGATGCCCTTGAGACCAAGGGAGCGCAGGGTGTCACGGTGGTTCTGCTTGCTGCCGATGTAGGACTTGACCTGCGTGATCTTGAGCTGCGCCATGATTACGCACCCGCCCCGGCACGCGCACGCAGGAGAGCCGCGGGAGCGACGTCCTCGAGGGGCAGACCACGGCGGGCCGCGATCTCCTCGGGACGCTGCAGGCCCTTCAGGGCCTCCACGGTGGCGTGCACGATGTTGATCGCGTTGTCGGAGCCGAGCGACTTCGACAGCACGTCGTGGATACCGGCGCACTCGAGCACGGCACGCACCGGACCACCGGCGATAACACCGGTACCGGGCGACGCGGGCTTGAGCAGGACGACGCCGGCAGCCTTCTCACCCTGAATGGGGTGCGGGATGGTGCCCTGGATCCGGGGGACCTTGAAGAAGTGCTTCTTGGCCTCCTCAACGCCCTTGGCGATGGCGGCCGGCACCTCCTTGGCCTTGCCGTATCCGACACCCACGGTGCCGTCACCGTCGCCCACCACGACCAGCGCGGTGAAGCTGAAGCGACGACCACCCTTCACAACCTTGGCGACGCGGTTGATCGCGACAACGCGCTCAACGTACGCGGTCTTCTCGGCGGCAGCTGCGCCGCCGTCACGGCCCTTCCGGTCCCGCCGCTCGCCGCCACCGGCACCGCCACCGCGGCGCTGGGGTCCAGCCATTGGAATTACCTCTCTCTGTCTCCGCTAGCTACGGAACCAGGACTCAGAACTTGAGTCCGGCCTCGCGGGCGGCGTCCGCCAGGGCGGCGATGCGCCCCGCGTACTGGTTACCACCACGGTCGAACACGACGGCCTCGACACCGGCGGCCTTGGCGCGCTCGGCGACCAGGGCGCCGACCTGCTTGGCCTGCGCGGACTTGTCGCCCTCGCCACCGCGGATCGAGCTGTCCAGGGTGGACGCCGACGCCAGGGTGTGACCCTTGATGTCGTCGATCACCTGGGCCACGATGTGGCGGTTCGAGCGGGTAACGACCAGACGCGGACGCTCCGCCGTACCGTTGATGTGCTTACGGATCCGGATGTGGCGGCGCTTGATCGCGGCGCGCTTGTAGGCGTCGCCCTTAAGGATCTTCTGTCCGTATGCCATGGCTTACTTACCCGCCTTTCCGACCTTGCGGCGGATGACTTCGCCCTCGTACTTGACGCCCTTGGCCTTGTACGGGTCGGGCCTGCGCAGCTTGCGGATGTTGGCCGCAACCTCGCCGACCTTCTGCTTGTCGATGCCCTCGACCGAGAAACGGGTCGGGGACTCCACCTTGAAGGTGATGCCCTCGGGGGCCTCGACCAGGATCGGGTGGCTGTAGCCGAGGGAGAACTCCAGGTTGGAGCCCTTCGCCACGACGCGGTAACCGACACCGCTGATTTCGAGCTTCTTGACGTATCCCTGGGTCACACCGGTGATCATGTTCGCCACCAGCGTGCGGGACAGGCCGTGCAGGGCCTTGCTCTGCCGCTCGTCGTTGGGCCGCAGCACCTGAAGGGTGCCGTCCTCGGCCTTGGCGATGTCGATCGGCGCGATGACGGTGTGGGTCAGTTCGCCCTTGGGGCCCTTGACCGCGACCGTACGGCCGTCGATGGTGACGTCCACGCCGGCGGGAACCGGGATGGGGAGCTTGCCGATACGCGACATTTTGTCTCTCCTCCGTTCCCGAACTACCAGACGTAGGCGAGGACTTCCCCACCCACGCCCTTCTTCTGCGCCTGCTTGTCGGTCAGGAGACCGTGGGACGTGGAGATGATGGCCACGCCCAGGCCGCCCAGAACCTTCGGCAGGTTGGTGGACTTCGCGTACACCCGGAGACCGGGCTTGGAGATCCGCTTGATGCCCGCGATGGAGCGCTCACGGTTGGGGCCGAACTTCAGCTCCAGGACGAGGTTCTTGCCGACCTCGGCGTCCTCGACCTTCCAGCCCGTGATGAAGCCCTCCTGCTGGAGGATCTCCGCGATGTGCGACTTGATCTTCGAGTGCGGCATCGCCACGGAGTCGTGGTACGCCGAGTTCGCGTTCCGCAGACGCGTCAGCATGTCTGCGATCGGATCAGTCATGGTCATGAATTGGCCTTCGGCCTCTCTCGCCGGGGTTTCCTGGTGCGCCATCCCTCTCCCCGATCCGAGACGGGACGGGTGCGGCGCGGTGGACCTACGGCGTAGTAAGTCGTAAGGGCGGCGGCAGACGCCCAACCCCACAAGCCTAAGGCATGTGAGCTGGACGTCCGGCCGCCCCAGATGCTTACCGAGAGCCCTGCTAATCCCTGTTTAGGGGGATTACCAGGAGCTCTTGGTCACGCCCGGCAGCTCGCCACGGTGAGCCATCTCACGAAGGCACACGCGGCACAGGCCGAACTTGCGGTACACGGAGTGCGGGCGGCCGCAGCGCTGGCAGCGGGTGTAGCCACGCACACCGAACTTGGGCTTGCGAGCAGCCTTGGCAATCAGAGCCTTCTTCGCCATCTCGCTCACGCCTCCTTGAAGGGGAAGCCGAGGTGACGAAGGAGCGCGCGGCCCTCAGCGTCGTTGGTCGCCGTGGTGACCACGGTGATGTCCATACCCCGGACGCGGTCGATCTTGTCCTGGTCGATCTCGTGGAACATGACCTGCTCCGTGAGACCGAAGGTGTAGTTGCCACGGCCGTCGAACTGCTTGGGGGACAGGCCGCGGAAGTCGCGGATGCGCGGCAGCGCGAGCGACAGGGTGCGGTCCAGGAACTCCCACATGCGGTCGCCACGGAGCGTGACGTGGGCACCGATCGGCTGACCCTCACGCAGCTTGAACTGCGCGATGGACTTGCGGGCCTTGGTGACGGCCGGCTTCTGACCGGTGATCGTGGTGAGGTCCTTGATGGCGCCCTCGATCAGCTTGGAGTCGCGGGCGGCGTCGCCCACACCCATGTTGACCACGATCTTCACGAGACCGGGGATCTGCATGACGTTCTCGTACTTGAACTCGTCACGCAGCTTGCCCGTGATCTCCTCACGGTACTTCTGCTTCAGACGCGGGCTGGTGGTGGTCGTCATCAGATGTCCTCACCCGTCCGCTTGGCAACGCGGATCTTGTTGCCTTCGTCGTCGAAGCGGTAACCGACGCGGGTCACGACCTTGTTGCCGTCCTTCTCCACGACCAGCTGGACGTTGGAGACGTGGATCGGCGCCTCGGTGGTGACGATGCCGCCGGCCTGCGAACCGCGAGCCGTCGGACCGGCCTTGGTGTGCTTCTTGACCCGGTTGACACCCTCGACCAGGACACGGTCCTCGCGGGGGAAGGCCGCGATGACCTTGCCCTGCTTGCCCTTGTCCTTACCGGTGATGACCTGGACCAGGTCGCCCTTCTTGATCTTCATGCTCACAGCACCTCCGGCGCGAGGGAGATGATCTTCATGAACTTCTTCTCGCGCAGCTCACGGCCCACCGGGCCGAAGATACGGGTGCCACGAGGGTCGCCGTCGTTCTTCAGAATGACGGCGGCGTTCTCGTCGAAGCGGATGTACGAGCCGTCCGGACGGCGGCGCTCCTTGACGGTGCGAACGATGACCGCCTTGACGACGTCACCCTTCTTCACGTTGCCACCGGGGATCGCGTCCTTGACGGTGGCGACGATGACGTCACCGATACCCGCGTAGCGGCGACCGGAGCCGCCGAGCACACGGATGCAGAGGATCTCCTTCGCACCCGTGTTGTCGGCGACACGCAGTCGCGACTCCTGCTGGATCACGTCTATCTCCTGGTTGTCTGCCGGTTCCCGCAGGGCCCTTCCGGGACACACCTGCGAGCCTGGCGGAACTGTCCTGCGGGGTAGCCCCCGAAGGAATTACTTAGGCCTCTGCGGGCGAAAACCCACGCCGGGGGCCGCATGGCCGCCCCCGGCGGGGGTCAGCAGGGGGCTCCGCCCCCGCTTGATTACTTCGCCTTCTCGAGGATCTCCACGACGCGCCAGCGCTTCGTCGCCGAGAGCGGGCGGGTCTCCATCAGGAGAACCCGGTCGCCAACGCCGGCGGCGTTCTGCTCGTCGTGCGCCTTGAGCTTGTTCGTACGGCGGATGACCTTGCCGTACAGCGCGTGCTTGACGCGGTCCTCGACGGCGACGACGACGGTCTTGTCCATCTTGTCGCTGACGACCAGACCCTCACGGGTCTTGCGGAAACCGCGGTCCGTCTTGGTCTCTTCAGTCACGTTGCTCTCGCTCATCAGGCGCTCTCCACCGTCTCGATGCCCAGCTCGCGCTCACGCATCAGGGTGTAGATCCGCGCGATGTCCTTGCGGACGGCCTTGAGCCGACCGTGGTTCTCGAGCTGGCCCGTCGCCGCCTGGAAGCGGAGGTTGAACAGCTCTTCCTTGGCCTCGCGGAGCTTCGCCAGAAGCTCCTCGTTGCCCAGCTCGCGCAGCTCCGACGCCTTGGTACCGGCCGACATCACGCTTCACCTGCCTCGCGCTTGACGATCTTGCACTTCATCGGCAGCTTGTGAGCCGCACGGGTCAGGGCCTCGCGCGCGATCTTCTCGTTGGGGTACGACAGCTCGAACATCACGCGTCCGGGCTTGACGTTGGCCACCCACCACTCCGGCGAGCCCTTACCGGAACCCATGCGGGTCTCGGCCGGCTTCTTGGTGAGGGGGCGGTCCGGGTAGATGTTGATCCAGACCTTGCCACCACGCTTGATGTGACGCGTCATGGCGATACGAGCGGCCTCGATCTGACGGTTCGTCACGTACGCCGGGGTCAGCGCCTGGATGCCGTACTCGCCGAACGCAACCTGCGTGCCACCCTTGGACATGCCGTTGCGCTTGGGGTGGTGCTGCTTGCGGTGCTTGACCCTACGGGGGATCAGCATTTCGGTCAGGCCTCCGTTCCGGTGCTCTCAGCCGGAGCGGCGGACGCGGGAGCCTCGGCCTTGGGGGCCTCGGCGCCGGCAGCCTGCTGCGGCTTGCGACCGCGCCGCTCGCCACCACGGCCACCACGGGCCGGGCGGTCGGCACCGCCGCGGGCCGGGCGGTTACCCGCACGGGCAGCGGCGTTCTCGGCGCGGACCTCGGCGATGTTCTTGACGTCGCCCTTGTAGATCCAGACCTTCACACCGATGCGGCCGAAGGTCGTCTTGGCCTCGAAGAAGCCGTAGTCCACGTTCGCGCGGAGCGTGTGCAGGGGCACACGGCCCTCGCGGTAGAACTCCGAGCGGGACATCTCGGCGCCACCGAGGCGGCCACCGCACTGGATCTTGATGCCCTTGGCGCCGGCCTTCATGGCGGACTGCATGCTCTTACGCATGGCCCGACGGAAGGAGACGCGGGAGGAGAGCTGCTCGGCGACGGCCTGGGCAACCAGCTGAGCGTCGGTCTCGGGGTTCTTGACCTCGAGGATGTTCAGCTGGACCTGCTTGCCGGTGAGCTTCTCGAGGTCACCGCGGATGCGGTCGGCCTCGGCGCCGCGGCGGCCGATGACGATGCCCGGACGAGCGGTGTGGATGTCCACACGCACACGGTCACGGGTGCGCTCGATCTCGACCTTGGAGATGCCGGCGCGCTCCATGCCGGACGTCATCATCCGACGGATGGCGACGTCTTCCTTGACGTAGTCCTTGTACAGCTTGTCGGCGTACCAGCGCGACTTGAAGTCGGTCGTAACGCCGAGCCGGAACCCGTGCGGGTTTACCTTCTGGCCCATTACCGGGTTCCTTCCTTGCTGCTGACGACCACGGTGATGTGGCTGGTCCGCTTGCGGATCCGGTAGGCACGGCCCTGGGCGCGCGGACGGAACCGCTTCAGGGTCGGGCCCTCGTCGACGTAGGCCTCGGAGATGTAGAGGCTGTCGACATCGGTGTGGTCGTAGTTGTGCGCGGCGTTGGCAATGGCGCTGTCCAGCACCTTGCCGACCGGCACGCTCGCGGCCTGCGGGGCGAAACGCAGGACCGCCTGAGCCTCCGTGGCGTTCAGGCCACGGATGAGGTCCACCACTCGGCGGGCCTTCATGGGCGTGACGCGGATGTACCGCGCCTGGGCCCTGGCTTCCATGGTTGTCCTTCCAGTGTCTGTCATGGTCATTCCACCCCGCGCTTAGCGGCGCTTCGACTTCCGGTCGTCCTTGACGTGACCCCGGAAGGTGCGCGTCGGCGAGAACTCGCCGAGCTTGTGGCCGACCATCGACTCGGTGACAAACACCGGAATGTGGGTCTTGCCGTTGTGCACCGCGAGCGTGTGGCCGAGCATGGCCGGCACGATCATGGAGCGACGGGACCAGGTCTTGATGACGTTCTTGGTGCCTGCTTCGTTCTGGGCGTCCACCTTCTTGATCAGGTGGTCGTCGACGAAGGGCCCCTTCTTGAGACTGCGCGGCATCTAAACCCGCTCCTAGCGCTTCTTGTTCGTCTTGCGGCGGCGGACGATGTACTTGTTCGACGCCTTCTTGGGCGAACGAGTACGGCCTTCCTTCTTGCCCCACGGGGACACCGGGTGGCGACCACCGGAGGTACGGCCCTCACCACCACCGTGCGGGTGGTCAACCGGGTTCATGACCACACCACGCACGGTCGGGCGGACGCCCAGCCAGCGCTTACGACCGGCCTTGCCCCAGTTGATGTTGCTCTGCTCGGCGTTGCCGACCTCGCCCACAGTGGCGCGGCAGCGGACGTCGACCAGGCGGATCTCACCGGACGGCATGCGGAGGTGGGCCATGGAGCCCTCCTTCGCGAGCAGCTGCACGGAGGCACCGGCGGAGCGGGCGAACTTCGCGCCGCCGCCCGGACGCAGCTCGATGGCGTGCAGCGTGGTACCGACCGGGATGTTGCGCAGGGCCAGGTTGTTGCCCGGCTTGATGTCGGCCCCGGGACCGTTCTCGACGCGGTCGCCCTGCGACAGGCCACGCGGCGCGAGGATGTAGCGCTTCTCGCCGTCCGCGTAGTGCAGGAGCGCGATGCGCGCGGTGCGGTTGGGGTCGTACTCGATGTGCGCGACCTTCGCCGGCACGCCGTCCTTGTCGTGACGACGGAAGTCGATCACGCGGTAGGCGCGCTTGTGGCCACCACCCTGGTGACGGACGGTCACACGACCGGAGTTGTTACGGCCACCCTTGCTGTGCAGGGGGCGGACCAACGACTTCTCCGGCGTGGACCGCGTGACCTCGACGAAGTCGGCGACGCTGGAGCCACGGCGGCCCGGCGTAGTCGGCTTGTACTTGCGGATTCCCATTTCTCAGTCCTCGTCCGATATCGGACGATCCGACCCGCTTACGCGGTCGGACCGCCGAAGATGTCGATACGGTCGCCCTCGGCGAGGGTCACGATCGCGCGCTTGGTGGACGCGCGCTGGCCGAAGCCCGTGCGGGTCCGCTTGCGCTTGCCCTGGCGGTTGATCGTGTTGACCCCGGTGACCTTGACCGAGAAGACCGACTGAACGGCCTGCTTGATCTGGGTCTTGTTGGCGCTCGGGTCGACGATGAACGTGTACTTGCCCTCGTCGAGAAGCGCGTAGCTCTTCTCCGAGACGACCGGCTTGAGCAGCACGTCACGGGGGTCCGTGAAGGACTTGCTCAGCGGGGTCTCGACGGTGTTCTTGCCCTCGGTGGCGTGGCGACGCGCCTTCTTGACGCGGGCCTCCTTGGCCTTCTTCGCGGCCTTCGAGGCGATAGCGGGGTGACGGATGGCCATCAGACCTCGCTCCCTTCGGTGTCGTTGGCCTTCGGGCCGGCGACGAAGGACTCGAAAGCGGCCTTGGTGAAGACCACGTCGTCCGAGACGAGAACGTCGTACGTGTTCAGCTGGCCCGGCTCCAGGATGTGGACCTGGGGCAGGTTGCGGGCGGACAGCCACGCGGCCTCGTCGGAGCGGTCGACGACCAGGAGCAGGTTCTTGCGCTCGCTGATCTTGCCGAACAGGCTCTTGGCGGCCTTGGTGGAGGGGGTCTCGCCCTCGATCACGCCGGAGACGACGTGGATGCGGTTGTGACGGGCCCGGTCGGTGAGGGCGTGACGCAGCGCGGCAGCCTTCATCTTCTTGGGCGTCCGCTGCGAGTAGTCGCGCGGCACGGGACCGTGCACGACGCCACCACCGGCGAACTGCGGCGCGCGGGTCGAACCCTGACGGGCGCGACCGGTGCCCTTCTGGCGGTACGGCTTCTTGCCGCCACCACGGACCTCGCCACGGGTCTTGGTCTTGTGCGTGCCCTGGCGGGCAGCGGCCAGCTGTGCGACGACGACCTGGTGGATCAGCGGAATGCTGACCTTCTCGACGTCGAAGATCTCCGCGGGGAGCTCGACGGAACCGGCCTTGTCGCCCGCCGGCGAAAGGATGTCAACAGTGCTCATTACCTCAGGCCCCCTTGGCCGCGGTGCGGACCAGGACGAGGCCGCCGTTCGGACCGGGAACCGCGCCCTTGATGAGCAGCAGACCCTTCTCCGCGTCAACGGCGTGGACGGTCAGGTTCTGGGTGGTGACCCGCTCGTTGCCCATGCGACCCGCCATGCGGAGGCCCTTGAACACACGGCCCGGGGTGGCGCAGCCACCGATGGAACCGGGAGAGCGGTGCTTGCGCTGGGTGCCGTGTCCGGCGCCGAGGCCACGGAAGTTGTGGCGCTTCATGACACCGGCGAAGCCCTTGCCCTTGCTCTTGCCGGTCACGTCGACCTTCACGCCGGCCTCGAACACCTCAGCGGTGATCTCCTGGCCCAGCGTGTACTCGGAGGCGTCCGCGGTGCGGATCTCGACGAGGTGGCGACGGGGGGTGACGTCGGCCTTGGCGAAGTGGCCCTTGAGGGGCTTGTTCACCTTGCGCGGGTCGATCTCGCCGAAAGCGATCTGGACGGACTCGTAGCCGTCGACATCGTTCGTACGGACCTGGGTGACGACATTGGGGCCGGCCTTGACGACGGTGACCGGGACGACGCGGTTGTTCGCGTCCCACACCTGCGTCATGCCGAGCTTCTCGCCCAGGATGCCCTTGATCTGCTTAGCCATCTCTCAGATCACCGGCCTCAGAGCTTGATCTCGATGTCGACACCGGCCGGGAGGTCGAGTCGCATCAGAGAGTCAACGGTCTTGGGGGTCGGGTCGAGGATGTCGATCAGGCGCTTGTGGGTGCGCATCTCGAAGTGCTCGCGCGAGTCCTTGTACTTGTGCGGCGACTTGATGACGCAGTACACGTTCTTCTCAGTGGGCAGCGGCACCGGGCCCGCGACCGACGCACCAGTACGCGTCACCGTCTCGACGATCTTCTTCGCCGAGCTGTCGATGACCTCGTGGTCGTAGGCCTTGAGCCGGATGCGGATCTTCTGTCCCGCCATGGCTACTCAGTAGTCCTGTCTCTCGTAACGCTCTGGAACCCGGTGTTCCATTTCTCTTCCCTCTCCGACCCACGCGGTCGGGCGTGTCGCGCTCCCGCTGACACAGATGCCCCTTGTTCGAACATCCCTGCGGGATTGCACACGGCCCTTCCGGTACCGCGAGCCGGAGGCGAAAGCCCACCGGGTGCCTGGCCGGCGCCGCACTGACACTTCCCGAAAGATTCCCGTACGTCCGCCCCAGCGCTGCCGTGTGGCAGTTGGGACGACGAGTACTGTGGGACTCGCTTTCGGTCCTCCCGGCGGGAGGCGCGCAGCATCAACACTCGACCGAGCAACTCGGACAGTCTGCCATACGGGGCATGGCGGACGCCAATCGAGCCGGAGAGAATACCCCGGGGGTGACGTAGGTCAAACCGGGGCCGCGCGCTCCTGCCGCCGTTGATCAAGTTGATCAATAGGAAGCCGTCGGCCGGATCCTGCTGGTGAGCTTCTGCAATGCCTCGTCGGGTGTCGGGGCGAGCAGCCAGACGTCGTCCATGCCGGCGTAGACCGATCCGTCCTCCGCCATGGCCAGGTGCTGGTTCCCGCGGTCGCGCATACCGATGGGGTACAGATCGACGCCCGCCTGCTCGGCGAGGTCGTCGATGATCTCCGCGTCCCAGATAGCGAGCAGGGGGTCCAGCAAGAACTCCATCCACGGCATCGAGTCCCACGGCTCGCGGTAGGACACGCCCACGGCGCCGAACTCCGCCAGGAAGCGCCGTGCCGCGTCGTGGATCTCGAACTCGCCGGTCTGCAGAAGGATGCTCTCCCAGGTCTGCGTGGGAACCGACCGGCCCGGGAACCAGCCGCCGGCCCGCAGCACCCGGTCCGTCTCCTCGGACCAGCGCGGCCCGGCGTCCGGGCCGGTCTCCACGGTGTGAAGCCGGCGCCAGAAGGCGTGCTCGGCCGCCGGCGCGCCGGGCGTCCAGAGATCAGCCCGGGCCGCCTGCGCCTCGACCAGGCGGTCCAGCGCCTGGTCGGTGGTTGTGGCCAGCAATTCCACGCGGTCCCTGACGAGGTGGAGTGCTCCCTCCTCGGTGATGCCGAGGAAGCTGGCACCTTCGTCGGCCGTGCCCACGGGGTAGAGGGGCGCCCCCGCTTCCCGGCTTGCCCACGCGAACCGCTCGTCCTGCCAACCGGCCTTGAGGGGGTCGAAACGGATTGCCGACGACGTGGTGATCGAGTCGGCGGGCCAGCCGTATGTCACCAGAGCGCCGAATTCGGAGAGGAACCGGCGCGCGGTGTCGTGGGCCACGAAGGACCCACGCTCACGCAGGGCCTGCTCCCAGGTGCCGACCGATACCGAACGGCCGGGACGCCAGCCTGCGCCGCGCAGCACCTCTTCCGTCTGTGAGGACCAGCCCCGTGTGCGGCCGTCACTCACAACACAACACCGGCCGCGAAGGCGCCCACGGACACGTCGGTGAGCCTCCGTGCCGGTGGCATTCTCCGCACCGGTCTCCACCACGCCCCCGAGCCGACAAAATCAGTCGGCCCGGGGAACGCGTACCGGCTTGCGCTTCCACCACTCGCCGAGTTCCGCTTCCGGCTTCTCGTTCGTCGGACGCACCCAAGGGCGGAGCGATCGCTCCGGGTCCGGGACGGTGGTGGCATGAAAACGTGCGTCCAGCCGTGCGAGTAGCCGCCCTAGCGCACCGTTACCCGCCTCCGCGGGCAGTGCGCGCATCACCTCGTCCAGTGCGTCCCTGGAGTCGAGGTCGTTGGCGTACGCGCTGATGGGGTAGAAGTCGTCGCGCGACCAGCCGGGCTCCATCCGGCGTACCAGACGTTCCCAGGAGGCGAACCGGTCCGCCACCGAGTACACGGGGGCCGTGATCTTTTCCCGGATGTGGGGTGCGACTCGCGACCTCTCCACCTCCAGCCGCTCCGCATCGCACCGAGCGATCGCTTCCAGGACAGGCTGCGGCAACTCGCCCCACACTGCCTTGCTCTCCGGAGCGCCCCAGAACACGTCGCGCGGTGGCCGCTCTCTGCCCCGCCGAGACCGACCGTTCTCCGCTGCCCCTGTCAACTGCTCGCTCCTTCAGCTGCTTGAGGAAGTACTCGTAGCCACCGTCGGGCTGCATGAAGGTCCCATTGTCGCCTTCGCGGATCAGCATCGTCCCGGTGGCGTCGTCCCACCACGCGAAGCGAGGGATGCCGGACGGGGTGCTGCGCATCCGAAGGCCTTGCGAGCCGGTCATCATGTCTTCCAGATATTCCGGCACGTCCAGATCGTCGACACCTGGAATGCCGCGCTTCTTGATGTCACCGTGCGCGGCGACCTTGTCCGCGATCATCGGCAGATCGCCTGCCTGGCTCGCGGCGTCCGGCTTTCCGACCTCGTAGAGCCCGAACGGGTCCGCCGAGAGCAGGGGATCGAGGAAGTAGAGGAAGGGATTGGGGGAGGGGCCCAGTCCGAGCGGATCAGGGGTTGTGTAGCGGGCCGTCTCGGGGTCGTAGTAGCGATGGAAGTTGTAGTGCAGGCCGCTTTCCGGGTCGTAGTACTGACCGGGAAAACGCAACGGCGTGTACGCGCTGCTCTCGCTCGTCCAGGCAGTGACGCCCCACAGCGTGCTTCTCGCCTGCCAGGCCAGGTGGCCGTCCTCGCCGACCAGTTCGGTAGGCGCTCCGGCCAGGTCCGTGACGATGGTGAAGAATCGTGTGTCGATTTCTTCGCGGGACGCCGTGAGGAGCCGTTCCGTCTGCGTGAGGGGGCGTGCTCCGTCGTAGTCCCAGGTCACCGCCACGTCGTGCGGGTGGTCGGGACCGGTCGTGAGCTGTTCGGCGAGAGCGGTGCCGTCCCAGGTGAAGTCCGTCTGCTCCAGCACGGTGACGCCGTCCGTGCCCGGCCGGCTCATCCACGAGTCCGCCGAGAAGAGACAGGACTGGGCGAAGGCACAGCCGTTCGGCGAACGGTTCACCAGAGGGTCAGCCCGTGAACCGGAACGTCGACGTGATCGCGTCGAAGATGTCGAAGAAGGAGTCCGCGAGGTCGAGGACCTGACTGCTGCCGGCGACCAGGGCCACCTTGCCCTCCTGGCCCGGCACGGGAATGTACGTCTGCATCAGCACAGCCCGGATGGTGCGGTTGAGCGCGTCGCCGGGTACGGCGATGTCCTCGATGCCGAACGTCCGTGCCGCCGGACCGACTCCGGGGATGTCGACGGTCGTCACCTTCCGCCAGGAATCCCCCTCCCGCTTCGCCTCCTTGACCGCGAGCTGACTCGCGATGACGGCCGGGTCGTTCGACAGCGGCTCACCGCGCTCGTTGCGCCCGCCCACCAGGGAGACGGTCACCGACCCCGTGATCGGCGTGTCCCCGCCGAAGTTCTCCGCCATGCAGCCGCAGTACATCGCGCCCGAATTCCACGCGTCCGCGGCGGCCTTCTTGAGGAAGTCGACGTACGTGTCGCGGTACTGCTCCAACTCCGGGCGCTGCCTCACCCGTTCGTTCACCATCCGCCGGATCGAGTCGCCCCGCGACTCCGGCCGTACGTCGAACTCCCACCACGACTCCGGCACCTTGATCCGGAAACCGCCCCTCTCGACGGTCAGTGCCTCCATGTGGCGGGCCATGGCGCCGGCCTCCCCGTTCGCTCGATCACTCGTGCACACATCGTGCCACTACTCCTCCAGCGTCCAGAACGGTGAGTCCTTCGGAGGTGCCGGTCGCACGGGGAGCGTGCTGAAGTCGATGTCCGCGTCGGCGAGTGGGTCTCCGACCGGAAGGCGGTGTCGGTGATCCGGGCTGTAGTAGGTCCCGTACGCCCAGTACTCCGGCAGTTCGTGGCCCATCAACTCCAAGCCCCAGGCGGCCGACTCCCGCGTCCCGTACAACGCGTTGATCCTCGCAACCGCCTCCGCCCGGGAGATACCGACCCGCTCCACCAGCACGTCCGCCATCTCACGGAAGTACGCGAGCATCTCCTCGTCGAGCGCAAGCACGAACTCCGTGCCCGTAGTGCCTGCCGTGGGACACGCCCCGTACTCGACGAGCCAGCGCAAGCGCCTGACCTCCGCCACGAGTCGCGGCACCGCTTCCCTGGCCTCGGTGGCGAAAACGGCGTCCGGGGTCGTGGCCGCACACAGTTCCTCGATCGCCTCCAGGTCGAGGTCCTGGTGAGCCGGTTCTGAAGTCATGCTCCATTGTTACGGCAAGTTGTCAGTGGCCCCGCGTACGGTCCGTCCATGGATGATCAGCAGTCGCCGCTTCCTCCGATGCACGAGGAAGGCGATGTACGACAGGCCTGGGGCCGGGTGACCGCGTGGCTTGAGCAGCACGCCCCTGACGCTTTCGCTGCCCTCGGCGGGCCGGGTAGCCCGACAGCCATCAGTGAGGCTGAAACGCGCATGGGCCTCGAACTACCGAGGGAGTTGCGGCAGTGGCTTCTGACGAACGACATCGATGCCGGGTGCCCGGGAGTCATCCCCAGCAGGGGACTCCTCCTCGGTCTCAAGGACATAGTGCGTGTCTACCTCTACAAGACGGCCATGGAGGAGATGGAACCGTCCGAAGACCCTGACCACCCGTCCTGGCGCCGGGAATGGGTGCCGATCGCCGCGGAAGCAGACGGCTTCTACGGGACGTTCCTGAACACGCGCACGGGAAGCATCGGGTCTTGGTCGGAAGGGTCCTCCCCCGCGGATGGCGAATACACCTCACTGTTCTCCTTCTTCCAGGATGTGGCGGACCAGCTGGAAGGGGTCTCCTCGGACAACGCAGAGGCGACCGCCCAGCGCCGTATGCCCCCTCGCGGTCCGGAGGAGGAGGCGATACGCCTCTGGGCCCGTGCGAACGGCTACCTCGTCAATGACCACGGTCGTATCCCTGGACCCATCCGCGAGGCGTACGAAGCAGCACTGCGCGGACCTCAGCCCCGGCACACGGCCTAGACGGACGCCACGAAGTCCGACCAGGCCTCCGGCGCGAGGGCGAGTCGGGGGCCTGCGGTGTGCTTGGAGTCGCGGACGTGCACGGTGCGGGGCACTATCGCGATTTCGACGCAGGAGTTGCCATCGGGGCCGTCGCTGTAACTGCTCTTGAACCACACCAGTTCAGAGACGTCCTCGGCAGAAGCCTTGCGGATCATGTTTCTCCCAGCACTTGCTCGATGAAGGCCAGCGACTCTCCCGGCGTAAGAGCCTGCGCCCGGATGGTGCCATACCGCAGCTCAAGGATCCGCAGGTGCTTCGGATCAGAGGTCGGCCGGCCGCTGAACGCGCCATCGGAGCGCCCCACGGCCGTGCCGTCGGCGAACTTCAGCACCTCGATCCTGCCATCCAGCCCAGGGTGGGCTCCCGAACTCAATGGCATCACCTGAAGCGTGACGTTACGCAATCGAGCCACCCCCAGCAGGTGTTCGAGCTGCTGACGCCACACCATTGTGCCTCCAACCCGCCGACGCAGCGTCGCCTCTTCCAGGACGAAGCTGAGCGCCGGAGCAGGAGAGCGCTCGAAGATCGACTTCCGGGCCATGCGTGCGGCGACCAGGTGCTCCACTTCCTCCTCCGAGTACGGCGGCTGCCACGCCTCGAACAAGGCGCGCGCATGCTCCGGCGTCTGCAACAGCCCATGGATGCTCAACCCGACGTACACCCCCAGCTCAACCGCCTTGCCCTCCAGCTCGGCAAGCGCCCGCACGCTCCTGGGATACCGAACCCTCTTCACGTCCTCCCACGTCGCCGCAATCAGCCCACCCGCCCCCAACACCTCATCCGCCCTGACGAGATAGTCCTGCCGAGGAATCCGCTTCCCGCCCTCGATCTTGTAGACCATGTCCTCGCCGTACCCGACGGCCGTCCCGAACTCGGCGGCCCGCATCCCCACCGCCTCCCGCCGCAGCTTCAGCTGCCGCCCGACGGTCGCGATCACGGCGACACCCCACTCGTCGTCCGGATCCACCTCCCAACCCGGCTCGTCCGCCTCGCCCTTGAGCCGACCCGCGTCCGCCTCGACCGCCGCCATCCCGCACCCTTCCGTCGTACGACCGTGCCCAGCGCCCTACCCGTACGCCCGGCTCCGACAGCCCGGACACGACCGGACAAGCTCCGGACAGTTACCGTACGCACCCGCTGAGTCACTGTTCACAGTAAGCACGGACCGCCACGCTGAGTGACGTGACGCAGAAATCCCCCGAACTCGCCACCCCCGTCCGCAGCTTCAGCCTCCAGCTGTCCCCCACCCCACGCGGAGCCCGTCTCGCGCGCCTCCTGGCCACCGAGCAGCTCCGCTCCTGGGGACTGCCACTGCACCCGGCGGCGCAGATCGTCGCGGAGTTGGCGACCAACGCGGCGACCCACGGCCGCATCCCCGGCCGCGACTTCCGCCTGCTCCTCTACGTCGTGGCCGACACCCTCCGCATCGAGGTCACGGACACCCGCGACGACCGACTACCGACACCCCAACTGCCCACCCCGGAGTCCGAGTCCGGCCGCGGCCTGCTCCTCGTCGACGCACTCGCCGACCGCTGGGGCGTCACCCCGGGCCTGCCACCACGCAAGACCGTCTGGGCCGAACTCACCCTCTGACCCCCGAAACACCGGGGCCCAACACCTCGCGCTCCGGTGCCGCAGGCGGTCTCCCTCAAGGACACGACGAGGAAAGAACCCCACCAAGCCCCACCCCTCCCGCCCACCTTCCGCCCAGGCCGCCGCCTCACTCAGGCGAGTGAACATCGCCAACTCAGCTGGATTCGGGAGCCATTGCCTGCCCTACGCTCAGCGCAACAACCGCAGACATGCGACGGCCCTCGCCGGGACGGCAATCCCAGTGCGAGGGCCTGACCACCGAGGAAGAAAGAGCTTCCCGATGGATACGCAGAACCCTAACGTGCCCCCGCACGCCCACACCCCCGTAACCGGGAAGAAGCACCCGAACCGGCGGCACCCCCAAGCCGGCCTGGTTCACGACAACGCCCGCCACACCGCCCGCTTCACGGTGATCGGCAACCATCTCGCCCAGCACGCGGAGCTGTCGCTCCTCGCAATCGGGCTGGCCGTGCACATCCAGTCGCTCCCAGCGGGCGCCCGAGTCGACATCAAGTCCCTCGCCGCCCGCTTCCCGGAAGGAACGACCCGGATCGCCGCCGCCCTGCGCGAGCTGGAGGCCCACAGCTACCTACGACGCGTACGAGAACGTGTCCCCGGCGGCCGGATCGTCACCCGCACGATCTCCTGCAACCAGCCAGGTCACAGCGGTACGGACGCCCCTCGCCCAGCCCCGAGGAAGCGGACGAGGCCGCCCGGCAGCAAACTCCTCCCGGCCGTACCGCACCCGGCCTACCCCGCACCCGCCCTCCTCCAACAGGCCACGGACCTCCTCACAGGCCTCCACCGTGAGGACACCCGCCTCCTCCTCTCCACCCCCGACGTCGCCCACCTCACCCCTGGCGTCGCCGCCTGGCTGGAACGCGACGTCTCCCCCACCGCCGTACGCCACGCCCTGACCACCGACCTCCCACCCGAGGCCCTCCGCCGCCCGGCCGCCCTCCTGGCACACCGCCTCACGGCCCAGCCGCCACCCCCACCCCCGTTCCGCGCACCCGCACCCGCACCCACACCCGCCGTCCGTCACCCGCTCCAGACCTGCGACGGCTGCGACCGCGCCTTCCGCGCACCGGCCCCCGGCCACTGCCGCGATTGCCGACCCGAGCGGGCCGAGCGGGCCGAGCTTCTGGAGGCCGCATGAGAAGAGCAACTGCCGCACACGTCGCCACGCTCACCGGCAACACGGGCGGGATAGCCTGGCCGAGGCACTCCCTGGAGGTGGACACGATGAGCACTCAGGCCGACCACGGACATGAGCTGATCCCCCGCCCTCAGCAAACTCCGGACGCCCTGCGCGCGGCCCTCGCCGCCGTCGATCCGGCCCGCCTGGAAGAGATGCAGGGCACCAAGGACGAAGCCTTCGCCAAGGCGGTCGAGTGGCAGTCGCTGAGCGCGGTGCAGAGCTGGGTGCTGACCTGGGCCAGGGACATCGAGATCGCCCGGCGCCCCGATCTGTCCACCCGCTACGCCCGGGCGAAAGGCAACTTGGAGCACGATGACCCCACCATCGCCCAAGAGGCCCTGCGCGAACTGAGCGCTGTCCTCGACGAAGCCATGAAGGCAGTCCGCGGGTGAGCTGGAAGTGGGAGTACGCCTTCGGCGCGGAGGAAGCGGCACGAACCGCTCCCACGAGCTTCCTCGCCGAGGTGGAAAGCAAGGCGGACGAATTGGTCAGGGCGGCCGAGGCCTTCCATGTCCACAGACAGGCCCATGACGGTGTCGCCCCGAAGGGCGGCGACATCATCGTCCCCGGCGGCATGTTCACGTATCAGGTCGTCGTCCGTAGCGAGCGGGTCTACGTCGTCCAGATCACGTACCTGGGCTTCTGACCAACTGGGCGAAACGCGTCTCACGATCCTGGTGCCGGAACCTGCACACGCCAGGACCTTGTCCCCAGACATGCCCTAAGTCATGATCTCGCCCCATGGACAAGCGAAGACGCGTACTCGGCACCTTTCTCGGGGTCACACTCGCCACCGTGCTCCTCCCCGGCATCAGCCCGATCCTCGACTCACCCCCGTGGGAAGTGGTCCTCGCCGGCGCGGTCTTCCTCATCGTGAACCAGTTGATCTACAGCTACCCGCACGACATCAGGACGGCTCCTCCGATCCTCCTGCTGCTCCTGGGGGTGGTCGGCATCGCTCAGGACACCCTGATCTGGCTGCTCGTGTCCTGGCTCGGCTCCGACATGGAGTACGGCCTCCACGTCGACGGCTTCCTCGCCGCCCTGCTCGGCGGCGTCATCGTGCGGGTGACGGTCCTGGTTCTCCTCGCCCTCGGACCGTCCAGGACGGCTACCCAGCCGTCGTGAACGGGCATCGGGCACAGCAAAGGGGCCCGCACGACCGAAGTCGTACGGGCCCCTCCGAGCCACTCAGGTCAGTCGACCGTCAAGCCAGTCCGAAGACTCACTTGTTGATCTTGGTGACCTGGCCGGCGCCCACGGTCCGGCCACCCTCACGGATGGCGAACTTCAGGCCCTCCTCCATGGCGACGGGCTGGATGAGCTCCACCTTCATCTCGGTGTTGTCACCCGGCATGACCATCTCGGTGCCCTCGGGGAGGGTCACCACGCCGGTCACGTCCGTCGTACGGAAGTAGAACTGCGGGCGGTAGTTGTTGAAGAACGGCGTGTGGCGGCCACCCTCGTCCTTGGACAGGATGTAGGCCTGCGCCTCGAACTCGGTGTGCGGGGTGACCGAGCCCGGCTTGATGATGACCTGGCCGCGCTCGACGTCCTCGCGCTTGATGCCACGGAGGAGCAGACCGACGTTCTCACCGGCCTGGCCCTCGTCGAGGAGCTTCCGGAACATCTCGATGCCGGTGACCGTGGTGGTGGTCTTCTCCTGCTTGATGCCGATGATGTCGACGGTCTCGTTGACCTTCAGGACACCACGCTCGATACGGCCGGTGACGACCGTACCGCGACCGGTGATCGTGAAGACGTCCTCGATCGGCATGAGGAACGGCTTGTCGACGTCGCGCTCCGGCTCCGGAATCGCGGTGTCGACGGCGTTCATGAGCTCGAGGACGGAGTTGCCCCACTCCTTGTCGCCCTCGAGGGCCTTCAGAGCGGAGACCTTGACGACGGGAACGTCGTCGCCCGGGAACTCGTACTCGGAGAGGAGCTCACGGACCTCGAGCTCGACGAGCTCCAGGATCTCCTCGTCGTCCACCATGTCGGCCTTGTTCAGGGCGACGACGATGTACGGAACGCCGACCTGGCGGGCCAGGAGCACGTGCTCCTTGGTCTGCGGCATCGGGCCGTCGGTGGCGGCGACCACGAGGATGGCGCCGTCCATCTGCGCCGCACCCGTGATCATGTTCTTGATGTAGTCCGCGTGACCGGGGCAGTCGACGTGGGCGTAGTGACGCGTCTCGGTCTGGTACTCGACGTGCGCGATGGAGATGGTGATACCGCGCTGGCGCTCCTCAGGAGCCTTGTCGATCTGGTCGAAGGCCGAGGCCTCGTTCAGGTCCGGGTACGCGTCGTGCAGCACCTTGGTAATGGCGGCCGTGAGGGTCGTCTTACCGTGGTCGATGTGACCGATGGTGCCGATGTTGACGTGCGGCTTAGTCCGCTCGAACTTCGCCTTCGCCACTGGGGTCCTCCTGTGGAGTGGTTCTGGTACGCCTTACTCATCGGCGCCAGGTGATCTTTGCTGGAAAGCCCGGGCCCCGGGGCATTCTCACCACGATTGCGGCGGAATGCCCCTCAAGGCTCCGGAGTCAAGCCTACGGCGTGTAGACGCGGTGCGTTACTCGCCCTTGGCCTTCGCGATGATCTCCTCGGCGACGTTCCGGGGAACCTCGGCGTAGGAGTCGAACTGCATGGAGTAGCTGGCACGGCCGGACGTCTTGCTGCGCAGGTCGCCGACGTAACCGAACATCTCCGAAAGGGGCACGAGGCCCTTCACGACGCGGGCACCGGCCCGCTCCTCCATGGCCTGGATCTGACCACGGCGGGAGTTGATGTCGCCGATGACCTCACCCATGTAGTCCTCGGGCGTGGTGACCTCTACGGCCATCATCGGCTCGAGCAGTACGGGGCTGGCCTTGCGCGCGGCCTCCTTGAAGGCCTGCGAACCGGCGATCTTGAACGCGAGCTCGGAGGAGTCGACCTCGTGGTAGGCACCGTCGAGCAGCGTCACGCGGACACCGGTCATCTCGTACCCGGCGAGGATGCCGAACTGCATGGCCTCCTGCGCACCGGCGTCCACCGAAGGGATGTACTCCTTCGGCACACGGCCACCGGTCACCTTGTTGATGAACTCGTACGAGGCGTCGCCGCCCTCGATCGGCTCGACCGCGATGATGACGCGGGCGAACTGGCCGGTACCACCCGTCTGCTTCTTGTGGGTGAACTCGACCTTCTCGACGGCCTTGCGAATGGTCTCGCGGTACGCGACCTGCGGCTTGCCGACGTTGGCCTCGACCTTGAACTCACGACGCATACGGTCGACCAGCACCTCGAGGTGCAGCTCGCCCATACCACCGATGATGGTCTGGCCGGTCTCCTCGTTGGTGTGGACCTGGAAGGACGGGTCCTCCTCGGCCAGGCGCTGGATCGCGACGCCCAGCTTCTCCTGGTCGCCCTTCGACTTGGGCTCGATGGCGACCTGGATGACCGGCGCCGGGAAGTCCATGGACTCCAGGATGACCGGGTTCTTGTCGTCGGACAGCGTCTCACCGGTGGTGGTCTGCTTCAGGCCCATGACGGCGACGATGTCGCCGGCGCCCACCGACTCGATCTCCTCACGCTTGTTCGCGTGCATGCGGTAGATCTTGCCGATGCGCTCCTTCTTGCCCTTCACCGAGTTCAGCACCTGGGTGCCGGAGTGCAGGCGGCCCGAGTAGACCCGGACGAAGGTGAGCTTGCCGAGGTGCGGGTCGCTCATGATCTTGAACGCGAGCGCGGCGAGGGGCTCCTCGTCCGACGGCTTGCGCGCGATGACCTGCTCCGGGTCCTTGACGTCGTGGCCCTCGATGGCCTCGACGTCGAGCGGGGTGGGCAGGTAGCGCACGACCGCGTCGAGCAGGGGCTGAACGCCCTTGTTCTTGAACGCGGTACCGCAGAACACGGGGGTGACGGTGGTGCCGTCGCCCTTGCCGGACGCGATGGTGATGCGACGGATCGCGGCGTAGAGCTGCTCCACGGTGGGCTCGGTGCCCTCCAGGTACAGCTCCATCAGCTCTTCGTCGTTCTCGGCGACGGCCTCGAGCAGCTTGCCGCGGTACTCCTCGGCAGCCTCGACGTGGGTGTCCGGGATGTCGACGGTGTCGTACATCTCGCCCTTGGTCGCCTCGGCCGACCAGACCAGGGCCTTCATCGTCACGAGGTCGATGACGCCCTTGAAGTCCGCCTCGGCACCGATCGGCAGCTGCATGACCAGCGGCTGCGCGCCCAGGCGGTCGCTGATCATGTCGACGCAGCGGTGGAACTCGGCACCGGTGCGGTCGAGCTTGTTGACGAAGCAGATACGCGGGACGCCGTAGCGGTCCGCCTGACGCCACACCGTCTCGGACTGGGGCTCAACGCCGGCAACACCGTCGAACACCGTCACGGCACCGTCGAGCACGCGCAGGGAGCGCTCCACCTCGACGGTGAAGTCGACGTGACCCGGGGTGTCGATGATGTTGATGGTGTAGTCGTTGTCCTCGAGCGGCCAGTGACAGGTGGTGGCAGCAGAGGTGATCGTGATGCCACGCTCCTGCTCCTGCTCCATCCAGTCCATGGTGGCAGCGCCGTCGTGGACCTCACCGATCTTGTACGAAACGCCGGTGTAGAACAGGATCCGCTCGGTGGTGGTCGTCTTGCCCGCGTCGATGTGGGCCATGATCCCGATGTTGCGGACCTTGGCCAGGTCAAGTGAAGTGGTAGCCATAAGGCTTCAGTCTTCTCTCGGTCTCGATGTGGGTAGCGACTACCAGCGGTAGTGCGCGAAGGCCTTGTTGGACTCGGCCATCTTGTGGGTGTCCTCGCGCTTCTTCACGGCCGCACCGAGGCCGTTGGAGGCATCGAGAAGCTCGTTGAGGAGACGCTCGGTCATGGTCTTCTCGCGACGGGCGCGGGAGTAACCAACCAGCCAGCGCAGCGCCAGGGTGTTGGCGCGGCCGGGCTTGACCTCGACCGGCACCTGGTAGGTGGCGCCACCGACACGGCGGGACTTGACCTCGAGGGTCGGCTTGATGTTCTCGAGAGCGCGCTTCAGCGTGATGACCGGGTCGTTGCCGGTCTTCTCGCGCAGGCCCTCCATGGCGCCGTAGACGATGCGCTCGGCGGTGGAGCGCTTGCCGTTCAGCAGCACCTTGTTGATCAGGGAGGTCACCAGAGGAGAACCGTAGACCGGGTCGATGATGACCGGGCGCTTCGGGGCGGGGCCCTTACGAGGCATTCTTACTTCTCCTTCTTGGCGCCGTAACGGCTGCGAGCCTGCTTGCGGTTCTTGACACCCTGGGTGTCGAGCGAGCCGCGGATGATCTTGTAGCGAACACCCGGCAGGTCCTTCACACGGCCGCCGCGCACGAGCACGATGGAGTGCTCCTGCAGGTTGTGTCCCTCACCCGGAATGTAAGCGGTGACCTCGATCCCGCTGGTCAGACGCACACGCGCGACCTTACGCAGGGCCGAGTTCGGCTTCTTCGGGGTGGTCGTGAACACACGCGTGCAGACGCCACGACGCTGAGGGGAACCCTCGAGTGCGGGCGTCTTGTTCTTCTCGACCTTGTCCTGCCGGCCCTTGCGGACCAGCTGCTGGATCGTAGGCACTACTTCTCCGGTTTCTGTGTGCCGATAGGTGAAGCTAACCTGGAACGTCGCCGACCCACGCGGTCGGGTGTGTCGAATCCCGCGGACTTCCGCCGCCAGGCAGAATTAAGCGCGGATCACGGTGGCCGCCATCAGCTCGACGTGCGGTTCATGGCACGCACGAGAGCCAGGGCACACCCCAGGCACAAGGTCTGAGCGTACCTATCGCATTCGCTGCGGTCAAAACAAATGGGTGCCGCCCACATCGCCATGCGGGACATGTCAAGCCCCCCGGCCGTTATCGATCTTCAATTCGATGACGGCTGTCCGATTTGCGCACGTTTCTCGCTGCCCGGGCGTCACCCGGCCGCGATGGACACCACCGTCAGCAACACCAGGACGAGTGCCCAGCCGGCCGTGGACAACCACCCGAGTACGAGACCGGTCAGCGCGAGCCCGTCCCCCAGCTCCCCCCGGCTGCGGATCTCGGCCCGCGCCACGTGTCCCAGCACCACGGCCGGGATCCCCGTCAGCCCCATGGTCGGCAGACACAGCAGCCCGCACACGCCGGCCGCCACAGCCTTCCCGTTCGTCTGCGGCCGCGGCACGGGCAGAAACGTCCGCGGCACGGGCATGACCCCGGCCGACTGCGGCAGAGGCCCCTGAGGCAGATCGGCGACGAGCATCGCCAGCTCCCCCACGGTCCGCGCCGCGTACGCCCGCGCCACCCGCTTCTCGAACTCCTCGTGCTCCATCCGCCCCTCGCCGTACCCGGCTCTGAGCACATCCACGGCCCGCTCCCGATCGGCGTGCGAGGCGAGCATGGACGGGGCGCTGGGGCCCTGCCAGGGCTGCCAGGACGGGTAGGGCGGCTGCGACACGGAGCACCTCCCCGGGAGCCGGAGTCCTTCCATGATGCGCCGAAGCGGCGATTCCGGCACCGGTGCGTCCACGGCCGGATGGCGATCATCGGCCAGGCGGCTGATTGTCGCCCGTTCCTCCCATGGTCATCTCAAGTACGTTGACTGCCTGTACGCGACAGGCATCGGCACTGGTGAACGCGGGGGGCGGCGGGATGACCGGGGGGCAGGCACGAGCGTGGGACGACGACGGCGTCCCGTTCCTCGCCCGGCTGGAGAAGGAGGACCGCGCCGCCCTGCTCGCCATCGGCCGCCCCCTGCGCTACCCGGCCCGCGGCGTCATCCTGCACCAGGACGAGCCCTCGTCCCACGTCCTGCTGTTGCTGCACGGCTGGACCAAGGTCACCGCGATCGCGGTCAACGGCTACGAGGCCCTGCTCGCCCTGCGCGGTCCCGGCGACATCATCGGTGAGGGCGCGGCACTGACCGGCCGCCACCGCTCGGCGACCGTGACGGCTCTGGAGCCGGTCGAGGCGGTCGTCATCGACCAGGCCCGCTTCACCGTCTTCGTCTCGGACCACCCCCCGGTGGCGTTGCAGCTGCTGAGCCTGTCCACGGACCGGCAGCGATCGACCGACCGTCGGCGGCTGGAGTGGGCGGCACTCACCGTGCGGGAGCGGCTGGCCGTACTGCTCCTGGAACTGCTCCGCACCCACGGCAGCCGGACCGACGAGGGCATCGAACTCACCATCGGGCTCAGTCAGCAGGAGTTCGCCGGCTCGGTCGGCTCCTCGCGCGAGGCGGTGGCCCGGCTCCTCAAGGAGCTGCGGGACCGGCAGGTCGTCGCCACCCGGCGCCGCCGCATCGTCGTACTCCGCCCCGACGTCCTGCGCCGCATAGCCGGCGAGAGCTCGGCCTGACGCACATCCGCGCCCTCCGGTCTGTGCAAACGGTCACACTCCCTCCATGTCATCGGTCCTCTGAGGCTCGCCCGCGGCCCGCCATCGTGCTCGGCAACGGACACCGACGCGCGAGAGGTAGCCATGACCGACCCCGTGTACCGCACGATCCTCCTCTTCGACATCGAGCAATACGGCTCACGCGACGACGTGGAACAGGCGTTCCTCCGCCGGGTCCTCTACGACGTCGTGGACGCGACCCTGCTCGACGCCGCCGTCGACGAGACGGCCCGCCTGCGCGCCGACCGTGGCGACTCCGTCATGGAGCTCATCGACACCGCGGTCCCCGTACCGGCCGTGATCAAGACACTCCTGACCGAGACCCCCGCCCTGCTCCACAACAAGAACCGCCTCCTGGCGACCAGCGCCCGCATGCGCCTGCGCATCGTCCTGTCCTCCGGCTACGTCGCGGTCGACGAACTCGACGGCTGGGTCGGCTCGGACCTCAACCACGCGGTCCGCCTCCTGAACTCCGACCCGCTGCGCGACGCCCTGAAGCAACGCGAGTCCGACTACGTGCTGTGTGTGTCGGAAAGCGTCTACCAGGGGGTGGTACGGCACGGGCCGCTGGGCGTGCGCCCGGAGGAGTTCCACCGGGTGACCGTGGGCACGAAGGAGGGGCCCACGGTGGCTTGGGTGCACGGGGAGCCGGGCACGCCGGGCTCCCCCGAGGCCTCCACTGGGGCCGCCGCGACGGGCCCGGACGCACCCGCCCCCCGGCACGACGACATCCGCATCGGCGGCGACCAGTACGGTCAGGCGGGCGGCACGCACTACGGAGACCAGCACTTCGACTTCACCGGCCGTGCCCGGGACGAGCGCCGATGAGCCAGGAGGAAGCGGCAGTCGGCGCGGCGAAACCAGCCGACGAGACCGCGCAGGACGGCGATCAGAAGAAGCAGGAAGAGGCAGCCGGGGAACAGCCGAGGCAGGAAGCGTGGGCCGCGCGCCGGGACCTGATCGCGCACGGCCCGGACTTCGTCTCCACCCTGGTCACCCGCGACCAGTTCGGCCAGACGGGCGGCACGCACAACGGCGACCAGCACTTCCACTTCGGTGGCCCGGCCGAGACACCCCGCACGCTGTCCGGGCCGATCCCCCAGTCGGAGATCGACGAACTGGCGGACGTCTTCCGGGGCTGCGACAGCTTCGACAAGGCGCTCGCACGGCTGAGGAACGACAGCCTGGTCATCCTGTCCGGCGGACGCGAGACGGGCCGCCGTTCCGCCGCGCTGATGCTGCTGCGCCGGCTGGGCGTCGACCGGATGCGCTCCCTCGTTCCCCCCGCGTCGTTCTCGGCGCTGTCCGACCAGGTGGACACCTCGGCCGGATACGTCCTGTGCGACCTGGCCGTCAGCCGGAACCGCCCCCTGCGCGAAGCCCAGCTGCTGGCACTTCGCGAACAGCTGGAGCGCACCCGAGCCCATCTGGTGATCACCGTCGAGCCCTCGGCGGCACTGGGTGGCGTGCCCTTCGTGCGGTGGGAGCCGCCCTCGGCCGAGGACATGCTCCACGCCCACGTCACCCACAGGACCGGTGAGTCCGCCTGGCCGGAGCTGTTCGGGCTGACAGCGGTGAAGGAGTTCCTCGCCCGTCACCACCGCCCGGACGACATCAGGCGGTTCGCGCTGCCGCTCGTCGCACACCATCGCGGCGAGATCGACGAGCCGAAGCTGGCCGCCTTCGGCGAAACGGCCGTGGCGAGCCGGGTGTCCCGCTGGCTCACGGAGGAGAAGCCCGAGCTGCGCGACAAGGCGTTCCTTGTCTCGCTCGCCGTGTTCGACAAGGCGCCGTACGCGGTGACCGCCGAGCTCGCGGACGGCCTCTTCGTACGCCTGCATAAGATCCAGGACCCCGGTCTGCCGCCGTCCATCCCCGTCTTCGGCAGCTCCCGCGAGGAGCGGCTTCGGCTCGCGCACGCCGACGGGTACGTGACCGCGGAGGTCACCGAGTGGGGTCCTCTGGAGGGCAGGTTCTGCGCCCGGTTCCGGGACGAACGGACGGCTCCGATGTTGCTGGAGGAGGTATGGAACCTCCACCCGTCCGCCCGCCCGGCCTTCGCGGAGTGGATCCGCAACCTGGCCGACGACCGCCGTCCTCTGGTGCGGACCCGCGCGTCGTCGGCGGCGGCCCTGCTCGCCACCGCCGATCTGTCGTCCGCCATGGCCCACCTCATCGAGCCGTGGGCGGACGGCCGTAAGCCGCATGCGTGGCTGACCGCGGCCAACGCCCTCACCATGGCCCAGTTGCTGAACGTGCCGACCGTCTCCCGGATCCTGCACGACTGGTGCACCGGGGACGCCGAGAGCCGCCGCTGGACGGCGATCCGCGCCTACGGCCTTCTGGGGCCGGTGCACCACAAGGAGACCCTGGCGGCCCTCGTGGACGCCATGCACCGGCCTCCGTCCCCCGAAGTCGAGAGCAGCCAGAAGAAGGACGAGGTGCCGGAGGAGGCCCGCCAGCTCGCCGACGCCCTCGAACTCCTGCTCCTCGCCGTTCGGGACCCCGTACTGGCAACCCTGGCCGAACTCCTGCGCACCGACCGCGCGGTCCGTCCGCACGCCCTGCTCGCCTTCCTCCAGGCCTGCAAGCAGGCGAAGGACGACGAGAGCGACCGCCCGCCCGTCCTCGACTGGTACGCGCGGGCCGCGGCGGCCGAGGACCCGGCGGCCGCCCGGCACCTGGCCGTGTTCTGGGACGCGCTGCTCACCGACCGGACGCACAACCCGCAGGCCCTCGGCGTCCTTCGCGGCTGGGTGCGTAGGGCCGACGACGATCCGGAGTCCGAGTCGGCCCTCGCCGCGCTGCTCGGCGTCCTCGTCACCACTCCCACCAACCAACAGCGGGTCAGCCATCTGCTGCGCGCGGTCCGCGACTCCAGAGGAGCCTCCTCGCCGGCCGCGGATCGGCTGCTGAAGCGCCTCTCCCTCGACTGACCCGCTTTCGGAGGCCAACCATGGAACATCCCGAGCAAGAGCAACTGGACTGGTTCCAGCAGCAGCCCCAGCCCCCCGCAGCCCCTCATACCGACGCGGACCCCGTCCGCACCGTCTGGCAGCTCCCGCGCTTCCACCTCGGGGGCCGGCGTTTCACCGGGCGCATCGACCACGCCCTGGTCTGCGTGACACGAAAGGGGGCGTACGAGACCTTCCGGCCGCCCGACCGTCCGACATCCGTGCGGCGCTACATCGCTGTGTACGAGGTGGATACGGACCCGCACGCCTTCCAGCTGAATGTGCCCCTGCCCAGCCTGGTGGACAGCTTCGAGTTCGAGGTCACCGCCGACGTGGGCTGGCGGGTCGCCCATCCGGCGCTGTTCGTCCGCAGCCAGGAGCGGGACGTGCCCGGCCTGCTCACACGTGAGCTGCTGCCGCTGATGCGTGCCGCCGGCCGCCGCCATCCCATCGAGGCCGGGCCCGAGGCGGAGCAGGCCGTACAGCAGGCGGTGCGGGACGCGACCTGGCTCGGCCAGGCCCAGGGCCTGCACGTCACCTGCTCCGTACGCCTGCGCCACGACGCCACCGAGCGTTCCCACCAGGCCCGCCTGCGCACCGCTCGGCACGAACTGGAGGCCGCGAAACCGGAGCACGCGGCGGCCCTGCTTCGCGAGTCGTACGAGGCCGAGCGCAGGGCCGAACAGATCAGGTTCTACGAACTCACCTTGGCCAGGGGCGGCACCGCCGCGCTCGCCCTGCACCTGGCGTACCACCCCGACGAGACAAAGCTCGTCCTGGACCACCTCCAGGCAGGCCAGAACCGGCTGCTGGACACCCAAGTGAGCCTGATCAACCAAGCCTTGGAGAACAAGCAACTGGAGGGCTACCAGCTCGATGAGCCCCACAAGCTCATCGCCGAGCGGATGAAGGCCATCCTGCGGACCACGGACCCGTCCACCCCGCCCGAGGACGAGCCGGAGTCCGGCACATGAACCCACCGGACGATCCGGAGATGCGCGCGGGCGCCCAGCTGCTCGCCGACCTCCGCGGCGAGATCGCCCGCGCCGACGCGAAGGCCACCGTTCTGGTCGGCGCGCTCGGCATCTCGGCGGGCGTGCTGGCCGCGCTGCTGACCGACCGCGGGTGGAGTCCCGCTCAGCTCCCCATGCCCGCCGCTCTGCTGTGGTGGGCCGGGGCGGTGTCCTTGGTCGTCGCGCTGTTCGCCCTCCTGCTGGCGGTCATGCCCCGCTACCGAAGCAACCGCTGGACGCCCGGCCGACCGCTCACCTACTTCGGCGACGTACGACGAGCCGCACAAACCGGCCGGCTGAGCGCGGCCCTCGTCGAGACGGGCCGCGACCCCGTCCGTGGCGTCTTGCTCGCCCTCGCCGAGACAAGCGGCATCGCCGCCCGCAAGCACTTCTGGATCCGGACCGGACTGATCTCGTTCGGCTGCGCGACCGTGCTGTTCCCCGGATCGATGCTCCTCGCCTGAACCTCGCCGCTCTCTGCCCCGCACGGAAAGGAAGTCCCATGACCACGTCCCCACCGGACCACGGCGACCTCCCCCGCCGCCCCGGCCGCGTCCACATAGCCGCTCGGCAGCGCGGGACGGACATCACCGCCATCGGCTCGCTGGCGCTGCACCTTCCCCACGTGGCGGCCAGTCTGGCCGTCGTCTTCGTCGTGTCGTACGCCCTGTCCTACCCGAGCAATCTGCCGTGGTGGCTTCTCTTCGGCTGCTGGGTCGTGAGCGGAACGCTGGTCTTCCACCGGCCGTGCGAGCGGCTCATGGCCCGGTGGCTGTTCAGACTGCGCTACCCCACCCCGGAGGAGGACGGGCGGCTGCGGCCCGTCTGGCGCGAGGTGACCGCCCGGGCCGGAGTGGACGCAGGCGTCTACCAGCTGTGGATCGAGGAAAGCGACGCGGTCAACGCCATGGCGGCGGCCGGTCACATCGTCGGCGTGACCAGTCACTCGCTGCGGACACTGACGCCCGGGCAACTCGCCGGTGTCCTCGCCCACGAGCTGGGTCACCACACGCGGGGACACGCGTGGGCCTCCCTGCTGTCCCTCTGGTACGCGCTGCCGGCCCGGCTCGCCTGGCGTCTGCTGCTGCGGCTGGCCACCCGGCTGGACCGGCTCCCGACAGGTGTGGCCGCTGTGGTGATCGGCGTGTCCGGCGCGGCCGTGGTCGCACTGGCGACCGCCACGTACGGGCTGATCTTCCTGCCGCTGGCCACGCCGTATCTGGTGGCCGCCGTGTCCCGGCGCTCAGAGCTCCGGGCCGACGAGCATGCCGCGGGCCTCGGCTTCGCGCCCCAGCTGATGGCCGTACTGCACCAGGAGTGCGACCGGGAGGAGTCCCCTCGCGTCCCGGCCGCCGCGCTGGGTGCCGCCTTCACGAAGGAGGGGGTGATCGCGCGGCTGCTCGACTCCCATCCCGATGTCCACACCCGGCTCCATCGCTTACAGGCGCATCTGGAGAGCCGGCACTGAAACGCCGGAGGGCGGCCACCCCAAGGTGACCGCCCTCCGGCTCAAGCGACTCGCTTACTGGTTGTACGGACCGTAGTCGTAGTCCTCCAGCGGCACAGCCTGGCCGGAGCCCGTGCCGAACGGCGAGTAGTCGATGTCGTCGTAGCCGACGGCCGAGTACATCGCGGCCTTGGCCTCCTCGGTCGGCTCGACCCGGATGTTGCGGTAGCGGGACAGACCCGTACCGGCCGGGATGAGCTTACCGATGATGACGTTCTCCTTGAGGCCGATGAGGCTGTCGGACTTGGCGTTGATCGCCGCGTCCGTCAGGACTCGGGTCGTCTCCTGGAAGGAGGCGGCCGACAGCCAGGATTCCGTCGCCAGCGAGGCCTTGGTGATACCCATCAGCTGCGGACGACCGGAGGCCGGGTGACCGCCCTCCTGGACCACACGACGGTTCTCGGTCTCGAACTTCGAGCGCTCGACCAGCTCGCCGGGCAGCAGCTCGGCGTCGCCGGACTCGATGATCGTCACGCGGCGGAGCATCTGCCGGATGATGATCTCGATGTGCTTGTCGTGGATCGACACACCCTGCGAGTTGTAGACCTTCTGGACCTCGCCGACCAGGTGGACCTGGACGGCACGCTGACCCAGGATGCGCAGCACGTCGTGCGGGTTGGTGGCACCCACGGTGAGCTTCTGGCCCACCTCGACGTGCTCGCCCTCGCTGACCAGGAGTCGGGCGCGCTTCGAGATCGGGTACGCCGTCTCGTCGCTGCCGTCGTCCGGCGTGATGACGATCTTCTTGGTCTTCTCGGTCTCCTCGATCCGGACGCGGCCGGAGGCCTCGGAGATCGGGGCGACACCCTTCGGGGTACGGGCCTCGAAGAGCTCGACGACACGCGGCAGACCCTGGGTGATGTCGTCACCGGCCACACCACCGGTGTGGAAGGTACGCATCGTCAGCTGGGTACCGGGCTCACCGATGGACTGGGCGGCGATGATGCCGACCGCCTCACCGATGTCGACCAGCTTGCCGGTGGCCAGCGAACGGCCGTAGCACATCGCGCAGGTGCCGACGGCGGACTCGCAGGTCAGGACCGAGCGGGTCTTGACCTCCTCGACGCCGTGGCGGACCAGCTCGTCGATGAGCACGTCGCCGAGGTCGGTACCGGCCGGGGCCAGCACCTTGCCGTCGACCACGATGTCCTCGGCGAGGCAGCGCGCGTACACGGACGTCTCGGCGTCCTCCGCCTTGAGCAGCGTGCCCTCGGCGTTCCGGCCGGCGATCTTCAGACGCAGACCGCGCTCGGTGCCGCAGTCCTCCTCGCGAATGATGACGTCCTGGGAGACGTCGACCAGACGACGGGTGAGGTAACCCGAGTCGGCGGTACGCAGAGCGGTGTCCGCCAGACCCTTACGGGCACCGTGCGTGGAGATGAAGTACTCCAGCACGGACAGGCCCTCACGGAAGGAGGCCTTAATGGGACGCGGGATCGTCTCGTTCTTCGCGTTCGACACCAGACCACGCATACCGGCGATCTGACGCATCTGCATCATGTTGCCTCGTGCACCCGAGTTCACCATCATGAAGATCGGGTTGGTCTTCGGGAAGTTGTCGTTCATCGCCTCGGCGACCTCGTTGGTCGCCTTGGTCCAGATCGCGATGAGCTCCTGCGTGCGCTCGTCCTTGGTGATCAGACCGCGCTCGTACTGCTTCTGGACCTTCTCGTCCTGCGCCTCGTACCCGCGGACGATCTCCTTCTTCGCCTCGGGAACGACGACGTCGGAGATGGCCACGGTGACGCCGGAGCGGGTCGCCCAGAAGAAGCCGGCCGCCTTCAGGTTGTCGAGCGTCGCCGCCACGATGACCTTCGGGTAGCGCTCGGCGAGGTCGTTGACGATCTCGGAGAGCTGCTTCTTGCCGACCTCGTAGTCGACGAACGGGTAGTCCTCGGGCAGCAGCTCGTTGAAGAGCGCACGGCCCAGGGTGGTGTTCAGCCGGAAGCTGTCACCCTGCTGCCACTCGGGCTCACCCTCCTCACGCGCCGGCGGGGTCCAGCCACGCGGCGGGATGGTGCCGACCGGGAAGCGGACGTCGATCCTCGACTGGAGCGACAGCTCGCCCGCGTCGAAGGCCATGATCGCCTCGGCGACCGAGGCGAAGGAACGGCCCTCGCCCTTGAGGTCGCGCATCTCGCCGTCGGTGGTGAGGAAGAACAGACCGAGGACCATGTCCTGGGTCGGCATCGTCACCGGACGGCCGTCGGCGGGCTTGAGGATGTTGTTCGAGGACAGCATCAGGATGCGGGCCTCGGCCTGCGCCTCCGCGGACAGCGGCAGGTGCACGGCCATCTGGTCACCGTCGAAGTCCGCGTTGAACGCGGTGCAGACGAGCGGGTGGATCTGAATGGCCTTGCCCTCGACCAGCTGCGGCTCGAAGGCCTGGATGCCGAGGCGGTGCAGCGTGGGCGCACGGTTCAGCAGAACCGGGTGCTCCGCGATGACCTCTTCCAGCACGTCGTACACGACCGTGCGGCCGCGCTCGACCATGCGCTTGGCGCTCTTGATGTTCTGCGCGTGGTTCAGGTCGACCAGGCGCTTCATCACGAACGGCTTGAAGAGCTCCAGCGCCATCGCCTTCGGCAGACCGCACTGGTGCAGCTTCAGCTGCGGACCGACGACGATCACGGAACGCGCGGAGTAGTCCACACGCTTACCGAGCAGGTTCTGACGGAAGCGACCCTGCTTACCCTTCAGCATGTCGCTGAGGGACTTCAGCGGGCGGTTACCGGGACCCGTGACGGGACGACCACGGCGGCCGTTGTCGAACAGCGCGTCGACGGCCTCCTGGAGCATGCGCTTCTCGTTGTTCACGATGATCTCGGGCGCGCCGAGGTCGAGAAGCCGCTTCAGGCGGTTGTTCCGGTTGATCACACGGCGGTACAGGTCGTTCAGGTCGGAGGTCGCGAAGCGGCCACCGTCCAGCTGCACCATCGGGCGAAGGTCCGGCGGGATGACCGGCACGCAGTCGAGCACCATGCCCTTGGGGCTGTTGCTGGTCTGCAGGAACGCGGAGACGACCTTCAGGCGCTTGAGCGCACGGGTCTTCTTCTGGCCCTTGCCGGTACGGATGATCTCGCGGAGACGCTCGGCCTCCTCGTCGAGGTCGAAGGACTCCAGGCGCTTCTGCAGCGCCGCAGCACCCATCGAACCGTCGAAGTACGTGCCGAAGCGGTCGCGCAGCTCGCGGTAGAGCAGCTCGTCGCCCTCGAGGTCCTGGACCTTGAGGTTCTTGAACCGGTTCCACACCTCGTCGAGCCGGTCGATCTCGCGCTGCGCACGGTCGCGCAGCTGCTTCATCTCGCGCTCGGCACCCTCGCGCACCTTGCGGCGCACGTCGGCCTTGGCGCCCTCGGCCTCCAGCTCGGCCAGGTCGGTCTCGAGCTTCTTGGCGCGGGCCTCCAGGTCGGCGTCGCGGCGCTGCTCGATCTGCTGGCGCTCGACGGAGACGTGGGCCTCCAGCGAGGGCAGGTCGCGCGTACGGCGCTCCTCGTCGACGTACGTGATCATGTACGCCGCGAAGTAGATGACCTTCTCCAGGTCCTTCGGGGCGAGGTCGAGCAGGTAACCCAGCCGCGACGGGACGCCCTTGAAGTACCAGATGTGCGTGACGGGCGCGGCGAGCTCGATGTGGCCCATCCGCTCACGGCGCACCTTGGCGCGCGTGACCTCGACGCCACAGCGCTCACAGATGATGCCCTTGAAGCGGACACGCTTGTACTTGCCGCAGTAGCACTCCCAGTCCCGGGTCGGACCGAAGATCTTCTCGCAGAAGAGTCCGTCCTTTTCGGGCTTGAGCGTGCGGTAGTTGATGGTCTCGGGCTTCTTGACCTCGCCGTGGCTCCACTGACGGATGTCGTCAGCGGTAGCCAGACCGATCCGGAGCTCGTCGAAGAAGTTGACGTCGAGCACTATGCGTCAATCCCTCTCAGGGTTGTAAGTCTTTGGTCTGATACGGGGGTCCTGGGGCCGACGGACCTTGGTCTCCCAAGGTCCGCCGGACTCCCGTCAGACCTCTTCGACGCTGCTCGGCTCGCGCCGGGACAGGTCGATGCCGAGCTCCTCCGCAGCGCGGAAGACGTCCTCGTCGGTGTCACGCATCTCGATGGACATACCGTCGCTGGACAGCACCTCCACGTTCAGGCAGAGAGACTGCATCTCCTTGATGAGCACCTTGAAGGACTCGGGGATGCCGGGCTCGGGGATGTTCTCGCCCTTGACGATGGCCTCGTAGACCTTCACGCGGCCGGTGACGTCGTCGGACTTGATGGTCAGCAGTTCCTGGAGCGCGTAGGCGGCGCCGTACGCCTCGAGTGCCCACACCTCCATCTCGCCGAACCGCTGGCCACCGAACTGGGCCTTACCACCCAGCGGCTGCTGGGTGATCATGGAGTACGGACCGGTCGAACGGGCGTGCAGCTTGTCGTCGACCAGGTGGTGCAGCTTGAGGATGTACATGTAGCCGACCGAGATCGGCTCCGGGAACGGCTCACCGGAGCGGCCGTCGAACAGCCGCGCCTTGCCGGACGGGAGCACCATGCGCTCGCCGTCGCGGTTCGGGATGGTGTGCTCCAGCAGACCGGCCAGCTCGTCCTCGCGGGCACCGTCGAAGACCGGCGTCGCGACGTTGGTCCGCGGCGGGACCTGGTCGGCGTCGATGGCCTGCAGGCGCTGCGCCCACTCGTCGGCGAGACCGGAGACGTCCCAGCCCTGGCTGGCGAGCCAGCCGAGGTGGATTTCCAGAACCTGTCCCGGGTTCATTCGGGACGGGACACCGAGCGGGTTGAGGATGATGTCGACCGGGGTGCCGTCCTCCAGGAACGGCATGTCCTCGATCGGCAGGATCTTCGAGATGACGCCCTTGTTGCCGTGCCGGCCGGCGAGCTTGTCACCGTCGGTGATCTTGCGCTTCTGCGCGACGTAGACGCGCACCAGCTGGTTCACACCGGGGGGAAGCTCGTCGCCCTCTTCGCGGTCGAAGACGCGCACACCGATGACCTTGCCGGTCTCGCCGTGCGGCACCTTCAGCGAGGTGTCACGGACCTCACGGGCCTTCTCACCGAAGATCGCGCGCAGCAGGCGCTCCTCGGGCGTCAGCTCGGTCTCACCCTTGGGCGTGACCTTGCCGACGAGGATGTCACCGGCGATGACCTCGGCACCGATGCGGATGATGCCGCGCTCGTCGAGGTCGGCGAGGACCTCCTCGGAGACGTTCGGGATGTCCCGGGTGATCTCCTCGGGGCCGAGCTTGGTGTCACGGGCGTCGACCTCGTGCTCCTCGATGTGGATCGAGGAGAGGACGTCGTCCTGCACGAGGCGCTGCGACAGGATGATCGCGTCCTCGTAGTTGTGACCCTCCCACGGCATGAACGCCACGAGCAGGTTCTTGCCCAGCGCCATCTCGCCCTGCTGGGTGGCCGGACCGTCGGCGAGGACCTGGCCCTCGATGATCCGGTCGCCCTCGGCGACGATGACCTTCTGGTTGACCGAGGTGCCCTGGTTGGAGCGGGCGAACTTGGCCAGGCGGTACGTGATGTACGTGCCGTCGTCGTTGGCGGTGGTGATGTAGTCCGCGGAGACCTCCTGGACCACACCGGCCTTCTCGGCCTTGACCACGTCGCCGGCGTCGACCGCGGAGCGGTACTCCATGCCGGTGCCGACGAGCGGGGACTCGGACTTGATCAGCGGTACGGCCTGACGCATCATGTTCGCGCCCATGAGGGCACGGTTGGCGTCGTCGTGCTCGAGGAAGGGGATCATGGCGGTCGCGACCGACACCATCTGGCGCGGCGAGACGTCCATGTAGTCCACGTCCTCGCCGGTGACGTAGTCGACCTCGCCGCCCTTGCGCCGGACCAGCACGCGGGCCTCGGCGAAGCGGAGGTCGTCCGTCAACGGCGCGTTGGCCTGCGCGATGACGAAGCGGTCCTCCTCGTCGGCGGTCAGGTAGTCGACCTCGTCGGTGACCTGGCCCTCGAACACCTTGCGGTAGGGGGTCTCGACGAAACCGAACGCGTTGACCCGGCCGTAGGAGGCGAGCGAACCGATCAGACCGATGTTCGGGCCTTCAGGGGTCTCGATCGGGCACATGCGGCCGTAGTGCGAGGGGTGCACGTCACGGACCTCGAAGCCGGCCCGCTCACGGGACAGACCACCCGGGCCGAGCGCGGAGAGACGCCGCTTGTGCGTCAGACCCGACAGCGGGTTGTTCTGGTCCATGAACTGCGACAGCTGGCTGGTGCCGAAGAACTCCTTGATGGAGGCGACGACCGGCCGGATGTTGATCAGGGTCTGCGGCGTGATCGCCTCGACGTCCTGGGTCGTCATCCGCTCGCGGACGACACGCTCCATACGCGCCAGACCCGTACGGACCTGGTTCTGGATGAGCTCGCCGACGCTGCGCAGGCGACGGTTGCCGAAGTGGTCGATGTCGTCGGTCTCGACGACGATGTTCGTACCGCTGTCGCCGACCGTCTCGGTCTCGCCCGCGTGCAGCTTCACCAGGTACTTGATCGTCGAGATGATGTCCTCGACGGTCAGGATGCCCGCGTCCAGCGGAGCGTCCGCACCCAGCTTCTTGTTGACCTTGTAGCGGCCGACCTTGGCCAGGTCGTAGCGCTTGGGGTTGAAGTAGAGGTTCTCGAGCAGCGTCTGCGCGGCCTCACGCGTGGGGGGCTCGCCCGGACGCAGCTTGCGGTAGATGTCGAGCAGCGCGTCGTCCTGGCCCTGGGTGTGGTCCTTCTCCAGGGTGGCGCGCATGGACTCGTACTCGCCGAACTCCTCGAGGATCTGCTCGGTGGTCCAGCCGAGCGCCTTGAGCAGGACGGTGACGGACTGCTTGCGCTTGCGGTCGATGCGGACACCGACCATGTCGCGCTTGTCGATCTCCATCTCCAGCCAGGCACCCCGGGACGGGATGATCTTCGCGGAGAAGATGTCCTTGTCGGACGTCTTGTCGATGGAGGAGTCGAAGTAGACACCGGGCGAACGGACGAGCTGCGACACCACGACACGCTCGGTGCCGTTGATGACGAAGGTGCCCTTGTTCGTCATGAGCGGGAAGTCGCCCATGAAGACCGTCTGGGACTTGATCTCGCCGGTCTCGTTGTTGGTGAACTCGGCGGTGACGAAGAGCGGGGCCGCGTACGTGAAGTCGCGCTCCTTGCACTCGTCGATCGAGTTCTTGGGCGGCTCGAAGCGGTGGTCGCGGAAGGTCAGCGACATCGACCCGCTGAAGTCCTCGATCGGGGAGATCTCCTCGAAGATCTCCTCGAGCCCGGACTTGGTGGGGACGTCCTGACCGTTCTCCAGAGCCTCCTCGACCCGACTCTGCCAGGCCGTGTTACCGAGCAGCCAGTCGAAGCTCTCGGTCTGCAGCGCGAGCAGGTTCGGAACCTCGAGAGGCTCCTTGATCTTTGCAAAAGAGATGCGCAGCGGGGCGGTGCTGGCGGCGTTGTTCGTATTCGCGGTCGAGGCATTGCGCGAGGCGGCCAAGAGGGGGTCCTTCCGAGGGCTCGGACTCACTACGCGCGTACCGGCCCCTCTCCCGTACACGGAGACAAGCTGTGCCGATCCGGCCGAAAGGCCTGGTCGGACGTGGTCTTGTCTCGATGCTCGAGCGAGGGCGAACCCCTGGTGACGGGCAGGGGACAGCTAACAGGCAGCGCAAAGGGTCAGTGTAGCCACACGGCACACTGATGTCCAGTCCGGGTTCTGAAACCCGTGTTCACCCTCGTTGTTCCACTCCTGCGACAAGGCGCTGCCCTCAACGCACGTTGATACTGCCCTCTTCGTCGCCGATCCATACCTCGGATTCGGATCCTTGTGACGACGCGTCCTGAGAATTGCGCGCTGCGTGCGGTTCGTCAAGGCCCCCCTGCCCGAACCGGGGCCGGCCCAGAGTCACGACGAAGATCACCATACCCCCCGTCACAGAGGGTGCAAGGCAACCGTGGCCGGACCCCGGAAACGCCGAAGAGCGACCACCCGGATGGATGATCGCTCTTCCGCGCTTACGCGTTACACGCCCAGTGGGACGTGTCGTGGATCCTGACGGATCCGGGAGGTCTTACTTGACCTCGACGGAGGCACCGGCGCCCTCGAGGGACTCCTTCGCCTTGTCGGCGGCCTCCTTGTTGACCTTCTCCAGAACCGGCTTCGGCGCACCGTCGACCAGGTCCTTGGCCTCCTTCAGGCCCAGGGAGGTCAGCTCGCGCACGACCTTGATGACCTGGATCTTCTTGTCACCGGCGCCGGTGAGGACGACGTCGAACTCGTCCTTCTCCTCAGCGGCCTCGGCGGCGGCGCCACCAGCGGCACCACCGGCGACGACGACCGGCGCGGCAGCGGCGGCGGTGACGTCGAACTTCTCCTCGAACGCCTTCACGAACTCGGAGAGCTCGATGAGGGTCATCTCCTCGAACTGCGCGAGCAGGTCTTCCTGGCTGAGCTTCGCCATGATGGCGGTCCTTCCACTAAATCGGCAGGTGCCGGATGTACTGGTGAGGCGGGCGTACGTGTGGCCCGCGACGGCCTCCGCGTTCAGGCAGCGGCGGCCGGGATGCGAGCCGAGTTACTCGGCACCGCCCTGCTCGTCCTGCTTGGCACGGAGCGCGTCCACGGTGCGGACGAGCTTCGACGGCAGCGCCTGGAAGACAGAGGCAGCCTGGGACTGCTTGCCCTTCATGGCACCGGCCAGCTTGGAGAGCAGAACCTCGCGGGACTCGAGGTCCGCAAGCTTCTTGATCTCATCGGCGGACAACGCCTTGCCGTCAAGGACGCCGCCCTTGATGACCAGGTTGGGGTTGTCCTTGGCGAAGTCACGCAGACCCTTCGCCGCCTCGACCGGGTCACCGGTCACGAAGGCGACGGCCGACGAACCCGTGAACAGGTCGTCGATCGAGGTGATCCCGGCCTCGTTGGCCGCAATCTTGGTCAGGGTGTTCTTCGCCACACGGTAGTTAGCGTTCTCACCGAGTGAACGACGCAGCTGCTGGAGCTGCGAGACGGTGAGACCGGTGTACGCGGTGACGACGGCGCCGTTCGAGTTGCGGAACTTGTCCCGCATCTCCTCGACGGCATCGACCTTGTCAGGCCTCGCCATGAGCCTCGGCCTCCTTCCGGGTGATTCGGACCGCGCGGACCCGAAGGAGGACTGGGGAAAACGAAACGCCCCGGCGCAGAGGCACGGGGCGCAGCTCGACCGGTTGCACGCACGCACGGGGCGGCGGACTCCGGGAGCTTCTCCAGTGTCACCTGCGCGGGTCGTCCGCCGTTCAGCGGATCCTTCGGCCACCGCGCCCTCATGCGAGCGCGCGGTAACGACCAGCGGTCTTTGGCTTCTGTAGGAGAGTACGGGAACGGATCGCCGTCAAGCAAATCCGCCCGTACGACGGATCAGCTCGCGTCGAGTTCCTTGAACAAGTCGGCGAGGTCGGCGACGTCCTTGGCCGGCGAGGCGGAAGGTGATGGTCATGTCCATCGTGAGCTTGCCGACGCTCAGCTTCTCGTACTGTTTGATGCTCTTCTCGCGCCGCTCTCGGGTGTCCGCCTTCCCGCCCTTGAGGGACGCGATCTATGCGGATTCACGGGGACCTCAGGACGTACCGGCCTTCTTCCGCATCAGTTCCTCGAAGTCCCCGGTGTCGGACAACGGGGGCCGCTGGGCCCGGACCCGCACGCCGTAGTCGCCGTAGTGCGCGGTCTGGGTCATCAGGCCCGTGGTCATCCGCGCCTTCTCCACCTTCTTGGCCAGCAGGTTCCGCTCGTCGATCCAGACGTCGACGGTCTCACTGGTCACGCCGGCCTCGGTGAGCTGCTTCTTCAGGGCGGCGTCGGTGACGTCCGCGGCGGCCACGGTGCCGGAATAGTGCGTGGCGGGCCGGCCGCGCACGGACTCCTCGCCGACCTTTCGGACGTCGCCCGAGGCCAGCAGTAGCTTCACGGACTGGTTCGGCGTGGTGGTGCGCATCTGGTCGCCGAGGTGGGCGCCGGAGCCCCCGGCGAGGGCTTCCAGGTCCTCGTAGGCGTACCGGATCCAGTGTTTGCCGCCGGCCTGCTCGGCGAACTTCTCGCCCATGCGCGCGTAGTAGGCGTCCGGCAGGTAGCGGGCCTCCATGGAGGTACTGCCGAGCCGGCGCATGGTGTCGGCCAGGGTGCCACCGGTGTAGGTGATGGTCAGGGTGCCGGTGACGCCGTCGCCCCAGCCGAGGGTGCCGTCGGCGGTCATGGACATCAGCGAGCCCATGGTCGTCGTGGACTCGACCCGGGCGGACTCGGCCCGCCGAGTGGCGCGCTCGGCGGAGCGCAGGGCCGCGACGGACCTTTCGTGCGCGGCCCGGTCGTCCTTGCCGGGGCCGTCGGTGGACCCCGGGGAGGTGCAGGCGGCCACCCCCGTCAGCGTGGTCGCCGCCGCGAGCACCAGACCCACGCGGCACACGGTCGTGCCCTGCATACGTCCCCCCGTTCGCATCCGGTTCCCGCACGTTAACCCAGGCCACCGGCGTACGTACCGGAAAAGGGAACGGGCCCCGCACCTGTGAGAGGTGCGGGGCCCGTGACCGGTTGGGTGAGCCGTCAGGCTCAGACCGCAGCCGGGTCCTCCTCGACGAGGAGGTTGCGGGTGCGGTTCGGGTCAACCGGGATGCCGGGGCCCATCGTGGTGGTGATGGCGGCCTTCTTGATGTACCGGCCCTTGGCGGCGGACGGCTTCAGACGGAGGATCTCCTCCAGCGCCGCGCCGTAGTTCTCCACCAGCTTGTCGTCGTCGAAGGACGACTTGCCGATGATGAAGTGCAGGTTCGCGTGCTTGTCGACACGGAACTCGATCTTGCCGCCCTTGATCTCGGTGACGGCCTTGGCGACGTCGGGGGTGACGGTGCCGGTCTTCGGGTTCGGCATCAGACCACGCGGACCGAGCACGCGGCCGAGGCGGCCGACCTTGCCCATGAGGTCCGGGGTGGCGACGACGGCGTCGAAGTCCAGACGGCCCTTCGACACCTCGTCGATCAGCTCGTCGGCGCCGACGATGTCGGCGCCCGCGGCACGCGCGGCCTCGGCACGGTCGCCGGTCGCGAAGACCAGGACCCGGGCGGTCTTACCGGTGCCGTGCGGGAGGTTCACGGTGCCACGGACCATCTGGTCGGCCTTGCGCGGGTCGACACCCAGACGGAAGGCGACCTCGACGGTGCCGTCGAACTTGGTCGTGGAGGTCTCCTTGGCGAGACGGACGGCCTCGAGCGGGGCGTAGAGCTTCTCCCGGTCGACCTTGGCGTCCGCAGCGCGAAGGGACTTGCTGCGCTTGCTCACTACTGCTCCTGTGGATTCTTAGGAGTCGTGGTCCGGGCCGAGCAGGCCCTGCCACTTCTGCTGATGGGGTTGGGGCTCAGCCCTCGACCGTGACGCCCATGGAACGGGCGGTGCCGGCGATGATCTTCTCGGCGGCGTCCAGGTCGTTGGCGTTGAGGTCGGGCATCTTGGTGGTGGCGATCTCGCGGACCTGGTCACGCGTGATCTTCGCGACCTTGGTCTTGTGCGGCTCGCCGGAGCCCTTCTCCACGCCCGCGGCCTTGAGGATCATCTTCGCGGCCGGCGGGGTCTTGGTGATGAAGGTGAAGGAACGGTCCTCGTAGACCGTGATCTCCACCGGGATCACCCAGCCACGCTGCGACTCGGTCGCGGCGTTGTAGGCCTTGCAGAACTCCATGATGTTGACGCCGTGCTGGCCCAGCGCGGGGCCGACCGGCGGGGCCGGGTTGGCGGCACCGGCCTGGATCTGGAGCTTGATGAGCCCCGTGACCTTCTTCTTCTTGGGAGGCATTGCTCTCTCCGGGTCCTAGTGAGAGTTTTCCAGCCCCCGATCCGGATCATCCGGATGGAGGCATACCGCACAACGATAACGGGTATCCATGTGCGGCCAAAAACCGAGCAGGTCAGGCAGGCTCCAGGAGCCCGTCTGACCTGTTCGGAAGCTGGGTGACTGCTAGTTCTTCTGGATCTGGTCGAAGGAGAGCTCGACCGGCGTCTCGCGGCCGAAGATCTCGACGAGGCCCTTGACCTTCTTCGAGTCCGGGTTGATCTCGTTGATGGTCGCCTGCAGCGTGGCGAACGGGCCGTCGGTGACGGTGACCGAGTCGCCGACCTCGAAGTCCAGTACCTGGACCTCGACCTTGCGCTGCGGAGCCGGCTTGCCCTCGGCCTCGGCGGCCTCTCGGGCGGCCTTCTCCTCGGCCTCCGGGGCGAGCATCTTGACGATCTCGTCCAGCGTCAGCGGGTACGGGTCGTAGGCGTTGCCCACGAAGCCGGTGACGCCCGGGGTGTTGCGGACGACGCCCCAGGACTCGTTCGTCAGGTCCATGCGGACGAGGACGTAGCCCGGGAGCTTGTTCTGCTTGATCGTCTTGCGCTCGCCGTTCTTGATCTGGGCGACCTCTTCCTGCGGCACCTCGGCCTGGAAGATGAAGTCCTCGACGTTCAGCGAGACGGCGCGCTGCTCCAGGTTGGTCTTCACGCGGTTCTCGTAGCCGGCGTAGGTGTGGATGACGTACCACTCGCCGGGCAGGACCCGCAGTTCCTCGCGGAGCTTCTCGATCGGGTCGCGGTCGTCCTCGGGCTCTTCCTCGAGTTCTTCCGCGGCCTCTTCGCCGGCCTCGGTCTCCGCCTCGGCGGCGTCGTCCGCGACGGCGTCGGCAGCCTCGACCTCGGCGGAGGCCTCGGTGTCCTCGCTGTCCGCGCCCTCGACGGCGTCGAGCTCGTCCTCGACGGACTCGACAGGCTCGATGGCGTCGTTCACGTTCGGGTCAGACACGGTGGCTGCTTCTTCCTGGATACATAGGGGTGGAACATGCGAAAGGAGCGCCGGGTACCTCGGCGCTCTTCGCTGGCGGCTCAGCCGAACACGTACTTGGCGGCGTGGCTGAGTCCATAGTCAATCACGGTGACCAGGCCGATCATGATGACCACGAAGATGATCACCACGGTCGTGTACGTCGTGAGCTGGTTGCGGGTCGGCCAGACGACCTTGCGCAGCTCCGCGACGATCTGGCGGTAGAAGAGAGCAAGCCGCCTCAGCGGGCCCTTCTTGCCGCGCTTGCCGCCCTTGCGGGTCTTCTTGGACTCCGGCGCCTCGTCCTGGGCATCAGGCATGTCGATGGAGCCCACGGCGTCCGTCACTCGTCCTCACCTGATTCCGGGTCGTGGCCGTGCCGCGCCCGGTCTGAGCCGCACGGCGGTGCATTGCTGTACGTACATGCGCACACATCCTGGCGAAGGTGTGTGTAGCAGGGCCGGAGGGACTTGAACCCCCAACCGCTGGTTTTGGAGACCAGTGCTCTACCAATTGAGCTACGACCCTTTGTGTGTCCCCCAACGTACCGCATCTGTCCGGATGCTTGGTGTGCACCGAACGGGCGCGGCCTGCTGAAGGCCAACGAGGTGAGAGTGTACGTGGTCTGCGGCCGGTCGTCGAACAGAAAGGGCTCCGGGGAGGCCTCGTTGGCGGAAGATCGCCTGCGGAGCGGGGTGCGGACGGCCGGGCTCCGGCTGAAGATCGCCCAGGCCGTGCGGTAGATCCGGACTGTTGTTCAGGGGTTTGCCCGGTGTTGTTCAGTCTGTGAAACCCCCGTGCCTCGCACGTTTCCTGTCTGAAACGATGGGGTCCATGAGCGCTGCAACCCCTCCCACCGAGCGCCGGGTCTCCGCCCGAGTCGGCGCGATCTCCGAGTCCGCCACCCTCGCCGTGGACGCCAAGGCCAAGGCCCTCAAGGCCGCAGGGCGGCCGGTGATCGGCTTCGGCGCGGGTGAGCCCGACTTCCCGACCCCGGACTACATCGTCGAGGCCGCGATCGAGGCCTGCAAGAACCCGAAGTTCCACCGCTACACGCCGGCCGGTGGCCTGCCCGAGCTGAAGGCCGCGATCGCCGCGAAGACGCTGCGCGACTCGGGCCTCGAGGTCGACGCGTCGCAGATCCTCGTCACCAACGGCGGCAAGCAGGCCATCTACGAGGCCTTCGCCGCGATCCTCGACCCGGGCGACGAGGTCATCGTGCCCGCGCCGTACTGGACGACGTACCCGGAGTCGATCCGGCTGGCCGGGGGTGTCCCGGTGGAGGTCGTCGCCGACGAGACGACCGGCTACCGGGTGACCGTCGAGCAGCTGGAGGCGGCCCGTACGGAGAAGACGAAGGTCGTCCTGTTCGTCTCGCCGTCGAACCCGACCGGCGCCGTCTACAGCGAGCAGGAGACCGAGGCGATCGGCCGCTGGGCCGTCGAGCACGGTCTGTGGGTGATGACCGACGAGATCTACGAGCACCTCGTCTACGGCGACGCCTCCGCCGTGTCGCTGCCGGCGGTGCTGCCCGAGCTGCGCGACAAGTGCATCGTGGTGAACGGTGTCGCGAAGACCTACGCGATGACCGGCTGGCGAGTCGGGTGGATCATCGGCCCGAAGGACGTGGTCAAGGCCGCGACGAACCTCCAGTCGCACGCCACGTCGAACGTGTCCAACGTCGCCCAGGCCGCCGCGCTGGCCGCCGTCTCCGGTGACCTGGTCGCCGTGGAGAAGATGCGTGAGGCGTTCGACCGGCGCCGCAAGACCATCGTGCGGATGCTGAACGAGATCGAGGGCGTGGTGTGCCCGGAGCCGGAGGGCGCGTTCTACGCGTACCCGTCGGTGAAGGCGCTGGTCGGCAAGGAGATCCGGGGCCGGCGGCCCAAGGACACGGTCGAGCTGGCCGCGCTGATCCTGGAGGAGGCCGAGGTCGCGGTCGTGCCGGGTGAGGCGTTCGGTACGCCCGGGTATCTGCGACTGTCGTACGCGCTGGGTGACGAGGATCTCGTCGAGGGCGTGAGCCGGATGCAGAAGCTGCTGGCGGAGGCCAGGGACTGACTACTCACGTGAGTGGTTCGAAGCGGGCCGTTCCCCTTTCGGGGAGCGGCCCGCTTTCTCGTGCGGGAGTGCGAGCAAGACCACGTTCGGGGAAACCGCTACCGGGACCGCTGAGGCGTACGGCAGGATCCTGGAATGGAGCGTGTACGTGATGTCTCTGAACTGCCGAAAGCCCACCTGCACCTGCACTTCACCGGGTCGATGCGGCCCACGACCGTGCTGGAACTGGCCGACAAGCACGGGGTGCGCCTGCCCGACGCGCTGACCGAGGCGCTGGTCGGCGGGGAGCCGCCGAGACTGCGGGCGACGGACGAGCGGGGATGGTTCCGCTTTCAGCGGCTGTACGACGCGGCGCGCTCGTGTCTGCGGGAGCCGGAGGACATCCAGCGGCTGGTGCGGGAGGCCGCGGAGGAGGATCTGCGGGACGGGTCGGGGTGGCTGGAGATCCAGGTCGATCCGACGTCGTACGCGCCGCTGCTGGGCGGGTTGATCCCGGCGCTGGAGGTCATCCTGGACGCGGTGGAGACGACGTCGCGGGAGACCGGGCTCGGTATGCGGGTGCTGGTCGCGGCGAACCGGATGAAGCACCCGTTGGACGCGCGCACCCTGGCGCGGCTGGCGGTGCGGTACGCGGACCGGGGGGTCGTCGGGTTCGGGCTGTCGAACGACGAACGGCGGGGCATGGCGCGGGACTTCGACCGGGCGTTCGGGATCGCGCGGGAGGCCGGGCTGCTGTCGACGCCGCACGGGGGTGAGCTGGCGGGGCCGTCGTCGGTGCGGGACTGTCTGGACGACCTGGGCGCGAACCGGGTGGGGCACGGAGTGCGAGCCGCGGAGGATCCCCGGCTGATGAAGCGGCTGGCGGACCGGCAGGTGACGTGTGAGGTGTGCCCGGCGTCGAATGTGGCGCTGGGCGTGTACGAGAAGCCGGAGGACGTGCCGCTGCGGACCCTGTTCGAGGCGGGGGTGCCGCTGGCGCTGGGCGCGGACGACCCGTTGCTGTTCGGGTCGCGTCTTGCCGCACAGTACGAGATCGCGCGGCGGCATCACGGGTTCACGGACGAGGAACTGGCGGAGGTGGCGCGGCAGTCGGTACGGGGGTCGGCGGCGCCGGAGGATGTGAAGGCGAAGCTGCTGGCCGGGGTGGACGACTGGTTGCTTTCGTAGCGCCTACCGGGTGCGGTGGGTCGGGGCCGCGCCGGGGGTGCGGGTCCCGCTTGGCTGCGGGCAGTCGTGCCGCTGGGGGCGATGGGGGTCCCCCTTCTCGAGCGAAGTCGAGAGCTTGGGGGAGGGTAGGCGCTGGGGGTACCCCTGCTCGAAGAGTTTGGCGGAGGCCCCCGCTCCGCCGGGCTGCGGACCCGCCCGGCCTCGGCAGCAACGGTAGAACGGCGACATGGACGCCAGTGTCCGAGTCGTTGACCGTCGCCTCTACGACAAGCACCGCTACGTCTGCCTCCGCACCGCGACCGCCGCAGCCCTCACCATCCGGCTCCGAACATGACCGGCCGGACAAGTCCTAGTCGGCGATGCCGGCCAGCAACGTGCGGGCCAGCCTCGCGGCGAACGCGTCCACGGACGGTCCTCCTGCCTCCGTCGCGTCGTACGCGAACGCCCGCTGCGCGCACGCCCCCATCAACAGCGAGGCCGCGGCAAAGGTGTCGGCGTCCGCCCTGACCCGCCCGGCGTCCTGTTCCGCCCGCAGATACGCGGCCAACCCCTCGATCGGGAGATGCGGCCCCTTCCCCATCTCCCGCATCACCTCGTCATGCCGCCGCTTCAACTGGGTCTCGGCGTACAGCGACGCCGCGATCGGAAAGCTCTGCTCATAGAACAAGGCCGCCTGACTCGCGATCTCCGTGAGGTTCGCCTCCAGCGCACCCCGGCCCGGCTCGGCGGCCAGCCCGTGCAGCAGCGGCGCCAGTTGCGGCAGCCGTTCCGTGAGGACGCGGATGAACAGTTCCTCCTTGCTCGCGAAGTGCTTGTAGAGCGCGGCCTCGGAGCAGCCGGCGGCCCGGGCGATCTCCTTCGTCGTGGCGCGGGCGAGTCCGACGGTCAGCATCAACTGGTGTGCGGCGTCCAGAAGGCGCTCCCGGGTCGGTGGCTGCATGACTGCTTCCTAAAGTCCTTGACGAGTGGGTGAGTACTTACTCACCCTAGGGGAAACAAGGGGTGAGTAAGTACTCACCCACCGATCGGCAGGGGGAGTTCGCCATGAAGCTGACTGTTTTCGGTGCCACCGGCGGCGTCGGACAGGAGATCGTGCGGCAGGCGCTGGGGGCAGGTCACCAGGTCACTGCGGTCGTACGCGATCCTGCCCGGCTGACCGTGACCGGCCCGGGCCTGGACGTGTTCCGGGCGGACCTGGCCGATGCGGAGGCGGTGCGTCCGGCAGTGGCCGGGAGGGACGCCGTGCTGTCGGGGCTCGGTGCCCGCAGCCGCAAGTACGCCGGAGACGCGACCCGGCTGACGCGTACGGTGCTGGGCGCCATGGAGGCGGCGGGCGTCCGGCGGCTGCTGGCGATCAGCGCCGCCCCGATCGGGCCCGTGCCCGAGGGGGACGGGGCCCTCGACCGTGTCGCGCGCAGCGTCGTCTCCAGGATCTACAAGGACGTCTACTCCGACCTGCGCGCGATGGAGGCGGAGATCGCCGGCAGTGCCACCGACTGGACCGTGGTGCGACCACCGAAGCTGCTGAACCGGCCGGTCAGCGGGATGTACCGGGCGGTCGTCGGGGGAACCCCGCCGAAGGGCCGCTCCCTGGGACGCGCCGATGTGGCGCACGCGATGCTGGGGATGGTCGACGACGCGGCCACCGTGAAGCAGGGCGTGGGACTCGCCTACTAGATGTATTGATCACGAGCGTTCAATACAACTAGAGGCTGACCCCGATCGTCACCGGCTCGTTGACCAGCGTGATCCCGAAGGCCTCGCGGACTCCGGCCACGACCTCGCGGGCCAGGGCGAGCAGGTCCTCCGTGGTCGCGGTGCCCCGGTTGGTCAGGGCCAGGGTGTGCTTCGTGGAGATACGGGCCGGCCCGTCGCCGTAGCCCTTGGTGAAGCCCGCCTTGTCGATCAGCCAGGCCGCGGAGGTCTTGGTGTGGCCCTCCCCCGCGGGGTACGCGGGCGGCTCCACGCCCTCGCCGAGGCGCTCACGCACGCGTGCGCGGAACGTCGCGAAGTCGGCGTCCCTGAGGATCGGGTTGGTGAAGAAGGAACCGGCCGACCAGGTGTCGTGGTCCTCGGGGTCGAGGACCATGCCCTTGCCGGCGCGCAGCTTGAGCACGGTGTCACGGGCCGAGGCGAGCGGGACGCGGTCGCCGGCTGCGACGCCGAGGGCGCGGGCCGTCTCGGCGTACCTGAGGGGGGCGGAGAGGCCGTCGGCGTCCTCCAGGGAGAAGCGGACGCGCAGGACCACGTATCGCTCCGGGTCGGACTTGAAGCGGCTGTGGCGGTAGGAGAAGGCGCAGTCCTCGTTGGCCAGGGTGACCGTCTCGCCGGTCCGGCGGTCGTAGGCGACGACCTCGGTGATCGTCGAGGAGACCTCCTGGCCGTACGCCCCGACGTTCTGGATGGGGGTCGCGCCCGCCGAGCCGGGGATCCCGGCCAGGCACTCGATGCCGGCCAGACCCGCCTCGACCGTGCGGGCGACGGCGTCGGTCCACACCTCGCCTGCGGCCAGCTCCAGCCTCGTGCCGTCGAGGGAGTAGCCCTTGGTGGCGATGACGAGGGCGGTGCCCTCGAAGCCCTTGTCGCCGATGACCAGGTTCGAGCCGCCGCCGATGAGCAGCAGCGGGGTGCCCGCCTCGTCGGCTTCGCGTACGACGGCGATCACCTCGTCGTCCGTCGTCGCGGTGACCAGCCGGGTCGCGGGGCCGCCCAGCCGGAAGGTGGTCAGCGGGGCGAGGGGGGCGTCGTGGAGTTCCTGCACGGGCTCAAGAGTACGAGACGGCACCGACAGGCTCCGGCGCGCATGGGTGCGGCCCCCGTCCGGAAGACGGGGGCCGCACGCGCGTGGTGTCGTTCAGGGCAGGCGTCGGAACGCCTCGGACCAGGAGAGCGGGAGGTCGTCGCTCCTCGCCTGCCATGTGGTGAAGCTCGCGTCCCTCATCTGCGGGGCGAGGCCCCGGGCGGCGGGGCCGTGGGCGCCCGTGCGGACGAAGTCCTGGAGTGCTGCCTTCGACTCCCAGACGGACAGCGTCCAGAAGGTCCGTTTGAGGGGCTTCGCCTTCAGTGTCGCCCCGTAGACGCCGGGACTGCGGCGCACCTGGCGCCAGACGGCGGGCGTACCGGCGAGGAACTTCAGCGCTCCCCACAGGGTGCGCGTCTCGAACCGGGAGGCGAAGACGTGCACCTCGGTGTCGCGGGGCGGGGTGTTCGGGACGGTCCAGGGAAGGGTGGGCATGACCGTTCCTCCTTCGGGTCGTCGGGGTCAGAGGGCCGCGGTCTCCAGGAGGGGCGCCGGTTCGGCCGGGGCGGCCTGCCGCTCGGTGCGTCGGCGGGTCGGGATCAGCAGGGCCGCGACGCCCGCGAGGGCGACCACCGCGGAGCCCGTCGCCAGAGCCGGCCGCATGCCGTCGACGAAGGTCTGTCCGGTCTCGTATCCGCCCTGCGCCGCGAAGATCGACGCCATGACGGCGATGCCGAGCGCTCCGCCCACCTCGCGCAGGGCGTTGTTGGCACCGGAGGCGACGCCCTGCTCCTGGGGCCGGACGCTGGACATCACCAGGTGCGAGGCGGGCGCGAAGAACAGGGCCATGCCGATGCCGCTGATGACCAGGGCGGGCAACTGGGCCGCGTAGGAGGCGTCCGCCGTGGCCACGACCGACATGTAGCCGAGGCCCAGGGCCTGGAGGAAGAGGCCCGCGGCGACGACCGGGCGGCCGCCGATGCGGTCGGCGAGGATGCCGGCGATCGGTGCGACGAGCATGGGCATGCCCGTCCAGGGGAGCATGCGCAGGCCCGCCTCGGTGGGCGAGTAGCCGAGGACGCCCTGCATGTACTGGCTGAGCAGGAAGATCGACCCGAACATCCCGAGGAACATCAGCAGGCTCGCGACGTTGATGCCGGCGAAGGCCCGGGAGCGGAACAGCCGCATCGGGAGCATCGGGTTCTTGTTGTGGATGCCGTGGTGCACGAAGCCCCCGAGCAGCGCGGCGCCCGCGATCAGGCCGGTGAGGACCAGGGAGCCGGTCCAGCCGTCGACGGGGCCGCGGACCAGGCCGTAGACGATGCCGAAGAGGCCGCCGCTGGCGAGCAGGGTGCCGGGGATGTCGAGCGGGGCGCCGGTGCCGTGGGACTCGGCGAGGCGGAGGCGGGCGAGCGGCAGCAGGGCCAGGCCCAGCGGGACGTTCAGCCAGAAGATCCACTGCCAGGAGATGTGTTCGGTGAGGGTGCCGCCGACCAGCGGCCCGGAGGCGACGGCGAGTCCGTTGACGGCTCCCCATATGCCGTACGCCATGCCCCGCTTGGCGGCGGGCACGGCCGCGGTGAGCAGGGTGAGCGTCAGGGGCATCATCACGGCCGCGCCGGCTCCCTGGACCGCGCGGGCGGCGATGAGGGAGTCGATGCCGGGCGCCATGGCCGCCGCGGCGGAGGCGCCGGTGAAGACGGCGAGCCCGGCGATGAAGAGCCGGCGGCGGCCGAACCGGTCGCCGAGGGCCGCGCCGAACATCAGCAGGACGGCGAAGGTGAGCGTGTAGGCGCTCACAGTCCATTCCAGATCGTGCAGGCCTCCGCCGAGGTCCTCGCGGATGGAGGGCAGGGCGGTGGTGACGACGAGGTTGTCGAGGGCCGCCATGAAGCCGGCGACGCTGGTGATGACGAGGGCCCAGGCGGCTCCCCCGCGGCGTGCGGTCTGCTGTGGCATCTCTCCCCCAGAGAGGTGAATCGCTTGATCAATTAGTTATTGATTACTAACTTTCGCGCACATGAAAAGGCGCAGTCGTGCACCCTTCCCCGCTCATTTCTCCAGCCGGCCCTTGAACCTCGCCGACGGATACATCCCCTCCCAGACGCGATGCCCGGGAGGAAAACCCATGCCCACCAGGCAGTTGATGAGCATCCCGTGGGCCAGGAAGGTCGTCGTCTCGTTGACGTCGGCCCCCAGGGGCAGGTGGACGGTGTCCCACAGCCGCATCCAGCCGGCGCGGACCGTCTCGCCGAACTCGCAGTCACCCTCCTGCTCGGCGGCCGCGACGGCGACGTACACCTGCATCTGCATCATCAAGCGCTCCGGGCGCTCGGCGATGACCTTGGTGTACGCGTTCGCCATGGCGTGCAGGGCCTCTTCGCCCCGCAGACCCTCGGAGGCCTCCGCGAAGGTGCGAATGGTGTCCTCGACACAGCGCTCCGCAGCCGCCAGGAAGATCGCCTTCTTACCCGGGAAGAGCCGGAAGAGGTACGGCTGCGAGACACCGACCCGCCGGGCGATCGCCTCGGTCGATGTGCCGTGATAGCCGCCGCGCGCGAACTCGGTCGTCGCCGCACGGATGACGCTCTCGCGCCGCTCTTCCGCACTCATCCTGACCATGCGGCTAAGTTAGTACTCAATCACTAACTAAGTCAAGCGGCTCCGCGAGCGTCATGAGCAAGGGGCGCTCCGCACTGGAGAACGCCCCTCACCTCGAACAGCCGTCTAGGCCAGCCGTACGACCGCCCGCGACATGCCCAGCACTTTCTGCCCGGCGCTCGTCACCGTGAGGTCCACGCGGACCGTGTTGTCGTCGAGCTTGGCCGCGACCTTGCCGCCGACCTCGATCACGGCGCCCTGGTCGTCGTTCGGGACGACGACGGGCTTGGTGAAGCGGACGCCGTACTCGACGACCGCACCCGGGTCGCCGACCCAGTCGGTGACCACACGGATCGCCTCGGCCATGGTGAACATGCCGTGCGCGATGACGTCCGGCAGGCCGACCTCCTTGGCGAACTTCTCGTTCCAGTGGATCGGGTTGAAGTCGCCGGAGGCGCCCGCGTACTGGACGAGGGTCGCGCGGGTCACGGGGAAGGTCTGCACGGGCAGTTCGGTGCCGACCTCGACATCGGAGTAGGAGATCTTCGCCGTCATGGGATCGCTCACACCTCCTCGGCCGCACGGGCCACGAGCTTGGTCCAGGCGGTCACGACGTGCTCGCCGGCCTCGTCGTGGACCTCGCCGCGGACGTCCAGGATGTCGTTGCCCGCGAGGGACTTGATCGCCTCGATGGTGGAGGTGACCGTGAGCCGGTCACCGACACGGACCGGGCGGCGGTAGGCGAACTTCTGGTCGCCGTGCACCACTCGGCTGTAGTCCAGGCCGAGCTGAGGGTCCTGGACGACTTGCCCGGCGGCCTTGAACGTGATCGAGAAGACGAAGGTCGGGGGTGCGATCACGTCGGGGTGGCCGAGCGCCTTGGCGGCCTCCGCGTCCGTGTACGCCGGGTTGGTGTCCCCGACCGCCTCGGCGAACTCACGGATCTTCTCCCGCCCCACCTCGTAGGGCTCGGTGGGCGGGTACGTCCGCCCCACGAAGGACTGGTCGAGCGCCATGGCCCGGCACCTCCTGGTTCCGCTACTGAACGGTACGGGTCATTCAACGACGCGAGGCCGCCCCCGATCACTCGGGAACGGCCTCGTGTACGAGCCTGATTTATCGCGTTTCGCGGTGCGCGGTGTGCGCGTTGCAACGCGGGCAGTGCTTCTTCATCTCAAGACGGTCCGGGTTGTTACGCCGGTTCTTCTTGGTGATGTAGTTCCGCTCCTTGCACTCCACGCAGGCCAGCGTGATCTTCGGGCGGACGTCGGTGGCAGCCACGTGAGTGCTCCTAAGACGAACGGATGGACTGTATTAACGCAAGAAGAGTAGCCGATCGAAGGACCGACCCCGCAATCGGCTACTGTCAGTAGCGGTGACCGGACTTGAACCGGTGACACAGCGATTATGAGCCGCTTGCTCTACCGACTGAGCTACACCGCTTTGATGTGATCGGGCCCCCGCCTCGCGACGGGAACCGTTCACACCAGAGCCCCAAAACGGAATCGAACCGTTGACCTTCTCCTTACCATGGAGACGCTCTGCCGACTGAGCTATTGGGGCGAGCGATGAAGACATTACACGCTCCGCCGCCGTTCGCCCAAATCCGTTTCGGGTACCCGCCCGGGACGCGCGCACCGTCCTCCCGGCAGCCTCGCGCATGCCTCTCGCACCGCACAGCGGACCACGCCGGTACGACTATTGCGCTCCTCCCCGCGACGGGCGGGAGGCCGTCCTAGGCTCGACTCACTCTGAGTGATCATGCGTCCCGCGTGCGCAGCCGAGCCCCAGGAGCGCGATGCCCGACAGCCAGCCGCAGCCACCGCCGCCTCCGTCGTCCTCGCCGGGTCCGGCCGACCCGTCGTCGCTGCTGCTGTGCGGGGCGCGGCTCACCGATGGCCGGACCGTGGACGTACGGCTGGGCGGGGGGCGTATCGAGGCGGTCGGTACGGCCGGCAGCCTGGCGGCGGGCGGCACGCACGCGTGCGGCGCGCGAGTGGATCTCGGCGGCTATCTGCTGCTGCCGGCCCCGGCCGAGCCGCACGCCCATGCCGACACGGCACTGTCGGCCGACGCCGAGGGCCCGGTCTCGTACGAGCCCCAGGACGTCCAGCGCCGGGCGACCGAGGCCGCGCTGCTCCAGCTCGGGCACGGGGCGACGGCGGTGCGGGCCCATGTGCGCGTGGGGGACGTGCAGGGGCTGGGCGCGCTGGCGGCCGTGTTGCAGGCGCGGCGGGCGCTGCGGGGGCTGGCCGAGCTGACGACGGTGGCGATGCCCCGGGTGCTGACCGGGGTGGCCGGGGCGGACGGGCTGGCGGTGCTGCGGGACGCGGTGAAGATGGGCGCCTCGGTGGTGGGCGGCAGGCCGGATCTCGACCCGGATCCGACGGGGTACGTGGAGGCGGTCCTGGAGGTGGCCTCCGAGCACGGCTGCCCCGTCGACCTGCACACGGACGCCGGGGATCCGGCGCGGCTGGCCCGGCTCGCGGCGATGGCGGGCGGACTGCGTCCCGGGGTGACCCTCAGCCCGTGCGGTGATCTGGGCCGGATGCCCTCCCCGGTGGCCTCGCGGACCGCGGACCAACTGGCGGCGGCCGGGGTGACGGTCGTGTGCCTGCCGCAGGGCGGCTGCGGTGGCGTGGACCGGCGGGGCGCGGCCCCGGTACGGCTGCTGCGCGCGGCCGGGGTGCGGGTGGCCGCCGGGAGCGGGGCACTGCGGGACGTGTCGAACCCCGTGGGGCGCGGCGACCCGCTGGAGGCGGCGTTCCTGCTCGCCTCCCGCTACGGCCTCTCGCCCGAGGAGGCGTACGACGCGGTGAGCGGGTCGGCGCGGGCGGTGCTGGGGCTGCCGGAGGTGCGGGTGGAGGCGGGTTTCCCGGCCGAGTTGCTCGCGGTGCGCGGGGACCGGCTGGCGGGGGCGCTGTCACTGGCGTACAGCCGAGTGGTGGTGCACCGGGGGCGCGTGGTGGCGCGGACCAGCGCGGTGCGGGACTACTGCAGTTCGGCGGCTTCGGTGGAGCTGGGGCTGCCGCGGCAGGGGCGGGGGCAGTTGTCGTAGGGCCCGTGGCGGGTGGGCGTCGGGGTGTGGCTCAAGCCGTGCGGCGAATGGGGCTGTCCGGGCGTACGGTCGAAGGCATGCGTACTGTCATCGCTGGTGGTCATGGTCAGATCGCGCTGCGGCTGGAGCGGCTGCTCGCAGCGCGCGGGGACGAGGTCGCGGGGATCATCCGCAAGGCTGAACAGGCCGACGATCTGCGGGAGGCCGGTGCCGAACCGGTCGTGCTCGACCTGGAGTCGGCGTCCGTGGACGAGGTCGCGGAGCGGTTGCGGGGTGCCGACGCGGCCGTGTTCGCGGCGGGCGCGGGCCCGGGCAGCGGGGCGGCCCGCAAGGACACGGTGGACAAGGCAGCGGCGGTCCTCTTCGCGGACGCGGCGGTGAAGGCGGGCGTACGGCGCTTCGTGATCGTGTCGTCCATGGGCGCCGACCCGCAGCATCAGGGCGACGAGATCTTCGACGTGTACCTGCGCGCCAAGGGCGAGGCGGACGCGTACGTGCGCGGTCTGGCCGCCCTGGACTGGACGATTCTGCGCCCCGGTCAGCTCACCGACGATGCCGGCACCGGCCTCGTACGCCTGGAGGCGCACACGGGCCGCGGCCCGATCCCGCGCGACGACGTGGCCGCCGTGTTGGCGGAGCTGGTGGACACCCCTGCGACGGCGGGCCTCACGCTGGAGCTGATCAGCGGGCCGGCTCCGGTGTCCGTGGCTGTGAAGTCGGTGGCGGGCAACTGACGGCGCCGGGAGCCCGCCTCTAGAACAGGGGCAGTTGTCCCGGGAAGTCGGGGACCGCGTAGCCGTCCAGGGAGGGCTGTTCCGGGCCGGGCCGGGCCTGGCGGCGGGAGCCCGGGCACGAGGTGAGTTCGCCGTGTTCCCGGGCACCGGGCGGGTCGTGGCGCGCGTACCGCCCGGCGACGACGGCGATCTCGCGACGGCACTCGGGGCAGGTTCTGCGACGGGAGGACATGGGGCCAGTGTGCCGCGCGTGCGGCCCGCGTATGCCTGTTGCCCGCGCCGTTCGTCTCGTCCATCCCCCGCCCCCGTGGTCTCCTCCGTTCCCTCGCCCCGCGGCCTCCTGCCCGGTCGGTTCGGCCAGCTTCTCCAGCACGACCACGTGCACTCCGCGCAGCCGCAGTTCGCCGGCCGGCATCATCCCGGTCGGTCCCCCGCCGACCACGATCACGGCCACCATCACGGCTCCCAATTTCCCCGATTTTGGCTTCGGCCGGCGATTTCCTCGCTTTCCCGCTTTCCCGCTTTCTTGTTTTCTTGTTTTCTTGCTTTCTGCGACTTGTCTGTCTTTTGGCGTGAGCGGGTGTTGCCGTCGCATCGCTGCACCAGGCCCCAGGTGATCATTCCCATGGGATCTCGTGTGCCCGAGGTGAGAGCCCCGGTGGCGGCAGCGCCGTGGTGCTGGCGGCCAACGACGGCGACGAGACGGGGCCGACGGTGGTCGTCGTGCGCAGGGCTCGCGTGAACCCCACCCCCTGAATGGGTGCGCGGACAGATTTCCTCGCCGAAGTGAACTCGCGACAGCTGTCCGGACAAGAATGGTGATGCCGGCGAGCTGACAGGAAGTCAATTTTCGGTTGTTGCCGGAAAAAGCCCGACCAACCTCTCCTCTCCGTGCAACGGCCGTAGCACCATGGGCGGAGCTCGGCGCCGACGCGGCACGGGCTCGATCTATCGACACCGGGAGTGACCAGCGGGTTCCCTGTATTCGGCCGAGGTCCTGTGTGCTCGACGCCGAGCACGACCGCTTCCTGCAGACTCAGCTCTCCGGCCAACTGGAAGCTCAACAGGACACCATCCTGGCTGAATTCAGGAAGCTGAACACCCGCCACCTCCCTCTGCGGGACTACGCGCCCACCCAGGAATATCGCGGCAACCGCTTCAGCGCCGGTCTGACCGCTTCCTTGGAGGCGTCCGGCAGTTACACCTTCCGAGGGGCGAGCGCGAAATACGTTCCCCTGGGGACAAACGCAATGGAGACCGCATCACCAGGGTTCGGGTCGTGGTGATCGACCCTCAGTCCGATGACGCCCTGTCATCCGCAACCCCGTCCGGGTGGAGATCGGGCTGAGCGTCGCTGCCTCCTCCGTCGTGCGAGTGGAGATGTTCGACAGCGACGTGCACGTCTCGGTCTACAACATGGAGACGGGCTTGCGTCCCCATTTCCCCTGAACCCAGCGCTACTCGAACGAGTCCCTCGTCTACATGCTTCAGCGCCTGGAGGGCGAGCGGGCCTGCGGCCTGTGTGGAAACGCAGCAAGCGGGCGAAGTTCCTGCGGGGCGCATGGGGTGTGCTGGGCGGAGAAGCGGGACGAGTGGACCGACTTCGAGAAGTGATGGAGCACCATCCCCGTTTTCCTGGGGCTCGGCTTCCGAAAGGCCGCCACCGGCTGACGGACGACGACGGGGCGACACACGCCCGGTGGTAGGCCCCGGTGGTAGGCAACGTGTCGGAGGCAGGGCCCTCGTCAGGCCCCTCTCCGACGCCATCACGACTCCATATGACCTTCGTCACGCCGGGGTGTCCACATGGCTCAGCTCCGGTGTCGAGCCTCAGCTTGTCGCCGAGCGGGCCGGCCACAGTGCGGCCGTGCTGTTCCGGGTGTACGCCAAGCTCCTGAAGGACGGAGACGAGACGGCGAAGGCCAAGCTCTCCGTGCGCCTGAGCGAGCACGGCTGAACGATGCGGACGGCCGCCCACGGCCCGTCCACGCAGCCCGAGAAAGGGCGGTCGAACGCGAGGCACAGCGAGACAGCGCTTATCTCGCGACCGCATGACGAAGGGCCCGTGACCTGCTGTGTTCGCAGGTCACGGGCCCTTCGTTTCCCGTGTGGCGGCGCCAGGATTCGAACCTGGGAAGGCTGAGCCGGCAGATTTACAGTCTGCTCCCTTTGGCCGCTCGGGCACACCGCCGGGGTTGCTGCCCGTCGAACCGCCTTCTTCGGCGGCGCTCCGTGGCAACGACGTAAACAATACCTGATGTGGAGGGGTGCTTCGCCACCCGATTGATCGGCGCCCGGAGGGCAGGGGGTGGCTAGGCTTGTCCGGATGCGGCCCGGGATCCGAACAGGCCCGGCGGCCGCCCACGTACGCCGGTACGCACGACACGCACCCCGATACAAGGAGCCACAGGACATGGCCGACTCCAGTTTCGACATCGTCTCGAAGGTCGAGCGGCAGGAGGTCGACAACGCACTCAACCAGGCCGCCAAGGAGATCTCGCAGCGCTACGACTTCAAGGGCGTGGGTGCCTCGATCTCGTGGTCCGGCGAGAACATCCTCATGGAGGCGAACTCCGAGGACCGGGTGAAGGCCATCCTCGACGTCTTCCAGTCCAAGCTGATCAAGCGCGGCATCTCGCTGAAGGCTCTGGACGCGGGCGAGCCCCAGCTCTCCGGCAAGGAGTACAAGATCTTCGCGTCGATCAAGGAGGGCATCTCCCAGGAGAACGCGAAGAAGGTGGCGAAGACCATCCGCGACGAGGGCCCGAAGGGCGTGAAGGCGCAGGTGCAGGGCGAGGAGCTGCGGGTGAGCTCCAAGAGCCGTGACGATCTTCAGGCCGTCATCACCCTGCTGAAGGGCAAGGACTTCGACTTCGCCATGCAGTTCGTGAACTACCGGTAGGTCCTCGGGTCCTCGGGGCTCCCGGTCTGCACGGGCGGGCTCCCGGTCTGCATGGTCACGAGGAAGGGTGGGCACCTGCTGGGTGCCCACCCTTCTCGCCTGCTGGCTGCGGTCGATGGGCGCGTGCCGGGCACGGGCGGTGTGGCGCGCCGGCCACCGGCGGTGGGCGCACGCCGGCCGTGGGCCGTGCGCGCGGTCAGTCGCGTGAGTTGCCGAACACGAGGCGGTAGGCGATCAGGAGGACGAGCGATCCGCCGATCGCCGCGGCCCAGGTCGCGCCGTCGTAGAAGTTCTTGGTGATCGGGTGGTCCATCCAGCGGGCCGATATCCAGCCGCCGATGAAAGCACCCGCGATGCCGATCAGAGTTGTGCCGATGAGGCCGCCCGGGTCGCGCCCCGGCAGCAGGAACTTAGCGATGGCTCCGGCCAACAGTCCCAGGAGGATCCAGCTGATGATGGTCATGCCGTGAACCTGCCCTTTCACGCTGTGCCCGCACTGTCCCGGCCATGTGATCTTGCTCCCGGCAGGCCGCGCTCGTGCGTCGTGCGTCGTGCATCGTACGCCGGGCGTTCCGCGTGCGTCGTCCTTGTCGCGCGCGTTCACGCCGCCTTGGTGGGGAGGACGCCCTGGCGGCACCCGCCGGTTGCACTGATCAGTAGGGTGCGGTGCATGACAGCCTCCGCTTCTGGACTGCGCCGCACCCTCGGCGTCGGGGACGCCGTCGTCGTCGGACTCGGCTCGATGGTGGGAGCCGGGATCTTCGCCGCCCTCGCGCCCGCGGCGCACGCGGCCGGTTCCGGGCTGCTCCTCGGGCTCGCCGTCGCCGCCGTGGTCGCGTACTGCAACGCCACGTCGTCGGCTCGCCTCGCCGCCCTGTATCCGGCCTCGGGCGGTACTTACGTGTACGGGCGTGAGCGGCTCGGGGAGTTCTGGGGGTATCTCGCGGGCTGGTCGTTCGTGGTCGGGAAGACGGCCTCCTGTGCGGCTATGGCGCTCACCGTGGGCACGTACGTCTGGCCGGGGCAGGCGCATGCTGTGGCGGTCGCGGCTGTGGTGGCGCTGACCGCGGTGAACTACGGCGGTGTCCAGAAGTCCGCGTGGCTGACGCGGGTGATCGTGGCGGTGGTCCTTGCTGTCCTCGCGGCCGTGGTGGTCGGGTGTCTGGTGTCCGGCGAGGCCGATGCCGGGCGGCTTGCCATCGGGGCCTCGGACGGTGCCGGCGGTGTACTTCAGGCGGCCGGTCTGCTGTTCTTCGCGTTCGCCGGGTACGCCCGGATCGCGACCCTCGGTGAGGAGGTACGCGACCCGGCGCGCACCATTCCGCGCGCGATTCCGCTGGCGTTGGGCATCGCGCTGGTGGTGTACGCGGGTGTGGCGGTGGCTGTCCTTTCGGTGCTGGGGTCGGACGGGCTCGGGGACGCGACCGCGCCGCTGGCCGACGCTGTGCGGGCGGCCGGGATGCCCTGGCTAGTGCCGGTGGTGCGGATCGGTGCGGCCGTGGCCGCTCTGGGGTCGCTGCTCGCCCTGATCCTGGGTGTCTCGCGGACGACACTGGCCATGGCCCGGGACCGGCATCTGCCGGGCGCACTGGCGGCCGTGCATCCGCGGTTCCAGGTGCCGCACCGGGCGGAGCTGGCCGTGGGTGCGGTGGTCGCGGTCCTGGCCGCCACGGTGGACGTCCGGGGCGCGATCGGGTTCTCCTCCTTCGGGGTGCTGGCGTACTACGCGGTGGCCAACGCGTCGGCCTGGACGCTGGATTCGGCGCCTGCGGCGCGGGTGGTGCCGGTGGTCGGGCTGGTGGGGTGCGCGGTGCTGGCCATCTCGCTGCCGGGGGTTTCGGTGGTCGTGGGCGCGGGTGTGCTGGTGGTGGGGGCGGTTGCGTACGGAGTGCGGCGAGTGGTGCGGACGGGGGCCGGGAACGAGTAGGGCTGCAGTTTTACCTGTGGTCTGCCTGTGGTCGGGGGCTTCCTGGCTGCGATCGCGGTCTCTTGACTGCTGCCGGGCCCCGCTGCGGTTGCTGCCGGTCAGGGGTCTCTCACCGGGCCGGCCGGCCCGGGAGGTGAAGTCCAACCACGCGGGCAGGTGTTGTGGGCCTTGGCCGTCACTCGTGTCGGCAACTGCTCGATCGCGGTCATGGGTTCATGATGCAGGCCGCCACCGACAGCCGGGCGGGCCTGTGGATAACCCGTGGCCTGGGGAAACCGGACGGCGTTGCCCCGCCGTCAGCGCACCGCGAACGGCTCGTTCGTCCGCTCGATGTCGCGGCCCAGCGGGAGCAGCGATACCGGGATGAGCTTGAAGTTGGCGACGCCGAGCGGGATGCCGATGATCGTGACGCACAGCGCGATGCCGGTGACGATATGGCCGAGGGCCAGCCACCAGCCGGCGAGTACCAGCCACAGCACGTTGCCCACGCAGGACGGCGCGCCCGCGTCACGGCGCTCGACCGTCGTGTACCCGAAGGGCCACAGGGCGTAGACGCCGATGCGGAAGGCCGCGATGCCGAACGGGATGCCGATGATGGTGATACAGAGGAGCAGGCCCGCGACCATGTAGGCGAGGAAGAGCCAGAAGCCGCTCAGGACGAGCCATATGACGTTCAGGATGGTCTTCACTGGTTCCCACCTGCCATCTTCTCGAGTCGGGCGATGCGGTCCGCCATCGGCGGGTGCGTGGAGAACATCTTCGAAAGACCCTGGCCGGGCCGGAACGGGTTCGCGATCATCATGTGGCTGGCGGTCTCGATGCGCGGCTCGGGCGGCAGCGGGAGCTGCTTGGTGCCGAGTTCGAGCTTGCGCAGGGCGCTGGCCAGGGCGAGCGGGTCGCCGGTGAGCTGGGCGCCGGAGGCGTCCGCCTGGTACTCCCGGGAGCGGCTGATGGCCAGTTGGATGAGAGAGGCGGCCAGCGGGCCCAGGAACATGATTAGCAGCATGCCGAGCAGACCGGGGCCGTCGTCGTCGTCCGAGCGCCCGATCGGGATCAGCCAGGCGAAGTTGACCAGGAACATGATCACGGAGGCGAGGGCACCGGCGACCGACGAGATGAGGATGTCGCGGTTGTAGACATGGCTGAGCTCGTGTCCGATGACGCCCCGCAGCTCGCGTTCGTCCAGGAGGCGCAGGATGCCGTCGGTGCAGCATACGGCGGCGTTGCGCGGGTTGCGGCCCGTGGCGAAGGCGTTGGGCGCCTCCGTCGGGGAGATGTACAGGCGCGGCATGGGCTGGCGGGCCTGCGTGGAGAGCTCGCGGACCATCCGGTAGAGCCCAGGGGCCTCGAACTCGCTCACCGGGCGGGCGCGCATCGCGCGAAGGGCCAGCTTGTCGCTGTTCCAGTACGCGTACGCGTTGGTGGCCAGCGCTACCAGGACGGCGATGACGAGCCCCATGCGGCCGAAGAAGCTGCCGATGACGATGATGAGTGCGGACAGTCCTCCGAGGAGGACTGCTGTCCTGAGCCCGTTGTGCCGGCGGTGCACGGTACGCCCTCCAAGTGGTGCGGCAGGGGGACCCTTGCTTGCTGATCTGCGGTGCCACTGGTGCCGTGATGTCACGTCCAGTGGACCCTCCCGTACTGGTCAACGCCAGGCGGGAAGCACTAGTTCCCTTGTGCGCGCGGCGGCGGGTGTGGCCCCGTTCGGGTGAACGGCGCCGTGACGCGGCACGCGCGCATGGAGGACCGGGTGCCCCACGCGCGCGTGGCGAATGCGGATGTTGTTCAGAAGAGGGCGGTGTCGGTGAAGCGCAGGACCAGCTGGGGTGCGCCGGACAGGGCGATGCCGAGGACTCCGGTCAGGGCGATCGCCGCGGTGAGTGGGGCGGGGACGCGGTGCTTCTCGGGTTCGCCCGCGGGGGCGCGGAAGAGCAGGGCCGTCCACTGGAGGTAGTAGAAGAGCGCGATGACGACGTTGACGGCCATGATCACGGCCAGCCAGCCGAGGCCGGCGTCGACGGCCGCCGAGAAGACGGTGACCTTGGCGAAGAGGCCGATGATGCCCGGCGGCAGCCCGGCGAGGCAGAGCAGGAAGAACGCCAGGAGCAGCGCGGACAGGGGGCTCGACGCGTACAGGCCGCGATAGTCGGAGACGCGGTTGAGGGACTTCGTCCGGCCGACGAGCGCGGCCACGGCGAAGGCGCCCAGGTTCACGGCGCCGTACATCAGGGCGTAGGCGACGGTGGAGCCGATCGACTTCTCGGCGCCCCCGGAGTACGCGGCGGCCGCGATCGGCACGAGGAGGTAGCCGGCCTGGCCGACGGACGACCAGGCGAGCAGGCGTACCGCACTGTACGCGCGCGTGGCCTGCTGGCGCAGGGCGCCGACGTTGCCCACGGTCATGGTGAGCGCGGCCAGGGCGGCCAGGGCCGGGCCCCAGACGTCGGCGTACGACGGGAGGGCGACGACCGTGACGAGGATCAAGCCGCTGAAACCGACCGCCTTGCCGATGACCGACAGGTAGGCGGCGATGGGCAGGGGCGCCCCTACGTAGGTGTCGGGCACCCAGAAGTGGAAGGGCACGGCGGCCGTCTTGAAGGCGAAGCCGACGAGGGTGAGGACGACGCCGGTCTGGGCGAGCGTGTGGAACTGCCCGTCGACGTTCTGGATGCGGTCGGCGACCTGGGTGAGGTAGAGGGTGCCCGTGGAGGCGTACACGAAGCTGATGCCCATGAGACTGACCGCGGTCGCGGTGACCGAGGACAGGAAGAACTTCAGGGCCGCTTCGGAGGACTTCCGGTTGCCGTACCTGAGGCCGACCAGCGCGAAGGCGGGCAGGGAGGCGACCTCGAGGGCGACGATCAGGGTCGCGAGGTCGCGGGAGGCGGGCAGGAGGGCGGCGCCGGCCACGGAGGACAGCAGCAGGAACCAGTACTCCCCTTCGGGAAGCTCCTTGCGGGCGTCCTTCAGGGCGGTGACCGACAGGAGTGCGGTGAGTAGGGCACCGCCGAGGACCAGGAACTGGATGACCAGCGTGAAGCGGTCGGCCGTGTAGCTGCACACGGTGGCGTCGCCGGTCAGGCAGAAGGTGCTGCGGTCGCCGTCCAGGAGGGGCAGCAGCATCAGCGTGGCGGCGGCCAGACCGGCCACCGACGTCCAGCCGAGCAGCGACTTCCTGTTCTCGGCGACGAACAGGTCGGCGACCAGGACGACGAGTCCGACGACCGCCGCGATGGTGGGCGGCGCGATCGCGAGCCAGTCGACGGACTGGACCAGCGACTCGGCCAGGGGCTGGGCCGGGGAGCTCATCGGGTGCCTCCTGCGAGGAGCTGCTGGACGGCCGGGTCGCTCAGCCCGAGGAGGGCCTTGGGCCACAGACCCGCGACGACGGTGAGGACGACGAGCGGGGTCCAGGCCGCGAACTCGTACGAGCGGACGTCGGTGAGCTTGGGGGCGTCCTGGGGCAGGGCGCCCATGCAGACGCGGCGGACCACGATCAGCAGGTACGCGGCCGTCAGCAGTGTGCCGAAAGCACCGATCGCCATGAAGGTGAGGAAGGCGGGACGGCTGAGGCCCTCGGCGGGCTGGAACGCGCCGAACAGGGCCAGCATCTCGCCCCAGAACCCGGCCAGGCCCGGCAGGCCGAGCGAGGCGACCGCGGCGAAGGCGAGCAGGCCGCCGAGGCGCGGGGCCTTGCCGTAGAGCGCGGCTCCGGTCTCCTCGGCGAGGGTGTCGAGGTCGGTGGTGCCGGTGCGGTCCTTCAGCGCGCCGACCAGGAAGAAGAGCAGGCCGGTGATGAGGCCGTGGGCGATGTTGGCGAACAGGGCGCCGTTCACGCCGGTCGGGGTCATCGTGGAGATGCCGAGCAGGACGAAGCCCATGTGGCCGACGGAGGAGTAGGCGATGAGGCGCTTGAGGTCGCCCTTCGCGCCCTGCTTGGCGAGGGCCAGGCAGGCCAGGGATCCGTAGATGATGCCGACGACGGCGAGCGCTGCGAGGTAGGGCGCGAAGGTGCGGAAGCCGTCCGGAGCGATGGGGAGGAGAATCCGGACGAACCCGTACGTACCCATCTTCAGCAGGACACCGGCCAGCAGGACCGAGCCGACGGTCGGCGCGGCGGTGTGGGCATCGGGCAGCCAGCTGTGCAGCGGCCACATCGGCGTCTTGACCGCGAGGCCGATCCCGATCGCCAGAACGGCAATGACCTGCACGGATGTGGTCAGCGACCGGCCGTTGTCAGTGGCGAGTGCCATCATGTCGAACGTGCCCGCCTTGATCCCGATCACGAGCAGGCCGAGCAGCATGACCACGGAGCCGAGCAGCGTGTAGAGGATGAACCGCCACGCGGCCTGGCTCCGGCCCTCGCCGCCCCAGCGGGCGATGAGGAAGTACATCGGGATGAGCACCATCTCGAAGGCGAGGAAGAACAGCAGCAGGTCGAGGACGGCGAAGGTCGCGAGCGTGCCGGACTCGAGGACGAGCAGCAGCGCGACGAAGGCCTTCGGGGTCGGCCCCGCGGGCATCTTGAAGTACGAGTAGAGCGCGCAGAGGAAGGTCAGCAGCGCGGTCAGGACCAGAAGGGGGAGGGAGATGCCGTCGATGCCGAGGTGGATGCGTACGTCGAGTGCGGGGATCCAGCTGATGTCGGTGCTGGCCTGCATCTTCGACGGCTGGTCGTGGTCGAAGCCGAGCGCGAGGACGATCGCCGCGATGAGGACCGCGCCGGTGACGGTGACGCCGTGCCGGAGCACGGCCTGCTCGGGCGACTTCCCCTTCAGTCCGGGCGGGGCCGGCAGGAGAGCCGCGGCGGCGCCGAGGAGCGGCCCGACGACGACGAACGCCAGAAGGAACTGCATCACGGACTCGTTGATATCGATCACGCCTGCTCACGCTCCCGTGGCGACGAGGACGACGGCGACCGCGAGGACGACGGTGCCGGCGAGCAGCGCGCTCACATAGGTCTGGACGTTGCCGGTCTGGGCGCGCCGTACGGCGGCGCCGAGCCAGCGGGGCAGCGCACCCGCGCCGCGCACGTAGGTCTCGACGACCTCCCGGTCGAGGAACCGGACGAGGCTCGCCCCGGCCTGGACCGGGCGGACGAAGAGGGCCCTGTACACGGCGTCCATGTGGAAGCCGGCGGCCGCGTGGCGGTGCAGCGGGCCGAGCAGGAGCCGTCCGGGATCGGCGGGGTCGGGCGCGTAGGCGATGTCGCCGTAGGCCGGCTCGTGGGTGGCGATGGCCTCCGCCTCGACCTGGGCGGCGTCGCCCTCGGGGTGGGCCGCGACCGCGCCCAGCGGGACGCGTGCGGTGAGCGCGGTGGTGTGCCGCCAGGCGCCGTAGGTGACGATGCCGCCGACCAGGGCCACGCCCGTGCCGAGCACGGAGGTGGTGAGGGTCGGGCTGAGGTCGCGGCCGTCGAACCAGTCGGGCAGCAGGCGGAACGCGAATCCGCCGAGGGCCAGGGACGGGGCGGCGAGCACCCACAGCACGACGGTCATCGTCAGCGGCTGCCGGCCGTGGTCGGGGGCTTCGGCGCCCCGGCCGTGGAAGGCCAGCAGCCACAGGCGCATCGCGTAGGCGGCGGTGAGCACGGCCGTGAGCAGACCGGCGACCAGGACGATCCAGCCCGCGGCTGCGGGGGCGTGCTCGGTGTGTCCGGTGACGACGTGTTCGGCGACGCCGAGGACGGCCTCCTTGGAGAAGAAGCCGCTGAACGGCGGGATCGCGGCAAGCGCGAGCAGCGCCACGGTCATCGTCCAGTAGGCGTCGGGGACGCGGTCGCGCAGGTTCCGCATACGGGACATGGCGGCGAGCGAGTTGGTGCCGGCGGCGTGGATTATCACGCCGGCCGCGAGGAACAGCAGCGCCTTGAAGGCGCCGTGGGACAGGAGGTGGAAGACGGCGGCACCGCGGTCGCCGACGGCGAGGGCGCCGGACATGTAGCCGAGCTGGCCGATCGTCGAGTAGGCGAGGACGCGCTTGATGTCGTCCTGGGCGAGCGCGGCGAGTGCCGAGCCGGCCATCGTGACGGCGGCCATGACGGCGAGGACGACCATCGCTGCCTGGGAGGCCTCGAACAGCGGCAGGAGACGGGCGATGAAGTAGACACCGGCGGCGACCATCGTCGCGGCGTGGATCAGCGCGGAGACGGGGGTCGGGCCCGCCATCGCGTCGGGGAGCCAGGTGTGCAGCGGGAACTGCGCCGACTTGCCCGCCACGCCCGCGAGGAGGAGCAGGGCGATCAGCGTCGGGTGGTCGAGCGAGCCGCTCGCGACGGCGCCGAGGACCCGGGTGATGCGGAACGAACCGGCGTCGGTGGCCAGGGCGAACAGCCCGATGAGGAAGGGGACGTCGCCGAGCTTGGTGACCAGGAAGGCCTTGAGGGAGGCGGCGCGGGCCTCCGGGGTCTCCCAGTAGTGGCCGACCAGGAAGTAGGAGCAGATGCCCATGACTTCCCAGCCGACCAGCAGCACGATCAGGTCGCCGGAGTAGACGACCAGAAACATCGCGGAGGTGAACAGGGAGACCAGGGCGGCGTACGAGGGGTAGCGCGGGTCGTCGCGCAGATAGCCCGTCGAGTAGATCTGCACACAGGAGGCGACCAGGCCGACCAGGACGGCGACGAGGGCCGCGAAGCCGTCGATGTGCAGGGCGAGTTCGATCGGGACGGAGCCGGTGGGGGTGAGTTCCGTGGCCGCGTTGACGGCCGCGTCACCGCCCTGCCGCACGGCGACCAGCGCGGCGAGCACCAAGGAGGCGAGCGTCGGCAGGACGGCGAGCGGGCGGACGAAGCCGGGTGCCGTGCGGCCCAGGAGCAGGCCGGCGACGGCGCCGAGGAACGTAAGGAGGGGGACGAGGACGGCGAGGGTGGTCGTGGTCACGCGGTGGCCTCAGCCTTCTGGGCCTCGCCGGACTGCTCGGCCGTAAGGGCGTCGTGGTCGGTGCCGTCGGGGTCGTGCCGTTCGGCGGTGTCGCGGAGCTTGTCGATGTCCGCGGTGCCGCGGTTGCGGTGGACGGCGAGGACGATCGCCAGGCCGATGCCGATCTCGGCGGCGGCGATGGCGATGGTGAACAGGGTGAGGGCCTGGCCGGAGTGCAGGGTCTCCTCGGCGGTCTTGCTGAGCCAGACGTCGAAGGCGACCAGGTTGAGGTTGACGGCGTTGAGCATCAGCTCGACCGACATCAGGACCAGGATCGCGTTGCGGCGGGCGAGGACGCCGTACAGGCCCGTGCAGAAGAGCAGGGCTGAGAGGACGGCGGGATAGGCGAGGTGCATCAGCGGGTCCCTTCCTTCTCGCTCCGGGGGGCCGGGGTGCTCTCGGCCGCGGTCGCCGCGGTGGCCTTCGCCTTGCGGGACAGGACGATCGCGCCGACCAGGGCGGCGAGGAGGAGGACGGAGAGGGCCTCGAAGGGGAGGACCCAGTTCTGGAAGAGGCTCGCGCCGGTGGCCTCGGTGGAACCGGCGGCGGGACCGTCCAGGTCGATCCAGGTCGTACGGAAGGCATCGACGACGACCCAGATCAGGGCGGCAGCGGCGGCGACGGCCACCGTGAGGGCGGCCCAGCGGTTGCCGGAGTCGGCGTCCGGGGAGCGGCCGATGGGGGCCCTGGTGAGCATCAGACCGAACAGGAGGAGGACGACGACGGAACCGACGTAGATGAGGACCTGCACCCAGGCGATGAACTCGGCGGTGAGCAGGAGGTACTCGACGGCCAGGCCGCCGAGGGTGACCACCAGCCACAGGGCGGCGTGCACCAGCTGCCGGGTGGTGACGGTGACGAGCGCGGCGCCGAAGGTGACCAGGCCGACGAGGAGGAAGGCGATCTCGACGCCCGTCGGGGAGAGGAAACCGTGGGTTTCGGCCGCGGCCCCGGTGGTCGGGCCCGCCGTGAGGAGACCTGCGGTTGCGGCGAGGGTCATTCCCGGCCCTCCTGCCCCGGCCTGGGCTGGTCGGTCTGCTGCTTGGAGTCGCCCTGCGGGCGGGTCGGTCGCTCGGCTGCCCGGGCCTGCTCGTCGGCGTGCGGTTCGGTGGCGGGCGGGGCCTGCTGGGCGGCCAGCTTGTCGGCGGCCTTGCGGGCGGCGGCGAGTTCCTTCGGCTCCTCCGCGCCGGGGTCCAGGGCCGGCGGTGCCGGGACGGTCCACATCCACTCGCGGAGCTTGTCGCGCTCGTGGGTGAGGTCGCGGATGTCGGTCTCGGCGTACTCGAACTCCGGGGACCAGAACAGGGCGTCGAAAGGACAGACCTCGATGCAGATACCGCAGTACATGCACAGGGAGAAGTCGATGGCGAAGCGGTCGAGGACGTTGCGGCTGCGTTCGCGGCCGCCGGGGGTCGCCGCCGGGACCGTCTCCTTGTGGGAGTCGATGTAGATGCACCAGTCCGGGCACTCGCGGGCGCACAGCATGCAGACCGTGCAGTTCTCCTCGAACAGGCCGATCACACCGCGGGTGCGGGGCGGGAGGTCGGGCTGGGCGTCGGGGTACTGCGCGGTGACGGACTTCTTCGTCATCGTGCGGAGGGTGACGGCCAGGCCCTTGGCCAGGCCGCTGCCGGGAATGGGGGCCATGGTTACTGGATCACCACCTTGACGATGCCGGTGAGGGCGATCTGGGCGAGGGAGAGGGGGACGAGGAGGGTCCAGGACAGTTTCTGGAGCTGGTCCTCGCGCAGGCGGGGGTAGGTGACGCGCAGCCAGATCACGAGGAAGGCGAGGACGGCGGTCTTCAGCAGGGTCCAGACCCAGCCGAGGCCGTCGGCGCCCCATGGGCCGTGCCAGCCGCCCAGGAAGAGAACGGTGGTCAGGCCGCACAGGACGACGATTCCGGCGTACTCGGCGAGGAGGAAGAGGGCGAAGCGAAGGCCGGTGTACTCGGTGTACGCGCCGAAGATGATCTCCGAGTCGGCGACGGGCATGTCGAAGGGCGGGCGTTGGAGTTCCGCGAGGCCGGCCACGAAGAAGACGATCGCGCCGACGATCTGCCAGGGCAGCCACCACCACTCGAAGGCGTCGAGGATGCCGGGGATCGAGACGGTGCCGGCCGCCATCGCCACCGAGGCGGCGGTCAGGAGCATCGGCAGTTCGTAGGCGAGGAGCTGGGCGGCGGTGCGGAGGCCGCCGAGGAGGGAGAACTTGTTCGCGGACGCCCAGCCGGCCATGAGCGAGCCGAGGACGCCGACGCCCATGACGGCCAGGACGAAGAAGACGCCGGCGTCGATGACCTGGCCGACGGCTCCCTCGTCCGGGCCGATGGGGATCGCGAGCAGGACGAGGAGGTACGGCAGGAGGGCGACGGCGGGGGCCAGTTGGAAGATACGGCGGTCCGCGCCCGCGGGAACGACGTCCTCCTTCTGCGCGAACTTCACGCCGTCGGCGATCAGCTGGGCCCAGCCGTGGAAGCCGCCGGCGTACATGGGGCCGAGGCGGCCCTGCATGTGTGCCATCACCTTGTGTTCGGTCTGGCCGATGATCAAGGGGAAAGTGAGGAAGACGACGAAGACGATCAGGAGTCGCAGGGTGACGTCGAGCACGTCGTTCACCGCGGGCCTCCTGTGGGGTCTTCGGGGTTGTCGGCGGGCTGCTGGTCGTTCGCCGGTTCCGGAGTGTCGGGGGTGTTCGAGGGCTTGGGACCGTCCGCGGGGCCCGGGGTGGCCGAGAGCTCGGGGCCGTCCGCGGGGCCCGGGGTGGCCGAGGGCTCGGGAGTCTCCGGAGGCTCGGGGGTTTCCGGACTGGTCGATGTCTCCGAGTTGTCGGGCGACTTGCCGCTGTCCGTCGGCTTCGGGGTGTCCGGTGACTCCGAGGTGCTGTTCGGGGTCTTCGAGTCACCCGGTGGTTCGGGAGTCGGCAACTGCCCTGCCTCGGGCGACGGCTCGGGAGCCGGTTCTTCGAAGGCGGGGCGGGCGTGGTGCCAGGGGGCGTCCGTGCTGCGCGGGGGTCGCGAAGCCCCGCCCGGCCGGCTGTCGCCGGGTTGGGACGCGGCACGCCGGCCGGCGGAGCCCTCCGATGCGCTGCGCGCCCGACGCGGGACGGTAGGGGCACCTGGCTGCGTCTGCTGCGACGCCGAGCCGTCACTCGCGCTTCGCGCCCGGCGCGGTTCCGCCGAGGTGGTCGGGGACCCGGGCTCGGTGGCCGACGGCTCCGCCGAGGCGGTCGGGGACCCTGGCTCAGTGGCCGACGGCTTCGGCTCGGTGGCCGACGGCTGGGTGCCCTTCGCGGTCGCCGCCGGTTCGGCTTCGGTCGCCTGGGATTCGGTGTCGGAGGTCGTGGGTTCAGGGTCGGTGGACGTCTGGTTTGCCGAGCCCTCCGCCGCTGCGCGGGTACGGCGGGGTGCGGCCGGCGACTCGGAGGGCGTGCCGCCCGTCGTGGCCGGACCGGCCGAGCTCTCAGACGACGAACGGTCGCGACGCGTCCCCGCCGAATCGGGAGCAGCCGACTCCCCCGGCACGGTCTGACTCGCCGAGCCCTCCGCGGCCGTCCGCGCACGGCGTGGGGCAGCCGGAGAGGGAGTGCCCCGGTCGCCGGAAGGGGCCGGGCCGGCCGAGCCCTCTTCCGCCGAGCGGTCGCGGGCCGGGGCAGCCGGAGACGGAGTACCCGCGTCACCCGCGGCGGACTGGCTCGCCGAGCCCGCCGCCGCTGAGCGGTTGCGGCGCGGGGCCGTCGGGGACGGAGTACCCGCGTCACCGGCAGCGGACTGGCTGGCCGAGCCCTCCCCCGCCGTACGGGTCCGCCGTACCGGGCGTTCGCCCGCGGGGCGGGCGGTGCCTCGGGCCGGGCGGTCGCCTGCCGCGCGGCCGGCGCCGCGGGCCGGAGCCGGGGGGAGTTGGCCCTTCAGGGGGCCCCACTCGTTCGGGTCGGGGACGCCGGGGGGAAGCATCTGGCGGCGCTTGGGGCCGCCGTGTTCCGACTCGCCGGGTTCCTTCGCGCCGGGCCAGGCCTTGGCGACGCGTGCGGCCAGGACGAAGTCCTTGCGCAGGGGGTGGCCTTCGAAGTTCTCGGGCAGGAGCAGGTGGTCCAGCGCCGGGTGGCCTTCGAAGGTGATGCCGAACATCTCGTGTGTCTCGCGCTCGTGCCAGGCGGCACCCGCGTAGACGTCGACGGCCGAGGGCAGGGCGGGGGCCTCGTGCGGGACCGTCGTACGCAGGAGGAGGCGTCGGAGCGGGGACAGCGCGGCGACATGGGCCGTGACGCGGAAGCCCGTGCCCGGTTCGTCGACCGCGCTCAGCCAGTCGAAGTACGTGCAGGTCAGGCGGTCGCGTGCGGTCTCCAGGGCGGAGATCCAGGTCGCCGGCGGTACGTCGACCGTCAGGACCTCGTACGACTCCTCGGCCGTGGCGTCCGTACCGAAGAGTTCCTCGACGTCGGCGGGCAGCCAGCCGGCCGCGGTCATCGTCCCTCCTCCGAATCCGAGGCCGGGTTCGCAGCCGAGACCGAATCCGAACCCGACGACGGGGCCGGCGGCCGCACCAGGCCGCTCTGCAACGCCGCCGCCGAGGGCCGCGCCGTGCCGTACCGCTCCCCCAGCGACTCGCGGGCGATCTTCTCCTGGAGCTTGAGGATGCCCTGGAGCAGCGCCTCGGGCCGGGGCGGGCAGCCGGGGACGTAGACGTCGACGGGGATGATCTGGTCGACGCCCTTGGTGACGGAGTACGAGTCCCAGTAGGGGCCGCCGCAGTTGCTGCACGCGCCGAAGGAGATGACGTACTTGGGTTCCGGCATCTGCTCGTACAGGCGCTTCACCGCCGGCGCCATCTTGTCCGTGACCGTGCCGGACACCACCATCAGGTCCGCCTGGCGGGGGCCCGGGGCGAACGGGATGACGCCGAGCCGGATGAAGTCGTGGCGGGCCATCGACGCGGCGATGAACTCGATCGCGCAGCAGGCGAGACCGAAGTTGAAGACCCAGAGCGAGTAGCGGCGGCCCCAGTTCAGGATCACCTTCATCGGCTCGGGTGCGAGGCGCGCGAGGGCGCCGAGCCGCTTCGGCTCGGGAAGCAGTACGGGCTCGGTGCCGGTGGGGGTCACGTCCATGCCAGGACGCCCTTCTTGTATGCGTAGAGCAGGCCCACGGCCAGGAAGCCGAGGAAGATGAACATCTCCACCAAGGTCGTCGCGCCGTAGCCGGGGGCTGCGAAGACGGTCGCCCAGGGGAACAGGAAGATCGAGTCGACGGCGAAGATCACGTACAGGAAGGCGTAGACGTAGTAGCGGACCTGGGTGTGGGCCCAGCCCTCGCCGACGGGGTCGACGCCGCACTCGTACGTCAGGAGCTTCTCGGGTGTGGGGACCACGGGCCGCAGCAGTCGGCCGGCCCCGAAGGCGACGGCGACGAACAGCACGCCGACGACGGCGAGCAGCCCGACGACCGAATAGGACTGGAAGTAGTCCGCCGCGACGACGGTCGTGGTGACGACGGTCGGTTCCGGCACGTCCGTCCCTCGCTCCCTGAAACTCGGACTGGGTCCTGCGACGATCGATTCCGCGACTCCGGAGTACGGCCGGGAACCACGGACGCCGCCGTTCGACGATATGTACGCACGGGAGTCTAGGCCCTGATAAAGGCAGGGTAAGCAGCCCGTCACGCCCTGGCACGCGGGGGTGGGGTTTACCTCAGTTCCTCCTGGCGGTCCGCCTCATGGCGCGGCTGCCCGCCACCGGGCACGCTAACGCATATGACCGAACGCATTCCGTCCTCCGGCACGAGCACGGCCACTGCGGCGGCCGGGCAGGACGACCGTCCGCCGCCGCCCCGTCTCGCCTACGACCGGCACACCTGGAAGGAGATCGCGCACCTCCTGGCGAACTTCCCGGTCGCGCTGCTCGGCTTCACCTATGTCGTGACGGTGCTGTCCATCAGCTTCGGACTGACGATCACGGTGATCGGCTTCCCGCTGATCGCGGCCGGGCTCACGGGCGCGCGGCTGCTGGGCCGGATGGAGCGGGCGAGGGCCAGGGCGCTGCTCGGGGTGCGGGTGGACGAACCGAGCCGGCTGCCGCTGCGTGGCGCGGGCGGCCTGCTCCAGTGGCTGTGGATGTCGCTGAAGGACCCGGTGGGCTGGCGCACGGTGCTGTACGAGTTCATACGGCTGCCGTGGGGCGTCCTCACCTTCGCCATCACGCTGACCTCGCTGTTCGTGCTGTGGCCGGTGCTGCCGTTCATCGCGCGGGGCCTGACCAACGCCGACCGGGCCATGGTGCGCGGGCTGCTGTCGCCCTCCGACGAGCTGGAGCGGCGCATCGCCGAGCTGGAGTCGGACCGGGGGGTCGTGGTCGACACGGCCGCCGCCGACCTGCGGCGCATCGAGCGGGATCTGCACGACGGGGCGCAGGCCCGGCTGGTCAACCTGGCCATGGGGCTGGGCCTGGCGAAGGAGAAGGTGCTGGAGGACCCCGACGCGGCGGCGGCGATGGTCGAGGAGGCGCACGGCGAGGTGAAGCTGGCACTCCAGGAGCTGCGCGACCTGGCCCGGGGCATCCACCCGGCGGTCCTGACCGACCGCGGCCTGGACGCAGCCCTGTCCGCGGTCTCCTCGCGCTGCACGGTCCCGGTCAAGGTGACGGTCGACCTGCCGGCGCGGCCGGCCGCCGCCATCGAGGGCATCGCCTACTTCACCGTCTCGGAGCTGCTGCAGAACGTCAGCAAGCACAGCGCGGCGAAGTCGGCGTCGGTGGAGGTGTGGCGGAGGAACGACCGGCTGCTCATCCAGGTGTGGGACGACGGCCGCGGGGGCGCGAGTCTCGACGGCGGTACGGGGATGAAGGGCCTGGCCGAGCGGCTGGACGCCGTCGACGGGCTGTTCGTCCTGGAGTCGCCCGAGGGCGGCCCGACGACGGTCACGGCGGAACTGCCCTGGCGCGACCGCACGGACGACTCCGGCACGGGCACCGGATAGGTCCTCCCGACGACAGGCAGGCCCCGGGCCGGAGTCCGGAGGTGGGGAAAACCCCCCGCCCAAGACGCCGACGGACTCCATGGTCCGCCGACCTGCGGCGGAGCAGGGTGGAGGTACGAGGGAACAGCCGCAGGACGAGGAGAAGGGCGACGCCGATGGCCACGGAGTACGGACAGGGGTACGGGCTCGACGGCAGGCCCGGGTTCCCCGGGAGCACCGAGCGGCGGCACCGGCTGCCCGCCGCGCTGCGGGCGCCGGTCGAGGGACGCACCTGGCGGGAGCTCGGCTATCTGCTGCTCAGCCTGCCGATCAGCATCCTGCTGTTCACCTACGCGGTCACGATGGTGTCGCTGGGGGCGGGACTGCTGGTGACGTTCCTCGGCATACCGGTGCTGGCGGCGGCGCTCGCCGGGTGCCGTGGCCTCGGGGCACTGGAACGGCTGCGGGCGCGGGCGCTGCTGGGCCTGGAGGTGGCCGACCCGGAGCCGCTGCGGATGAAGAAGCCGGGTGCCATGGCGTGGATGGGGGCCGTCCTCAAGAGCGGCGCCTCGTGGCGGGCCCTGCTGTACGCGGTGCTGCATCTGCCGTGGGCGGTGTTCTCGTTCGTCGTCGCCGTGAACGTCTGGGTGCTGGGCTGGGCGCTGCTGACGTACCCGCTGTGGTTCTGGGTGTTCCCGATGTACGCCGGCCAGGACGGGATCCAGCTGTACGGCGACGAGACGCACCGGGTCTACCTCGACAACCCCTTCGAGATCACGGTGGCCGCACTGGTGGGACTGCTGCTGACGATCGCCACGCCGTGGATCGTGCGGGCGCTGACGATGGTGGACCGGCTGCTGGTGTACGGGCTGCTCGGGCCCTCGCGGCTGGCCTCGCGGGTGGTGGAGCTGGAGTCGGACCGGGGCGTCGTGGTCGACACGGCGGCGGCCGACCTGCGGCGCATCGAGCGGGATCTGCACGACGGGGCGCAGGCGCGGCTGGTGGCGCTGGCCATGGATCTGGGGCTGGCGAAGGAGAAACTCCAGGAGGATCCGGAGACGGCCGTGCGGATGGTGGACGAGGCGCACGGTGAGGTGAAGACGGCGTTGCAGGAGCTGCGGGACCTGGCCCGGGGGATCCACCCGGCGGTGCTGACGGACCGGGGGCTGGACGCGGCGCTGTCGGCGGTGGCGTCGCGGTGCCCGGTGCCGGTGCGGGTCGAGGTCGACCTGGCGGAGCGGCCGGCGCCGGCGATCGAGGGGATCGCGTACTTCACGGTGTCGGAGCTGCTCCAGAACGTCAGCAAGCACGCGCGGGCGACCTGGGCCGGCGTGGAGGTGTGGCGGACGGAGAACCGGCTGATGCTTCAGGTCGTGGACAACGGCGTGGGCGGGGCCGACTCATCCCAGGGGTCCGGGCTGGCGGGGCTGGCGGAGCGGCTCGACGCGGTGGACGGGATCCTGATGGTGGACTCGCCGGCGGGCGGGCCGACCCGGGTGACCGCGGAGTTGCCGTGGCGGGGCGCGCACGTGAGGTGACCTTCGGCCGGTCGGGGCTGGCAGGGGGCTCCGCCCCAGTGACCCCGCCCCGGCCGGCCGGGGCGGGGCGGGGCAGGGGCTCCACCCCGGTGCCCCCGCCTTACCCCGCCTGTGACCCGCCTGAAGGCTTCGCCCGTCCCCGTGCCCGGCCTGGGTCTTGGCCCCTGTCCCCCCCGTCCTTGGCCCCCACCACCCGCCCCCCCCCACCCGAATCGGTCGGATCGGTCTGACAACAAGCCGGTCCGACCCCATCCAGCGCCCGATCCTGAAATGCTGGACCCGTCGCACGGGTGGGCGCGGAGCCGTTGTGGGCTGCGGACGGGCGGCGTCGGGGTGTGGGGGCCGAACATCGTGGAGGACAGGGTGCGGGTGGTCATCGCCGAGGATTCAGTGCTGCTCAGGGAGGGCCTGACCCGGCTGCTGACCGACCGGGGGCACGAGGTCGTCGCCGGGGTCGGTGACGGCGAGGCGCTGATCAAGACCATCACGGAGCTGGACGCGCAGGGCGAGCTGCCGGACGTCGTGGTCGCCGATGTGCGGATGCCGCCGACGCACACCGACGAGGGGGTGCGGGCTGCGGTGCGGTTGCGCAAGGCGCACCCGGGACTCGGCGTGCTGGTGCTGTCGCAGTACGTGGAGGAGCGCTACGCCACGGAGCTGCTCGCGGCGTCCAGCCGGGGCGTCGGCTATCTGCTGAAGGACCGGGTGGCCGAAGTGCGTGAGTTCGTGGACGCGGTGGTGCGGGTGGCCGAGGGCGGTACGGCCCTCGACCCGGAGGTCGTCGCGCAGCTGCTGGGCCGCAGCCGTAAGCAGGACGTGCTCGCGGGGCTGACCCCGCGGGAGCGGGAGGTGCTGGGGCTGATGGCCGAGGGGCGGACGAACTCGGCGATCGCCCGGCAGCTCGTGGTCAGCGACGGGGCGGTCGAGAAGCACGTCAGCAACATCTTCCTGAAGCTGGGGCTCTCCCAGAGCGAGGGGGACCACCGCCGGGTGCTGGCCGTGCTGACGTACCTGAACTCCTGACCGGACGAGCCAGTCCCCGACCGAACCACGAGGCGGGCGCGGAGCGTCTTGAAGGACAGCACCAGGGATCAGGAAACAGGACAAGTCGGTGCGGTTAATCGTCTCAAAGTCGTGTCCAACATGCGAATGACCCGAAGAAGGCGACCCTTGCGGTCGTAGTGTTGATCCTGGGAATGCCTGCGGGAAGGCCTTCCCGGGACAGCCGCCTCGAGGGAGGTCCAGTTCAGTGACCAGCCAGGTCAGTAGCCCAGCGGAGCAGGCCGACGAAGCAGTCGCAGGAGAGCAGCGCAAAGCGGCGGGCGCGAAGGACGTTCGCCGCCTCGACCGGGTGATCATCAGGTTCGCGGGGGACTCGGGTGACGGTATGCAGCTCACCGGTGACCGTTTCACCTCGGAGACCGCGTCGTTCGGCAACGACCTGTCGACCCTGCCGAACTTCCCGGCCGAGATCAGGGCGCCCGCCGGGACCCTGCCGGGCGTGTCGTCCTTCCAGCTGCACTTCGCCGACCACGACATCCTCACGCCCGGTGACGCGCCGAACGTGCTGGTGGCGATGAACCCGGCCGCGCTGAAGGCGAACATCGGCGACCTGCCGCGCGGTGCCGAGGTGATCGTCAACACGGACGAGTTCACCAAGCGGGCGATGCAGAAGGTCGGCTACGAGACCAGTCCGCTGGAGGACGGGTCGCTGGACGGCTACCAGGTCCACCCCGTGCCGCTGACGACGCTCACCGTGGAGGCGCTGAAGGAGTTCGACCTCACCCGTAAGGAGGCCGAGCGCAGCAAGAACATGTTCGCGCTGGGCCTGCTGAGCTGGATGTACCACCGGCCCACCGAGGGCACGGAGAGATTCCTCCGATCGAAGTTCGCGAAGAAACCCGACATCGCGGCGGCCAACATCGCCGCCTTCCGGGCCGGCTGGAACTTCGGCGAGACCACCGAGGACTTCGCCGTCTCCTACGAGGTCGCCCCGGCGGCCACGGCGTTCCCGCCGGGTGTCTACCGCAACATCTCCGGCAACCTCGCCCTGTCGTACGGCCTGGTCGCCGCCAGCCGGCAGGCGGATCTGCCGCTGTACCTGGGGTCGTACCCGATCACGCCGGCGTCGGACATCCTGCACGAGCTGAGCAAGCACAAGAACTTCGGGGTGCGGACCTTCCAGGCCGAGGACGAGATCGCCGGTATCGGGGCGGCGCTGGGGGCGGCCTTCGGCGGTTCGCTGGCCGTGACCACGACGAGCGGCCCGGGCGTGGCGCTGAAGTCGGAGACGATCGGTCTCGCCGTCTCGCTGGAGCTGCCGCTGCTGATCGTGGACATCCAGCGCGGTGGCCCGTCGACCGGTCTGCCCACCAAGACCGAGCAGGCGGACCTGCTCCAGGCGATGTACGGGCGCAACGGCGAGGCTCCGGTCCCGGTGGTCGCGCCCCGTACGCCGGCGGACTGCTTCGACGCCGCACTGGACGCCGCCCGGATCGCGCTGACGTACCGCACGCCGGTGTTCCTCCTCTCCGACGGTTACCTGGCCAACGGCTCCGAGCCGTGGCGCATCCCGGACCTGGAGGAGCTGCCGGACCTCAGGGTGCAGTTCGCGCAGGGACCGAACCACACGCTCGACGACGGCACCGAGGTGTTCTGGCCGTACAAGCGCGACCCGCAGACCCTGGCCCGACCCTGGGCGATCCCGGGCACGCCGGGTCTGGAGCACCGGATCGGCGGCATCGAGAAGGAGGACGGCACGGGCAACATCTCCTACGCCCCGGCCAACCACGACTTCATGGTGCGCACCCGGCAGGCGAAGGTGGACGGCATCGAGGTCCCGGACCTCGACGTGGACGATCCGGACGGGGCCAGGACCCTCGTCCTCGGCTGGGGCTCGACGTACGGGCCGATCACGGCCGCGGTGCGGCGGCTGCGCCGGTCCGGGGAGTCGATCGCGCAGGCGCATCTGCGCCACCTCAACCCCTTCCCGAAGAACCTGGGCGCGGTCCTCGAGCGTTACGACAAGGTGGTGATCCCCGAGATGAACCTCGGGCAGCTCGCCACGCTCATCCGGGCGAAGTACCTGGTGGACGCCCACTCGTACAACCAGGTCAACGGTATGCCGTTCAAGGCGGAGCAGCTCGCCGCGGCTCTGAAGGAGGCCATCGATGGCTGAGACGTCCACACAAGGCACGGGCACCATCGAAGCGCTTTCCCTCGTCCCCAAGGCCGAGGGCAGGCAGTCGATGAAGGACTTCAAGTCCGATCAGGAAGTGCGCTGGTGCCCCGGCTGCGGCGACTACGCCATCCTCGCCGCGGTGCAGGGCTTCATGCCCGAGCTGGGGCTGGCGAAGGAGAACATCGTCTTCGTCTCGGGCATCGGCTGCTCCTCCCGCTTCCCGTACTACATGAACACGTACGGGATGCACTCCATCCACGGCCGCGCCCCGGCGATCGCCACGGGTCTGGCGAGCTCCCGCCGCGACCTGTCGGTGTGGGTCGTCACGGGTGACGGTGACGCGCTGTCCATCGGCGGCAACCACCTGATCCACGCGCTGCGGCGCAACGTCAACCTCAAGATCCTGCTGTTCAACAACCGGATCTACGGTCTGACCAAGGGGCAGTACTCGCCGACCTCCGAGGTCGGCAAGATCACCAAGTCGACGCCGATGGGCTCGCTGGACGCACCCTTCAACCCGGTGTCGCTGGCGATCGGCGCGGAAGCGTCGTTCGTGGCGCGGACGGTCGACTCCGACCGCAAGCACCTGACGGAGGTGCTGCGGCAGGCCTCCGCCCACCAGGGCACGGCCCTGATCGAGATCTACCAGAACTGCAACATCTTCAACGACGGCGCCTTCGACGCCCTGAAGGACAAGCAGCAGGCCGAGGAGGCCGTGATCCGGCTGGAGCACGGTCAGCCGATCCGCTTCGGCAGCGACCTGGCCAAGGGTGTCGTACGGGACCCGGTGACCGGTGATCTGAAGGTGGTGGCGGTGACGCCGGACAACGAGGACCAGGTGCTCGTCCACGACGCGCACGCCGAGTCCCCGACGACGGCGTTCGCGCTGTCCCGCCTCGCCGACCCGGACACCCTGCACCACACGCCGATCGGCGTCCTGCGCTCCGTCGACCGGCCCGTCTACGACACGCAGATGGCCGACCAGCTGGACAGCGCGATCGAGCAGCACGGCAAGGGCGACCTGGCCGCTCTGCTGGCGGGCGGCGACACCTGGACGGTCGTCGGCTGAGCACGGCCCCGCCGTACGGCAACGAGGCCCGGTGCTGCTAGGACGCGGCCCGGGCCTCGTCGTATGCCCGGCGGGCCTTCTCCACGTCGTCCATGCGCCGGTGCGTCCACTGCGAGAGACCCCGCACCTGCTCGGCGGCCTCGCGGCCCAGGTCGGTGAGGGAGTAGTCGACGCGGGGCGGGATCACGGGCTTGGCGTCGCGGTGGACGAGGCCGTCACGCTCCAGGGTCTGGAGCGTCTGCGTGAGCATCTTCTCGCTGACGCGCCGGCCCCCGTCATGGCTGACCGCCCGGCGCAGCTCGCTGAACCGGTACGGGCGGTCCAGCAGCTCGATCAGCACGAGCACGCCCCAGCGGCTGGTGACGTGCTCCAGCACCAGCCGGTACGGACACAGGGCCTCACCGTCACTTACTGCCATGCCAGTACCTTACTTCAAAGTGGGTACTTTCCAAGAGTTAGCGCCTCCTCTAGGGTTAGTGCCATCGCACCCCACAAGGAGAGCCATCACCATGAGCATCGTCGTCACCGGAGCCACCGGAAATCTCGGCCGTCACGTCGTGGAGCAGCTGCTGGAGAAGGTCCCCGCCGAGCAGATCACCGCGGTCGTCCGCAACGCGGAGAAGGCCGCCGACCTCGCCGACCGCGGGGTGCGGATCGCGCTGGCCGACTACAACGCGCCCGCGTCCTTCGACGGGCTCTTCTCCGCCGGCGACAAGGTGCTGCTGGTCTCCGGCAACGAGTTCGACAAGGGCCGTGTGCAGCAGCACAAGGTCGTCATCGACGCCGCCAAGGCGGCCGGTGTCGCCCTGCTCGCCTACACCAGCGCCCCGGGCACGCTGACCGCCGCGCTCGCCGACGACCACCGCGGCACCGAGGAGCTGCTGCTGGACTCCGGCGTGCCCTACACCCTGCTGCGCAACGGCTGGTACCACGAGAACTACACCGAGAACCTCGCCCCGGCGCTGGAGCACAACGCGGTCGTGGCCGCCGCCGGTGAGGGCAAGGTCTCCTCCGCCTCCCGCGCCGACTACGCCGCTGCCGCCGTCGCCGTGCTGACCGGCGAGGGACACGAGAACAAGACGTACGAGCTGGGCGGCGACACCCCCTGGAGCTTCGCCGAGTACGCGGCCGAGCTGAGCCGGCAGACCGGCAAGGAGATCGCCTACAACGCCGTCTCCCCCGAGGTCCTGGTCGGCATCCTGACCGGCGCGGGTCTGCCCGAGCCGTTCGCCCAGGTCCTCGCGGGTGTCGACGCCTCCATCGAGAAGGGCGAACTGGTCGTCTCCACCGGCGACCTGTCCCGCCTGACCGGCCGTCCGACCACCCCGTTCTCCGAGGCCATCACCGCCGCGCTCAAGGGCTGAACTCCCCCGGCGGGCCCCTGAGCGCACCTGCCCCCGGCTGTCATGACCGTATACCGATACGGGCATGACAGCCGGGGGCACTCGGCGTTACCGTCGTGGACGCGAACACCACGTACGGAGGAGGGGCCCGTGAGCGGCAAGCCGAGGGGTGAGCGGCACATAGGACTGCTGAACGGCTTCGCGGCCTACGGGATGTGGGGGCTCGTCCCCCTGTTCTGGCCCCTGCTGAAACCCGCCGGGGCGATGGAGATCCTGGCCCACCGGATGGTGTGGTCGCTGGTCTTCGTGGGCGCCGCCCTGCTCGTGCTGCGCCGCTGGGCCTGGGCCGGTGAGCTGCTGCGGCAGCCGCGCAGGCTGGGCCTCGTCGCGGTCGCCGCGACGGTCATCACCCTCAACTGGGGCCTGTACATCTGGGCCGTGAACTCCGGGCACGTCGTCGAGGCCTCGCTCGGGTACTTCATCAACCCGCTGGTCACCATCGCGATGGGCGTGCTGCTGCTGAAGGAGCGGCTGCGGCCGGTGCAGTGGCTGGCGGTCGGGACCGGCGTCGCGGCGGTCGTCGTGCTGACCGTCGGCTTCGGCCGGCCCCCGTGGATCTCCCTCGGCCTCGCCTTCTCCTTCGCCACGTACGGACTGGTGAAGAAGCAGCTGAACCTCGGCGGCGTGGAGTCGCTGGCCGCCGAGACCGTGATCCAGTTCCTGCCCGCGCTCGGCTTCCTGGTGTGGCTGACCGCGCGGGGCGGCTCCACCTTCACCACCGAGGGCGCGGGGCACGCGGCGCTGCTGGCCTCGGCCGGGATCGTCACCGCGCTGCCCCTGGTCTGCTTCGGCGCGGCCGCCATCCGCGTGCCCCTGTCCACGATCGGCCTGTTGCAGTACCTGACGCCGGTCTTCCAGTTCCTGCTCGGCGTCTTCTACTTCCACGAGGCGATGCCGCCGGAGCGCTGGGCCGGGTTCGCGCTGGTGTGGCTGGCACTGACACTGCTCACCTGGGACGCCCTGCGTACCGCCCGCCGGGCCTCCCGCGCATTCACCACCGAGAGCAGCGTGCCCAGCACCACCAGGACCACCGGCACGATCAGCGCCGCCCGGAACGCCGACAGCGTGGCCTCGGAACCGGACCCGGTGGACGCCAGGCCGTAGACCGCGGTCACCGCCGCGATGCCGATGGCGGAGCCGAACTGCGTGGCGGTGGTCAGCAGCCCGCCGGCCAGACCCTGCTCCGACTCGGTGACCCCGTCCGTGGCCGCGATCGTCAGCGGCCCGTAGGCCAGGGCGAAGGCGAGGCCCGCGAGGAACAGGGTGGGGAACATCGCGGCGTAGGACCAGTCCATGCCGACCGGCAGGAACATCGCGTACGCGATCACGGCCAGGACGAAGCCGCCGACGATCACCTGGGCGTTGCCGAAGCGGGCGACCAGTCTCGGGGTGAGCGTCGGCGCGATGACGGCGTCGACACCCATGACGATCAGGGCCACCGCCGTCATGAGGGGCGACCAGCCGCGCAGTTCCTGGAGATAGAGCGTGACGACGAACTGGAAGCCGAAGAAGGCGCCCAGGAAGAGCAGCGCTCCCAGGTCGGCGCGCACGACCGGCCCCTGGCGCAGGATGCCGAGCCTGACGAGCGGATCGGGGCAGCGGCGTTCGACCACGACGAAGGCGCCGGCCAGGACGAGCGCCGCGAGACCGGAGACCACGGTGAGCGGCCAGTCGTGCAGACCGTGTTCGAGGCGTACGACGGTGTAGGCGGCCAGCAGCATGGCGCCGGCGGCGGTGATCACACCGGGCAGGTCGAACCCGCGCCGGCGTGCGGGCGGGCCGTCCTGCCGGGGCACCAGGCGTACGGCCGCGACGAGCAGCGCCGCGGCCAGCAGCACGGGCGCGAAGAACACCCAGCGCCAGCCCAGCTGGGTGAGCAGACCGCCGATGACCAGGCCGAGGGAGAAGCCCGCCGCGCCCGTGCCGGCGAAGACCAGCAGGGCCTTGTTGCGTTTCGGGCCTTCCTCGTACGAGGTCGTGATCAGGGAGAGCGCGGCCGGGGTCATGAACGCGGCGGCGACGCCCGTGACGAAACGCGCGACGACCAGCATCCAGCCCTCGGTCGCGAAGCCGCCGAGCCCCGAGAAGGCGAGGAAGACGGCCAGCCAGAGCAGGAACATCCGCCGCCGTCCGAGCAGATCGGCGGCCCGGCCGCCCAGCAGCGTGAAGCCGGCGTAACCGAGCACATAGCCGCTCATCACCCAGGCCGCGGTGTCGGTGGCCAGCCCGAGATCGGAGCGGATGGCCGGGATCGCCACCGCCATCATCGCGACATCGATGCCTTCGAGGAAGATCGTTCCGCAGAGGACCAACAGCAGCGCCCAGGCACGGGTGCCCATGAGTCAACACTCCCTTGTAGAGGTCGGTTACGCGCATGAGGGTCGGTTCCCTCTTGTAACCACGTCCACCCTGCGGCAGCATCGACAGACATGGAAGAAGGCACTTCGAAGTCACCGAGTAACTGCGAGAGCACCGTGGACTACGTCGACGCCGATCCCTTCCAGTGGGACACCCGCGAGGACTGCCAGGTCCGGCAGATCCTCGACCGGATCGCCGACAAGTGGTCGCTGCTCGTCATCGCGCTGCTGGAGAACCGGCGGCTGCGCTTCACCGAGCTGCGCCGGGAGATCGACGGGGTCAGCCAGCGGATGCTGACGGTGACCCTGCGGTCGCTGGAGCGGGACGGCCTGGTGAAGCGGACGGTGCACCCGGTGGTGCCGCCGCGGGTCGAGTACGAACTGACCTCCCTCGGCAGGACGCTGCACACCACCATCCGGTCCCTGGTGACCTGGACGGAGCGGCACCAGGAGGAGATCGCGGCGGCCCGCACCGCGTACGACGCCCGCGAGGCGGAGGCGCGGGCCGCGGAGGCTACGGCGCCCTAGGAGCCTGACGGGACCGGTGCGCCCGGACCTTCTCCCGGTTGCCGCAGTGCTCCATCGCGCACCAGCGGCGGCGGCCCGGGCGGGAGGTGTCGACGAAGAGCAGGTAGCAGTCGTGGGCGCCGCACTCGCGGACGCGATGGGCGTAAGGGCCGGTGAACAGGTCGATCGCGTCCCGGGCGACCGTGGCGAGCAGGTGGGCTCCGGTGGCGCCCGGGGCCCAGGCACGGGTGCCGTCCGGCTCGATGCGGGCGACCAGCGGGGGCCCGGCCGCAGCGGCGTTGACGACGTCCAGGTGGGCGGTTTGCGGCGGGCGGCCGTGGGCGCGGTCGGCGGCGACCGGGAACACGGCGTCGCGCAGGGCGCGCACGCGCTCCAGCTCGTCCTCGGTGACGGTGATGTCCAGGCCGTCCGGGAGTCGGCTGCGTGCGGTCCAGGCGACCAGGTCGGCGGGCTCGTGCAGCACCTCGTACCGCGCGAACTCCCCCGGGCCGCCCGTCGTCAGCAGCTCCAGGCACAGGGCGCCGGGGTCGAAGCGGTACGCCTTCCCCTGGTACGAGACCAGCGTCAGGCCGGGTGCCCGGTCCGGCGATTCCCCTGCGCGTCCACTCACCTAACCAGTATAAGTGGTTACATGACACAGACCCCGGCATCACCCGCCCCCGTGCACTGGAAGATCGTCATCGACGCGAACGACCCGCACGCACAGGCCGACTTCTGGGCCGCCGCCCTCCGGTACGAGGTCGAGGACAACAGCGCCCTCATCGAGAAGCTGCTCGGCTTCGGTGCCCTGCCGGAAGAGGCAACGGTCGAGTTCCACGGCCGCCGCGCCTTCCGGGACCTGGTCGCCGTACGACACCCCGAGGACCCGTTCGAGGAGGAGAGCGGGACCGGGCTGGGGCGGCGGCTGCTGCTCCAGCGGGTGCCGGAGGCGAAGACGGGCAAGAACCGACTCCACCTCGATCTGCACCCGGGCGAGGGGCGGCGAGCGGAGGAGGTCGCACGGCTGGAGGGGCTCGGTGCGCGTGCGCTGCGGCGGGTGGCGGAGCGGGGCGGGGAGTGGGTCATGATGGCGGATCCGGAGGGCAACGAGTTCTGCGTGCATTGACCTTCCCGTGAGCGCCGGCGTCCGGTGTCTCACAACGCCCTGGCCGGATAAGTCTCTTGACGGAGAGTCAGTACCAGCTTCACCATCCAGGCACCCCATTCACTGTGGGCTGCCTGTGGACACCCCACGGGCTCCCCCATGGAACTCGGAGCCCCCACATGAAGCTCTCCGTTTCCGCGCGTGCCGTGGCGTCAGGTGCCGTGGCGACCGCCATGCTCCTGACCGGCGGTGCCGTGGCGGACGCCGCGTCCGCTCCCCCGAGACCGGCTGCCGCGCCCGACATACCCCTGGCGGGCGTCAAAGCCCACCTGTCCCAGCTCCAGTCCATAGCCACCGCCAACGGCGGCAACCGCGCGCACGGCCGCCCCGGATACAAGGCCTCGATCGACCACATCAAGGCCAAGCTGGACGCGGCCGGATACACCACCACGGTCCAGCAGTTCACCGCCTCCGGCCGTACCGGCTACAACCTGATCGCCGACTGGCCGGGCGGCGACGCGAACCAAGTCGTGATGGCCGGCTCGCACCTCGACAGCGTCTCCTCCGGGCCCGGCATCAACGACAACGGGTCCGGCTCGGCCGCCGTCCTGGAGACCGCCCTCGCCGTGTCACGGGCGCAGTACAAGCCCACCAAGCACCTGCGGTTCGCCTGGTGGGGCGCGGAGGAAGTCGGACTGGTCGGCTCCCGCCACTACGTCAACCGGCTGGCCACCGGGGACCGTTCGAGGATCAGCGCCTACCTGAACTTCGACATGATCGGCTCCCCGAACCCCGGCTACTTCGTCTACGACGACGACCCGGCGATCGAGAAGACCTTCAAGGACTACTTCAGCGGCCTCGGCGTCCCCACCGAGATCGAGACCGAGGGCGACGGCCGCTCCGACCACGCGCCCTTCAAGAGCGCGGGTGTGCCGGTGGGCGGCCTGTTCACGGGGGCCAGCCGGACGAAGACGGCGGCGCAGGTGGCCAAGTGGGGCGGTACGGCCGGGCGGGCCTTCGACCGCTGCTACCACTCCTCCTGCGACACCACCGCCAACATCGACGACACCGCCCTCGACCGGAACAGCGACGCCGTCGCGTACGCGGTGTGGGAACTGTCGGAGTAGCGGCGCCTACTGGTTGCGGGCGCGTTCGGTCAGGCGGCCCATGCGGGCGCGGGCCGACTCCAGTTGCTCGACCTCCTCGGCGGCGGGGCCGTCCTCGGCGGCGAGTTCGGTCCACAGGCCGATCAGGTCCCGGCCGAGCTCCAGCCCCACCGCCGGGTCGCGCACCGCACGCCAGGCGGTGGCCGCGCTCTGCACGTTGCCGTAGGCGGCCTCCGCGTCGCCCGAGCGGCGGCGGGCACCGGCCAGGTCGAGGGACAGACGGAAGGCACGGAGCGGGTCGCCCGCCAAGTAGGCGATGTACGCACTGAGTTCGCGCAGCCGCAGCACCTCGGGGTGCTCCGGCCCGAGCGTCCCCGACGCCTCCGCGACGGTCTGGTCCGACAGCCCGGCCGCCGCGTCGATCCGGCCCTCCTTGACGGCCTCGTTGATCCGCCCGATCGGCTCCGCGAGCAGGGCGGGGGCGGTGGGGTCGCCCGGGGCGCCGAGGGGTTCGTCGCCGAGCACGGCCTCCGCGACGGCGTCGAAGCCCCGGGCGGGAGTCGGCTTGGCGTCGGCTTCGGCCGCGAGCAGCTCCGCTTCGGACATCGGCTCGGGCTCCCGCCTGCGGTGCGGGCCCGGGCCGGTTCCGGGAACGGGGAGCGGCCTGACGTCCATGAGCGGAGGCGGCCCGAACTCGCCGGTCGGGGGTGCGACGGTGCCGGGAGGGGTGGCCGGGCCCCGGGGTGTGTCTTCCGGTTCGGGGTGTGGCGTCTCCGGTACGGCTCGCAGCTCGAACGTCGATGGGGGCTGATCGGCCGGCTGCGGTTCGGGCACCGCCCGCAGCGGGAACGTCGAGGCCGGGCCACGGCCGGGCTCCGGCGCCGGGCGCAGGACGTGCGTGTCCCTGTCGTCCTGCGGGTGCCGCCGCTCCGGCGCGGGCGGCGTCGGTCCGGGCGGCGGAACGGGCGGCGGAACGGGCGGCTCTGTCACCGCACCCGCCGCAGGCGTTCCCGCGGGGGCGACGGCGTCCTGCGGCGGGGCCGTGCGGACCGGCTCGGCGGTGAAGCGGCTGGAGCCGTCCGGGTCGACCTGGAGCGGGACCACGTAGCCGATGCGCTCGTCGTGGACCGTGGCGAGGACGGGGTGGCCGGTGGCGAGGGCGATGTGGTGGAGGCGGTTCAGGACGGCCTGCTGGATCTCCTCGCCGGGGGCCGCGAAGACGGGGACACCGCCGACCGACGCACCCTCGGAGACACCCCCCACGCCGGCTCCCGGCTCCGCTCCTGCCGGGCCCGTTCCGGCCCCGGGGACCCGGACGTCGATCGGCGCCGCCGGGATCGCCACGCGCACGGCCTGCTTCTGTTCCCGCTTCTTCTCGCGGCTGAGTCGAGACATCGCCCCTCATTCGGCGTCGTACACCTACTGTCGAGTGTGTCCGCTCGCTCCGGTTTCTCACGTCACCGCGGTGTCACAGGCTCGTCCCAAGGGTTCCAGGTCCCGGTATGGATCGTTCCGGATGGCATGAGGATCAGGAGTACGAGGGAGGAGAGGGGCATGCAGACAAGCGTGCGACAAGGGCCGGAGATCTGGATCCGCGGTCCGGTGACCACCCAGGAGCCAGGGGCGCCGGGGTCCGCTCACGCCCATGCCGCGGCACGGCGTTTCTCCTGGGTCGGCACACACGGCGGCGCGGGTGTCTCCACCCTCGCCGCGGTCTACGGCGGTCACGACAGCGGCCGCGCCTGGCCCGGGCCGGGCGACCCGGCGGCGGTGCTGCTGGTCGCGCGGACGCACGCGGCCGGGCTGGACACGGTCGCCGGGGCGGTGGAGGTCTTCCGGCGCGGCCAGGCCCCGCCCGGGCTCGACCTCGACGCCGTCGTCCTCGTGGCGGACGCTCCGGGCCGGCTGCCGCGTCCGCTCGCCCAGCGGATCAGGTCCCTGGAGTCGGTCGTCGACGTGTACCGCGTGCCGTGGGTGCCGGCCTGGCGACTGGGCGAGCTGGGGCATCCGCCGCGCGAGACATCGGCCCTGGTCCGGCTGACGGGAGCGGTGCGCTGACGGCGGTGCCCCTGTCGGCCGGGGAGATCGCGGCGGCCGTACGGGCCCGGGAGCTGCGCGCGGCCGACGTGGTCGCGGCGGCGCTGGAGCGGATCGAGCGGGCCGATCCGGAGCTGTGCGCGTTCGTCGAGGTGTGGCACGAGGAGGCGTTGCGGCGGGCGGGCGAGCTGGACGCGCGACTCGGCCGGCGGGCCGGGGATGTCCCCCGAAAGGGTGAAGCACTGCCGCTGGCCGGGGTGCCGATCGCCGTGAAGGGGCGGCACGGGCTGCGTGCGGCGGGCCCGCTGCTCGCGGCCGGGTGTGTCGCCGTGGGCGCGACCTCCGTGCCCGGGCCGGGAACGCCCTGGCAGACCTGGGGGCTCGGCGCCCGTGGCCGGACCGTCAACCCGTGGCGGGCGGACCGTACGCCGGGCGGCTCGTCTGCCGGGGCCGCGGCGGCGGTGGCGGCCGGGCTGGTGCCGCTGGCGACGGGCAGCGACGGGGCCGGGTCGGTACGGATCCCGGCGGCCTGGTGCGGCGTGACCGGCCTGAAGACCACGGCCGGACGGCTGCCCTCCGCCGACCGTACGGGGCTCGCCGTCCCCGGCGTGCTCACCCGCTGGGCGTCGGACGCGGCGCACTGGTGGCGCGTGGTGTCGGAGGAACCGGTGCCGACCGGCACACCTTTCCCTGTCACCGCCGTCTGGTCGTCCGACCTGAGCTTCGCCGGGCCCGACCAGGAGCCCGTCGCGCTCGCCCGGGCGGCGGTTGAACGGCTCGTGGCGGCGGGTGTCGTACGCCTTGTACGGCCGCGGGTGCCGTTGCGGCTCACGGACCCCGGGCCCGCCTGGCTCGCCCTGCGCACACCCGGTGCCGATCCGGGCGAAGCCCACCGTGTCCGGACGGAGAACGACCGGCGGCTGGCCGGACTGTTCGCCGAAGCCGAGCTGCTGCTGACGCCGGCCACACCCACCCCACCGCACGGGCACGACGGCCCGGGCGACCGGTACTCCACCTCTCTCACCTGGGCGTTCAACCTCAGCGGGCATCCGGCGCTGAGCCTCCCGGCGGGCTTCGGCGGTGACGGCTGCCCGGCCGGGCTGCAACTCGTGGCCCCGCACGGCCGGGAGGCGCTGCTGCTGGCCGTGGCACGGGAGGCGGAGGTGCGGATCGGGAGCTGACGGGCGGCCTTGGCGGGGGACGGGTGACCCTGGCGGATTTGAATGCACACGCATATGATGCATGCGCGTGCAATTGATGTGCGCCTACCTTCTGAGGGGACACCCATGACCCGTCGCTACCTCTTCGTCCTGGGCAGCGCCCGTGCCGACGGCAACACCGAGCTGCTGGCCCGCCGGGCCGCCGAGCAACTGCCTCCGGACGTCGAACAGCAGTGGATCGACCTCGCCGAGCATCCGGTGCCCGACTTCGAGGACCTGCGGCACGACAGCGACCACGTCCGCCCGACCGAGGGCAACGTGGCCCTGCTGCTCGACGCCACCCTCGCGGCGACGGACATCGTGATCGCCTCGCCCCTGTACTGGTACTCGGTCTCCGCACAGACCAAGCGCTACCTGGACTACTGGTCGGGCTGGCTGCGCACCCCCGGCCTAGACTTCAAGGCGACCCTGGCCGGCCGCACCCTGTGGGGCGTCACCGCGCTCGCGCACAGTCAGCCGGAGGTGGCCGACCCGCTGGTCGGGACGCTCAACAACTCGGCCGCGTACCTGGGGATGCGGTTCGGCGGGGTACTGCTCGGCAACGGCAGCAAGCCGGGTGACGTGCTGAACGACACCGAGGCACTGACCCGCGCGAAGACGTTCTTCGAGCAGGAGGCGCCACTGGCCCGGTTCGTGTACGAGGACTGAGCGCTACGCGGTGATGTCCTTGGTCGTGAAGCGGGCCCAGGCCGCCGAGCCGAACACCACCGCGTACAGGGCCTGGAGGCCGAGGTTCCTGGTCAGGTCGTCCCAGTAGACGGGCTCGCGCATGAGGTCGGCGAAGGACAGCCAGTAGTGCGAGAAGAAGTACGGCTGGAGGGCGTGCAGTTGCGGGATCTGGTCGAGGATCTGGACCGTGATCAGCAGGCCGACGGTGGTCGCCATCGCCGCGATGCCGCTGCCCGTCAGCGTCGAGACGAACAGCCCGAGCGCCGCGACGCCGATCAGTGACGCGGCGACGACCAGGGCGATCAGCAGGGCTCTGCCCAGGCCCTCGGCGAAGCCGATCTGAGTGCCGGAGATGGTCGTCAGGTCGCCGAGCGGGAACAGCAGCGCGCCGACCGTCAGCGCCGAGACGGCCACGACAAGGGTGGCGGCCAGGCAGAAGATGACGACGGTCGCGTACTTGGTGAGCAGCAGCCGACTGCGGCCGGCCGGGGCGACCAGCAGATAGCGGAGCGTGCCGGCGTTCGACTCGCCGGCGATCGCGTCGCCCGCGACGACACCGATCGCCATCGGCAGGAAGAACGGGAGGGTGGCGGCCAGCGCGGTGAAGACGAGGAACAGGCCGTTGTTGGTGATCTGCGAGATGAAGGCCGGTCCGCCACCGCCGGGCGACGAACCGTCGCTCGTCTCCATCTTGACGGCGATGCCGACCAGGACGGGAACGGCCGCCAGCACGGCCAGCAGCGCGAGGGTGCGCCAGCGCCGGAAGGTGGTGGTGAGTTCGCTGCGCAGCAGCCCGAAGGTCCACAGCGGGCTCACCGGCCGTACGGTCTCCACGACTTCAGCCCGCGACATCGAAACCCTCCCCGGTCAGCGCCACGAACGCGTCCTCCAGCGAGGCCCGTTCCACCGTGAAGCCGCGTACGCGCACACCGGCCGTCACCAGCGCGGCGTTCACGTCGGCGAGCTCGCGGTCCGGTGGTTCGCCGGTCACCCGGTCGTCCGTGACGACGACGTCGCCGACGCCCTGCTCCTTCAGCACCCGGGCCGCCTCCGCCGGATCCGGCGTGGTCACCACCAGTCGGCCGCGCGCCCCGGCGGACAGCTCGGCGACCGCGCCCTGGGTGATCAGGCGGCCCTGCGTCATGACGGCCGCGTGCGTGCAGACCTGCTCGATCTCGTCGAGCAGGTGGGAGGAGAGGAAAACGGTCGTGCCGTCCGAGGCCAGCTCCCGTATCAGGGTGCGGATCTCGCGCATGCCCTGCGGGTCGAGACCGTTGGTCGGCTCGTCGAGCACGAGCAGCCGGCGCGGCTGGAGCAGCGCGGCCGCGAGGCCCAGGCGCTGTTTCATGCCCAGCGAGTACGCCTTGGCCTTCTTGCCCGCGGCGGCCGTCAGGCCCACCCGGTCCAGCGCACCGGCGACCCGGGCCTTCCGGGTGCGCGGATCGGCGGCCGGGTCCGCGGAGTCGTACCGGATCAGGTTGTCGCGGCCGGAGAGGAAGCCGTAGAGGGCCGGGCCCTCGATGAGGGCGCCGACGTGCGGCAGCACGGCGCGGGTGGCCCGGGGCATGGGCTGCCCGAGCACCCGTGCCGTGCCGGAGGTGGGCTCGATGAGGCCCATCAGCATGCGGATGGTGGTGGTCTTGCCGGAGCCGTTGGGGCCGAGGAAGCCGAAGACGCTGCCCGCGGGGACGGTCAGGTCGAGGCCGTCGACGGCGAGTTGTCCGCCGCGGTAGCGCTTGGTGAGCGCGCGGGTGGCGATGACCGGTTCCCCGGCCTCGGCCGGCGCATCGCTGTGCGCCGGCTCCGCGGCGGACGGTTCGCCCATCGGCTTCCTCGTTCTCTCTGTGCCCCGTGCTCTCGATCCCCGGTGCTCTCGATCCCGGTGGCGGTACGGGACTTACTTCCCGGCGTCGGCCGCCTTCACGAGCGCGTCCTTGGTCACCATGCCCACGTAGACCTTGCCGTCGTCCGTGATCAGGGCGTTGACCAGACGGGTGGAGAAGACCATGCCCGAGCCGAACTTGCCGGTCACCTTGTCGCCGAGCGAGTTCACGAAGCCGCCGAGGTCGCCGCCGGCCTCGCCGGAGGGCATGCCCTCGCCGCCGGTGTCGAAGGTGGCTATGGAGTTCCAGCCCTCGCCGATGGTCTTCATGCCGTCGAGGCCCTTGCCGAGGTCCTCCTCGCCCTTCGGGGCGTGCTTGCGCGCCTCATCCTTCTCGAAGGCCTTGCCGTGAGCCTTGTCGAAGGCCTTGCCGTGAGCCTTGTCGAAGGCCTTGCCGTGAGCCTTGTCGGAGGCCTTCTCCTCGGTGACCTTCGCACCCTTGGGCGGGGTGAAGTCGAAGGTCGACGCGGCCGGCTTGGCGAAGCTGACCTGGGTGAAGCCCGCGTCGACCACGGCCGCGCCGCCGCTCGCCGGGGTCAGCGTGAACTTCAGCGGCATACCGGTCTTCGCGTCCACCGCCACGGTGACCGCGCCGACCGTCGAGCCGGACTGCTTCGGCTTGATGACCAGCTTGTAGGCGTCCCGGCCGGCGACCTGGGCGGTGCCGTCCACAGTCACGGAGGTCGTGTCGTCGACGGCCTTCAGGGCCTCCTCGGCGAAGTCCTTCGGCGTGGCCGGCGGCTGCTCCTTCTCGCGCTCCGGGCTGTCGGAGGCGGTGCCGTGGTAGACCTCGTTCGACTTACTGTCGTAGCCCCAGAGGTCCTTGCCGTTGTGCACGACGCTGTACTCGGCGGCGTTCTCCAGCAGCGACAGCTTCTGCTTGTCCGGGCCGTCGGCCGCGACGCGCAGGGTGTGCGTACCGGAGGCCAGTTCCGTGAGCTTGGCCGTCGGGTCGGCGGAGGAGCCGCCCTCGCCCTGGCCCGCGGCGCCGGACATCAGGCTGCTCTCCAGCCCGCCGAGGTCCGGCAGGCCGAGGTCCGTGCTGATCTTCACCGTGCCGGACAACTGCTGGACGTCCGACCTGGCTATCTTCTCGATGAGCTGCTGGGCGGTGATCTTCGGGAGGTCGGGGTCACCGGAGTCGGCGAGTGCGGGGACCAGGCCGATCGTCGCGGCCGCCACCCCCATCACCGTGACCGGGACGACGTACCGCGCGGCTTTGCGCCGCCCGGAGCGCTGCTCGTCGACCTCCCCGGCGGTCGTGCTGTCGTCGGATGCGTACGGTGCCATGTGTGCCCTACCTCCGTGGTCGGCGGCGGCTGTCCGTGTCGTCCACGCACTCGTCCCTGAGCCGCCATTCTCACCCGAAGTGGTGAGGAGTGGTGTTTTCCGTAGTGTCCATCTGACCAAATCGGCCAGGGAGATACGTCAGACCCCGGGCTCAACTCCACGTACTGCTGCGGTATGACACGAGGGGCGGCTCCTCCCCCGAACCCGTAGGGGTCGTAGGGGAAAGACGCGCTACCCGGCCCGGTGCACCACCGCGTCGGACAGCTCCACCAGAGCCGTCTTCGCGGCGCACTCGGGCAGCGGCGCCAGCGCCGAGCGGGCGTCCTGGGCGTAGCGGATCGTGTCCTGCCGGGCCTGTTCCAGGGCCGGGTGGGCCCGCAGCAGGCGCAGGGCCTCGGCGTGCCGGTCGTCGTCGGTGAGGTCGGACTCGAGCAGCTCGCACAGGGCGATGTCGTCCGCGAGCCCGAGCCGGGCGGCCCGCTCGCGCAGCCGCAGCACCGGCAGCGTGGGGATGCCCTCGCGCAGGTCGGTGCCGGGCGTCTTGCCGGACTCATGGGAGTCGGAGGCGATGTCCAGGACGTCGTCCGCGAGCTGGAAGGCGACGCCGAGCCGCTCGCCGTACTGGGTCAGCACGTCCACGACCGTCTCGTCGGCGCCGGACATCATCGCGCCGAACCGGCACGACACCGCGACCAGCGAGCCGGTCTTGCCGCCCAGCACGTCCAGGTAGTGCTCGACGGGGTCGCGGCCGTCCTGCGGTCCGGCCGTCTCCAGGATCTGCCCGGTCACCAGCCGTTCGAACGCCTCGGCCTGCACCCGTACCGCCTCCGGGCCGAGGTCGGCCAGGATGTGCGAGGCGCGGGCGAAGAGGAAGTCGCCGGTGAGGACCGCGACGGAGTTGCCCCAGCGGGCGTTCGCGCTCGCCACCCCGCGCCGCACGGTGGCCTCGTCCATCACGTCGTCGTGGTACAGCGTGGCGAGGTGGGTCAGCTCCACGACGACGGCCGACGGCACGATCCCGGGTGCGTACCGGTCGCCGAACTGGGCGGAGAGCATCACGAGCAGCGGACGGAACCGCTTGCCGCCGGCCCGGACCAGGTGCTGGGCGGCCTCCGTGATGAAGGGCACCTCACTCTTGGTGGCCTCGAGCAAGCCTTCCTCGACAGCCGCCATTCCGGCCTGGACATCGGCTTCCAGAGCCTGGTCCCGCACGCTCAGCCCGAACGGCCCGACGTCGGTCACGAGGGGTCTCCTGTCTGCTGTGTCTGCCGGTGATTACGCGGTTTGTCGATAGGTCGCTGCTATCACTCGAGTCAGCGTATCCGGTCACGTTTCGATCACCACCAGCGCCCATGGTTACAGGCCGGGTGGTATCCGATCACGACCGCAATGTTTTCGATCAGCTCATAAGAACAGACATTTATCGACTTACCAGGAGGTAGTGAGCTATACACGATTTGCCGTATTGAGTAAGCGAATTCCCCTTGGTGAACATTGCCCCATGGACTCGTGATCAGTGAGTTGAATCACGTTTTCCCCTGTGTCGCCCCACTCCGACACCAGCCCGTACCTCCTTCCGCCGAACGCCAGTTGAGTCTTGGCTCCCGCAAAGGATCAACTGCCCCATACACCCCTGACCAAGGTCAACCGGCGCGATATGTGACTCCGGTGCTTGTTCCCGACATGTGCTCTCGCATACGTTCCGGGCCTGTCCGGCGGACGCCGAATCCTGCCACCGCCCGGACTTCCCACACGAACCGACTCACTCACGCAGGGCAGGAGCGGGGGACCCAGGTAAGTCGCCGGTCCGCGCAGCGGAACGGCTCGGGGTGAAGCCGCCCACGGCACACAGCGCCGTGGGCGGCCGGGCACCTCCCGGCCCGAACCCGACAGCTCACCTCGCAGGCGCCGGAGAGGAATATCGCCATGGCCCGAGGTAAGCACCGTCGCCCCAGAACCAGCCGGCTCACCCGTCGTGTCGTAGCCGTCGGCACCGGCGGAGCGGCACTCACCCTCCCGCTCCTCGGCGCGACGCACGCCAGCGCCGCCCAGCCGAGCCAGAGCGCACCCGCCGCCGCACAGTCCGTGCCGCAGGCGGCCCAGCCCGCCAAGTCCCTCACGTACACCGTGACCAAGGGCGACACGCTCTACCGCATCGCGGACAAGTACGACGTGTCGGGCGGCTGGAAACAGCTCTACAAGGACAACCGCGCCGCCGTCGGCCACGACCCGAAGCTGATCCACCCGGGTCTGAAGCTGAAGGTGAAGTCGGCCAAGGCGAACGCCGTGAAGAAGACGGCGGCCAAGTCGTCCGCCCCCGCCAAGCCGGCCGCCAAGCCCGCCGGGGGAGTCGCCGAGGCCACCCAGGCCTCCGCGAAGACCTATCCCGACAACCTCGACGGCTGGATCCGCGAGTCGCTGGACATCATGGCGCAGAAGGGGATCCCGGGGTCGTACGACGGCATCTACCGCAACATCATGCGTGAGTCGTCGGGCAACCCGCTGGCGATCAACAACTGGGACTCCAACGCCGCCAAGGGCACCCCGTCCAAGGGTCTGCTCCAGGTCATCGACCCGACCTTCGCCGCCTACCACGTGCCCGGCACCTCCTTCGACCCGTACGACCCGGTCGCCAACATCACGGCGGCCTGCAACTACGCGGCGGCCCGCTACGGCTCGATCGACAACGTCAACGGCCCGTACTGATCCGTCCCGCCCAGCAGTCGCTCGAGGACGACGGCGATGCCGTCGTCCTCGTTCGACAGGGTGATCTCGTCGGCCACGGCCTTGAGTTCGGGATGGGCGTTGGCCATGGCGACGCCGTGGGCGGCCCAGTCGAACATCGGGATGTCGTTGGGCATGTCGCCGAAGGCCATGGTGTCCGCCGGCCGCAGTCCCAGGTGCTCGGCGGCCAGCGCCAGGCCGGTGGCCTTGGTGATGCCGCACGGCTGGAGCTCGACCGTGCCGGGCCCCGACATCGTCACCGTCGCCAGCGAGCCGACCACCGAGCGGGCCGTCGCCGCCAACTCGTCGTCCGTCAGGTGGGGATGGCGCAGCAGCACCTTGCTGATGGGCTCGCCCCACAGGTCGTCGCGCCGGTCGACCCGTACGGCGGGCAGGGTCGGGTGCGGCATGAGATAGCCCGGCTCGATGAGCGTGACCCCCTCGACCCCGTCCTGGTCGACCGCGGCGTACACCTGCCCCACCTCGGCCTCGATCTTGCCGAGGGCCGTCTCGGCCAGCTCCCGGTCCAGGGTGACGGACCACAGCAGCCGGTCCGCGCCGGCGTCGTACACCTGCGCGCCCTGCCCGCACACCGCGAGCCCCGTACAGCCGAGGTCGTCCAGGAGCGGTCGCACTCTCGGCGCCGGCCGGCCCGTCACCACGAGGTGCTGGGCACCGGCGTCCGTCACCCGCGTGAGCGCGGCGAGGGACCGGTCGGACAGGGTGTCGTCGCCGCGCAGCAGCGTCCCGTCCAGATCGGTGGCGATGAGTGAATATGCGATGGGTGCGGCCATGATCAGAGAATACGGACAGCGCGCCCTTTCGTTTCATCGCGCGGCGGACGCCGATTGCCCGGTTGAAGGCCTCTGCACCAGTTGGCAACAACATGGTCCGCTACCTACCGTCGAGACCGTCTCGGGCGGTACCTTCCAAGTGTCCAGGGGGGACTTGATCGGGGGGTCGGGTTGAACAGTGGGCGCATACGCGTGGCTGGGCCCGGGGAGCTCGGCGAGAGGGAGAGGGAACGCTGGCGCGCGCTGCGCGCGGCGTCACAGACACCGCGCAACCCCTTCATGGAACCGGAGTTCACCGAAGCCGTCGGCCTGGTGAGGCCGCAGGCGCGGGTCGCGGTGGTGTACGAGGGGCTGGAGCCGGCCGGTTTCCTGCCCCATGAGCGGGGCCCGTTGGGGCAGGGCCGGGCGATCGGGCTCGGCGTCTCGGACGCGCAGGGCGCGATCCTGCGGCCCGGTCTGGATCTGGACACGGGTGAACTGCTGCGGGCCTGCTCGCTGTCGAGCTTCGCCTTCGACAACCTGGAGGCCGAGCAGCGGCTGTTCGTCCGGTACGCGGCCGAGGAGCACGCCACCTACGTCATCGACGTGGAGAAGGGCTACGAGACGTACGAGTCGGTGCTGCGCGCGCAGTCGCCGAAGTTCCTGAAGACCACCTTGGCCAAGGAGCGCAGACTGGGCCAGCAGGTCGGCGCGCTGCGGTTCGTGTTCGACGAGCGCGAACCTGCCGCGCTGCGCACGCTCATGGAGTGGAAGTCGGCGCAGTACCGCAGGACGGGCCGCCGGGACCGGTTCGCCCGGGAGTGGATCACCCGGCTCGTGGGTCGGCTGGCCCAGACCCGGGCGCCGGAATGCAGTGGCACGCTGTCCGTGCTGTACGCCGGGCACCGGCCGCTGGCCGCGCACTTCGGGCTGCGCTCGGCGTCGGTCCTGGCCTGCTGGTTCCCGGCCTACGACCCGGAGTTCGCGAAGTACTCGCCGGGTCTGGTGCTGCATCTGCGCATGGCCGAGGCGGCGGCCGCCGAGGGCATCGGCATGCTCGATCTGGGTCGGGGCGCTGCCGAGTACAAGGAAGCGCTGAAGACGGGCGAACTGCCCGTGTACGAGGGTGCGGTGACGCGTCCGGGGGCGGGCGCGGCGCTGCACTGGCTGAGCCGCGAGCCGGCACGCCGCGCGCACAGCTTCGTCCGCGGCAGGCCACGGCTCGCGTCGCTGGCCGCGCGGACCCTGAAGGGCGCGGCTCGGCTGCGCCGTACCTGACGACGAGGGGGGAGGGCGCATGGCCCGTTCGGCACGTGCGCAGGAGGAGATACGGCGGTTCCTGGACATCGGCGCGGTGCAGGTCGCCGAGCTGGACCTCGACGGTGACGAGGCGGTGCTCAGACCGGGTCCGGGAAGTCCGCCGGTGACGCACGGCGAGGTGTTCGTGCTGGTCAGGCAGGGTGGGCGGCCCGTGGGCACGCTGCTCGCGCGGGTGCCGGAGGGGGCCGACGCGAAGGCCGTGCTCGCGGCGCGGGCACGAGCGGAGTGTGCGCCTCCGCAGGCCGGCGCACCCGGGGAAGCTCGTGAACCCCGGGAAGCACGTGAAGCCGGTGAGGCCGGGGAGCCGCCGTACACGAGTGTCGTCATCGCCACCCGGGAGCGCGCCGGGCAGCTGGCGCGGGCGCTGGACTCGTTGCTGGCACAGGACCATCCGCGGTTCGAGATCGTCGTCGTGGACAACGCTCCCGTGACGAGCGAGACGCGGGTGCTGGTCGAGCGGAAGTACGCCGAGCGCGTGCGGTACGTCTGCGAGCGGGTGCCCGGCCTCGCGGTCGCGCACAACACGGGACTCGCGGCCGTGCGCGGCGAGGTGGTCGCCTTCACGGACGACGACGTGGTCGCCGATCCGCGCTGGCTGACCGAGCTGACCGCGCCCTTCGCCGCCGACCCCGGACTCGGGTGCAGCACCGGGCTGATCCTGCCCGCGCGGCTGACCACCCCGGCCCAGGTGCTGCTGGAGAGCCACGGCGGCTTCGCGAAAGGCTTCACTCCAAGGACGTACGACCCGGCGCGTCCCCCGGTCGACGAGCCGCTGTTCCCGTTCACGGCGGGGCGGTTCGGCTCCGGTGCCAACATGGCCTTCCGGACGGCCGCCCTGCGTTCCGTCGGCGGTTTCGATCCGGCCACCGGTGCCGGCACGGCCGCCCGGGGTGGCGACGACCTCTACGGTTTCGTCCGCGTCCTCGCCCAGGGCCACCGGCTGCGCTATACGCCGTACGCACTGGTGTGGCACCACCACCGGGAGACCTGGCGGGACCTGGAGACCCAGGCGTACGGCTACGGCGCCGGACTCACCGCCTATCTCACCGCCGTGCTCGTGAACCGCCCCGCGCTGCTGCCGGCGTTCCTCACGAGGCTGCCCCGGGGGCTCGCCCACGCCCGCACCCTGACCGCCGTGCGCGAGACGGAGGGCGGCGGGGCGCCGGGCGACCACGACGTGCGGACGCATCCGTGGCCGCGGCGGCTGTCGCGGTTGCAGCGCAGGGGGATGTTGTACGGGCCTGTCGGCTATCTGCGCGCGCGGCGGGCGCTGCGCGGCGCGACCACCAGTCGAGGGAAGACCGCTCAGGGGGCGAGATGAGGACGTCGACGAGTGCGCACGGTGAGGGGCGGGGGGACGACAGAGGCCGGGCGGAGCGGGAGCGGGGCGCGAAGGACGGTGAGGGGCCGATAGCCCCCTCGGCCGTCGCCGGCACGATCCCCGTCTTCCTCTACCACTCCGTGATGGACGACCCGCCCGGCTGGATCGCCGAGTTCACGGTCACACCGCGGCAGTTCGCGGCGCATCTCGACGCTGTGGTCGACAGCGGCCGGACGCCCGTCACCATCAGTACGATCGCCGACCACCTGGCCGGACGGGCGCCCCTGCCGCCCCGGCCCGTGCTGCTCACCTTCGACGACGGCTTCGCCGATCTGCCCGGCCCCACCGCCGAGGCGCTGGCCGAGCGGGCGTTGCCCGCCACCGCCTATCTCACCACCGGGGCCATCGCCCCGGGCGGCCGCAGTCTGCTGCCGCCCGCGCCGATGATGTCCCTGGACCGGGCGACGGAGCTGGAACGTTACGGCATGGAGATCGGCAGCCACACGGTCACGCACGCGCAGCTCGACACCCTGTCCGGCAAGGACCTGGCCCACGAACTGCGCTCGTCGAAGGCCGTGCTGGAGGACGCCCTCGGGCACGAGGTCCGCCATCTCGCCTATCCGCACGGCTACAACAGCCCGCGCGTGCGGGCGATGTCGGCCCGGGCCGGCTATGAGACGGCGACCGCCGTACGGCACGCGCTCAGCTCCGACCGCGACGAGCGCTATCGCATCGCCCGGCTCATCGTCCGGCGTACCCACACCGTCGCCGACGTCGAGGGCTGGCTGGCGGGTGCGGGGGCCCGGGTCGCGCCGTACCGGGACGGGCCGAAGACGATCGCGTGGCGGTGGTACCGGCGGGCCCGCGCGGTGGTGCACGGGCCCGAGTTCGCGGGCTGATCCCGGGCTGCTTCGGTGGCGGGGCGTCGGGTTACTCGAGCGGCTGGTTGAAGTACGGGTCGGCGACCGCCTTGCGCAGGCTGTCCCAGGCCGCGTCGTTCGCCAGGGCCAGGTCGCAGTGCGGTCCGGGGTCGCGGTAGTTCCACTGGAGGGCGGCCTTGACGCCCTCCAGGCCCTTCAGCACACCGGGCACCTGCGCGTACCACTCGGCCTGCCGCTGCGGGCGGGCCGAGTCCGCGGCGGTGCCGAACTCGGAGAGCATCAGCGGCTTGTCGTCGGAGATGTTCTCGCGGATCCAGTCGTGCACCGCGTGCTGCGTCTGCGCGAAGCTGAGCCAGCCCGTTTTGTGGCAGCGGTAGTAGTTGTACTGGTTGTAGCCGATCCAGTCGACGTACTCGTCGCCGGGATACATCCGCTTCATCTCGTCGGCGTGGTCGAGGTAGCCGGTGGTGATCCACGTCCACACCACGTTGTCGACGCCCAGTTCGCGGAACCGGTCGTGGATGTGCCGGTACGCCTTCACGTACTCGGCGGGGGTGCCGTTGTCCGGGGTGCGGGTGTCCATCTCCAGGTCGAAGGAGAGGAACACCTTCTTGCCGTAGTCCTTGACGCGCTTGGCCTGGACGTCGATGACGGTCCTGTCCAGCTCGCCGGAGGCGATCTGCTTCCAGGTCGGCTGCTGCTTCTTCGTGCCGCCCCACCACTTGCTCTCCCAGGACAGCAGCAGCAGATGGTCCTCGCCGACGCGCTGTTCCTCCGGGGTGAGCAGCCGGCCCTCCCGACGAGTGCCCTCGGGCAGGGACATGTCGTGGTACGTGTACACGATGTCGAGCTCGCGGCCCACGCGTTTCTCGTAGGCGCGCACCTTATCCGGCAGATTGTCCCGCTCGTGCGGCACGAACGCCCCGAACCAGGCGCCGCAGGGCGGTTCCAGGAGCGCCGTGGGGCGGCAGTCCGCCTTGGAACCGGCGGCTCCCGGGTCCGGTCCGGAGGCGTTCCGGAGGGTGAGTCCGGCGACCAGGACCGCGCTGACGACCGTGGCGGACGTGATCAGCAGACGGCGCCGGCTCGATGTGAACCGGCCGGTGGCCGGCTGCTCCTCGCCTGGCTGTGGCCTCCTGCGGTGCTGCCCGGTCGTGGTCGGCTTGCGGCGAAAGGGACGGTGGGGACGGTTGAACCTCACTGAGCAGAACCCTTCGGTGTCCTCGGTGTCGTCCTCGGTGACGGGGAGGCGCGCAACGACGGACAGAACGCGGCGAGTGTGGTCAGCAGCGTCAGTGTCAGCAGCACCCGTTGCGCGCTGAAGGTGTGCGTGGCGATCAGCACGGTCGCGACGAGCATCAGGGCGCCGATGCTCAGGAACAGCACCAGCATCAGCCGCTCCAGCAGGTCGGAGTGGCGGGCGAAGTCCGGGTCCCGGCGCTCGACGGGCCCTTCGGCGGGCCGCGCCCCCAGCGCGGGGGCACAGACTCTGACCATGGCCGCGCCCGGCCCCGCCGCCAGGAAGAGGACGACGGCGGCGCCCCGCAGCGGCGATCCGCCGGGCAGCGCGAGCGCGGCGAGCGCGAGCCAGCCGCCGAACGGCGGCAGCATCCGGACCACGAGTTCCTGCGGTGTCATCGCTCCGCTCCCCCGGCCTGCTTCAGTGCGTAGAGCCATCCGGCGCTGTTCTCCGCCACGAGCTGGAACCGTGGTGAGGTGGCGACGGACTTCTGTATGCGGTCCAGCTGCGCCTCGTCGAGCTGTCCGTTCATCTCGGAGTTGGCCAACTGCCCCTGTGTGAGCAGGAAGTAGGCGCGGGCCGGCCGCTCCACCCCGGCCATGTCACTGGTGAGCGTGCCGGCCGGGTTCTGGACGATCCGGTCGACGTGGCTGCGGGCGTCGTCGAGGAACCAGTAGTGGTCGACGCTCCAGTAGGAGGCGTACGCGAGCGGGTAGTTGCGGTTGGCCGCCACGACGAGCGAGCCGTCGGGCGCCTGGTCGAAGAGCTGCCGTACGAGGGCCACTTCCTGCGGCGGGAAGTAGTTGATCCGGTCCTTGCCCGAGTAGGCCGGGACGAAAGCCAGGGTTCCGCCGAGCAGTGCGGCCAGCCCCACCCACGTGCCGATCCCCCGTCTGCGGGTCTTCACGGGGGCGGCCTGCCGGCTGCCGGCCTCCTTCTCGGCGGCGTCGGCGGCCAGCGTACGGACCTTGGGCAGCAGCGCGGCGGCGGCGAAGAACGCGGCGCCGGGCAGCATGAACAGCAGCACCCGGAAGATCATCTCGCTGCCGTAGCTGCTCGCCGCGAACATCGGCAGCGGGGCCGCCGCGAGCAGCAGCAGGGGCCGGGCCCGGTGCCGCAGCACCCGTTGGCGCAGGACGCCGACGGCCGCGAGCAGCAGGACGGAGGCGGACAGCAGCCGGGCCGCCCAGGAGGTCGCGATCGCTCCGGTGCCGGTCGGGGTGGCGCCGTACCCGGTCTCCACGTTGGCGCCGACGTCACCGACGGAGCGGATCATGTCCGGCATCGCCGCGGACAGGAAGGGCAGCGCGGCCGTGAGACACCAGGCCAGGAAGATCACGACGGTCGTGACCACCGGGACCCAGTCGCGGTAGCGGCGGCTGAGGCACAGGGCGGCCAGGCAGACGACCAGCATGCCCGGGGTGAGCTGGTGGGAGATGACGATCGCCGCGAGCATGACGGTGAGCACCACCGTCCACACGGCCTGCCGGGGCCGCCCGCGCCGCCCGGCGGACCGGCCGAAGCGGCGCAGGACCACCGCCAGGACACCGACGTGCAGCGCGTAGGCCACGGACTGGGGGGAGAAGTAGTCCTGCCCGACCCAGTTGGCGACGTAGAAGAGCCAGATCGCGGTCCAGATCAGCCGTCGGTCCTCCGTGAAGGTGCGGTAGATCAGCAGCAGCGGGAGCAGCAGCAGCAGGCTGGACACCAGAGGCCACCAGGCCATGAACATCGCCGCCGAGTCCACGCCCAGCAGTCGCATCAGGGCGGCCTGTGCGGCGAAGAAGCCGGGCCACTGGTCGTACACCGCCATGTCGCCGACCTGGTCGGCCGTTTGCAGACCGCCTGCCGTCAGCAGATGGTCGATGACCGCCTCGTGTTTCCACGCCCACGCGTACAGCGGGGTCGGGTAGACCACGGCCTGCGTCACCCGCTCCATCACCAGCAGCCCGAGGACGTATGCCGCCGCCCAGGCGCCCGGTCGGCGCGGATCGCGGACCGTGAGCCAGAACCCGGTCGTGAGCACCACGAGACCGGCCCAGAAGGTCGGGTGCAGTGCGGTGACCAGCCCGTAGTCGTCGAGCCGCGAGACGTCGGTGTGCCGCACGGCGTACGCCCACAGGGCGAGCCCGACGAGCAGCGGAACGCCGGGCCAGACCGGCGCGCGCCGCCCGGACCAGGCGGGGGGCAGGTCCGACAGATCCGTCACGGGCTCATGGGCGGGGCTCGACGACTCCGAGGAGGAGGGGCCGGCGGACTGGCCGGAGGGCTCGGGGCTGCTGTGGCTGCTGCCGGGGGTGCTCGCGCCGTCCCGTGCCGGTGTGGGTTCTGGCGTGGATCTCTCCCTCGGAGTTACTGGCGGACGCACGGTGGTTCCCCCCTGGCGGTTCGGCTCTGTTCGGCTCTGGAGCTTGATCAGTCGCTGGGTCGGCCGTTCGGCCTTCTGCGGTGCGGTAGGGCCCTTCTGATGGATATCCGCACCGTGCGGCGAGCGTGCGTGCCGGGCGTCGTGACGCTGCGGAGATCCATCAGAAGGGCCCTGGCCCCATGGCCGACGCGGCGCGGCGGCAGACCGGCAGGAGCAGGACGAGTACGACAAGTACGGCGAGCAGGAGCGGCGCGACCGGTGCGAGCGCCTCACGCCACACCCAGCCGCCGACCGCGACGAGATACAGAACCCCCCAGCGCCCCGGCCACGTGAGCCGTCCGCCCGCGCTCGCGAGCAGCAGCCACAGCGGTACGAGACACAGCAGCTGGCAGACCGGCGGCGCCCAGCGGAGCAGCGGCTCGGGCCCGTCGAGCCCCACCGCGTCCGCGAGGAAGCCGGCCGTCTTCACATACAACGCCCCGTCCACCGGCCGCGGTTCCCGCCCGAGGGCGACCGGTGCGGCGTACAGGGCGAGCAGGGCGGCGTGCAGCGCCGTGCCGGGCAGCCACGGATCGCGCCGGGCGCACAGCGTGACGGCGGCGACGAACACCACGAGCAGCAGGCCTTCCGCGGTGAGCGACGGCAGCGGCAGGCCCTCCAGTAGCTGACGCCCCGTCAGTGCCGCTTCGGAGGCACCGTCGAGCCAGGGCAGGTCGCGCAACGGCGCCCAGAAGAAGACGGTGGCGACGCCGAGCAGGCTCCAGAGGGCGCCTCTCAGCCGCCGCTCCTGGATTTCGCTCTCGGCCTCGGGCGTTCCCGCTCCGTCGCCGGGGGTATTGCGCCGGGGTCGGGCCTCCCCGCCGGTCTCCTCGGACCCGGCGGTTCCCTCGCACTGGGTCGCTCTCGGTTCCCCGTGCTCGTCGCGGCCCTCGCCGGTATCCGCCGTCTCGGCTGCCTCGGCCTCCTCGGCGCTCGCCCCCTTCTCCCCGGCGTCCGGATGATGCGGCCCGTCCGGATGATGCGGCCGCACGATCAGTGCCAGCGTGTCCGCCTGGAGCGCCTCACGTTCGTATCCGGGGCGCCCGATGAACAACGTGACGGTGTCCTCGTCGCCGTCCTTGGGCTGGTACTGGGCCCGGCGGGCCCAGGTCGTGCCGTACCCGGCGGTGGCGTTCAGTTTCGCCCAGCGGGTGCCGTACGACGGATCGACGGGCGTACGGACCGCGGGGGCACTGTCGTTGCGCCGCAGTGCCGCTCGCAGCCCGGCCGTGGAGACGACGGCGATCAGCGTCATGCTCAGCAGCACCGCCCAGCCGGCGCCCGCGATCCCGGCCGGGGTGAACAGCACGGTCGCGCTGCCCAGCACCAGGGCGCACATGGCGCCTTGGAGCGCGGCGAGCACCCCCGTGCGCCCCTGCACACGCAGTACGCCGATGTACAGCTCCACCACGACTCGCGGCAGCGCGCCGAGGGCGAGCAGCCGCAGCACCGTCGAGCCGTGCTCGGCATAGTCCGGGCTGAAGGGCGTGAGGATGTACGGGGCGAAGAGGACCAGCACCAGCACGATCGGGACCAGCAGAAACGTCATGCGCCGCAGGGCGCCCCGGACGCCGTCGGCGAGCTGTCGCGGGTCGTGGGAGGCGTGCGCGGTGAGGGACGAGGCCATGTTGATGGCCAGGAACTCCATCGTGCCGCCGACGGTGTACGCCACGTAGAAGTAGCCGTTCTCCGCGGCGCTGAAGCGGACCGCGACCATCACCGGCAGCAGGTTGATCATCGCCAGGCTGAACAGCGCGCCCAGCGAGTCCCCGGCCAGGAAGCGGCCCATGTCCCGGACTTTCGGCGGCTCCTTCTCGCGGTCGAGGTCCGCCTGGCGCGGGATGAGCCGACGGAAGATCAGCCAGCCCAGCGGCAGTGTGGAGAAGGCGATCGCCACCGCCCAGGAGACGAAGATGCCGAGGACGGGCAGCGTGCCGGCGAAGACGGCCAGCAGGGCCAGTTTCCCGACCGAGAACACCGCGTTCCCGGCCGGCACCCACTCCGCCTTGCGCAGCCCGGTGAGCACCCCGTCCTGGAGCGTGAGCAGCGCCCATGCCATGCATGCCGCGACGAACACCGCGCCCGCCATGGGTGTGCCCAGGGGGGCGTACGACGCCCCCCACGCGTCGAGCGTGAGCAGGAAGACGGCGGCGGCGAGCGCCACGACCAGCGAACTGGCCGCGTACGTGCCCCACACCAGGCGCCCGGTCTCCCGTCCCGCGCGCGGGACGAAACGGACGACGGCGCCGATCATCGTCGTCGCCGTGATGCTGGCGAGGAGCCGCATCGCGGCGATGGCGGCGGAGCCCTGGCCGACGGCCTCCTCGGAGTAGTAGCGGGCGGCCACCAGCCAGAACCCCAGGCCCAGTACGGCGGACACGCCGGTGCTGAGCATGAGGAAGTAGGCGTTCTTGAACAGCGAGTCGTGCGTGTGCTCGCCGACGGCAGGCTTCGGTCCGCCGCCGTCGGCGCGCGTGGTGGCGGGCTCGTGGACCTGGATCTCAGCCACGGGACTGATCCAGCCTTCCCGGTGCCGGCTTGCCGCGGGGCTGTTCTCCCGGTGCCTCGACCGGCCGTGCCCCGGAACGCTCCAGCACCTCGACGACCGTCCGGGCCCGCAGCGGATCCACGGGCAGCGCGTGCCGCGCGAACCAGCGGGCCGCCTCGGGGGCCGGTGAGGGGTCGGTGAACTGCTCGCCGGCGTAGTCGTCCAGGGGCGGGTCGTAGAGGTAGCCGACCACGATGCCCTGCCGTGCCAGTGCCGCGATCGCCGCGTCCCGGTCCGCCACGAACAGCGGGACGCGGAACAACGGCTGCGTCCCGTACGCGTCGCGGGGCTTGGCCCAGGGCGTGGACAGCAGCAGCTCCGTGCCCGCCCGGCAGGCGTCCAGCACGTCGTCCAGCCGGTCGAGTCTGCGCTCGATGCGCCGCAGCCGCAGCCGCCCGGACTCCTGGCGGTAGTCGTGCATGTCGACGCGCACCCAGGGGTGGTGGGCGTCGAGTCCGGGGGCCCGGCGGGCGGCCCGCGCGAGTTCGTCCGGGCGCAGCGGCATCCGGATCTCCTCGCGGTCCGCCAGCCCCAGCAGCCGGATGGCGGCCCAGGCGGCGCGCCGCAGCCGCAGCCCGCGCACCGCCGCCTCCGCGTACGGCCGGATCACATAGGCCAGTTCGGAGCTCGGCCGGCGCGGCGCGAGCAGCCCCGCGCAGGTCTCCTCCACCGCGTCCCGCAGCCCCGGGTCGGCGAGGGAGAGCATGCCTCCGGCCTTGGCCCCGACATGCTTGGACAGGCTGAACGCGGAGGCCTCGCCCCACGCCCCGACCGGCCGGCCCCCCACCCGGCTGCCGATGGCGTGCGCCGCGTCCTCGAACAGCGGGATGCCCAACGCGTCGCACTTCTGCCTCAGGTGCGGCGCCGGATCCGGGTTTCCGTACAGGTTCGTCGTGAGCACGGCCGACACCGATCTCCACGTCTCGTCCGGCACGGCATCGATGTCGATGGACGCGTCGAGCGGGTTCAACGGCGCCTGCACCGGACGCAGTCCGGCCGCGAGCACGACGAAGAAGATGACGTCGTCGTTGACCGGCGACATCAGCACCCGCCCGCCGGGCGGGCACCAGTGGCGCAGCGCCGCGTACAGCCCGAAACGGCACGACGGTACATACACACATTCCCGGCCGAGCCGCACGCGCATGGTCTCTTCCAGCCGCTTGAGCTGCAGACCACGCCGTACCGAGCCCGGACCGGCCTCCCCAATGGCCATCCGCCCCCCTGGTGTGCCATCGGAACGCCCCCTCCCCGAGGCCTTCCGGCACCCGCCCAGAGTCGCCCCGTTCGCACCGCTCCGTCAAGATTGCGTCGTGTCCTGTGGATAACTTCCGGCACGCACGAATGTGGCTTCCCGTCCGCCGCGCCGGAGTCGCACCGCCCGGTCCCACCCAGGCCCACCTGCCCCGTTCGTCCGTATCCGCCTCCTCGGACACTGCCCAGGACGGGTGTGCCACCCGTAACGTGTGGCACGACCACGAACACGTGGCGACGACACGGCACACCCGAAAGCGAGGCAGCACCCGATGCCCCCCTTCGATGTCCCCGAGGGCGACCCCTTCGGTCCGCACAACCTGCCGTACGGCGTGTTCTCCCTCCCCGGCTCCTCCCACCGGACCGTGGGCGTCCGGCTCGGCGACCACGTACTGGACGCCGGCGCGGCGGCCCACGCACTCGGCTCCCCGTACGCCTCCCTGCTCGCGCAGCCGACCCTCAACCCGCTGCTGGCCGCAGGCCGCACGGCCTGGTCGGACGTACGCCGGGCGCTGACGGCATGGGTGTCCGTGCCGTCCCACCGTGAGACGGTCGAACCGATGTTCCACCCCCTGTCCTCGGTGACCCTGCACCTCCCCTTCGAGGTCGCGGACTACGTCGACTTCTACGCGTCCGAGAACCACGCCCGGAACGTCGGCCGGATGTTCCGCCCCGACGCCGAGGACTCCCTGACCCCCAACTGGAAGCACCTGCCGATCGGCTACCACGGCCGCTCCGGGACGGTCGTCGTCTCGGGCACGGACGTCGTACGCCCCTCGGGCCAGCGCAAGGCGCCCACGGACCCGGCTCCCGTCTTCGGCCCGTCCGTCCGCCTGGACATCGAGGCGGAGGTCGGCTTCGTGGTCGGCGTGCCGTCCCGGATGGGTGAGCCGGTGCCGCTCGACGACTTCCGCGAGCACGTCTTCGGTCTCTGCCTCCTCAACGACTGGTCCGCGCGCGACATCCAGGCCTGGGAGTACGTCCCGCTCGGCCCGTTCCTCGGCAAGTCCTTCGCCACGTCGGTGTCGGCGTGGATCACCCCGCTGGACGCCCTGGAGGAGGCCCGGGTGGCTCCGCCGGCCCGGACGCACGAGTTGCTGCCCTACCTGGACGACAGCGACGAGGAACCCGGCGGCTACGACCTGCGGATCACCGTCGCCGTGAACGGCCACGTCGTCTCGGAGCCGCCCTTCTCCACCATGTACTGGACGGCGGCCCAGCAACTGACCCACATGACCGTCAACGGCGCCTCCCTGCGCACCGGCGACCTGTACGGCTCGGGCACGGTCAGCGGCCCGGCGGACCGCGAGCGCGGCTCCCTCCTCGAACTGACCTGGAACGGCCGCGACCCGCTCGAACTCCCCGACGGCAAGCGGACGTTCCTGGAGGACGGCGACGTGGTGACCCTGTCGGCCTGGGCCCCGGGGCCGGACGGGGTGCGGGTGGGGCTGGGCGAGGTGACGGGGCGGGTGGTGCCGGCCTGACGGCGCTCCGCCGGCCCGGATCTGGCCGACATTCGCCCCTCCCGGCTCTTCTGATGCCGCTCGACCCCTGCCTCACACCGCCCGGCACCGTCATACTGGGCATCGGGCGGTGTGCCCGCACGCATGCGGTGCACAGCACGTTCGGCGCGCTCGTCGGTGAGCGCTTCAGCCGCGTCACCGGCGTGTTCAGCAGCCGCCCTCCCCCGCACGACCCGTAGCCGCCCCTCTTCCGACCAGGAACCGGAGCCCGTGGCAATGACCGTCTGCCTGCTCCTGCTGAGCGTTGTCGCCGTGTCGGCCGCCGTACCCGTTCCCCGTGCGCTGACCCGGGCCGCCTGGCCCGAGCGGGAACCGGTGGTCGCGCTGTGGGTGTGGCAGTGCCTGGTCGCCACCGTCCTGCTGTGCTGCGTGACGGCACTCGCCCTGGGCGCGGCCGCAGTCTTCGGCACGGTCCGCGCCCAGCTCTTCGCCCCGGCTCCGCCCGCGGTGACGGCGGCGTACGACCTGTCCACCACCCCGCCGGGGGCCGCCGCCCTCACCCTGCTGCTGGCCTGCGGTGCCGCCTGGACGACCGCGATGCTCGCGCGTGAACTCGTCGAGGCGCGCCGGCGCCGCGCCCAGGCCCGGGCCCACCTCCGCGAACGCGCCCCCGACCTGCCGGCCGGCCTGCCCGCCGCCCGCGGCCCCCTCCTGGTCCTGGAGGACGAATACCCCGACGCCTGGTGGATGCCCGGCAACCCGCCCCAGCTGATCGTCACCACGGGCGCCCTGCACCGCCTCACGGACCACCAGCTCGACGCCGTCCTCACCCACGAGCGCGGCCACGCCCGCGCCCGCCACGACTGGCTGCTGCACCTGTCCACCGCCCTGGCCACCGGTTTCCCCCGCGTCCCGCTGTTCGCCCACTTCTGTGACCAGACGCACCGCCTGGTCGAACTGGCCGCCGACGACACGGCCTCCCGCCGCTGCGGCCACCTGACCACGGCCCTGGCCCTGATCGAGCTCAACCAGCACCGCGGCGTCCTGTCCTGCGCCTCCAGCCACCGCCTGCTGGGCGAGCGGGTCGACCGGCTCCTGGAACCGCCGCCCCGGCTGGGCCGCCGGCACCGGGCCCTGACGACCACCACGGCCGCGCTGGTACCGCTGCTGCCCCTGCTGATCGTGTTCGCGCCGGGGCTGACCGCCCTGTCGTAGCCGTATGGGCCCGGGCGGGCGGTGGCGGACCTCGGGCTCCGTCGTGCTGCCGGGCGCGCTGCCCGGGGTGTTCGGCGGCCTGTCCGTCGGCATCGGCGTCTCATGGATCTGTGTGATCCCGCCGGGATGACCTTCGACGAACGGGGCCGGTTACCGCACCTGGCAGGACCGCAAGGCCGTCGACCACCCAGGCGTCTTCGTCGGCATGGTCACCACCGGCGTGCTCGGGCACTGTGCCCGCCGCGCGGCGCGGCCGAGGGCGCAGGCCAACGCCCGGGCCGGACCGACACCCAGCTCTGCCGATGCCCTGCCCTGCCCCTGCCGGAGCTCGGCCCTATATCCAGTCGGGCTCCGGCTCCTCGTCCAGCTCCGGCCACTCGTCCGGCTCGCCCGCGCCCTGGCCGGGCGCCTCAGCCACGGTCGAGCCGGCCACCGCTTCCGAGCCGGCCGCCGGGGCCGCACCCTGCGGGCCGCCCAGCGACGCGAGCACCTCCAGCACACCCTCCCCGTACGTCGCGAGCTTCTTCTCCCCCACCCCGCTGATCCCACCGAGCTCGGCCACCGAGCCCGGCCACACCGTGGCGATCTCCCGCAGTGTGGCGTCGTGGAAGATGACGTACGCCGGGACACCCTGCTCGCGAGCCTGCTCGGCCCGCCAGGCGCGCAGCGCCTCGAAGGCCGGCAGCAGTTCCTCGGGCAGCTCGGCGGCAGCCGTCTTGCTCTTGCGCTCGCCCCGCCCGGAGCCCGCGGACCCCGACGCTCCCGACCGGGAGGTCACCGGCTTCTTCGGCTCCTTTCGCAGCGGCACCTCCCGCTCCCGCCGCAGCACCTCCCCGCTCGCCTCGGTCAGCACCAGCGTGCCGTACTCGCCCTCCACCGCGAGCAGCCCTTGGGCCAGCAACTGCCGGACCACACCGCGCCATTCGCCCTCGGTCAGCTCGTCGCCGATGCCGAACACCGACAGCTGGTCGTGGTCGAACTGGATCACCTTGCCGGTCCGCTTGCCCAGCAGGATGTCGACGATCTGCACCGCGCCGAACTTCTGCCCGCGCTCCCGCTGCAACCGCACCACCGTCGACAGCACCTTCTGTGCCGCGATCGTGCCGTCCCAGGTCTCCGGCGGGGTCAGGCAGGTGTCGCAGTTGCCGCATCCGGCCGGGTCCGGGTCCTGACCGAAGTAGGCGAGGAGCTGGCCCCGGCGGCACTGGGCCGTCTCGCACAGCGCCAGCATCGAGTCCAGGTGCGACTGCGCCCGCCGCCGGAAGGCCTCGTCGCCCTCTCCGGACTGGATCAGCTTGCGCTGCTGTATGACGTCGTTCAGCCCGTACGCCATCCAGGCCGTCGACGGCAGCCCGTCACGCCCCGCCCGGCCCGTCTCCTGGTAGTAGCCCTCGACCGACTTGGGCAGGTCGAGGTGGGCGACGAAGCGTACGTCCGGCTTGTCGATGCCCATGCCGAAGGCGATGGTCGCCACCACGACCAGGCCCTCCTCGCGCAGGAAGCGGGACTGGTGGGCCGCGCGCGTGCCCGCGTCCAGGCCCGCGTGGTACGGCACCGCCTCGATGCCGTTGCGGCTCAGGAACTCGGCCGTCTTGTCGACCGAGTTGCGCGACAGGCAGTAGACGATGCCCGCGTCGCCCGGGTGCTCCTCGCGCAGGAAGCTCAGCAGCTGCTTCTTCGGGTCCGCCTTCGGCACGATCCGGTACTGGATGTTGGGCCGGTCGAAGCTCGCCACGAAGTGCCGGGCCGTCGGCATGTTCAGCCGCTCGGTGATCTCCTGGTGCGTCGCGCGCGTGGCCGTCGCCGTGAGCGCGATCCGCGGTACGTCCGGCCAGCGCTCGCCGAGCAGCGACAGCGCCAGGTAGTCCGGCCGGAAGTCGTGGCCCCACTGGGACACGCAGTGCGCCTCGTCGATCGCGAAGACGGAGATCTTCCCGCGTGAGAGCAGGTCGAGCGTGTTCTCCAGCCGCAGCCGCTCCGGCGCCAGGTACAGCAGGTCCAGCTCGCCGGCCAGGAACTCGGCCTCCACCATCCGCCGCTCGTCGAAGTCCTGCGTGGAGTTCATGAACCCGGCCCGCACGCCCAGCGCCCGCAGCGCGTCCACCTGGTCCTGCATCAGGGCGATGAGCGGGGAGACGACCACACCCGTACCGGGCCTGACCAGGGACGGGATCTGGTAGCACAGCGACTTGCCGCCGCCGGTCGGCATGAGCACGACAGCGTCGCCGCCCGCGACCACATGATCGATGACCGCTTCCTGCTCGCCCCGGAAGGCCCCGTAGCCGAAGACCCGGTGCAGCGCGGACAGCGCCTCGCTCGCGTCGGCGCCGAGGGACCCGGCCGGGCCACTGCCCGCACCGATCCCGGTCCCGGTCACCGCGTCCAGTTCCGTCATCACACCCGTCCCGCCCGTAGCGCCCATCGTTCCGTCCCCCGTGCGTCGCGCCTCGACCACTGCGTCCACCATAGGTGCCCGCACCGACAGCCCCGGAGTTATCCACAGGCCGCTCTCCTCGTTCGCATCAAGGACACGACAGTCGTTCACACGTTCGCGCGAGACCTGCCCTTTTCCGCCCGACAGCCTGAAAGCCCCGGCGAGACTCCGCCCCGTGGGAGCACTGATGAGCGTCGCACCGAAGGCGTCCACGCCGAGCCGGCCGACCCCGCCGGAAGGCGGCTGAACCGCCGACGACCCCGTTCCCCGTAGACCTGGACCTCACCGGCATCAAGCCACGCCGCAAGGGCGGCGAGTGACCACCACGACGCCAAGGACAGCGGCCCGGCTCCCCGAGAGGGAAGCCGGGCCGCTGTCTCACAGCAGGAGGGCGTCAGCGGACGAACACCCCCGCCTGCCCCGCCAGATCCAGGAAGTACTGCGGCGCCACACCGAGCACCAGCGTGACCGCCACGCCCACCCCGATCGCCGTCATCGTCAGCGGTGACGGCACGGCCACCGTCGGGCCCTCCGGCCGCGGCTCACTGAAGAACATCAGCACGATGACGCGGATGTAGAAGAACGCCGCGATCGCCGACGAGATCACACCGATCACGACCAGCGGGGCGGCCCCGCCCTCCGCCGCCGCCTTGAACACGGCGAACTTCCCGGCGAAGCCGGAGGTCAGCGGAATGCCCGCGAAGGCCAGCAGGAACACCGCGAACACGGCCGCCACCAGCGGCGAACGCCGGCCGAGTCCCGCCCACTTGGACAGGTGCGTCGCCTCGCCGCCCGCGTCCCGTACGAGCGTGACCACCGCGAAGGCACCGATCGTCACGAACGAGTACGCCGCCAGGTAGAACAGCACCGACGACACGCCGTCCGGCGTGGTCGCGATGACACCCGCGAGGATGAACCCGGCGTGTGCGATCGACGAGTACGCCAGCAGCCGCTTGATGTCTGTCTGCGTGATCGCGACGATCGCGCCGCCCAGCATGGTGACGATCGCCACGGCCCACATCACCGGCCGCCAGTCCCAGCGCAGCCCCGGCAGGACGACGTACAGCACCCGCAGCAGCGCACCGAACGCCGCCACCTTCGTCGCCGCCGCCATGAAGCCGGTCACCGGCGTCGGCGCGCCCTGGTACACGTCCGGCGTCCACATGTGGAACGGCACGGCACCCACCTTGAACAGCAGCCCCATCACCAGCAGCGCGGCGCCGACCAGCAGCAACGCGTCGTTGCCCATGGTGTCCGCGAGCGCCGGGTTGACGTCCGCGACCGTGCCGTCGACGACCTGCGCGATCGTCGCGTACGACATCGAGCCCGCGTAGCCGTACAGCAGCGCGATGCCGAACAGGGTGAACGCGGAGGCGAAGGCGCCGAGGAGGAAGTACTTGACCGCCGCCTCCTGCGACATCATCCGCTTGCGGCGGGCCAGCGCGCACAGCAGGTACAGCGGGAGCGAGAAGACCTCCAGCGCCACGAAGAGCGTCAGCAGGTCGTTGGCCGCCGGGAAGATCAGCATGCCGGCGACGGCGAACAGCAGCAGCGGGAACACCTCGGTGGTGGTGAACCCGGCCTTGACCGCCGCCTTCTCGCTGTCGCTGCCCGGCACGGACGCGGCCTGCGCGGCGAAGGAGTCGACCCGGTTGCCGTGCACCACCGGGTCGAGCCGCCGCTCGGCGAAGGTGAACAGGCCGACCAGGGCCGTCAGCAGGATCGTGCCCTGGAGGAAGAGGGCCGGTCCGTCGACGGCGATCGCGCCCATCGCCGCGATGCGCGCCTTGGTCGTGCCGTATCCATCGGCCGCGAGGGCGACGACCGCGGCGAAGGCCGCCGCGAGCGCGACGACGGACACGAACATCTGGACGTAATAACGCGATTTGCGCGGTACGAACGCCTCGACCAGGATCCCGACGATCGCCGCTCCGACGACGATCAGGGTGGGCGCCAACTGTCCGTACTCGAACTTCGGCGCGTCGATCTTGGTGATCGGTTCGGCCGCGGTTGTCCACAGGCTGTGGACGGCTGTTGCGCTCACTTGGCCGCCTCCACCTCGGGCTGGGGGTCCTTCTTCTGTACGTCGGACATGGTCTGTTTCACCGCAGGGTTGACGATGTCCGTGACGGGCTTCGGGTAGACGCCCAGGAAGATCAGCAGTACGACCAGCGGGGCGACGACCACGAGTTCACGCACCCTGAGGTCCGGCATCGCCGCGACCTCCGGTTTCACCGGGCCCGTCATCGTCCGCTGGTAGAGGACGAGGGTGTAGAGGGCGGCGAGCACGATGCCGAAGGTGGCGATGATGCCGATCACCGGATAGCGGGCGAACGTGCCGACCAGGACCAGGAACTCGCTCACGAACGGCGCCAGTCCCGGCAGGGAGAGGGTCGCCAGGCCGCCGATCAGGAACGTACCGGCCAGCACCGGGGCGACCTTCTGCACTCCGCCGTAGTCGGCGATGAGCCGTGAGCCGCGCCGGGAGATCAGGAAGCCCGCCACCAGCATCAGCGCGGCGGTCGAGATGCCGTGGTTGACCATGTAGAGCGTCGCCCCGGACTGGCCCTGGCTGGTCATCGCGAAGATGCCCATGATGATGAAGCCGAAGTGGGAGATCGACGCATAGGCGATCAGCCGCTTGATGTCCCGCTGGCCGACCGCGAGCAGCGCCCCGTAGATGATGCTGATCAGGGCCAGGACGAGGATGGCGGGCGTCGCCCACTTGCTCGCCTCCGGGAACAGCTGGAGGCAGAAGCGGAGCATCGCGAAGGTGCCGACCTTGTCGACGACCGCCGTGATGAGCACGGCGACCGGGGTGGTGGCCTCCTGCATCGCGTTGGGCAGCCAGGTGTGCAGCGGCCACAGCGGCGCCTTCACCGCGAAGGCGAAGAAGAAACCGAGGAACAGCCAGCGTTCGGTGTTGGTCGCCATGTCGAGCGAGCCGTTGGCGCGGGCCTCGGCGATCTCCGTGAGCGAGAAGTTCCCGGCGACCACGTACAGGCCGATCACCGCGGCCAGCATGATCAGACCGCCGACCAGGTTGTAGAGCAGGAACTTCACCGCCGCGTACGACCGCTGCGTCGCCGCCGTCTTCTCGCCGTGCTCGTGGGCACGGTCCCCGAAGCCGCCGATGAGGAAGTACATCGGGATCAGCATGGCTTCGAAGAAGATGTAGAAGAGGAAGACGTCGGTGGCCTCGAAGGAGAGGATCACCATCGCCTCGACGGCCAGGATCAGAGCGAAGAAGCCCTGCGTCGGCCGCCACCGAGTGCTGCCGGTCTCCAGCGGGTCGGCGTCGTGCCAGCCCGCGAGGATGATGAACGGGATCAGCAGCGCGGTCAGCGCGATCAGCGCCACCGCGATGCCGTCCACGCCCAGTTCGTAGCGGACACCGAAGTCCGCGATCCAGGCGTGGGACTCGGTGAGCTGGTAGCGCTCGCCGCCCGGGTCGAAACGCACCAGGACGGTGATCGCCAGGACGAGCGTGGCCAGCGAGAAGAGCAGCGCCAGCCACTTGGCGGCGGTGCGCTGCGCGGCCGGTACGGCGGCCGTGGCGATCGCCCCGACGGCCGGGAGCGCCGCTGTCACTGTCAGCAGAGGAAAGGACATCGGTATCAGACCGCCCTCATCAGCAGGGTCGCGGCGACGATGACCGCCGCGCCGCCGAACATCGAGACCGCGTAGGAGCGGGCGAAGCCGTTCTGCAGCCTGCGCATCCGCCCGGAGAGGCCGCCGACCGAGGCCGCCGTGCCGTTGACGACGCCGTCGACCAGGGTGTGGTCGACGTAGACCAGGGACCGCGTGAGGTGCTCGCCGCCGCGGACCAGGACGACGTGGTTGAAGTCGTCCTGGAGCAGGTCGCGCCGGGCGGCCCGGGTGAGCAGCGAGCCGCGCGGGGCGACGGCCGGGACCGGGCGGCGGCCGTACTGCGCCCAGGCGACGGCGACGCCGATGACCATCACCGCGACCGTGGCCAGCGTGACCGTGAGGGCGCTGATCGGCGGGTGGCCGTGGTCGTGTCCGGTGATGGGCTCCAGCCAGTGCATGAAGCGGTCGCCGATGCTGAAGAAGGCGCCGCCGGCCACCGACCCGACGGCCAGCACGATCATGGGGATCGTCATGACCTTGGGCGACTCGTGCGGGTGCGGCGGGGTGTACTCGCCGCGGGTCTCGGCGGCCGGCTCCACGTCCGGTTCGGCCGGGGACGGTGTCGGGGCGTTGCGCCAGCGCTCCTCGCCGAAGAAGGTCATCAGCATCACGCGCGTCATGTAGTACGCGGTGATGGCCGCGCCGAGCAGGGCGCAGGCGCCCAGGATCCAGCCCTCGGTGCCGCCCTTGGCGAACGCCGCCTCGATGATCTTGTCCTTGGAGAAGAAGCCGGACAGGCCCGGGAAACCGATGATGGCCAGATAGCCGAGGCCGAAGGTGACGAAGGTGACCGGCATGTACTTCCTCAGGCCGCCGTACCTCCTCATGTCCACCTCGTCGTTCATGCCGTGCATGACCGAACCGGCGCCGAGGAACAGCCCGGCCTTGAAGAAGCCGTGCGTCACCAGGTGCATGATCGCGAAGACGTAGCCGATCGGACCGAGGCCCGCGGCGAGGATCATGTAGCCGATCTGCGACATGGTCGAGCCGGCCAGGGCCTTCTTGATGTCGTCCTTCGCGCAACCGACGATCGCACCGAAGAGGAGCGTGACGGCACCGACGATGGTGACGACCAGTTGCGCGTCCGGGGCGCCGTTGAAGACGGCTCCGGAGCGGACGATCAGGTAGACGCCGGCCGTCACCATGGTCGCGGCGTGGATGAGGGCCGAGACCGGGGTCGGGCCCTCCATCGCGTCCCCGAGCCAGGACTGCAGCGGCACCTGGGCGGACTTGCCGCAGGCGGCGAGCAGCAGCATCAGGGCGATCGCGGTCAGCTTGTCCTCACCGGCGGCACCGGCGAGCCCGGCCTCCGTGTGGCTGCCGAGCACCGGCCCGAAGGCGAAGGTGCCGAACCACAGGAACATCAGCATGATCGCGATGGACAGGCCCATGTCGCCGACGCGGTTGACCAGGAAGGCCTTCTTCGCGGCCGTGGCGGCGCTGGGCTTGTGCTGCCAGAAGCCGATCAGCAGGTAGGAGGCGAGACCGACGCCCTCCCAGCCGACGTACAGCAGCAGGTAGTTGTCGGCGAGGACGAGCAGCAGCATCGCCGCGAGGAACAGGTTCAGGTAGCCGAAGAAGCGGCGGCGCCGCTCGTCGTGCTCCATGTACCCGACGGAGTAGAGGTGGATCAGCGATCCGACGCCCGTGATCAGCAGCACGAACGTCATGGACAGCTGGTCGAGCTGGAAGGCGATGTCCGCCTGGAAGCCTTCCACCGGGATCCAGCTGAACAGGTGCTGGGCCATGACCCGGTGTTCGGCGTCCTGGCCCAGCATGTCCGTGAACAGCACCAGGCCGAGCACGAAGGAGGCGGCCGCGAGCAGCGTGCCGATCCAGTGGCCGACGGCGTCCAGCCGGCGTCCGCCGCACAGCAGGACCGCCGCTCCGAGCAGGGGCGCCGCCACCAGCAGCGCAATCAGGTTCTCCACGATTCTTCCGACCCCTTACAGCTTCATCAGGCTGGCGTCGTCGACCGAGGCCGAGTGGCGGGCGCGGAACAGGGACACGATGATCGCGAGCCCGACCACGACCTCGGCGGCGGCGACGACCATCGTGAAGAAGGCGATGATCTGGCCGTCGAGGTTGCCGTGCATCCGGGAGAAGGCGACGAACGCGAGGTTGCAGGCGTTGAGCATGAGCTCGATGCACATGAACACGACGATCGCGTTGCGCCTGATCAGCACGCCGGTGGCACCGATCGTGAACAACAGGGCCGCGAGATAGAGATAGTTGACCGGGTTCACTTCGACGCCTCCTCGGGCCGCTTGAGGTTCGCCGGCCCGACCGCCCTGCGCTCCAGGCGCTCCTCGGACCGCTGTTCCAGGGCCTTGAGGTCGTTGAGCGCCTCCTGCGACACGTCACGGATCTGGCCGCGCTCGCGCAGCGTCTTGCTGACGGTGAGGTCGGACGGTGTGCCGTCGGGCAGCAGGCCCGCGATGTCGACCGCGTTGTGCCGGGCGTACACACCGGGGGCCGGCAGCGGCGGCAGTTGCTTGCCTTCGCGGACCCGCTCCTCGGAGAGTTCGCGCTGGGTCTTGGCGCGTTCGGTGCGCTCGCGGTGGGTGAGCACCATGGCGCCGACGGCGGCCGTGATGAGCAGGGCGCCGGTGATCTCGAACGCGAAGACGTACCTGGTGAAGAGGAGGGCGGCGATGCCCTCCACATTGCCCCCGGCGTTCGCCTGGCCGATGCCGTTGAACTCCTTGAGGGAGGCGTTGCCGATTCCGGCGATCAGCAGGACGCCGAAGCCGAGGCCGCACACCAGGGCCAGCCAGCGCTGGCCCTTGATGGTCTCCTTCAGGGAGTCCGCCGCGGTCACGCCGACGAGCATCACCACGAACAGGAACAGCATCATGATCGCGCCGGTGTAGACGATGATCTGCACGACGCCCAGGAAGTAGGCGCCGTTGGCGAGGTAGAACACCGCCAGGATGATCATGGTGCCGGCGAGGCAGAGCGCGCTGTGCACGGCTCTCTTCATGAGGATGGTGCACAGGGCGCCGATCACCGCGATCGTGCCGAGGATCCAGAACTGGACGGCCTCTCCGGTGGAGGTGGAGTAGGCGGCGAGCTGGGCGGTCATCGGTCGATCACCTTCTCCGACGCCGGTTCGGTCCCGCCGAAGGTCGAGTCGGCCTCCTGCACGACCTCGCCCTCGGAGTGGGCGACCTGGCGCTCCGTCCCGGGGGCGGCCTCGGTGACCAGGCCCCGGTAGTAGTCCTGCTCGTCCGTGCCCGGGTAGATGGCGTGGGGCGAGTCGACCATGCCCTCCTCCAGGCCGGCCAGCAGCTGCTCCTTGGTGTAGATGAGGTTGGCCCGGCTGGAGTCGGCCAGCTCGAACTCGTTCGTCATCGTCAACGCGCGCGTCGGGCACGCCTCGATGCACAGGCCGCACAGGATGCAGCGGGCGTAGTTGATCTGGTAGACGCGGCCGTACCGCTCGCCCGGCGAGTAGCGCTCCTCGTCGGTGTTGTCCGCGCCCTCCACGTAGATGGCGTCGGCGGGGCAGGCCCACGCGCACAGTTCGCAGCCGACGCACTTCTCCAGGCCGTCCGGATGGCGGTTGAGCTGGTGCCGTCCGTGGAAGCGCGGAGCCGTGGTCTTCTGCTGCTCCGGGTACTGCTCGGTCAGCCGCTTCTTGAACATGGCCTTGAAGGTCACGCCGAAGCCGGCCACCGGGTTCTGGAAACCGGGCTTGGTGTCCTTCGGTTCCTCAGCCATCGGACGCCTCCTTTCCATCCGTAGTTCCGCCCAGAGATTCGTCACTCTGAGTATCGGGCCCACCACTGACAATCAGCTCCCGCTCACGGCGCGAGCGGCGTCGCGGGACCGGTGGAAGCTCCTGTCCCGGCAGTGGCGGTACGGGGAATCCGCCCGCCATCGGGTCGAAGGCGGCCGGGGTCTCGGCCGGCGGCTCGGCCTGCTTCGACTTCTCGCGGAACATGTCGACGACGAAGGAGAGCACCAGCAGGGCCAGCACGCCGCCGCCGACGTAGAGGGCGACGTCGGCGAAGTCGTAGCCCTCGTTCCGCAGGGCCCGCACGGTGGCGACGAGCATCAGCCAGACCAGCGAGACCGGGATGAGGACCTTCCAGCCGAGCTTCATCAGCTGGTCGTAGCGGACGCGTGGGAGCGTGCCGCGGATCCAGATGAACATGAACAGCAGCAACTGGACCTTGACCGTGAACCAGAGCATCGGCCACCAGCCGTGGTTCGCGCCCTCCCAGAAGGTGCTGACCGGCCAGGGGGCCCGCCAGCCGCCGAGGAACAGCGTCGTGGCGACGGCCGAGACGGTCACCATGTTGACGTACTCGGCGAGCATGAACATCGCGAACTTGATCGACGAGTACTCGGTGTTGAAGCCGCCGACCAGGTCGCCCTCGGACTCCGGCATGTCGAAGGGGGCGCGGTTGGTCTCGCCGACCATCGTCACGATGTAGAGGACGAAGGAGAGCGGCAGCAGCAGGATGTACCAGCGGTCGGTCTGCTGCTCGACGATCGCCGACGTCGACATCGACCCCGAGTAGAGGAACACGGAGGCGAACGCGGCGCCCATCGCGATCTCGTACGAGATCATCTGCGCGCAGGAGCGGAGGCCGCCCAGCAGCGGGTAGGTGGATCCGGAACTCCAGCCCGCCAGCACGATGCCGTAGATGCCGACGGAGGCGACCGCGAGGATGTAGAGCATCGCGATCGGCAGGTCGGTGAGCTGCATCGTGGTGCGGTGGCCGAAGATCGAGATCTCGTTGCCGGCCGGGCCGAAGGGGATCACCGCGATCGCCATGAAGGCCGGGATGGCCGCGACGATCGGCGCGAGGACGTACACCGCCTTGTCCGCGCGCTTGACGATGACGTCTTCCTTGAGCATCAGCTTGATGCCGTCGGCGAGCGACTGGAGCATGCCCCAGGGGCCGTGCCGGTTGGGGCCGATGCGCAGCTGCATCCAGGCGACGACCTTGCGCTCCATGACGATGGAGATCAGCACGGTCACCATCAGGAAGGCGAAGCAGAACACCGCCTTGATGACGACCAGCCACCAGGGGTCGTGGCCGAACACCGAGAGGTCTTCAGCGGCGAGGTACGGGCTCATGCCTCCACCTCCTTGGGGGCCTCGCCGGCGAGGGTCGCCGGGCCGATGCGGACGAGGGAGCCGGGCCGCGCCCCGGTGTCGGAGGCGACGCCGCCGCCGGTGGAGTTCAGCGGGAGCCACACCACCCGGTCGGGCATCTCACTGATCTGGAGTGGGAGTTCGACGACTCCCTGGGGGCCGGTCACCGCGAGGAGGTCGCCGTCCTTGACGCCCGCCTCGGCGGCCGTCGCGGGCGACACACGCGCGCGTGCGGCGTGCCGGGTGCCTGCGAGTGCCTCGTCGCCCTGCTGGAGGACACCCTGGTCGAGCAGCAGCCGGTGTCCGGCGAGCACCGCCTCACCGGCGGCGGGACGGGGCAGAACGCCCGCCGTCTCCAGGGGTTCGGTGGCCCGCGGGCCGTCCCAGGCGCCGAGCCGGTCGATCTCCGCCCGTACGGTGCGCAGGTCGGGCAGTCCGAGGTGGACGTCCATGGCGTCGGCCACCATCTGCAGCACGCGCGCGTCTGTGGGTGCGAGGCGGCGGGTCATGTGGTCGGGCTTGAGCGCGGCCTCGAAGAAGCGGACCCGGCCTTCCCAGTTGAGGAAGGTGCCGGCCTTCTCGGCGACCGCGGCGACGGGCAGGACGACATCGGCCTTGCGGGTGATCTCGCTGGGCCGCAGTTCGAGCGAGACCAGGAAGCCGACCTCGTCGAGTGCCGCACGCGCGCGTGCCGGGTCGGGCAGGTCGGCGATCTCGACGCCCGCCACCAGCAGGGCCTGGAGTTCGCCGGTCGCGGCGGCCTCCACGATCTGGCCGGTGTCGCGGCCGTAGCGGTGCGGGAGGCCGGACACGCCCCAGACGCCGGCGACCTCGTCACGCGCGCGTGGGTCGGTGGCCGGACGCCCGCCCGGCAGCAGCGACGGCAGCGCGCCCGCCTCGATGGCGCCGCGCTCCCCGGCCCGGCGCGGGATCCACGCCAGCCGTGCTCCGGTCGCGGAGGCGGTTCGTCCGGCGGCGGCCAGGCCGCCGGCCACCGCGGCCAGCCGCTCGCCGACGACGATCACGGCGCCCTCGGCGCGCAGCGCCTCGGCGGCGAGAGCGCCGTCGTCCTCCAGGCCGACGTTGCTCGCGAGCGCGTCCAGCCACTCGGTCTCGGTGCCGGGGGCCGCCGGCAGCAGCGTCCCGCCGGCCTTCTCCAGACCGCGCGTGGCGTGCGTGGCCAGGGAGAAGACCTTCTGCCCGTGCTTGCGCCAGGCCTTGCGGAGCCGCAGGAAGACGCCGGGCGCCTCCTCCTCCGCCTCGAAACCGACCAGCAGGACGGCGGGGGCCTTCTCCAGTGCGGTGTACGTGACGCCCGTACCGTCGAGGTCCCGGCCGCGCCCGGCGACCTGGGCGGCCAGGAAGTCGGCCTCCTCGCCGCTGTGCACGCGCGCGCGGAAGTCGATGTCGTTGGTGTCGAGCGCCACGCGCGCGAACTTGCTGTACGCGTAGGAGTCCTCGATGGTGAGCCGGCCGCCGGTCAGGACGCCGGTGCGCCCCCGGGAGGCCAGCAGCCCCTGGGCCGCGATCTGAAGGGCCTCCGGCCAGGAGGCCGGTTCGAGATCGCCTTCGGCGTTGCGCACCAAAGGCGTCTCCAGCCGGTCCCGCTGCTGCGCGTACCGGAACGCGAACCGCCCCTTGTCGCAGATCCACTCCTCGTTGACCTCGGGGTCGTGGGCCGCGAGCCGCCGCATGACCTTGCCGCGCCGGTGGTCGGTGCGCGTGGCGCAGCCGCCGGAGCAGTGCTCGCAGACCGACGGGGACGAGACCAGGTCGAAGGGGCGGGAGCGGAATCGGTACGCCGCCGAGGTCAGCGCGCCGACCGGGCAGATCTGGATGGTGTTGCCGGAGAAGTACGACTCGAACGGGTCGCCCTCGCCGGTGCCGACCTGCTGGAGCGCGCCCCGCTCGATCAGCTCGATCATCGGGTCGCCCGCGACCTGGTTGGAGAACCGGGTGCAGCGGGCGCACAGCACGCAGCGCTCGCGGTCCAGCAGCACCTGCGTGGAGATCGGGACGGGCTTCTCGTAGGTCCGCTTGCGGCCGTCGAAGCGGGACTCGGCGTCGCCGTGCGACATGGCCTGGTTCTGCAGGGGGCACTCGCCGCCCTTGTCGCAGACCGGGCAGTCCAGCGGGTGGTTGATGAGCAGGAGCTCCATCACACCCTTCTGGGCCTTCTCGGCGACCGGGGAGGTGAGGTGGGTCTTGACCACCATCCCGTCGGTGCAGGTGATGGTGCAGGACGCCATGGGCTTGCGCTGGCCCTCGACTTCGACGATGCACTGGCGGCAGGCGCCGGCCGGGTCGAGGAGGGGGTGGTCGCAGAACCGGGGGATCTCGATGCCGAGCTGTTCGGCGGCCCGGATGACCAGGGTGCCCTTGGGCACGCTGATCTCGATGCCGTCGATCGTCAGCGTCACGAGGTCCTCCGGCGGGACCGCCGCCTCTCCCCCGCCTGAGGGAGCGTTGGTGGTCACGGTCATGCGTTCACCTCCGTGCGGTCGGCCCAGGCCGTCGACTTGGCCGGGTCGAAGGGGCAGCCCCGGCCCGTGATGTGCTGCTCGTACTCCTCGCGGAAGTACTTGAGCGAGGAGAAGATCGGCGAGGCGGCGCCGTCGCCGAGGGCGCAGAAGGACTTGCCGTTGATGTTGTCGGCGATGTCGTTCAGCTTGTCGAGGTCGGACATCTGTCCCTTGCCGGCCTCGATGTCGCGCAGCAGCTGCACGAGCCAGTACGTCCCTTCGCGGCAGGGCGTGCACTTGCCGCAGGACTCGTGGGCGTAGAACTCGGTCCAGCGCGTCACGGCCCGCACCACGCAGGTCGTCTCGTCGAAGCACTGGAGAGCTTTTGTGCCGAGCATGGAACCCGCGGCGCCCACTCCTTCGTAATCAAGAGGGACGTCGAGATGCTCATCGGTGAACATCGGGGTCGAGGAGCCGCCCGGCGTCCAGAACTTGAGGCGGTGCCCGGGACGCATCCCGCCGCTCATCTCGAGGAGCTGGCGGAGGGTGATCCCGAGCGGCGCCTCGTACTGACCGGGGCTGGCGACGTGGCCGGACAGGGAGTAGAGCGTGAAGCCGGGCGACTTCTCGCTCCCCATCGACCGGAACCAGTCCTTGCCCCGGTTCATGATCGCGGGAACCGACGCGATCGATTCGACGTTGTTCACCACAGTCGGGCACGCGTAGAGGCCCGCGACAGCGGGGAAGGGGGGACGGAGCCGCGGTTGACCCCGGCGGCCTTCGAGCGAGTCCAGCAGTGCGGTCTCCTCACCGCAGATGTACGCGCCCGCGCCCGCGTGCACGGTGATGTCGAGGTCGAGTCCGCTGCCCAGGATGTTCTCGCCGAGGAAGCCCGCCTCGTAGGCCTCGCGCACGGCCGAGTGCAACCGCCGCAGCACCGGGACGACTTCACCACGCAGATAGATGAAGGCGTGCGACGACCTGATGGCGTAACACGCGATGATCATGCCCTCGATGAGGCTGTGCGGGTTCGCGAGGAGGAGCGGGATGTCCTTGCACGTCCCGGGCTCCGACTCGTCGGCGTTGACAACCAGATAGTGCGGCTTTCCATCCCCCTGGGGAATGAACTGCCACTTCATCCCCGTGGGGAAGCCGGCGCCGCCGCGCCCGCGCAGACCGGAGTCCTTGACGTACGCGATCACGTCGTCCGGCGACATGGCGAGCGCCTTGCGAAGCCCTTCGTACCCGTCGTGCCGTCGGTACACGTCCAGCGTCCAGGACCTGTCCTCGTCCCAGAAGGCCGACAGCACCGGTGCGAGCAGCTTCTCGGGGCTCATGTCTTTCAGCTCGGGTGCCAAGGTCATCACTCCCCCTCCTCGGCGGCAGGCCCGGCCGTATCGGCAGGGCGGGGCGGAGCCCCTCCATCAGGGGCGGTGGGGGGCGACGGGTGGGAAGGGTCGGAGGCCGACGTGTCCTGCGGCGCGTCGTGCGAGCTCAAGTGCTCCGTCGGTGACGGCTCGTGCGGCTTGTCGTCCCGGGGCGCCTCGCCGCGCGGGTGCACCACGCGCGCGGGAGCGGACTCGCCCTTGGCGAGCTTCAGTCCGACCAGGGAGGCGGGTCCCGCGCTTCCCCCGGACTCGACGGCCCCGTCCCGCTCGTCGGGGAAACCGGCCAGGACCCGGGCGGTCTCCTTGAAGGTGCACATGGGCGCCCCGCGCGTGGGTGTGACCGGCCGTCCCGCGCGCAGGTCGTCGACGAGGCGCTTGACGCTCGCCGGGGTCTGGTTGTCGAAGAACTCCCAGTTGACCATCACGACCGGCGCGAAGTCGCAGGCCGCGTTGCACTCGATGTGCTCCAGGGTGACCTTGCCGTCGTCGGTGGTCTCGCCGTTGCCGACGCCCAGGTGCTCCTGGAGCTCCTCGAAGATCGCGTCCCCGCCCATCACGGCGCACAGGGTGTTGGTGCACACCCCCACCTGGTAGTCACCGCTCGGCCGGCGGCGGTACATGGTGTAGAAGGTGGCGACCGCGGTGACCTCGGCCGTGGTCAGGCCGAGCATGTCCGCGCAGAACCGCATCCCGGTGCGCGTGACGTGGCCTTCCTCGGACTGCACGAGGTGCAGCAGCGGCAGGAGGGCGGACCGGGAGTCCGGATAGCGGGCGATGACCTCGCGCGCGTCCGTCTCCAGACGGGCCCGGACGTCGTCCGGGTAGGCGGGTGCGGGCAGTTCGGGCATGCCCAGGCTGACGCCCCGCTCGGAAGAAGAGGTGGTCACCGGTCGACGCCTCCCATCACGGGGTCGATGGACGCGACGGCGACGATGACGTCGGCGACCTGGCCGCCCTCGCACATCGCCGCCATGGCCTGAAGGTTGGTGAAGGACGGGTCGCGGAAGTGGACCCGGTAGGGACGGGTGCCGCCGTCGGACACGACGTGCACCCCGAGTTCGCCCTTGGGCGACTCGACCGCCGCGTACGTCTGTCCCGGCGGGACGCGGAAGCCCTCGGTGACCAGCTTGAAGTGGTGGATCAGGGCCTCCATGGAGGTGCCCATGATCTTCTTGATGTGGTCGAGGGAGTTGCCGAGGCCGTCGGGCCCCAGGGCGAGCTGGGCCGGCCAGGCGATCTTCTTGTCGGCGACCATGACCGGGCCGGGCTGGAGCCGGTCCAGGCACTGCTCGACGATCCTGAGCGACTGCCGCATCTCCTCCAGGCGGATGAGGAAGCGGCCGTAGGCGTCGCAGGTGTCGGCGGTCGGGATGTCGAAGTCGTACGTCTCGTAGCCGCAGTAGGGCTGCGTCTTGCGCAGGTCGTGCGGCAGGCCGGCGGAGCGCAGGATCGGGCCGGTGGCGCCGAGGGCCATGCAGCCGGCCAGGTCGAGGTAGCCGATGTCCTGCATGCGGGCCTTGAAGATGGGGTTCCCGGTGGCGAGCTTGTCGTACTCCGGGAGGTTCTTCTTCATCTTCTTCACGAACTCGCGGATCTGGTCCACCGCACCGGGCGGCAGGTCCTGGGCGAGTCCGCCGGGGCGGATGTACGCGTGGTTCATCCGCAGGCCGGTGATCAGCTCGTAGATATCGAGAATGAGTTCACGATCACGGAATCCGTAGATCATGATCGTGGTGGCGCCGAGCTCCATGCCGCCGGTGGCGATGCACACCAGGTGCGACGACAGCCGGTTCAGCTCCATCAGGAGCACGCGGATGATCGAGGCGCGGTCCGGGATCTGGTCCTCGATGCCGAGGAGCTTCTCGACGCCGAGGCAGTACGCCGTCTCGTTGAAGAACGACGTCAGGTAGTCCATGCGCGTCACGAACGTGGTGCCCTGCGTCCACGTCCGGTACTCGAGGTTCTTCTCGATGCCGGTGTGCAGATAACCGATTCCGCAGCGGGCCTCGGTGACGGTCTCGCCGTCGATCTCCAGGATCAGGCGGAGCACGCCGTGCGTGGACGGGTGCTGTGGGCCCATGTTGACGACGATGCGCTCGTCGTCGGTGCGGGCCGCGGACTGGACGACCTCGTCCCAGTCGCCGCCGGTGACGGTGTAGACGGTGCCTTCGGTGGTCTCCCGAGGGGAGGCGTGCGATGTGCTCATGAGTACGACCTCCGCTGGTCCGGAGCCGGGATCTGGGCGCCCTTGTACTCGACGGGGATGCCGCCGAGGGGGTAGTCCTTACGCTGCGGGAAGCCCTGCCAGTCGTCCGGCATCATGATCCGCGTCAGGGCCGGGTGGCCGTCGAAGACGATGCCGAAGAAGTCGTAGGTCTCGCGCTCGTGCCAGTCGTTCGTCGGATAGACCGAGTACAGCGACGGGATGTGCGGGTCGCTGTCGGGGGCGCTGACCTCCAGGCGGATCAGCCGGTTGTGGGTGATCGAGCGCAGGTGGTAGACGGCGTGCAGCTCGCGGCCCTTGTCGTTCGGGTAGTGGACGCCGCTGACGCCGGTGCACAGCTCGAAGCGCAGGGCCGGGTCGTCGCGCAGGGTCCTGGCGACCCTCACCAGGTGCTCGCGCTCGATGTGGAAGGTCAGCTCGTCGCGGTCGACGACCGTCTTCTCGATGGCGTTCCCGGGGAGCAGTCCCTGCTCCTCCAGGGCGCCCTCCAGCTCGTCGGCGACCTCGTCGAACCAGCCGCCGTAGGGGCGGGTCGCCGGTCCCGGGAGCCGGACCGAGCGGACCAGGCCGCCGTAGCCGGAGGTGTCGCCGCCGTTGTTGGCGCCGAACATGCCGCGCTGGACGCGGATCTCCTCGCCGCCCTGGCCGCGCTGGCCCGGGAGGTTCGACGCGCTGAGGTCCTTCTCGGGGTTGACCCCGTGGTCGTTGGCGTCGCTCACCGCAGCAGCCCCTTCATCTCGATCGTGGGCAGGGCCTTGAGCGCCGCCTCCTCCGCCTCGCGGGCCGCCTCCTCGGCGTTCACGCCGAGCTTGGAGCTCTGGATCTTCTGGTGGAGCTTGAGGATGGCGTCCATCAGCATCTCCGGCCGTGGCGGGCAGCCGGGGAGATAGATGTCGACCGGCACGATGTGGTCGACGCCCTGGACGATGGCGTAGTTGTTGAACATGCCGCCGGAGGAGGCGCAGACCCCCATGGAGATCACCCACTTGGGGTTCGGCATCTGGTCGTAGACCTGCCGCAGCACAGGCGCCATCTTCTGGCTCACCCGGCCGGCGACGATCATCAGGTCCGCCTGGCGCGGTGAGCCCCGGAAGACCTCCATGCCGAAGCGCGCCAGGTCGTAGCGGCCGGCGCCGGTGGTCATCATCTCGATGGCACAGCAGGCGAGGCCGAACGTGGCGGGGAAGACGGACGACTTGCGCACCCAGCCCGCGGCCTGCTCGACGGTGGTCAGCAGGAAGCCGCTCGGCAGCTTTTCTTCGAGTCCCATGACGTGTGGCCCCTCAGTCCCATTCCAGGCCGCCGCGCCGCCATACGTACGCGTACGCGACGAAGACGGTGAGCACGAAGAGCAGCATCTCCACGAGCCCGAAGATCCCCAGGGCGTCGAAGGTGACGGCCCAGGGGTAGAGGAAGACGATCTCGATATCGAAAATGATGAAGAGCATCGCCGTCAGGTAGTACTTGATCGGGAAGCGCCCGCCGCCGGCCGGCGTAGGGGTCGGCTCGATACCGCACTCGTAGGCCTCGAGCTTGGCGCGGTTGTACCGCTTGGGCCCGATCAACGTGGCCATGACCACGGAGAAGATCGCAAAGCCTGCCCCGAGGGCTCCCAGTACGAGGATGGGCGCATAAGCGTTCACCGCTCCTCGCTCCTCTCAGTCGGCACTGACTGCTGGCGGTTTGCGTCGGGCTCACTTCCGCCCCACCTGTCCCTCGAACCTCGCCCGTCCCGGCGAAGATCGGGAACATGTGAAGCAGGTCACAAGCCCAACCGCGTGCATCTTATGCCCGACGCTCTGTGATCTGCGACACGGGGTATTGCACAAGCTTTGTGATCTCCACCACCTGACGATCGATCATGAAGTCGGATGAGCGGTGATCTTCACACCCGAAGCGTCCGAGTGATCACCAGAGGTGACATTTTGGCTCGTCAACGCAGGCCGGAGGGGGCGTCTCAATATCAAGATGGTTCCCTTGCATGCAAATTGGCGATGGAAACGATCTCTTGATAGAGGCGCGTTCACACATCAGAGGGCGCATGGAGCGGGGTGTGGACGCGTGCATCCGTTCACGATCTTCGCGAGGCCGTGATCCCGCCGTGATCTACGACGCCGGACGCGGCCACACCGGCAGCCGTTCCGTGACCTCCGTCACACGCATGAGAGGCGCATGAGAACGGGGCTTGGCCAATCAACCCAACCGATGGTAGGTGCGGGGCAATTCGGGCGTATTGATCAAAGAGCGTGATCACAGGCCGGTTACGGTGAGCCCGCAATGTCCGTTACGGCGTCAATAAAGAGGCTCCCCCGGAGGTTTTGAGGGCCCGATTGAACAACTGTGGCGCAGCACACGTTTCTTGAAGATATGAAGGAGCCCCTGGTACCGGTTGTTCCCATGTCCCACACCGCTCACATACGCAGCCACCGGAAGCCCCGCCGCAGCGCGACCTCTTCGATCGCCGTGCGTGCCGGAGTTGCCGGTGGCGTTCTCAGCATGGCAGCGGCGGGTGCGTCGGCCTCGGCGAGCGCCGCCGAGCCGGTCACCCAGACCATCGAGCTGCCCACCCTGACGGCCGACATGTCCGCCCAGGTCGCCCAGTCCGCTGCCGCCACCCAGCAGGCGGCCGCGAACTACGAACTGCGAGCCGAGCGTGACGCCGCCGCCGCCAAGGCCGCCGCGGAGGCCAAGAAGGACCTCGCCGAGGCGAAGAAGAAGGCGGAGGCCAAGAAGAAGGCCGCCGAGGCCGCCCGCAAGGCCGCCGCCGAGCGCGCCGCGCGCAACGCCGAGCGCGCCACGCTCTCCGCGTCCGCGTCCGCCTCCACGTCGGTGTCGGCGCCCGCCAGCGGCAGCGTCGCGACCGTCATCGCCTTCCTGAAGGCTCAGGTGGGCGACGCCTACGTCATGGGTGCCACCGGCCCCAACGCCTGGGACTGCTCCTCCCTCGTGCAGGCCGCGTACAAGCAGGTTGGTGTGGACCTGCCGCGCGTCTCGCAGGACCAGTCGATGGCCGGCACGGACGTCTCGCTGTCCAACCTCCAGGTCGGCGACATCCTCTACTGGGGCGGCAAGGGCTCCGCGTACCACGTGGGTGTCTACATCGGAGACGGCCAGTACCTGGACGCGGCCAACCCGTCCAAGGGCGTCGTCATCCAGGACCTGTCGGGCTACCCGGCGTCGGGCGCGGTACGCGTCCTCTGATGTCGCGCTCGCACTGATTTCACGCATAACGGGTCAGAGGGCCGCTGCCGCTCGGGGCAGCGGCCCTCCCGGCCTGTCCAAAACACCCCCGGTACGCCGTCAAGGCCCTCCAGGGCCCCTCAGGGCGCCTATCCGAGGTCGAAGGTGTTCGGCAGCCCCAGCCGGTACCGCAGTTCGTCCACGCGCTTCAGGGGCTCCAGCTCCGGCGGACGGTACAGCTCCCAGGCCCGGCAGCGCTCCGCGTCCGAATTATCGGCATTCAGCAGGGCATTGACGGCATGTCGCGCCGACTCGTTGGCGCCCTCCATGGACGCGAGGTCGACATCGGTGCGGACGTAGTCGCCCGCGAGGAAGAAGTTCGGCACCCTCGTGCGGGCGGTCGGGCGGTTGTGGAGCGTGCCCGTCGGGTGGACGAGGAGCTGTTCGCGGTTCTGCGGGTCGGGGCCGCCCAGGCCCGTCACCGCCGGGTCCATGAACCAGCCCAGCCGGTCCTCGTCCCGCAGGGTCGTCTTCCCGGCGTCGTTCAGACCGTCCTTCAACTGCGCCCAGAGCTCGGCGACGATCTCACCCTTGGTGCATTCCTTGGCCGTCTTGCCGTACAGGATGCCGGGCTTGTCCCATTCCGAGATGATCGCGGAGAGACAGTCGCGCGCCTGACCGTCGCCGTAGTCGCGCGAGAAGTCCCGTACGTCCCAGAACTGGGCCTGGCCGATGGCCGTCACCGACCAGGGCGAGTCGAGGCAGTTGATGTGGCCGTGCACGACCGGGGTCGGGGTGCGCAGGTAGAACATCACGCCGGTCATCCAGTCCGTCTGGAGAGCGTCGCACCGGGCGAGCTGCGGGTCGGCGGCGCGCAGGGCCCGTCCCCAGGTGAGGCGGGCGTGTTCGACGGGCAGGGCGCTGACGTAGTGGTCGGCGGTGACCGTGCGCTCCCCGCTGCCGTCGCGGGCCGAGACGCGGACGCCGGTCACCCGGCCGCCGTCGTAGAGGACCTCGTGGACCTGTGTGCCGAGGACGAACTCCACGCCGAGTGAGCGCAGGTGGGTCTCCCAGGGGTCGATCCAGGCCTCGCTCGTCGGGGCGTTCAGGACGCGGTCGACGTCGGCGTCGGGGCCGTCCATGCCGCGGCCGAGCAGGCCCCACAGCAGCAGGGCCTCGATGATGACGCGGCCGACGGTCCTCGTGGACGCCACCTCCGCGCGGGTGGCGACGAGGTTGCGGGTCTGGCCGATGCCGAGGAGCGTGCGGTACTCCTGGCTCATCTCCTCGGCTCGGATGAAGTCCCACCAGGCGACCTGCTCCCACTGGCCCTCGCGGCGCGCCTCGCAGCTGGTGAGGTGGACGAGGAGCCGGTTGGCGAAGTAGGCGGCCTCGTGGGCGGGCAGGCGGGTGCCGAGGTCGAGGACGGACAGGATCTGGTCGCGGATCCAGGACGGGGTGAGGTCGGCGGGGCGCGGCGGGGTCGTGGCGCGTCTGAGGGGGAAGTGCAGGTCCGGTCGGCCCGAGCCGCGGGCGAAGAGCGCCTCGGTGCCGGAGCGGAGGTTGCCGCGGACGCCGTCGGCATTGCCGGCGAAGGGGATGCGGCGCATGGTGTCCGGCAGGTTCCGGTAGAAGCCGGGGAAGAATCGGAAACCGTGCTCGCCGGGTAGCGGCCCGCGCCCGCCGGTTCCCGTGCCCGGGACGTCCATCGAGCGGGCCTTGCCGCCGAGGGCGTCGTAGTACTCGTAGACGGTGACGGCGTACCCGCGCTCGGCGAGTTCGTGGGCGGCGCTGAGGCCGGAGACGCCACCGCCGAGGACGGCGACGCGTCTGCCGCCGGAGGCGGGCGCGGCACTCGCGATGCCGGGCCCTAAGGCGATGGCCCCGGCGGCTCCCCCGGTGGCCGTGAGGAAGCGTCTGCGGGTGTGGCCGGACTGCTCCTGGGACTGCTGCGCGTGTTCTGTTGTCATGATTCCCGGAGGGTAGGGAGGGGCGTCCGATGCCGGAAGCCCGGCTCCCGCCACCCACAGCATTCTCACAATCACAGGGAGAGACAGATGCCGAGCGTCTTCGTGCAGGGACGGCCCGTCGACTCGTACCCGCGGCTCGCGCCCGAGGCCAGGAACGGGAAGGTACGGCGGATCACCGAGGTCGGTGAGGAGGTCCTGCACAAGCCGTGCCGGGACGTCACCGAGTTCGGTCCGGACCTCGCCGCGCTGATCGACGACATGTTCCTGACGATGTACATCGCGGACGGGGCCGGGCTCGCGGCGAACCAGGTCGGGGTCGATCTGCGGCTGTTCGTGTACGACTGCCCGGACGACGACGGGGTGCGGCACGTCGGGCACATCGTCAATCCGGTGCTGGAGCCGCTCGACCCGGCGGACCGGCGGCTGCTCGACGAGGCCGAGGGGTGCCTGTCGGTGCCGGGCGCCGTGATGGACGTACCGCGTCCGGACCGGGCCGTGGTGCGCGGGTACGACCGGGACGGCGAACCGATCGTGATCGAGGGCACGGGCTACTTCGCCCGCTGCCTCGGGCACGAGGCCGATCACTGTGAAGGGCAGCTCTATCTGGACCGGCTCTCCCAGCGGGAGCGGAAGGACGCGCTGCGGCAGATGACGGACCGGCGGGACGAGGTGTTCGCGCGCCGGGCCGCCAACGTCGCGGCTCTGAGCGGCTGACCGGGCCTTCGGCGCCGAAGGCCCGAGTGCCTGATCAGGCCTTCGGCGCCACCCTGCTCAGCCCGTTGATGATGCGGTCCATCGCGTCGCCCCCGGTCGGGTCCGTGAGGTTCGCGAGGAGCTTCAGCGTGAACTTCATCAGCAGCGGGTGCGTGAGGCCGCGCTGGGCGGCGATCTGCATGACCTTCGGGTTGCCGATGAGCTTCACGAAGGCCCGGCCGAGCGTGTAGTAGCCGCCGTAGGTGTCCTTCAGGACGCGCGGGTAGCGCTGGAGGGCCAGTTCACGCCCCGCGGGTGTCGCGCGGGCGTGGGCCTGGACGATGACGTCGGCGGCGATCTGGCCGGACTCCATGGCGTAGGCGATGCCCTCGCCGTTGAAGGGGTTCACCAGGCCGCCGGCGTCGCCCACCAGCAACAGCCCCTTGGTGTAGGGGGGCTGGCGGTTGAAGGCCATGGGGAGGGCGGCGCCGCGGATGGGCCCGGTCATGTTGTCGGGGGTGTAGCCCCAGTCCTCCGGCATGGACGCGCACCAGGCCTTCAGGACTTCGCGCCAGTCCAGCTCCTTGAAGGAGTCGGAGGTGTTCAGCACGCCCAGGCCGACGTTGGAGGTGCCGTCGCCCATGCCGAAGATCCAGCCGTAGCCGGGCAGGAGACGGTCCTGCGGGCCGCGGCGGTCCCACAGCTCCAGCCAGGACTCCAGGTAGTCGTCCTCGTGGCGCGGGCTGGTGAAGTACGTCCGCACGGCCACGCCCATCGGGCGGTCCTCGCGGCGGTGCAGGCCCATCGCGAGGGACAGACGCGTGGAGTTGCCGTCGGCGGCCACGACGAGCGGGGCGCGGAAGGTGACCTCGCGCTTCTCCTCCCCCAGCTTGGCGTGCACGCCGGTGATACGGCCCGTGCGGTCGTCCAGGATCGGCGCGCCCACGTTGCAGCGCTCGAACAGCCGGGCGCCCGCCTTCTGGGCCTGCCGGGCGAGCTGCTCGTCGAAGTCGTCACGCTTGCGGACGAGGCCGTAGTCGGGGAAGGAGGCGAGATCCGGCCAGTCGAGCTGGAGCCGCACCCCGCCGCCGATGATCCGAAGGCCCTTGTTGCGCAGCCAGCCGGCCTCTTCCGAGATATCGATGCCCATCGCCACCAGCTGCTTGACGGCGCGTGGGGTGAGGCCGTCGCCGCAGACCTTCTCGCGCGGGAACTCGGTCTTCTCCAGCAGAAGGACGTCGAGTCCCGCCTTGGCGAGGTGGTAGGCGGTCGTGGAGCCGGCCGGCCCCGCGCCCACGACGATCACATCGGCGGTGTTCTCGGAGAGCGGCTCGGTCACGACGGTCACGGCGGGATCTCCCCAAGTTCGAAATCTGCGTGCCGACCGGCACTGGACATGGGCAGTCTATGCAGCGGCAATCATCACCGGCTGAAGGGCTGCCTCCATGAACCGAGCTCTCCCCGCCGTGCGGCTTCGTGTCCCCACCCACGAGGACGCGTTCGTCTGGCACCGGCTCTTCGACGACCCGGACGTCATGGAGTTCCACGGCGGCAAGGCCGCCGAGCTGTCGGTCTACGAGGAGCTCACCGCCCGCCAGCGCCGGCACGACGCCGAGCTCGGCTTCTGCCTGTGGAGCATGCTCGACGAGTCCGGGCAGGTGATCGGCTTCACGGGCGCCCAGCCCTGGGAGCGGGGCTGGGGGCCGACGGGCCAGATCGAGATCGGCTGGCGGCTGGGCCGGGAGCACTGGGGCAAGGGCTATGTCACCGCGGCCGCGCGGCAGACGCTGGAGCGGATGCGGGCGGCCGGCGTACCGGGCGTGGTGGCGATGGTCGACGCCCGCAACACCCGGTCCATCGCGGTCGCGCAGCGGCTGGGGATGCGCCTCGCCGAGACGTTCAGGACACCGGCCTCGGAGCGGTCGGGGCACTGCTACCGGCTCGACCTCCGGCCACCGTCCACTGACGCTGCGTAGCCGACTGTCACAGAAGGGCACCTGTCGCTTCCGGCCGGTGTGGAGCGGGAGTTACCGTTCCTGTACCGCTGGGGGTGACATCTGTGCGCATATCCCGCAAAACACCCGAAGTGCATGTGCCGCGTCTGGTGGGCCTGATGGCCGTGGACGCGCGGGAGACGGCCCGGGCGCAGGGCCTGCTCCTCAACGCACCGGACCGGCCCGACTTCCATCTCGCCGTCGTCGACTACGTCGTACGCCAGTACCCGCAGCCCGGTGCCGAGGTGCCGCGGGAATCGACGGTCTACGTGTGGTTCGACTTCGGGCCCGGCGAGGGCGGTGGGGGCGTGCACGAGCCGCGGAGCCCCAGAGCGCCCAGGGGCGGTCTCCAGCGGGAGCTGGACGAGCCCGGCGACCCGTACATGGCCCTCAGCTCGCCGTAGGGGTCAGCTCTTCTTGAAGCCCCGGTGCAGGGCGACGATCCCGCCGCTCAGGTTGCGCCAGGCCACCCGCGACCAGCCGGCCTCGCCCAGCCGCTCGGCCAGCGCGGGCTGGTCGGGCCAGGCCCGGATGGACTCGGCGAGGTAGACGTAGGCGTCGGGGTTGGAGGACACCGCCCGCGCCACCGGCGGCAGGGCGCGCATCAGGTACTCGGTGTAGACGGTGCGGAACGGCGCCCAGGTGGGGTGCGAGAACTCGCAGATCACGACCCGCCCGCCGGGCCGGGTCACCCGGTACATCTCCCGCAGGGCGGCGTCCGTGTCCTGCACGTTGCGCAGTCCGAAGGAGATGGTGACGGCGTCGAAGGTGTCGTCCTTGAAGGGGAGCCGCGTCGCGTCCCCGGCGGTGTAGGGCAGCCAGGGCTGCCGCTGCTTGCCGACCCGGAGCATGCCCTGGGAGAAGTCGCACGGGACGACGTAGGCGCCGGTCCGGGCGAAGGGCAGCGAGGACGTGCCCGTACCCGCCGCCAGGTCGAGGACCTTCTGCGCGGGGCGCGCGTCGACCGCCTTGGCGACCTCCTTGCGCCATCGCCGGTCCTGGCCGAGGGACAGCACGTCGTTGGTCAGGTCGTACCGTTCCGCCACGTCGTCGAACATCGAGGCGACTTCGTGCGGCTGCTTGTCCAGGGATGCGCGGGTCACGGGCCCATTGTTGCAGTACGCCCGCCCGGGAGAAGCCGCGGCTTGCGCCGTGCCGCCACGTCCTCCACCCACCCGCACAGCAGCACGAAGACCGCGATCAGCACCCAGCCCACGCCGAACACGGACCACTGGCTGTCCAGTGGCAGACAGGCCCCTTGCCCGTCAGGCCCTTGCGGTGCTTCCACAGCGCCTGCATGGTGCCGTACGACCAGCGGTAGCGCTGGGACCACAGCTTCTTGAGCGATCCGGGCGCCTCGATCCGCGCCCGCGCGTGCTCCTGGTGGACGACCCGCCGGCCCGCGCGGCGCATGGCGATGGTGATGTCGGTGTCCTCGGCGAGGGTGTCCTCGCTCATGCCTCCGACCTGGAGCACCGCCTCGCGGCGGAACGCACCGATCGCGCCGGGGACGGTCGGCATGCGGCGCGGCAGGGCGAAGATGACGCGCGGTTTCTGGAGCGCGGCGGCCTTGCCGGCGGCCCGCTCCATCCGGGAGGGAGCGCGGCGGCGGCCGCGGGGGGGCGTGGACATATGGCGCCCCCGGTCAGTCGGCGACCGCGGAGGGGGACGCGGGCGTGAGCGGCAGCAACTGCGACGGCGTGAGCGAGGTGCCCCAGCCCATGAAGACCGCGCCGAGCACGGCCGCGTACCCGACGCAGACGGCCCCCAGCAGGAGGCCGGTCCGGCGCAGCAGCCGGGCCGGCGTCCGGAGCTGTCGACGAACACGGGCCCTTCGGCGGACTCGTTGCCGCATGTGCGGCGGCGACCGCGAGTGACGCGGCTTTCGATGGCAGGCTCGGAATGCGTTCCCCGGACATCAGGACGCCTTTATGTGTCCTAAACGCGGAATTCCATGTGAGAGAACCATGAGAAAGGGCTCAACCTGTTCTTTCTCTGAGAGTTCTCACAAACGCCCGCGCATCGCGATGCGAGTGCCCGGCCTCGTGAGACGTTTGCTGCCGGGAAACGTACTTGGTGTGCGTACCCCCTGAGGTCTCACGAGAACGGGAGCACGCGCCATGAGGAGTTACCGGAAGCCGGCGGCGGTCGGACTGGGCTGCCTGATCGCCCTGGCCACCACGGCGTGCTCCGAACAGGGCGAGGCGGCACGCCCGGCGCCCTCGCGGTCGGCCGCGCCCGGCACCTCGCCCCCCGCGTCCTCGCCTCCTGCCTCCTCGCCCCCCGCCGAGGCCGGTACCGTGTACGCCCCGTACGTGAGCGCCACGGAGGCCACCGGCACGGACTCCGCCGGCTCCCCGGCGACGTACAACCTCGCCTTCGTCCTGGCCGACGGCGACGACTGCACCCCGCGCTGGAACGGCACCCACGCCATCGGGGATTCGGCGGTGAAGTCCCGTATATCGCGGCTGGAGAAAAACGGCGGCCAGGTCCGGGTCTCCTTCGGCGGCGCCTCCGGAAAGGAACTCGCGGCGGCCTGCGACAGCGCGACGGAACTGGCGGCGGCGTACGGCAAGGCCCTCGACGCGGCCGGTGCCACCCGGGCCGACTTCGACGTCGAGGGCGACGAACTGGCCGACTCCGCTTCCGTCGCCCTGCGTTCGAAGGCGATCGCGCTGCTCCAGAAGGAACGCACGGATCTGGAGGTCTCCTTCACGCTCCCGGTCATGCCCTCGGGCCTGGGCAAGGACAGCCTGGCGCTGCTCGGTTCCGCCAACGACAACGGCGTACAGGTCGCCACGGTCAACCTGATGACGATGAACTACGGCACGTCGTACGACGGCGACATGGGCGGCTACGCCCTCACCGCTGCCAAGGCCGCGCACACCCAGCTGAAGAAGGTCTTCGGCACGTCGGACGCGGCCGCCTGGCAGGGCATGGCGCTCACCTCGATGATCGGCGTCAACGACGTCGACGGCGAGACCTTCACGCTCGCCGACGCGGCCGAGGTCCGGGCCTTCGCCGGGGAGAAGGGCATCGGGTGGGTGTCGATGTGGTCGGCCGCGCGGGACCGGCAGTGCGCGAACGGCTCCACGTCGGACCAGCCGGCGACCGACTGCAGTGGGATAGCGCAGAGTTCGGGGGCGTTCGGGGAGGCGTTCGCGGGCTGACGGATCAAAGGGGCGCTGATCAGCGCCGCCGATGCACGAGCCGCCCCGCGCACACCGTCGCGACGCACTCCCCCGCCTCGTCGAAGACGGCGAGGTCGGCGCGGCCGGTCGGGACGATCGCGGCGGTGCGGCGCGCACTCGGCAGGACGACGACGTCGCTGCGCTCGGCGGCGGACCGGAGTTCCGGCGAGTCGACGTACTCCTCCAGGACCGCGACCGCGCCGAGCTTCAGCACCTCGTGAACGCGTTCGCGCGGGCTCGGGGCGTCCGGGAGCGGGCCCTCGTGGACCCGGGCGGGACCGAGGGTGCCGGGCCACCTTCGGACCCGGGCCCGGGGGAACGCCTCGCGTACGTCGTCGAGCTTTCCCACGGCGCCGATCCGGTCCCGTCCGACGGCCACGGCACCGCCCTTGACGGGATCGGAGTCCCAGGTGACGCGGACGGCGTCGGCCGTGTGAATGGTTTCCAACTACCTCTCCGTACCGGCTCAGTTGGGGGCGAGCAGCTTCAGCTCGGGGTGAGCCGTGCCGCCCTCGATGGCCGTGGACGAGATGTGCGAGACCACGCGGTCGTCGACGGGGTCGTTCGCCGGGTCGTCGTGGACGACGAGGTGCTCGTACGTGGTCGACCGCTGCGCGGGCACCCGCCCGGCCTTCCGGATCAGGTCGATGATCTCCATCCGGTTGGACCGGTGCTTGGCGCCCGCGGAGGAGACGACGTTCTCCTCCAGCATGATCGAGCCGAGGTCGTCGGCGCCGTAGTGCAGGGAGAGCTGCCCGACCTCCTTGCCGGTGGTCAGCCACGAGCCCTGGATATGGGCGATGTTGTCCATGAACAGCCGGGCGATCGCGATCATCCGCAGGTACTCGAAGAGGGTCGCCTGCGTCCGGCCCTTCAGGTGGTTGTTCTCGGGCTGGTAGGTGTACGGGATGAAGGCGCGGAAGCCGCCCGTGCGGTCCTGGACCTCCCGGATCATCCGCAGGTGCTCGATGCGCTCGGCGTTGGTCTCGCCGGTGCCCATGAGCATGGTGGACGTGGACTCCACGCCCAGCCCGTGCGCGATCTCCATGATCTCCAGCCAGCGTTCGCCGGACTCCTTCAGCGGGGCGATGGCCTTGCGGGGCCGCTCGGGCAGCAGCTCGGCACCGGCACCGGCGAAGGAGTCGAGCCCGGCGGCGTGAATGCGCTGGATCGCCTCCTCGACGCTGACCTTGGAGATCCGGGCCATGTGCTCGACCTCGGACGCCCCCAGGCTGTGGATGATCAGCTGCGGGAAGGCCTGCTTGATGGCGGAGAAGTGCTTCTCGTAGTACTCGACGCCGTAGTCCGGGTGGTGTCCGCCCTGGAACATGATCTGGGTGCCGCCCAGCTCGACCGTCTCGGCGCACCGGCGCAGGATGTCGTCCAGGTCGCGGGTCCAGCCCTTGGCGGTGTCCTTGGGGGCGGCGTAGAAGGCGCAGAAGCGGCATGCCGTGACGCAGACGTTCGTGTAGTTGATGTTGCGCTCGATGATGTACGTCGCGATGTGCTCGGTGCCCGCGTACCTGCGGCGGCGTACGGCGTCGGCGGCGGCGCCCAGCGCGTGCAGCGGGGCGTCCCGGTACAGCACGAGCGCCTCGTCGGGGGTGATCCGCCCACCGGCGGCAGCACGGTCGAGGATGGGCTGAAGGTCGGCCTTCTCGGTCACCGGGCGTCCCTTTCGTAAGGGTTGTGGACGGACCAGCCCAGCGTACGCCAGCCGTTCGGGCCGCTGGACGTCAGGCCTTGGGGCCCTGAGGACGTCGGGCCTTGGGGCCCTGAGGACGTCAGGCCGCGTAGGCCCCGGCCAGCAGCCCGAGGAAGGCGCCGGAGATCAGGAACGGCCCGAAGGGGATGGCCGTCTTGCGCCCGGCCCGCCGCGCGACCACGAGAGCACCGCCGTACAACGCGCCCAGCACGAACCCGGCGAACGTGCCGAGCATCACCGTCGGCCAGCCGTACCAGCCGAGTACCGCCCCCGCGCCCAGGGCGAGCTTGACGTCGCCGAAGCCCATCCCCGCGGGATTGATGAGGAACAGCACGAAGTAGCCGCCGCCCAGCGCGAGCGAGCCGAGCAGGGCGGTCGTCCACTCCCCCGCGTGCTCGGGCACGAGCGCGGTGAGACCGAGCAGGACCAGCGCGGCCGCGGCGAACGGGAGCGTGAGCGGGTCGGGCAGCCGACGCACCCGGAAGTCGACGGCCGTCAGCAGCACCCCGACGGGCGCGAGCAGCAGCCAGACGCCGATCTCGGGCCGGGTGCCGGTGGCGGCGGCGAGGGCGGCGCAGACGAGGGCGGTGACGATCACCAGCGGTACCGTACGCGGCCCGTATCCGGCCCCCTCGCACTCCGGGCACGAGCCCCGGCCCAGCCAGCCCCTGAGGGCGTGCCCGCCGGGGCACCGCTCCCGCCACGGCTCCCCCGAGGGGGCCGAGAAACGATAGGCCGCGCGGGGCAGAAACGCACCCGCCGCCGCACCCCACAGCGCGGCGGCGATGACCAGGACCCCGGTGTTCATCCCACCGCGGCGATCGCGTCGCGCCACGTCGGCAGCAGCTCGTCGAGCAGTGCCTCGGTGCGCGGCGGCAGACCACGGGCCCCGCTGCGGCCGATGAGATCGGTGGCGAGCGCGGTCACCCGGGACGTGTCGCCGGTGGCGTGCGTGGCGCGCAGCAGCTCGTGCCACAGGCGCTCGTCGGCCGGGGCGGTGCGCAGGGCCGCGTTGAGGGCCTCGATGGCCTTCTCCGCGCGGTTCTTCTCCATGTGGAACTCGCACAGCGCGAGCCCGGTGTCCGCGACGAGCAGCGGCAGCTGGGCGTCGACGATCTCGTGGCCGAGCCACCGGTAGCGGCCTTCGGGCCGGTCGGCGAGCAGCGGCCCGCGCACCAGCACGAGCGCGTCGGTGAGCAGCCGCCCGCGCACGGCCCGGCTGTCGGCGCCCTTGCCCTGTGTGGCCTCGTGGTAGAGGGAGCGCAGTACGTCCAGGTCGGAGACGACGGACTTGGCGAGCGTGAGCCGGCCGCTGCTGTCGGTGCCGAGGCGGGGAGTGCCGTCGGGGTCGGCGCCGAGCCAGTCGCGCAGCCGGTCCAGCAGCGCGTTGCGCACGTCGTCGGTGACGCCGCGCGGCCACAGCGCGGAGGACAGCACGCGCGGGTGCACGCCCTCGCGGTGCAGAAGCAGCAGGGCGAGCGCCTCGTGGAGGAGGGCACTGCGGTCCCCGTCCGGGGTGTCGAGACCGATGATCTCGTACGGCCCGACGAGCCGGGCGTAGACGGCCGGCCGCCCCTGCTCGCTGATGTCGACGAGGAACGGCGGCCTGTTGGCCGGGCCGCCCTCGGGACGGTTCTCGGGGTCGGCGTCGACGAACAGCTCGACGACGGCCCGCTGTTGGGCGGCGGGCAGCAGCTGGGCGTCGAGTTCGAGCCCGAGGAGGGGAGCGAGCAGCTTGCCCTGGCCGGTGATCTCCATCTCCCAGGCGGCGCCCGGCAGGTCGCCGGTCTCGGTGCCGACGAGGTAACCGATGCCGAGACGGCCTGCGTCGGCGGCGAGTTCGGCGAGCTTGACGGCGTCCTCGGCGGACGGCTGGGCGGCGAGCAGGACGAGGTGCGGGGCCCAGCGGGTGTGCTGGGCGGGACCGGTGCGCCCGGTGAGGACGGAGTCGTGCCCGGCCGCACCCAGGGCGCCCCGCCGCTGCCGCGTCTCGGCCTCCATGGTCTCGACGAGCGCCTCGATGTCCTCGAGGTGCCGGATCCGGTTCGGGGCGAGAGGGGTGAGGTCCTGCCCGAAGCCGACGAGCGTGATGGTCATGCGGTCGGACCACCCGTTGGTCGCCAACTCGGCGGCGACGGACGCGAAGACGGCGGCCCGGTCGGCCTCCCGGCCGGAGAGGGAGACGATGCCGGGCACGGCTTCCAGGTTGAGCAGCAGCCGCGAGTCGTCCATGGTGCCGAGGCTGACGAGCCCCGGGTAGGGCGCGGCCGTGTCGACGTCCTCGTAGCGCTCGGCGTCCGTCCGGGCCAGCATCCAGAAGGTCTGGTCCTGTCCCTGCTGCCAGGGGGCGGGCGGCTTCCCGGCGGGCTGGGCGAGCTGGAGGTGCAGGTCACCGTTGCTGAGCCAGGCGGCATACACGACCGGCAGGGCCCGCGACTCCTCCGCGAGGGAAGCGGCGAGACCACGCAGGCTCCGGTCGAGCAGCCGCACGCCCTCGGGGTCGGCACCGACGAGCAGCGCGTCCTGGACGTCCTGCGCGTCACCGCTCGGCGTGGGCGGCTCCATACCGCGTCGCCCGCCGACGGCCCCGAACGCCGACTGCCACAACGCCTGCCGGCGCCGCCGCCCCAGGGCACCGAGGAGACCGGCGGCGAGGAGCGGGGCGGTGAGCAGGGCCTCGGGCAGACCGAAGGAGCTGCCGGACTCGGCGTCGACACCGGTGGCCTGCTGGTGACCGGAGTCGGGGGCGGGCCGCTGCTCGGGCAGGGACACCTGGGAGGCGGAGGGACCACCACCGGCGTGCTCGTGCCCGCCACCCTGGGCACCACTGCCCCCGGCGCCGCCGCCCTGTGCATGATCGCCGGTCTGGGCGTAGTCGCTGATCTGCTGCTGCACGTCCGGGGAGACGTTGGGAGCCTCGTCGGGCATCTCGACGAGCTCGCCGCCGCGCGCGTCGCCCGGCATCTCCATGATCCATCCGGGCCGGATGAGGCTGGCCTCGGAGAGCTTGGACCCGTCCGGCTGGATGCGGTCCTTGTTGAGCTCGAAGATCTCCTGGTAGCGACGCCCGTCACCGAGGTGCCGATCCGCTATCTCCCACAGGGAGTCGTGGTGACGCCCCTCGGGCGGCTGGATCCGGTAGTACTTCGTGTCGCCCTGCTTGGCGGTGCTGCCACCGGCGTCGGCGTGCGAGGCGGCGTGCGAGGCCTGCTCGGCGAGGGCGGCCGCGGAGTCGGCGGCCTGCTCCTGCTGCTGGGCGAAGAGACCCGGGGTCTGCTGGGCGGCGGCAACGGTCGGCTTCTGATTGGCGTCGTAGCCGCTCTGCCCGAGCTGCGACAGACCGGGCGTGAAGCTGGCCGCGGTGGCGCCGACGAGCAGCAGCGCGGCGACGAGCTGCCGGGCGAGCAACTGACTGGGCCCGGCGCCCGGCACCCGCCCCGGCACACCGACACCGGACAGCGCGGCCTTCATCTCCACGAGCACGCAGGCGGTGAACTGTGCCCACGCGAGCCACACCACGACGGTGAGGATGTTCAGGAAGGTCTGAACGGTGATCTCTTGCTGAAGCCAGTCGAGGCTCGGCACCCCGTTCGGCAACGGCCACCCGATCTGCGTGGCCAGCGCGCCGGGCACGCCGACGAGGAGAACGGCCAGGGCGACGAACGCGAAGAACGCCTTGACGAAGTCTCCGAACGACCGCCGCCGGATCCTCACCGGCTGCGGCGTCCGGTTCCTCGGAGTTGTCGTTCCCGTCGTGCTTCCCGTCGAGCTTGACGAGCTTGAGGTGCGGCGTCGCGGCATGGCGGGTGTCCTGGGGTCGTGTGTGGAGTGCCGTGAGGCGAACTGTGGGCCGAGAGGTGTGCTGAGCCTACAGAGATCTTATTGACTCTTATTGAGGTCCTCGAAGGGCGGTGGGAAAGGGATGCCTGGACCGACCACCCTTTGTCAGGCAATGCGCATCAAGCCCGAATTGCCCATGAGGTGCCGTCGTCGCGATCCAGACCCTTCACAACCGCCATGACACAGTCCTCACGCTTCCCACACAATCCCCCACCGCCTCTCAAGTGCCCACCACCCGCCCCTGATAGCTTCGTTCCCTGCCGCACACGCACGAAGACGATCGATCACCGGGGGAACGCCCGTGGCCCGCCGCGCACTCACCACCACCGCCGCCGCACTCACCACGGCGGCGGCTCTTTTGCTCACCGCCTGCGGCGGGGGCGAGGACAAATCGCCGGAGGACATCAAGGGGGCGGATACAGGGGCAAGAAATCCGTCGGCTTCGGCGTCTGCGCCTGAGGGTGGCGGCGGTCCCGACATCAGCGTGCCGAAGGATCTGCACCTGGTCTTCGACTTCGACGAGCCGTCCGACGCGAAGCACGCGGCGGCGCTTGCCGACGCGGAGAACTACGTCAAGGCGATGTACCACGGCATCGCAGCGCAGGACCCGAACGACCCGGCGTACCAGTTCTACTCGGACGGCCAAGCCGAAAAGTACGTCAAGTCGCAAATTCAGACTTGGGTGAAGGGGGGCTGGACACCCGCCGGGACGGACCAGTATTACGACGCCGAGACGACCACTCTGACCGGCGGTAAACGCGTCCTCGTCACGTTCTGCGAGAACCAAGGCAAGGCCTACAGCAAGGACATCAAGACCGACAAGATTCTCCGCACTGAGGAGAATCTCGACAGCTACCTGAAGCATCGGCTGCTCATGGTCCCCTCGTCCGGCTCTCCCCAGGCGTGGAAGGTCCAGGTCATCGAGGTCACCGGCAAGGCGAAGGAGTGCCGAGCATGAGGACGCCGACTCCCGCTCGGTGCTGGGCCTCGATCGCTGCCGTCGCCATTGTGCTCTGCAGCGGCGGCAACGCATACGCCAACTACACCCCTGGCAAAACAACTACGCCGCCCGCCACTTCCGGCGGAAACAACGGCAAGGACATCTACGCCTCCGCCGGCACATCCCGAATCAGGGTCACCCAAGACAGCGGTCCCACCGGCGGCAAGCGCGGGACCCTGTCCTCCGCGGACGTCAACTGGAAGCCCCCGGCCTGCTGGTACGAGCCCGTCTTCACGCCCGAGCAGTTGAAGAAATTCTCGGAGACCGTCGGCGGGGGCGACGTCAGTGTCCACGAGTCATGGTGGGGCGTGGAACTCTGGACCGACCACTACCGGGACAAGGAGGACTCCGAGAACTGGGACGACACCCTGTCGACCGCGCCGGGCTACAAGAACTACAACATCGGCAAGGACGGCTACTTCTGGCGCAGCGTCGCTCCGGACAAGACCGACCCCGACTCCTGGGACTGCGGCCGCATCATGTTCTGGCAGGACGCCGCAGAGATCCCCAAGGTCCCGAACGCCCCCACGTCCAAGACGCTTGCGGACTACGCGTACAACAAGATCGAGGTTCCCGGCACCCAGATCGAGCTCAAGCCGCAGGCCAAGTCCACCGTGAACCTCCCCACCTGGGTCTGGCTGGACAAGGGCACCTTCAAGGAGGTCAAGGTCCGCGCCGAACTTCCCAACACGGGCCTGTGGGCGGAGACGACCGCCAAGCCGATCGCCCTCCACCTGGACCCGGGCACAGAGGACGCGGAAACCTTCCCCGCATCCGGCGACTGCCAGATCAACGACGACGGCTCGATCGGCACGCCGTACACCAAGGGCGACGCCAAGAAGACCCCGCCGTGCGGCATCCGCTACCTCCGCGCCACCAACGGCACCCCCTACCAACTCTCGGCCAACGTCACCTGGCAGATCACCTGGCAGGGCAGCGACGGCACGGGCGGTGACCTCCCCGACGGCACGTTCGAGACGACCCAGGACATGAACGTCCAGGAAATCCAGTCGATCAACCGCTGAAGCGACGCCCGCACCGCACAACCGAAAGAGCGAGACCCCTGTGCCCCGCCACCGCTTGACCACTACGACCGCCACCCTCACCACAGCAGCGGCTCTCCTGCTCACAGGGTGCGGCGGAGACGGCGGGCAACCGTCGGGCAAGAGGGTGAGGGCGACTCCTGAGCCGAGCAGTACTTCCGCCTCCGCACAGGCGTCGTCCGAACTCGTACGCCCGAAGATCACCATCCCCAGCAGCTTCCGGCTGACCTTCGAGGACTGGAAGAGCAGCGACCCCGTCAAGCAGTCCGTACTCAGTGACGGCAGGGAGGATCTCCGGGCCGGGTACGCGGCGATCATCGCGAACGACCCCGGCAGTGAAGCGGTGGCCTTCTACGAAACCGAGGCGGCCCGCGAGCAGAGCAAGCAGTGGATCAGGTCCTACACGGACAAGAACCTCAACGTCATCGGCAAGTTGCCCGTCTTCAATCCTGAAGTCACGGTCGGCGAGAACAGGGTGACGGCGTTGCTCAGCTACTGCACGGACGAAAGCAAGGCGTACACGAAGCATCGCAAGACCGGCGAGGTCGAGGGGAACCCGGCGGGCACGGACCCTGAGGTCTTCTACCAGGTGTCACTACGCAAGAACGCCCAAGGTGTGTGGCAGACCGCGAATGTGCGTGGGGACAGGGGCGGCTGCCCCTGACCGATGCAGGCGGGTTCTCGGTGGCTCACGGAGGATCCAGGACGATCTCCACTCCGCTCACCCCTCCTCTCTCACGCCGTCAGGCAGCCGTCAGCAGGGCTTCGAGCGCCCGGTCGTAGGCCCGGAACCCGGCCCTTCCATACTCGGGCGTGTCCGCCTCGGGCCGGAGCAGGCCCGGGAGGCGAGCGACTCGCCACATCCGGAAGACCAGCGCCGGTGCACTCCTCCCCCTGGCATCCGCGATGCCGGACGCGATCGCCAGCGCTTCGGCGATGCCGGCTGCCCCCTGACGGACCTCCCCTCCTGCCGCGACGGCAGCCGTGATCAGGGCCTGCAGGAAGTGCGTCAGCTGCAGGTCGGCTGCCATGTGGCACATGCGACGAACGACGTCCGGCCGTTCGAGGTCCGCGAGCCGGGACGGAATCCCCTCGACCGCACCCGACCACAGCAGCAAGGACGGTGCCGTCACCTCGTGCTCCCGCAGATAGCCCAGTTCATCTGCGATGGCCATGACCGATGAAGAGAAGCCGCCAATGGCACGGACGAGTTCGAGCAGCCGGTCGACCTCGTCACGCCGACGGCTCACCAACTCGCCGACGGAGGCTGCACCGACACTCCACGTGCCGGTCGCCGACACGGCCCCGACCTCCACGACCCCGCCGAGCGGCCCGAAGATCTCGCGCGCCAGGACGCCCTCCGGAACGGGAACAACCTGACCAGTCACCAGCTCATCCCTCGCATGGCCCACCCGCGCCTTTCCGACATGACAAGCACCGTTCGCAACCGCGACGCCGCGCTCCTCGTCTTCCCCGCACAATCCACCACTGCCTCTCAAGGGCCCAGTACCGGCCCCTGATAACTTCGTTCTCTACCGCATACGCCGAACACCGGGGGAGACGAATCGTGGCCCGCCGCGCTCTGACCACCACTGCCGCCACGCTGACCGCGACGGCGGCGCTGCTTCTGAGCGCCTGCGGTGCGGGTGACGGCAAGTCGTCGGACGGCCTCAAGGGGGCGGACAGCGGGTCGAGCAGCCCGTCGGCCTCCGTTTCGGCGTCGTCTGCGGCGCCCGAGGCCAAGCGCCCCGTGATCAAGCTTCCCAGCAGCCTCCGGCTGACCTTCGAGAACTGGACGAGCAGCGACCCCGTCGAGCAGGCCGTGCTCAACGACGGCAAGGAGCAGCTCCGGGCAGGGTACGCGGCGATCATCGAGAACGACCCGGACAGCAAGGCCCGGGCCTTCTACGACACCGAGGCCGGCTTCTTGCAGAGCCGGCAGTGGATCAAGACGTACACGGACAAGAACCTCACCGTCATCGGCAAGCTGCCCGTGTTCGACCCCAAGGTCACCATCGCCGAGGACAAGGCAGCGGCGTCCCTCTCCTACTGCACCGACGAGAGCAAAGCCTCCACGAAGAATCGCAAGACCGGCGAGGTCAAAGGGAACCCGGCGGGCACGGACCCCGAGGTCTTCTACGTGATTCCCATGGGCAAGAACGCCCAGGGTGTGTGGCAGGCAGTGTCCGCCCATTCGGAGAGGGGTGGCTGCGCACCCGTGAGGTCCTCAGGTCTGCGCGGCGGCTGATAAGGGTCGAAGCCTGGGTATGGCTTGACGACGGCTCCGGCGGCGACCTCCCCGACGGCACGAAGCTTCGGGCAGCGTCTCCCTGCCGGAGAATTCGCAGGCGTAGGCAGGGAAGACGATGTATCTCACGGCCGTGAGGTCAGGGTTCTGTGCCTTGTGGTGACCGTGGACGTCCGGTACGGCGGCCGCGACGGCGTCGAACGCGTTCCCGGGCGAAGGACGGCACGGCCCGCGCGAGAGACTCGTCACGCGCACATCTCCGTCAACAACCTTATGCACACGGGAATTTACAAGGCACAACCGTTCAACGGAAAGATCGGCTCGGGGTACGGGCGCCGGCTTCGTTCCATCAAGACCCGTCTGAATCACACGAAGAAGCTCTTCGAGTCCTATAAGGACGACATCGGCGACGGCAGCGTCAATGACGCGCTCGGGGATTTCGAGTCCAACTGGGAGGACGGGCGCGAGGACATCACTCAGCAGCTCGATGCGCTGGCGAGTATGTCCGATGCCGTCGTTCGCGAGTTCAAGAAGCTTGATGACGAGCTTGCCAAGCAGGCCAACGACGCCATGAAGACCGAGGACAAGCGGAGCGGGAAGGGAAGTAAGGGGGGCGGTGGCGGCGGCAAGTAAGGCGGCCGTGCCCCCGACGTGAAAAGGCCCCGGATCCGGAGATCCGGGGCCTTTCGCGCGCCTGGGGTCAGGAAGCGACCGCGGCGTTGAGGTGCAGGTCCGCCGCGATGCCCTCGGGCGAGACGGCGAGGCCCACGCCGCCGCCGACACCGGTGTTGACGCCGGCGGCCGAGGTCTCGACGTAGAGACCGGCTGCGGCGCCGGCACCCGCGGTGCCGCCCGCCTGGCCGCCGGCGATGGTGTCCAGCTCGGCGTCGGACATGTGGGCGGTCTGGATCTGCGGGGTGAAGGCCATGGAAGGCGGTTCCCTTCGTTTCAATAATTCGAAGTGCTCGAGCGTGACCGATCAAAGCACGTCGGGTGAAGGGTCGGCCAGTCTGTGGTTATCGGGGTGCGATGGATTTCGGTGACCGAATTCATGTGTGTGACCATTCGGTCACCGAAAGGCCCGTCACCTTCACATGTTCCGCCACTGCGCGGTACCGGTGTGCAATGCACGGCGGGGTAAGTGAGTGGTGCTCAATTCCTGCCCTGGTTTGTCACGACCTCACGGTGAACGGTGTGCAGATCCGTCGAATGTTCCGGATCAGCGGTTCACCGACTGGATCTCCTGCACCGTCACGTCCTGGGTCGTACCGAATGTGCCGTCGGGGAGGTCGTCGCCCTCGCCGTTCGTGCTCGTCCAGCTGATCTTCCAGGTGACCGTGGCACGCAGCGGGTAGGGACCGTCGGAGCCGGACGAGCGCAGGTAGCTGACGCCGCAGGCCGGGGTCTGGTCGGCCTTGCCCTTCGCGTACGGTGCGCCGATGCTGCCGTCCTCGTTGATCGCGCATTCGCCGGAGGCTGGGTACGTCTGGGCGTCGGCCGTCCCCGGCTCGATGTGCAAGGAAACGGGTTCGGCGGTGGTGGTCGCGGACAGGCCCGTGCCGGGGAGGCTCGCCGTCACCGAGTGCTTCTTGAACTTGGCCTTGTCGAGCCAGATCCAGGTGGGCAGGTTGACGGTCGACTTGCCCGTCGGGGCCATCTCGATCTCGGTGTCTGGGACGGGGAGTTCGTCGTAGGCGTATTCGGCGAGGACCTGAGGGGAAACGGCCAGGGGCTCGTTGGGGGGCTCGCCCTCGTCGACCCAGAAGGGCGACTTGTCGCAGGACATGGCTTCGGGCTCGTCCTTGCGGTTGGGGTTCACCGCGGCCGCCCAAAACATGCCCTCGCCCTGCTTGTCCAGGTTGTAGTTCTTGTACGGGTGCCCGTCCTTGTACCGGTGGTCCAGCGCCATCCCGATGAAGTCCCCGATGCCGTCGAGGAACACGATGCCGTCCATGTCCCGCCACGCTTTGACGGTGGCCTCGATTTCCTTGGGCGAGAACGCCGGCTCGTACCAACAGGCCGGGGGCGTCCAGTTGCTGTTGGACGGAGTCAGGGTTCCCGTGGAGGACCGGGAGCCGCCGTCGGTGGTGACCCTGATCTTGGTCTTGGCCGTGATGACACGGCCGTTCGAGGAGCCCTCGGCGTTGCCCTCGTAGCTGCCCTTCTCACCTCCGCCTCGTCCGCCACCGGCCGTGGCCGTGGAGGGCATGGCAGCCACCGCGACGGCCAGAGTCGACGCAGCGACGGCGCGCAGCACTGTTACGGCTCATCACATGCACCTCTTGGCAGCCTCCGTGGACGAGACAGTGGTGGTCTGCCACACGCCCTTCGCGTTCTTCTCCAGACGGGTGCTGTAGAACACGTAGTCGCTCGGGGACGCCTTGACCGACCGGTCGACCTTGTCGGTCGTCCCGTCCTTCGGGTAGGCCTGTGTCGCATCCATGCAGTAGGTGACGGAGGCGGCCCCATCCTTGTGGAACGTGACCTCGCGGTCGTAGTACCGAGTCGTGCCGGTGAAGCTCCGGTTCTCGTCACGGAAGGACATGATGTAGGAGGCCGCCGACGCCAGCGCGTCGTCCTTGGAGTAGAACTTCAGGGGCGGGGTACTTCTTGGCATCGACGGTGATCGCCTCGTCGATGGAGTTGATACGCCGCTCGTTGTCGGCCAGGATCGCGTCCTTCTTCGCGTCGCCGGTCTGCGTCTCCTCGAAGACGTTCTCCACGTCGGACGGCAGCTTGATCTCCGGCCGCTCGATGTCGTCGCCCGGGGCGGACGCCGACGGCTTCGAAGACCCCGAACCCGACTCCGCTCCCGCGATCTTGCCCGCGTCCTTCGTGTCCGACGAGTCCGAGCCACCACAGCCCGTCAGCAGCAGCGCCACCGCCGCGGTCAGGGCGGTCGCCGCCGCCGTGGTCGTGCGTGTGCGCATGGGGTTGTACCTCCAGTGGGGGAATCGTGCTCAGCGGAGCCGAGAGGGACGGCCGACGGGGGCGGCGGGCATCAGCCGACCTGGTTCTCCGCCACCGCCTGCCCGTGGACGACCACGTCGCCGCCGTAGAACATCCCCGTGAAGACCGGGGAGTAGGTGAGCTGCACCTCGACCTGGACCTGCTGGGCGTCCGCCGCCACGCAGTGGGTCGCCGCGATGTCCGCGCCCGTCATGTCCATCTCGCGGGCGAAGGCCTTCACGCGGGCGTTGCAGTTCTCGTAGTTGATCGGCCCCAGGGCGTTCAGGTCCGGGTTCTCGTAGAGGGCTTCGCGGTCGATGTCCTGGGCGGCGAAACGGGCCGCCTGTTCCGCGATGTCGGCCGCCCGTTCCCGCTTGGAGATGGACAGGCCGCCGTCGATCACGAACGCGGAGAGGGAGAGGAAGACCAGGGCGAAGATGATGACCGCGCCGGCGCCGGAGCCACGGTCGTCCAGGTGGGCGCGACGGGCCGCCCACCACGACCGCCAATAGGGCGGGAGGTGTCTCACGCCGACCTCCGGAACGGGTCGAGCGGGGAGCTGAAGCTCGCCGACAGCGTCGTCGGAACGTCGAGGCCGAGCGTGGCGAGGCCACGCACCTGGCAGCTCACCTCGACCGTGAAGATGGTGTCGGGCTCGAAGCCCTGGCTCGTCTGGACGACCGACACGGGCCCGGAGCAGACATCCCCCAGGTTCGCCTCGGCGGCCTTCTTGGCCTCGGCCATGGCGGTGGCGTGGTCCTTCTGGATCGAACCCGCGCGGGCCGCGTCCCGGGCCGCTCCGTCGAGCGCTCCGCGGCCGTCGACGAGCTGGCCGAAGGCCACCAGGACGAGGATGAACAGGATCATCACCGGGGCGAGGATCACGACCTCGATCGTGGACAGGCCCCGGTCGTCCGCCCGCCGGCTGTCGCTCCACAGCGCACGAGGAGACGGAGTCATCAGTTCTCCTCCTGTACGAACCGTTCCACCGGGCCGGCCGACTGCGCGTGCACCGTCAGGTCCAGCCCCGGGAACACCGTCGGCACCCGGGCCGCGATCTCCACACCGACCGTGTTCTGGTCCGGCTGGAGCATCTTCACGTCCGGCGCCAGCACCAGTTGCGGGCCCAGCTGGCGGATGTAGCTGTCCACCACGTCCTGGGCCTCGCCCCGCCACGCGCCCGGCCGTTCGTCGGCCGTGGCGCGCGCCTTGCGCGCTCCCGCCTGGGCCGCCGCCTGGGCGACGTGGTCCGCAAAGAAGTACAGGGCGAACTGCACGGTCGCGAAGATCATGAAGAACAGTACGGGAGTGAGCAGCACGAACTCGATCGCGGTCATGCCGGAGTCGCCGCGGGCGGCCGCCGCTCTCCGCGCGGCCCGCACCCTTCGGCGTATCCGTCTGCTCACGTCCGCCAGCATCCCCGTGAACCCCGTTGTCCGTACGACTGTCCTGTGGCTGTCCCTGCGACTGTTCCTACGACGATCAGCAGGTCTTGCCCGCGTCCGCGCCCTTGATGCAGTCGCCGACCTTGTTGGCGCCCTCGCTCAGCGCGGCGTTGATGATGGCGGCCACGACACCGACGATCGCCACGACGACCGCCGAGATGATGACCCACTCGACCGCGGAGGCACCGCGGTCGAGTTCGCCGGAGCGGGCGCGCTCGGTACGGGCCTGGAGGAAGGTGACCAGGAAGTCCACTGCCGGGATGCCCGTGTGGAAGTTGCGTCCGTTCATGACGTCTTGTCCTTTCGAAATCGGTTCACGGAAGTTCTGGAGTTGTGAAGGTCGGCTCACTGCACGGCTCACTGCACCTGGAACACCCGCATCGCCGCCGGAAAGATCAGGAACACCAGGAACCCGGCGCACAGCAGCAGCTGTGCCACGAGCATCGACTGGGACTTCTCACCCGCGCTGCCCTCGATCTCGGCGAGCTCCCGGTGCCGCATGGTCTCGGCCCGGGACGCGAGGGACTCCCGCACCTTCGCACCGTCGTCCGCGACCAGGGCCAGGGAGGCGGAGAGGTCCTTGAGCTCCTCGACGCCGATCTCCTCGCCGAGCTGGCCGAGCGCCTGCCACTGGCTGATGCCGGTGATGCGGGCGTCCGAGAGGGCGTTGCGGATGCGCTGGTTGGCCCAGCCGTCGGAGATCTCGGCCGCCGCCATCAGGGCCTCGGGCAGACCACGTCCGCCGGCGAGGCTCATCGACACCAGGTCGAGGTACGCGCCGATCACGCGCCGGAGGTCGCGCCGCTTCTGGGCCGCGTCCCGCCGCACCTCCAGGTCGGGCAGGAAGAAGAAGATCACCGCGAAGAGCAGCGCCAGCCACACCGGGATGATCGGGCTCCGGCCGACGCCGAGGGTGTAGACGATGGCGAACAGGAGCGGGCCGAAGAACAGGCCCGCCACACCCAGCAGCACCTTCGTCGCCAGGAACTTCTCCCAGCTGCGGTCCAGGACCGCCAGGTCCGCGCGCAGCGAGCGCTGCTCCCAGCCCTGCTGGAGGTAGAACTCGGACACGCGCAGGCCGACTTCGGCCCTCAGCGCGCCGAAGCGGCCCTTGTCGCGTTCGGCACGCGCGGACTCGTAGGCCGAGCCGCGGGCCCGCATGGCGTCGATCCGCGCGACCTGCGAGATCGCGCTGCGCTTGCTGGGCATGAGGGCACGGACGAGGGCGTAGATGCCCAGGCCGATGACGGCGCCTACGACGAGCGGCATCGTGAGGTTCACCGGCGTGCCCCCTCTTCCTGCGGCAGCTGCTGCTGGGACTGCTGCGACGGCGTCCTGGGACGCACGAACTGGACGGCTGCCTCGTCCCGGACCAGGAAGCGTTCGGGCGTCTCGATGGTGGACAGCTTGCGCAGCCACCAGAAGCCGAGCGCGAACAGGCCGCAGACACAGGCCAGGACGAGCTGGCCGACGGCGGTGCCGTACGGCTCCACGAAGTCACGGTTGAAGATCGACAGTCCGAGGACGAAGGCGATCGAGACCGCCACGACGATCTGCACGGACCGTCGGGTCGAGGCGCGCTGCGCCATCACCCGCTGCCGCATGTCCACTTCCTCGCGCGCCGACTTCGCCAGCGCGCCCAGCACCTGGCGCAGACCGGGTCCGCGCAGGCGGGCGTTGAGGATCAGGGCCGCGACGATGATGTCGGCGGAGGCGTCGTCGATCTCGTCGGCGAGGTGCTGGAGCGCCTCGGGCAACGGGGTGCGGGCGCGCAGGCGGTCGACGAGGGCGTCGAGGTGGGGGCGCAGGACCGGGGCGGCGGCGCGGGCGGAGGCCGGAATGGCCTGCTCCAGGCCGACGGCACCGGCGATGGTGTCGCGCAGGGACTCGGTCCAGGACGCCAGGGCCTCCACGCGGCGCATGGCGGCGCGTTCCTCGCCGGCGCCGCCGAACAGGCGGTCCCAGAAGAAGACGAGCACGCCGGCCGCGATGCCCGCGACGGCCCAGCGGGTGAGGACGAGGACGACCAGGCCGACGATGGCTGCGAGCGAGCCGCGCTGGCCGGCGAACCGGATCAGTTCGCTCGCCCGCTCGGCGGCCTTCTGCTTCTCGTGGTCGGGCTTGACGGGCAGCCCGCGTACGGCGACGAGGAGGAGGGCGAGGCCGCCGCCGACGGCGACGCCGCTTCCTATCGAGTACAGGACGGTGGTGGAGAACAGGCCGCCCATGGAGCCGAGCGAGCCGATTGCTGCGAGAGTCGTGTTCATCCCCGGCTCACCCCCAGGTCCCGGACGGCCGGTAGCCGTGTGCCATCAGTTCCTCCAGGCAGGCTAGGGGGGCGTGCGGCACGACCCGGCCGTCGGGGGCCTCCGCGAACACCTCGCTGGACAGGACGCGTCCGTCGACGCCGTTGACCTCACGGACGGAGGTGACCATGCGCTGGAGGCGGCCGCCGTTGCCGAAGTTGTTGCGCCGCTGGATGAAGACGACGAAGTTCACCGCGCCCGCGATCAGCATCTGGCTGGCCTCGATGGGCAGCCGCTCGGAGGCCTGCAACGCGTAGGTGGAAATACGGTTGAACACCTCGCTGGAGCTGTTGGCGTGGATCGTGGACAGCGAGCCGTCGTTGCCCTGCGACATCGCGTTGAGCATGGTGACGATCTCGTCGCCGAGGACCTCACCGACGATGACGCGGGAGGGGTTCATACGGAGCGAGCGTCGCACCAGTTCCGCCATGGAGATGGTGCCCTGGCCCTCGGAGTTGGGCAGGCGCTCCTCGAAGGCGACGACGTTGGGGTGCAGGTCGGGGAAGGTGTCGAGCCCGAGCTCCAGGGCGCGCTCGACGGTGATGAGGCGCTCGTTCGGCGGGATCTCGTTGGCGAGGGCGCGCAAAAGCGTCGTCTTACCGGCGTTGGTGGCGCCGGCGATCATGATGTTCTTGCGGGCGCGGACCGCGCAGGCCAGGAAGTGGGCGACCTCGGGGGTCAGCGTGCCGTTGCCGACGAGGTCCGAGATGAACACCTTGCCCATGCGCGCGCGGCGGATGGACAGCGCGGGGCGCCGGGCGACGTCCATCACGGCCGACAGACGTGAACCGTCGGGGAGCCGCAGGTCGAGCTGGGGGTTGGCGGAGTCGAAGGGGCGGGAGGACAGACCCGAGTAGGCGCCGAGGATCTGGATGAGCTCGATGAGCTCCTCGTCGGTCTCGGCGACGGGGTCGCCCTTCACCTCACGTCCGTCGGCGTAGCCGACGAACACCTGGTCGCACCCGTTGATGTCGATGTTCTCGACCTCGGGGTTGTCCAGCAGCGGCTGGAGCCGACCGACGCCGAACAGCGCCGCGTGCACGGCGGCCGCGTACTGCTCCTCGGTCTCGGCGTCCAGCGGCGTACGGCCCGCGTTGATCTCGGCGCGGGCGTACTCCTCCAGGATCTGGGCTATGACGGCACGGGCGTACTGCCGTTCGTCCTCCGTGGACATCGGAGTGACGTTGTTGATCTGGTCCTGTCGGCGCTGCTCGGCGATGCGATCGCCGGCGTCCTGGCGGAACCGCTTGACCAACTGGTGGTCGACAGCGGTCATGTGCCGGCCCCCGCGTGGCCCTGCATCTGGCCCGGGTGGTTGTGCTGGACGTGGTGGGCCTGCTGAACCTGGTGGGCCTGGTTCGCCTGGGCGGAGGCGGCCCAGGCGGCGCCGTACTGCTGGTAGAGGTCGGCGGCGACCTTGCGGGCAGAGCGGATCAGCAGCGACTTGTCGAGACGGCCGCGCTTACGGCCGGCCAGCTGGTCGGCACCGGCCGGGTCGTCGGCGAGGGTGCCGACCACGCGGGCGCCGGTCTGGGCGTGCACGAGCATGTCGTTGACCTGCGAGGCGAGCTTGCCGGCGTTACCCGTGTCGGCGATCAGGACGACACCGATCACCGGGTTGGCGAGGCTCGCGGCACCGCGCGGGCCCCCGTGCAGCTTGCCGGCCAGCGCCGCGGCACGGTCACGCACCCGCGCGATCGCCTCCGGCTCGGTGCGGGAGAGGAGCAGCACGAGGGAGGCGTGCGGGAACAGCTCGACGGCAGGAGTGTCCCCACTGACGCGTCCGCAGTCGGCGATGACGTCGGCGGCGGCGTTCGGGGAGTCGGCGAGGGAGGCGAAGGCATGCCCGAGGGTCGGCCAGAGCCCCGCGAGCCCCGCTGCCTGCTCGGCGATACCGAGCCCGACGAGCACCTCCAGTCCCCCGCTCAACGGCTGTACGTGGTCCCAGAGCTGGTCCGGCACGAGTCCGCGGCGCGCGGTCGCGGCGATGGACAGCATGCCGGTATTGGGGTTGAGCGGTCCGCCGTGCGCGGCGGCACTGCGGTAGACGAGGTCACCGCCCGCCGGGTCCGTCTCGGCGAGCAGGACGCGCCGCGGCCAGACCGCCGAGAGCGCGACGGCCGCGGTGGTGACGCCGGGGGAACCCTTGTCGGCGGCGAGAGCGATGAGCGCCATGGGTTGGGTGCCGCCTTCTAGTTGCCGGGGACGTGCACGATGGCGACTTGGTTCGCGGCCGCCGCGGAGGCGAGCGCGGCCGCGTCGGACTCGTCGACGAGGACGGTGAGCGAGAGGTTGCCGGTGCTCACGGTGGCGTCACTGTCGTCCTCGACGCTGTTCACGCGCGCGTCGTCGACGATGGCGCCGCCGGAGGACGAGGTGCCGCTCGAGCCGGTGCTGTCGTCGGTGCTGTTCGAGGGGGAGCCGCTGGTGCTGACGCGGTAGGCGGAGACGACGTCACCGGCCTTGATGTCCGACGGGTACTGGCCCTCCTTGAGGGCGAGGCCGACGGCGGCCTTGCCGGCGGGCAGGGTCGCCTTCTTGGCGAACATCTCACCGACCGCGAGGCTGCCCGGGTAGATCGTGGACTTGGCCTTGTAGGTCTGGATGGTCTTCAGCTGCGACCACTCGACGTAGTGGATGTTGTCGTCCTTGGCGACCATGACGGAGGTCACGTCGCTGTCCTTGAGGGACTCCCCGGCCTGGACCTCGTTCGTCACCTTGACGACCTCGACCCGGTCACCGACCTGGAGCACGAGCATCGTCACTCCCAGCGCACCCACCAGGATGAGCAGCACCGCGAGCGCGGCCAGTGCCGGTTTGCGCTCGCGAGGTGGTGTGGGAAGCCGGTCACCGACCGACGGCTGAGCCGGAGCGGCGGAACGACCGGCGCCCGCCCCCGTACGCTCTTGGATCTTCACGCAACCGCTCCCCGTACACCCAAGAAGTTACTTACCAAATAGGACACTTCGCACTTCTCGGCCCGTTGGATTGGCGCCTGAGCTGACCGAATAGTCAGCGCCGAAGTGAGTGTCAAGCCATGGCACCGTATCAGCCGCACATAAGCCCCTCAAGACGCGTCCGAACTCAGAGAACGCACCACCCGCACCGTTATCCATCTGCAACTTCGGGCAGGCAAATGCCCGTTGCGACAAGGGCCGAACTATCAGGTCAGGTGTGCTGCAGCGAACTCGCCGCGGCAGTGGGTGCGCACCCGCCCTGGGGCGGTCAGCACCTCCCGGCCATCATGCCTGCACGATTCACTCACAAGGCGCGCTCCAGGGCATCGAGGTCCAGGCGCTCCAGGCGCAGGTCCTCCGGGAGGTTCCACGCTGCCCGTCGCGATCTCCTGGAAGAGGATTTCGGTGCATCCCCGCACTGCCTCCCCACGTTGCTCCGCGACACCTTCCTGCTCCCCGCGGACGACGTGAGGTCCAGGATCCGCATGGGGATTCTCCAGCACTTCATGGGCGCGTCGGGAGCGGACAGTGGGTTAAGTAGAGTGCGGCGGCGACCTCATCTCGGTCACCATCCCCCCCAGGAGGAGTCCCCCCATGAAGCGCGTCACCCTGGCAGCCGTCTCCCTCTTGGCCTCGGCCTCCGCACTGACCGCCTGCTCTGGCAGCGAGGACGCGCCCGCCAGTTCGCCGTCGGCGCCGAAGGCCAAGCCGGTCACTCCGGCGCAGCGGCTGGCGAAGGTCATGGTGACGAAGGACGACCTGCCCGGCTACAACGTGTCCAAGCCCGACGCCCAGTACGCCTTCGCCCAGTCCTCGGACGAGGTCACGGTCGACAAGCCCGGCTGCACCCCGCTGGCCTACGCGATGAACCAACTCCCACTCGGTGAACCGCAGGCCGAACTCACGCGCAGTGCCGTGGCGGGTTACGGCAAGGCGACGACGAACATCACTCTCGCCTCGTACGGGCCGGCGGCCAAGGCCGAGTCGGTGCTGGCCGGTTTGGCGAAGGCCGTGCCCCAGTGCAGCGACGGTTTCACTGCGAAGGCGGGCAAGAACACCACGGCCTACGACTCGGTCACCGCCGAGAAGGGCACGACGACTGGTGCCGTCGCCTTCCGGTCGACGATGACGTTCCAGGGTGTCACCCACACTCTGCACACCGAAGCCGTCCGCCACGGTGACGTGCTCGCCGTCTACTTCTCGGTGAACGGCTTCGCCATCGCCGACAGCACCCGGCCCAGCGACGCCAAGATGTCCGCGAACATAGTGAAGGCGCAGAACGCGAAGCTGGGCTGAAGCCGCCGGTACGAGTCCTCGGCTACCAGTACCAGTCCCTCGCCCCCCTGGCGCCCCCGGGGCCGGACGAAGCCGCAAACAGCCGACCTGTAGCACTCGCGAAGCCCCGAGTAGAGTGCGGCGCGGACAGCGATCGGACCGCGGGGGGCCACACCGGTGAGGGCAGTCACGGCAGACGAGTCCTACGCAGGACAGACATGGGCAAGAAGCGGTGGCGGAACCCGTGTCCTCTGGCTGTTTCTCGCCCTCTGGGCGCTGACGGCCGTCTTCGCAACAGCCACCCCGGCCCGAGCAGCGGACACGATCCCCGCCACCCAGGCCGCCTACCTCGCCGACCGCCTCCGCGAGAACCCGGTCCACGTCACCGACCAACTCCCCCGCGAGGTCCCCCGGTCCACCGCCTCCGACTTCGCCAGGCTCGCGAAGAAGACCGACGTCCCGACCTACGTCCTGGTCCTGCCCATGCAGAGCAGCACGGACGGCAAGCAGCTGCTCGGCGCGGTGCACGACCGGCTCGGGCGTGATGGGCTGTACGTCCTGTTCGAGGGGACGGATCTCGCGGAGGCCACGGCTTACGGCGTCCGCGCCCCTGCGGACGCCGCCGCCACCGTCGCTCTGTACGAACTCCCCTACGACGCAGGCCCGTTGCGCAGCTTCGAACGCTTCGTCGACGTCATCGCGCAGGGCGAGGAGAAGGCCACCGCCCGTGCGGAGGCCGCTCGCCAGAAGTACCAGGACGACGAGCCCGCCGAGATGTACATCGGCCCGTCCGACCGCCGCAACCAGTCGTTCCTCACGGGGAGCCTGCTGACCGGCGTACCGCTGCTGATCGTGCTGGGGGCCTGGTACGTGCGGCGCCGCCGTCGGCGTTCCGGGGCGGAGCGGCGCGTCCCCCGGTGGGTCGTACCCGGGGCGGCCGTCCTCACCGCCACGGCGATCGCCCTCACCGCTCCCGTCGTCTTCTACCAGACCAAGTCGAGCGCGGCTGAGCCGCCCACCCCCACCGATCTGACCGCCCGTGTGGAACGCGTCGCGTCGGGACTGAAGCAGGACCCGGTCTATGCCGACCCGGAGAGCCCTCGCGTACTCGACTCCCGCCAACTCGACCGGCTGCACGACCGGATCCGGGACTTCCGGCGCTCCGACGGCGGCGGCCCGGTGTACGTCTCCCTCGTGCCGCAGACGCCCGAGAGCGAGTCGGCCGGCGACTCGGGGCTGTTCGCCGCGGCGGTGCACGCCAAGGTGGGCGAGGACGGGATGTACGTCGTCGCCGATCCGGACGACGGCACGATCGACGTCTACAACCACGGGCTGCGGCTGGACTCCACCCGCCTCTCGTTCGACCTGCCGGACTCCGTCACGTTGGGCGACAGCAGGGCGGACGAGGCCGACGACCACCTCCTCGGCGAGCGCCTCGACAAGCTCATGACGTTCATCGACAAGACCCCACACACTGACCGGCCGCAATCCGAGTCCGCCCCGGCCCCCGCCCCGAGGGCCGCCGACGAGAACACTCTCCCTCCCCTGTTCGCCACCGACTTCTGGCCCGGCCTGTTCGTGGGCGCCTTCCTGGCTCTTCTGCTGTCCGGTGTGGTGGCCGGACTGACGTGGGGTTTCGGCGGCCTGCTGCGGTGGCGCTCTCCCACCCCCGAGCCGACCCACCGCCTGCCCCTCACGGCCCCGACCGAGCCGTCGGTGTCCTACCTCCGGCGTACCGCCTACGCCGAACTCACCAACCTCACCGAGGAATTCGCCGACCGGGACGAACGCGGTCGCGCCTGGGACCACCTCGACGCGGCGCTGCTCCTCGTCGACGGCGACCTCGACCGCGTCAGGGAGTCGGGCACCGACCCCGCGACCCTGGTCGCGGTCATCGTGCTCGCTCGAACGGGCCGTGCCGCGCTCGCCGGCGACACGACGGACCTGTGCTGCGGCGTCAACCCCCTGCACGGGCCCGGCGTCAGCCGCCACCACGTCCGCGTCTCGACCGAGGGTGTCGCCCGCCGCCTGCTCCCCGTCTGTGAGTTCTGCCGCAACACGGCCATCGCCGACCCGAGCGGCATCCCGGGCAGTCTGCTGAAGCTGCCCGACCCGTCCTCGGGCAACAACCGCCTGCCGTACTACGACGTGACCGACGGACCGCTGACCGCCCTGCCCCACGGAATCGCCCGGCTCGTCGACAAGGTGAGGGAGACCGCAGGTGTCCACTGACGTCAAGCGCCTGATCACCGTCCTCGCGGCGCTGCTGCTGGCGGCGCTCACCACGGCCACCGCCCGGGCGGCCGACGGCGACGGCCCGAGCGCCGGGCAGCGCATCGCGAGCGCGTTGCGCACCTCCCCCGTCTACGTCGACGACGCCTACACCGATGCCGTACCACCGTCCCGGCAGCGGCAGTTGGCGGACCGGATCCGCAGCACGGGCCTGCCCATCAAGGTCGTTCTCACACCGCTCACCAAGGGCGACGCGTTCGCCGGCGACTCCGAGGTGCTGGCGGGAATCGTCCGTGACCGGTTCCCGGACCAGCGCGAACTCATCGTCATCACGACGGACAGCGACTTTCCCGACTCCCTGGAGGGCTACGAGTGGCCCGCCGACACCCACCAGGCGCGTGATGCCGTGGCCGCGACCGGATTCCTGGACGAGATGCGGAACGCGGGGCTGGCGGACCTGACCGCGAAGGCAGTGGACCTGGTGGCGGAGGGCAAGGGCCAGCAGCGGTACGAGGAGGCGATGAAGGAGCTGGACCGCTCGGCAGCACCCGAAGCGCAGGCCTCCGGGTCACCGGCGTCCGAGTCGTCTTCGGACGGCACCGGGGGGTGGTGGCTCTGGCCGCTCATCGCCGTGCCCGCCCTGGCCCTGACCGCCCTCGCGACCCGCGCCCTGGTCCGTTCCCGCAGGACCCCCTCGGCCATCCCCCAGCTCGTGTTCGCGACGGCCCGGGCCGCCGACGAGGCGGGGCTGCGGCGCCGGGCCGAGGCGGAGGTGCTGGCACTCGGCGAGGCGACCCAGGCCGCCGACGCCACCACGACACCCGATCTCCAGCGCGCCCTCGACGCCTACGCCGCCGCCGGCACGGTCCTCGACGAGGCCCGGGGCCTGTCGGACCTGGCGGGCGTCCTGGCCCTGGCGCAGGAGGGCCGCGACGCCCTCGCCGGCTCCGTGGGCCTCCCCCTCTGCTTCTTCGACCCCCGGCACGGCCGCGCCGCCCTCCGCACCGGGTGGCGCCAACTCGGCCGACGCGACCGGCTCGACGTGGCGGTGTGCCAGGAGTGCGCGGACGCGCTGCAGGCCCGCAGGGCGCCCGAGGTGCTCACCGACGCGGACGAGGACGGCCGTACCGTGCCCTACTTCGAGCTGCCGGCCAGGCGGAGCGTGTGGGCGGCGACGGGGTACGGCTCGCTGATGTCGCCTCTGGACGGTTTCAACACCCGCCGAACCGCAACTCGTTGATCAGCCGGTCGGCCGGTCCTCGCGCAGTGCCGTGAACAGGGCGCGGGCCCGCCGGTCGTCCCACTTCACCGCGCTGCCCTGGGGCGTACGCAGGTCCGGGTCGGCCACGGGCACGTTGAGCTGTCTGCCCCCGCCCGACGCGGCCTTCCGCATGGCTTCGAACAGCGACATGAGGTCGGGCAGCTCCGTGCTCTCGTCCACGATGAGCGTGTCGAGGCCGGCGCGCAGGGTCGGGAAGGACTTGGACGGGTCGGCGAGGGTGGACGGGGTGGCCGCCTTGCGGGCGAGGGCGGCGAGGAACTTCTGCTGGTTGCGGGTGCGGCCCAGGTCCCCCTGCGCCTCCTGCTTGCGCTGCCGTACGAAGGCCAGCGCCTCGGCGCCGTCGAGGGTCTGGCAGCCGGCGGGCAGGTCGGCGCCGGAGTCCTCGTCCCGTACGGGCTTGTCCAGGCACATGTCCACGCCGCCGACCGCGTCCACCACCCCCACGAAGCCGGCGAAGCCGATCTCCGCGTAGTGGTCGATGTGCACGCCGGTGTTGCGTTCCACGGTCCGCACGAGCAGGTCGGGGCCGCCCAGGGAGAACGCCGCGTTCAGTTTGTTCGGCGCGGCCCGGTAGCTGCGGCCGGTGTCGGGATCGACGTAGGGCGGCAGGGTCACCCAGGAGTCGCGCGGCAGGCTGAGCATCGTGGTGCCGTTCGCCCCGGTGTGCAGCAGGATCACCGAGTCGGTACGGCGTCCCTCGGCCGAGCCGGTGTTCAGCTCCTTCCGGTCCTGCTGCGACAGTCCCTCACGGCTGTCGGAGCCCACGACCAGGTAGTTGGTGCCCTCGCCGCGCGGCACCCGGCCGGAGAGCGTGCCGAGGTCGACCTGCTGGTTGAGCCGGGTGTCGGCCCAGACGTACGTACCGGCACCGGCGAGCAGCAGGACGGACGACAGCACGGCCGCCGTACGCAGGAACCGGCGGCTCCGTCCGGCTCGGCGCCGCGGTTTCCTGCTGCCGGGGTTCCCGCTGCCGCCTCTTCGGCCCCGCTCCTGGACGCTGTTGTCGTAGCGACCGGGCGCGGCCGACGAGGGCATGCCGGGCAGGGGGGCGGTACGGGTCGACGGCGGGGGTACCAGGGGGGACGACGGCGGGACCCTTCTCGGGTCCTGTCTCGGGTCCTGCCCCGCCCGGTGGTCTCCCGGATGGTCGGTCCAGTCGCTCATCGGCCCGTCCCGCTGTCTCGCCTCGAAGGTGCTGTGGGTGTCAACGCATCGGCACGCTCCTATACGGAACCGGCCCACCGATCTGTTCAGCGGCCGTGCCCGAGCGCTGCATCCGCTGCCACCTGAGCCGGCTGCCGACCAGCAGCGCGACCAGCGACTGTATGACGACGAGATACATCAACTGCCGGTAGACGACGATCTGGAACGGCATCGACCACAAGGCGCGCACCGGCTCGCCGTCGAGTCTCAGCGCGTAGCCGGAGCAGACGATCTGCACGCCGAGGAACGCGAACCACACCGCGGCGGACTCCCACGGGTCGCGGAACAGCACGCCGTACAGGGCGTAGACGTCGATGACGGGCGCGAGCAGCGGCAGGGCGACCTGGAAGAGCGCGAGGTAGGTCAACCCGCGCCGCCCGAACCGCCCGGCGGGCCCCCTGCCGACGAGAGCCCCCCGGTGCTTCCACATCGCCTGCAGCGTGCCGTAACACCACCGGTACCGCTGCCGCCACAACTGCTTGATGGTGGTGGGCACCTCGGTCCAGGCGACGGCGGACTCCTCGTACAGCACCCGCCAGCCGGCCCGCCACAGGGCCATCGTCAGGTCGGTGTCCTCGGCGAGAGTGTCCTCGCTGACCCCGCCGACCCCGATCACCGCGTCCCGGCGGAACGCCCCGATGGCACCCGGCACGGTCGGCATGCACTCCAGCACCTCGAACATGCGCCGGTCGAGGTTGAACCCGAAGACATACTCCAGATGCTGCCAACGGGCCAGCAGACTGCGCCGGTTGCCCACCTTGGTGTTGCCGCTGACGGCCCCCACGGCGGGATGCGCGAGCGGCTGGACGATCCGCTCGATGGCATCGGGCTCGAAGACGGTGTCGGCGTCGACCATCACCACGATGTCGTACCGCGCGTGGGCGAGCCCGGTGTTGAGGGCGGCGGCCTTGCCGGAGTTGGGCTGGCGGACGACCACCACCCTCGCGTCACCCGTGTTCTCGGCGATATCGGCGGTCCGGTCGCTCGACCCGTCGTCGATCACGATGACCTGAAGCTCCCGATGGGTGGAGTCGAGCAGCGACCGCAGGGTCGACCCGATCCCGGCCTCCTCGTTGTACGCCGGGACGAGCACGGTCACCGGCCCGGACACCTCACGCATCCAGGGCGCCCCGGTCCGGAACCGCTCCAGCCGGCGCACATGGGCCCGCGCGAACAGGGCGAGCAGCAACAGCCGCAGCACGCCCAGCCCACCGGCGACGCCTAGGATCCAGATCATGGCGGTGGAGAAGACCTGCCCGATACGCGTGGCCCAGATCAGCCCCTCCCCCGACCACCGCTCGACGAAGGAGGCGGACTTGTACGGAACGAGCCCGAGCCCGTCGGACACGGTGGTGAACCGGTCCACGCTCCGGTTCTTCAGCAGCCTGCGCGCCTCCGCATAGGCGCTCTCCGTCTGACTCAACTGCCGGACGATTCCCTGCGCGGGCTTGCGCGCCCCCTTGTCGGCGGCGACGAGCACGTAGCCGTACCCGGTGGCCCGCCGCGCCGCCTGCCACTCACGACCGCACAGGGTGTCGGGGGTGGTGGTCCGCGGCATCCGCAGCAGATTGGTACGCAGCCCGGTGGCGCCGGCCAGTGCGCTCTGGGTCAGTTCGAGCTCGGACCGGAAGCGGGGCGCGGACGACTCGCCCAGCACGGCTCCGGTGTACGTGTTGGACCCGATCTCATGCCCCTCGGCACGGATGCGTCGGATCAGCTCCGGATACCGGGCCGCGCGGGCGCCGTGCACGAAGAAGGTCGCGCGTGCCTGACTGCGGCGCAGCAGATCCAGCAGCCGCGGGGTCCATACGGGGTCGGGCCCCCCGTCGAAGGTGAGCGCGACGGTCCGGGCGGGCATCGCCCCGGACCGGATCCCGTCCCGGTTGATCCCGATCACGGGCCCGCCCTTCGCGACGGCCTCCGGCACGGGCGAGGCACAGGGCGTCCGCGTCTTCGCGGCGTCGACCTCGTGCTGGGTCCAGCCTTCGAAGATCAGGAAGGCGAAGACGAGGGGGAGGGTGAGGGCGAGTAACAGCCAGTGGGCGCGGGGGTCTCGGGACTGTTTGTGACGCCCTTTGCTGCGGCGGGTCGGGGTGTGGGGGGATGCGGGGCTGGTCAGGGGGCGTCACCGCCCCCGGGGTCCGACCACGCGCCGGCTCCCGCACCCGGCGCGGGCCGTCTTCTCCAGAGGCTTTCGCCGGAGCCTCCGTGCGAACCGGACACGCTCTTCGCGTTCATGCTGCGGGAGTTACGCATGGGGCGCGAGTGTAGTTTCGGAACTCTGGCCGTATGGGCGGAACGGCGAGCTTCACAGGCTTCACGGCCTCACGCGCTTCAAGGGGGGCAACGCATGACCGCGGCGGCGGGCGGTGGGACGGCCGGCAAGACATCGACCAAGCGAGCCAAGGTCGCGCGCATCACAACGGGCATCACGGCAGGAGTCGCTTCCCTGGCCCTGGCACTCCTGCTGACGTCCTCCCCGGAACGCTTCGGCCTCTCCACCTCTCCGGAACTCTTCGAGAGGGTCCGGGCCGAGGACCCCGCCTCGGAGGCCTTCATCTTCGCCTGGGCCCTGATCGCCCTCCCTGTCGCAGGCCTGCTCCACACCCCACTGGCACGGGCACGACGGGCCCGGATCGGCGCGGGCTGGGCACTGATCGCCGGCTACTGGCTGTACGTCGCACTGATGGCGGCGGTGGCGTGGCAGGTGCGCGACTTCTTCCCGGCTACGGACGCTCCGGGCAAGAACGGAGGCGTGTTCGGAGCCGCGATCCTGATGGTGATCGGCACACCGCTGTTCGTCGTCGGCTCGGGCGGCGTGTTCCGTGAGGTACGAAGGGACAACGACAGCACCCTCTCCCTCCAGATCCGGGACCAACTCGCGGCGGTCACCGTGCTCTGCTGCACCTTCATCGGCGCGGTCACGGGCCTGACGTCGGGCTTCAACTTCAGCTTCCCCTACGACGGCTTCCCGGCCATGTTCCTGCCGGGCGGCATCCTCTGGGGCCTGCCGGCGGGTGCCGCCCTGGGCATGCGCGCCGGTGCACTGCTCACGAGTTCGGCGGACAGCCGCCGCAGGATGACCGACGACGCGAGGTCATTCGCCCGCACGGCAGTGGCCCTGCTGGCGTGCTGCCTGTGCGTGTCCCAACTGGGCTGGCTCCTGCCGGTGTGGGCGGTGGCCCTGGTCGGCCTTGCGGCTCCGTACGTGCTGTTTGTGGCGGCGGGGCGATACGAACGGCTGGGGCGGTGGGTGGAGTTCAGGCAGATCGATGTGCCGAAGGAAGCCATGTACTGAGCCGGGCATCCGCTCAGGCCGGGACGTACTCCCTGTCCCACCGACTCTGCCGCACGCCGCCCCATGTGCCCATCACGACCGCGAGGCCGAAAAGCCCCCGGGACCACCTGCCGCACCCCGACGGACCCCACTGCGACGCCGATCAACAGCGGCGGCGGCAACCAGGACCAAGGATCGGACCTCTGCACCACGGCCCCGGACGTCGCACACTGCGGCATCCGGGGCCACCGCCTGTTTGGGCACGATCAGGACACAACCAGCCCCCCGAGAGCCCCATACACCCCAGATTGCCCCTGTTCTCGCGGAAGTTCGCTCTGGTGAAAGCGAGAACCTCACCGATACCGTCAGTGCTCTTGACTGAACTTCTGTCTCACGGGGAGTCACTGTGAAGCGCCGCCCATTGCCCGTTGCTGCCGCACTGGCGGCGACGGCAGCACTGCTGTTGACGGCCTGCGGCAGCGAGGACGACAAGTCCAGCGACAACGACAAGATCGCCGGCGCCGATACAGGCGACACGGCGAACTCGGCTTCACCCAGCGCCAGCGCCGGTCCAGCGGACAGGCCCAAGATCACGTTTCCCAAAGGCGTGGAGAACAAGTTCGAGGGCTGGAAGACGGGTGATCCGACCAAGGATGCAGTGCTGTCCGATGTAACGCAGACGGTGAACGCGGTGGACGACGCGATCCTCCGTGGCGACACGAACTCGTCGACGCTTGCGTATTACCGACAGGGCAAAGCGCTGGTGAGCGCGCAGAAGTGGGTCCTGGCCTGGCTGGACGAGGACCTCACGTGGACAGGCATTACGCGCTACTTCAACCCGAACGTCAAGGTCGCGGACAGCGACACAGCCGCAGTCGTCTACTGCGCCGACGAGAGCAAGGCCTACAACAAGAACCGCAAGACCGGAACGGTGGACAAGTCACCGTCCGACGAGAGCCCCTTCGTCACGTACAGCACGCAGCTCAAGAAGAACAGCAATGGGGTGTGGCAGACCACGGAGGTACTGTCGAAGAGAGGGGACAAGACGTGCGCGCCCTGACCCGTGGCCTGACCACAGCAAGTGTTCTCATCCTGGCTTTCGGAATGACCGCCGGCACCGCAGAGGCAAAGGGGCCCGGCGCGTCCGAGGCCGAGGTCGACACCAGCGGAGGAAGGTCGGGAAGCGACCTCGTCTCCATGATCAGGTACACAAGCGCCACCACGGGCGGTGACGGCAAGGGCAACGTCACCCCCGTGGGCAACTGGACCCCGCCCGCGTGTTGGTACGAACCGCGCTCCGCGGAGGAGTTCTCCAAGTACGTCGAGAGCATGTACGACGAGACGGTCAACACTCCGGGCCAGCACAGCTATGCCAAGTCTGCCGTCGGTATGTTCCGCAACGAATACAAGGACGGAAAGTACAAGAACTACAACCTCGACAAGAAGGACGAGGGCAACTGGTGGGTGGCCGTCCGCGACGAAGCCCGCTGGACGGAGCCCGAGGCCCAGCTCTGCGACAAGCAGCCCTTCTGGGTCGAGAACGGTGCCACCCCGCCCGTGGAGAACGCGGTCACTCCGCAGGTCCTCGCCGAACTCGCCTACAACCGCATCCAACTGCCGACGACTGAAGTAACCCTCGCCCCCGAGACGACCACAAAGGTCAACCTCCCCACCTGGGCCTGGCTGGACAAGGCCAAGTTCAGGGAGGTCTCCGTCACCGCCGCGCTCAACGTGGGCGGCCTCAACATCCAGGCCACCACCACTGCCAAGCCGGTCTCACTCAAACTGGAGCCCGGTACGCCCGACGCCGAGACCTATCCCGCCTCCGGCGAGTGCACGATCAACAACGACGGCTCGATCGGCGAGCCGTACAGCAAGGGCAAGGCCGACCAGAACCCGCCGTGCGGCATCAGGTACCTCCGCTCCTCCGGCGACGGCACCTTCAATCTCCAGGCCACCGTCACCTGGGAGATTACCTGGACCGGCACGGGCAACCCCAACCCGACGCAGCTCCCCAACGGCACCTTCGGCAACGAGCAGAAGGTCACCGTTCAGGAGATCCAGTCTGTCAACAGGTGATGGGGCCGAGGGGCAAGAAGCCCGAGAGTGGTGCTGACCGACCACGATGGGCGGGACCGCGGGTTCGGCGATCGGCGAGAGGAAGCGCCCACTATGAGGACGCTACGAGCTCGTGCTCCCTGGGACTGCTCTCCAGCCGGGCACTCAATATAAATTGAGGAAATCTGTTTCCAAATAATGAAGGGCGCAGCAAAGAGTATGCAATACGAAGAAAAGACACCAAAAACATGGTCCGGGATATGCATCACCGCCTATCTGGCCGGCATAGGTTACATGGCACTCGACACGATTCCCGATGAGATCGGTCTCTGGCTCGGCCTGTGCGCATTGTTCCTCTTGGTTCTACTGCCCTGCCTGGCTGTTCCGGTCTCCAAGTTCATCTACAACCGAATTCAGATAGACACACAGACGCTCCGAGCTGGTCGAGAACGCATTGCGCTCGCCGACATCGACCCCAATTCCATACGGGAGGCCTCCCAAGCGGTGCATCCCACCACAGCCCACCGGCACACCGAATCCATAAACGGAATCAACGCATCCGGACAGGGACAACACCGGAATGGACCAAGCAATCCCCGGCTTGTGGGTGGCGGTTGGAGCGTTCCCATGGGCATGGACAGTGTCGTGATCCGCACTTGGAATGGCGAGCAGCTCCGCTTCGCCACACGTGATCGCGTGTCCTTCCTCACCGCACTACTCCAGGCAGTGACCGCCCACACCGAAACGCGTAGTCCGTAAGCATTGATCAGAAACTCAAAGAGTTGCATTCGAGGATGTAGCGTACGCGTGGGCCGTCGAAGTAGCGGCGGACGATGTGTGACTGACGTTGACGCCGGTGAAAGAACCGGCGGGTCCTGGGGACGAGTTGGGACTGGTCGCGGGCCCGCCTGCGTATCGGAAGACACCGTTTGGGGTCGGCGTTGACCAGCGTCGGGGATTCAGCTCCGACGAGTAGGACGGCAGAAGGTGCAGCTCGATGCGGTCCGGGTGATCGGCCAGCCAGGCGCAGACCTTGCAGGAGCGGGTGAGCAGAGGGGCCGTCCACGACGAGGTGCACCGTCCGGTTGAAGTGGCCCTCGAGCCGGTCGAGGAACCGGCACATGACGTCGGCGTCGAAGGTCTCGGTGAAGACCGTGAAGTGCATACGGTCCATGATGCTGACAGCGGACATCGCGTTGACCGAGAACCGGTTACCCCGTGCGGTGGACGACCACGGTGCGGCCCTTCTCGCCCCAGGTACGGCCCGTCCTGATGGAACGTATGCCGGGCTGGTCAGCGAAAGGCACCTAGCCAACCTCGCCTTCTTCTGCGCGCGGATAGCAGGCCATGTCTCCTTCCTCCGGACGCGGACCGCTTCCGTGTCCTGCTCGACCACCCTCCTATCCGCGGCACGCGTCCACAGTTGCCCAGCCTGGCCCAGGCGCAGGGGCGGTGATCTGGTACGGCCTGCTGGATCGCCTGCCGCTCGACGTCATCGAGAACCTCATGTTCGCCGACCCGGCGCCCGCGTAGCTGGGCACCAGCGCCTCCCGCCCGCCTGCCAGTCACTTCGCCTTCCACTTGTCCACGGGCCTTGAGAGAGACCTGAAGGACCGCCGCAACATCCTCGCGAGGCCGGCCCGCCACCAACGCCGCCACCGCCCGTATCCGAAGGGCCTCCTACGCAGGCGGCAATTGCCGTGCCTTCCCCCAGCAGTGCACTCACTCAGGGATCAAGCCCCGCCTCTCAACGATATTTGAGGCTGTCTCCTGCCCTACAGCTCTCCAGGGCAAAATCAATCAAAGGGATTGAGGGCACTGCCCAACTCCTTCGCCCCATCGACGAGCTTCCCCGCCCCCTCGCCGATTTTCTTCCCTGCCCAGGCTCCGGCATCCGCGACTTTTCCAGGGAACTCTTTGACCTTTTCCCAGTTATCGACGATGGACGCAACGCCGTAGACCGCGCCTGTGACAACTGCCGCACCAAACGTCACGGGGTTGGGCGCGACCATGGCGGCAGTGAGCGAGGCGTTGAAGGCCACGCCCGACACCTTCGCAACGTATCCCGCCTTGTCTCGCTTGAACGCCTCGACAGGGTTTCCCTCCTGCATGACGTCAACGGCCCCGATGCCCGTGGCCAGAACGCTGCCGCCGATGCCTGTCGCACGCCAGAATCCGGCGGTACGCAGTGCGCCCCCCGCTCCGGAGGCGAACGCCCCCAGTCGGCTCGCCCCGGCGACCCGCGAGGCCGCGCCCACGTTCTTCCCGACCCTGAGGAGGTTCGCTTCCCAGGCGTGCAGGCGCCCGCCGTGTAGTTGGGCGAGTGTGTCAGATCCGCTGAGGATCTTGAGGACGACAGGGGGCGTGCTCCGGCCGATCTGCGCACCGAGCAGCCTTATTCGGGCCGGGAGGAGTTTGGATCCCTGGCCCTTGAGGATCTGGGCGAGTGTCGTCCCGGGCGCCTTCATCAAGTCGCCATGCTTGAAACGCTTGTACAGCTTCCACGTTCCCAGGGCTGCCGTCGAGAAGGCGCCCGGAACGGTCGAGACGAGGGCCGTCAGGTCGATGTAGTCGCTGACGACCTCGCCGAGGTTCTCATTGCCGCTGATCTTGCCTACAGCGTCACCCGGGATACGCTGCAGCCAATCCTGATACGTCTCGCCCGGCTTGCGTTGCAGCCAGGCGGCATCAAACTTGTCATCATTCGCGATGGCGGCGTTCGCGATGAGCATGGCGTCAGGCGGGAGTTCCCCAGCCTTGAGATCCTCCGGCCGGAATCCCGCGTACAGCGCCGCCGCCCGGGGGTCCCCGTTCTCGGCCCGCAGAATGGCCGCCCGCCGACGTAGGTCGACGGCCGTGTCGTCGGTCCATGACCTCATCGGTTTGATGGGACCCAGCTTGTCCCCTACCCCAAGTCGAGAAGCCCGGGTGAAGGCCTCGTCCAGCTTGTCCCGCAGATTGCCTCTACCATCGAGTAGCTTGGCCAAGTGCTCCATGTCCTCGGGATTGGCCATGCGCTTGGAACTGTCGCTCATTCTTCCCCGTCATGTGCTGCGCTGTGTGGATGGGCCGGTGCCGCTAAGCGAAAGGCTCGAACGCCACGGACGGCCTCAGAAACGCCGAGGCATGCCGCCGGGCTAGGACGTGGCCTGGGAGTGCTGTGCGGAGGCGAGCTGCGCCCCGTCCGGAAGTAGATCCGTGATCATCTGCCATAGTTCTTTGGCCGAGGTACGCCGAACCCGCAGTTCACTGCTCGCGTCCACCTGACGCTCGATGATGGGCTCGGCAGGCAACTCCCGCAGCCAGTACCCCTCGACTCCGCAGTCCCACACTACGAGGGCCCGTACTGCCAGCCCGCTGCCCTTCGTTTCAGCCCCCCGCCAGGCCATGGTGATTCGCCACATGCAGTTCAGCTGGGCCAGCACCTCGGCCAGTCGCACCGGGGCGTCCACTGCTCGGGCCACAGCCTCCGGCTCTTCGAGCTGCCCCGCCTCCATACGCTCGACCACACCATCGAACGTGCTCATCGTCGACGTAATCACTTCACCGGAGTCCCCCTCTTCGGTGAAGTCCCGGTGCAGATCGACCATCCGGGCCAGCGCCCACACCAGCGTTTCGGGCTCTGCGGGGACGTACTCCGACTCGGCGTCACCAGGCCAGTTCTCGTGCGTGTAAATGAAATCGTCCCCGATGACGGCTCCGCTCTGGGTGACACCCTGCGGTCCGGTCATCTCGACTCGGGCAATGAGCCGGGGCTCCATGAGTGTCGCAACGAGCGGATAGAGATCGGCCGAGATCTTGTCCTCGGCGTCGAGGAATCCTGAATCCCGCAACTCGGCCCGTACCTGCGACAGCTCATCGGGGATCTGCTCTTCTTCCACAAGAAATCCCAGCACGCTGACATGGGAATCGGTCAGCCGAAATCGGCGCCGGGCCGCGTCCATGGAAGGCATTCTGTTGTTTCCCCCTGAAGTCAGAGATAATTGAAGAATCAGAGATCGTTTGACCGGTGATCATAGAGAGCTGAACCGGTTGAGGAACCGTCCGGGCAGCGACACGAGCGCACCGCGCGTCGTGAGGTTCCGCGTGTAGACGCCCTCAAGGACGAGAGCGAGACTGATGTCGAGGGCATCCGCCTCGCCCAGGCATGTCCCAGAAAGAGTGCGTGGGTTACTCCAGCTCGAACGCCTCATGTGCACGGCGGCACCTGAGCGCACCAGTTCATGGCTGCGCTTGCCACCCCGCTCGGCGTAGGTGTACTCACGCCCCTTGACCAAGATCCGCAGGGCACGCCCCCCGCGGCCGGGCCACCACACGTTCCTGGAGAGCTCCGCTGGATCCCAGTCGACCCGCAGCTCCCCACTGGCCAGCAGCGGGCGACGGAGATAGCGCAGCCCGAGATATGTGGTGAGCGGCAAGTTCTGCCCGCTCGCGGCCACCTCGCAATATTCCGACGGGTAGTCGCTGTACTCCGTAGGGAAGGCCAGCTCGATACGCCCGAGTCCCTCCACGTGCCCCACCCACGAGTAGGTATCGCCATGAGGACCCTTGCCGGATGACGCAGCACGCTGCAGCTCGAACGACACCCCGCTCATACGCTTGACGCCTTCCCCTCATCCATCAGTCCGGTCACTTCCATGCCCACCCGATCCATACGGCCACAGACAGGCGCGACATCAGGCACTTGAGAACAGCGTCTCACCCAGCCCGGCAAGCCGCACAGCGCAACTGGGTTGCCACGTCAAGGCACGCAAAGCAAAGGCAATCGAACCACATGGCAGGCTGGCCGGGGGAAGCGCACAGCACGCACCGCGCCATTCCAGCAAACAGCAAACAGGTCAATTACCTCATCCACCCCAAAGCGTCATGCAAGCCGATATCTGCGGCATCGGCGGCGCGAGAGGCCCTCCAGAAGCAGCTGCATGTGGCGAGAGAGACGGCTGAAGGAATTCCGGCCATCTGCTCCTACCAGGTGGTCCTGAATCCGCAGGACGAGGAAGTCAGAGCCGCGGTGGCGGCGGCCCCGACTCGCTCAAGTCGGAGGGAAACCAGCGGACAACAATCTCTGCTTCTCCACCTACCGATGAATGCTGGCCGCCGCGTTGATGGGTTCCCTCCGAGGGGGCCCAGGCTCGACAACAGCGTCGTATGGACATCTCCGACCCGCTTGTCAATCACCGTCCGCGTCGGCAGCGACGCGCAGTCCGACGGATTCAGCGCGAGCTGTGCGGGAATCAAGGTGACCGGTTACGAGGCCGTGCAGGTAGGCGACACGACGGGCATCTACGCCGCCGCCCGCATCCAGTACTCCGGAGCCGTCACCAAGGAGGGCAGCACCGGAAACGTGACGTCCTCGGACGTCAACTGGACACCACCTCCCTGCTGGTACGCCCCCCGGAATGGGCAGGTCCGCGGGGTTCGGCGATCGGCCAGACGAAGCGCCACTACGAGGACGGGTACGGCTGGCCCGGAACCCCCGGCTACAAGGACTACAACGTCGAGAACGACGGCAAGGGAGTGTTCTGGGCCGGCGGCGAGAACCCCAACGAGCCGGACTACCTCAAGCGGACCTCGTGCACCGACCTCCCCTTCTGGGTCGAGAACGGCGACGCCCCGCCGCCCCAGCGCGAAGAGGCCATCAGCCCGGAAACACTCGCCGTCCTTGCCTACCAGCACATGGAGCTCCCCGACACCAGGGTCACCCTCTCCCCCGAGGCCACCACCAAGGTGAACCTGCCGACCTGGGCCTGGCTCGACAAGGCCGTCTTCGACGAGGTCCAGGCCACGGCGGCCATCAACGTCCCCGGCTTCAACATCCAGGCCACCACCACCGCCAAGCCGTTGTCCCTCAAGCTGGAGCCGGGCACCGAGGACGCCGAGACCTACCCGGCCTCGGGCGAGTGCACCATCAACTCCGACGGCTGCATCGGCGAGCCCTACGCCAAGGGCAAGTCCGGCGAGACACCGCCGTGCGGGATCAAGTACCTTCGCTCCTCCGGCGACGGTACTTTCAAACTCCAGGCCACCATCACCTGGGAGATCGCCTGGACAGGCACCGGCGACGCCGGCGGCGATTTCCCCAACGGCACCTTCGGCAATGAGCAGAACGTCATCGTCCAGGAGATCAAGGCCGTCAACCGCTGAGCCCCCGCATGTGGCCGCTGCTGACAAGCCCTCACGCGTATGCGCGTGGGGGCACTCGCCACAAAGGTCGCCGAGACCTCAGTGAGAGAAACGTGCACAGCCGGTCGCTGAGCGGCGGCAATGGGGGCCGGCTTGGGAGGGCCAGGGCTCCCGAACCGTCCTCTGACCAGGCCTTGCGCCAGCGCTGTACCCATCGAACGCTGACCCGCCGCTGTGCGCGATGACCGCGTTCTCGTCGCCTTGGGCGAACCGCTCGGCCGTCTCTGCCCGCAACTTCCCGCAGAAGGCCCGCCGTTCATGGGTCAGCCCGCCGCCTTGCGCGCACCTCACGCAGTCGGGGTACCGCAGGGATCGAGGGCCGTCAGCCCCACCGACACCACGCTTTGAGGTCTGTAGAAAATCAAGAGAGCTTGGACACCGAATCCATGAATCTTCCCGGAGCCGAGATCAGCGCACCTCGAAACGACAGGTTGCGCGTGTACACACCCTCGAACAGGATCGCGAGACTGATGTCAACAGAATCCACAGCTCCGTGAGCCGTTCCGGAAATGATCTCCGGATCTGACGCACTGGAACGGGTCATGAGGATGCGGGACCGGGGGCGTTCCAGCACGTGATGCCGCCGGTTCCCTTCCTCCCGGTACCGGCATTCACGCCCCACGGCCCAGATCCTCAGAGCCCGGGCGCCTCTACTCATCCGCAAGGTCTTCCGAGTGAAGGACGCATGCTGCCCTGCCACGCTCAATTTCCCTTCGGCCACGCGAGGCCGCCCGCCGTACCGGAGAGCTTTGAAGGAGGACATCGGAATGTTCTCACCAGTCACCATGGCGCCTTCGTACTCGGCACGTTCGCTAACAGGAACGACCTCCAAGGCAGGAACGACGAGTTCAACTGGGCCCAGCCCGCCGACGTCACCTCGCCAGCAGTTCACGTGACGTTGATTCATCGACGTCATTGTATTCGCGAAACACTCAAGCTCGAATGAAAATCGGGACATTCTCCGACCCTAACCTCTTCCGCCACGAAGGATAAAGCAAAGGGATTGAGCGCAATGCCCAGCGCCTTCGCGTCGTCGGCAAGTTTCCCAGCTCCCTCACTGATCTTCTTCCCTGCCCAGGCCCCGGCGTCTGCGACCTTTCCCGGGAACTTCTTGGCGGTCTCCCAGTTATCGGCGATGGTCGCGACACCATAGACGGCCCCCGTGACCACAGCGGCGCCGATCGTGAAGGGGGGTGGGCGCGACCATGGCCATCGTCATGGAAGCATGGAAAGCCACGCCGGAAGCCTTCGCCACATATGCAACCTTGTCCCGCTTGAAGGCCTCGACAAGGTTTCCTTCCTGTACAAGGTCGACGGCACCGAGCACCATGGACACCGCGCTGCCGCCGACGTCGGCCGCACGCATCACTGTCCCGGCTCCGGAGGCGAAGGCACCCAGTTGACTCGCTCCGGTCGCCCTGCTCACAGCACCGGCGTTCTTGCCGACCTTGAGCAGGTTTGCCTCCCAAGCCCATTTCTTCCCCGAAAAGGCCGCGAGACTGTCCTTTCCGGTCAGCACATCAAGGATCGGCACAGGAGTACGTGCCCCAATGGTTGCAGCCAGGGCTTTGCTACGTGCAGGGAAAATCGGGATGCCGGATCAGCTGAGTTGCGCCCACCGCCGTCATCTTGAAGGCGCCCGGAACCGTAGAGACCATTGTCGTCAGGTCGATGTAATCCCCGACCACTTCCCCGAATTATCGCCCGTCACCTTGGCGACGGCATCACCCTTGATGTGCTGGATCCAGTCCGAGAGCATCTCGCCCTTCTGCCGCTCCAGCCACTCGGTGTCGAACTTGTCGCCGTTCGCAACAGAGGCGTTCGCGATCAGCATGACGTCGGGCGGAAGGTGCGCGCCCTTCAACTCCTCTGGCATGAACCCCGCGTGCAACGCGGCGGCTTTGTCAGTCCTCGGTGAACTCCTTCTGGACACAGGCCCCGCCGGGGCCGTTCCAGCACAGCTTCATCAGATACTTGGCAGCGTACGGGACGACGTTGTAGTCGAAGGAGCCGCAGCCGGCGTCGCCACCGTCCCCCTGCGTCTCCTTCAACTGCCACCCGGCCATGTACATGTAGAGCTTGCCGGTGACACCGTGGCCGTCGGCCCGCGTGTCGCACACCCGGAACGTGTCGGGGTCGGGGTCGAGGTGGGTCATACTGCCGATGGTGTGCCCGCCGCGCTTCAGTCGCAACGTGGTGTCGGCCGCACTGGCGCTGCCCGTCGCGGCGACGACGAGGGTGACAGCGCCGGCCAACGCAAGGGCGCCACGAGCGACTCGATACTTCCGCATCGCATCTCCTGATGATGAGTCCATGATGCTGAGCAATCAACCATAGATCGTTATCAGGTATCGCCTGCACAGCGGGTGTAGACGTGCGACCGGCCCACACAGACCACGGGTCAGCCCGTGCGCGCCCGAACCGTGGAACGTGCTATGACCGTCGAGCGCAAGAGCGCCGTGCACGGCAAACCCGCGGTACGCGTGCGAGGGGTTCGAAGGACCTGCGGGTCCTGGCTCCGTGCGCGTCACCTCGGGTCCGCCGGAACGCAGCCGCCCGGGCTCTGCCCTCGCGCCCCGGGCACACCCTGTACGAGGACCCGCGCGGCGCCCGCTGTGCTACATCGAACCGGCCGCGGACATCGACGGACAACTGCCGCAGGGGGCAAGGGGTAGGGGGCAGGTCGTCGGGACACTCAGCCACGCACCGCCGAAGGCGGTCGGTTGAAGCACACGGGGCGCATCGAGCAGCCGGGACACCGAGAGACCGTAGGGCGCAACGAGTGGGTGAGCGGCGACGTCAAGGAGATCGCCGGGCGTGTGGCCGGAAAGGTTATCGGAGGTGTTCTTCACCGCCATTGGCGACTTGGGTCCGGCCCAGGATGATTCCGGGCAGGGCCCGCTCACCCCGGGTGCGGCGCAGCCGCGAACTCCTCTCGGGCCGGGAGTAGATCGGTGATCAGCTGCCAGACCTCCTTGGCATCGGCCCGAACCAGCTTGAGCGGAGTGGTGTCATCTACCTGACCGGGCAGGACCGGCTCGGCGGGCAGCTCACGATGCCAGTAGCCGAGAGGTCCGCAATCCCACACCGCGAACCCGCGCACCTGAAAGGCTGGCGTCCCCCCGTCGTGCCCCTGCCATGCCGCGGTCATCCGCCAGCTGGAACGCATCCCGGCGATCAACCTGGCAAGCGTGCTGAGCTGCGACTTCCGGGAGAGTCCGGCGCCTTTCAACGCTTCGGCTATCCGGTCGACGCCTTCCTCGGCCGTCAGACCATGGAGGCTGTCCAGGGTGGCGAGCCCCGCGTCGAGGACGGCCATGGTGGCCTCGATCTCGGGCGTGGCAACGTCCACGGTGTCCTCTCCCTGGAGGTTGACCATCCGCGCCAGCGCCCAGACGAGCATGTTCGGCTCCAGCCGGACATACTCCGACTCTGCGGAGCCCGGCCAGGACTCATGGGAGTAGACGTAGCCGTCGCCGATGGTGACGCCATGATGGAGGGTGCCGTGCTCACCGAGCGCCTCCACATGAAGGACGACGGTGGGAGCCCGCAGGGTGCTGACCAGCGGGCTCAGCGCGAGGTCGAGGTTGCCGGCCTGGTCGGTCAGGCCGGCCTCGCGCAGTTCGCGCTCGGCATCGGCCAGCTCCCGGGGCACCTCCTCCCCTTCGATACGGTGACCGAGGGCGGCCAGGTGGCTCTCGGCAAGCCGGAACCGACCTCGCGTGCTGTCATACGAGGGCATTGCGTGTCGCTTTCGTCAGCGGAAACGTTTGGCGGCGATGGCTCAGGAAGTTCATGGGGGTCACTGGAAAATCTCCAGCCAGCTCAGCGACCTGTTGAAAAAGGCGCGAACAGCCCCGGCCCGGGTGAGGTTGCGGGTGTTGACACCGCACATCACGGCGGCCAGGGCGAGGTCAGTGGCGTCGGCCTGCCCCAGGACGGTGAAAGTCGCCTTCTTCCGTGCACCGCTGCCGCGCCGAGTGGTCCGGATCTCCACACCGTTCCGGATCAGGGCACGGTCGCGGTGCCGTGCGCTGGTCGCGAGGTAGCGATACTCCCGCCCGGCGGCCTGCATTCGCAGCGCCCGTCCGGCTCTGGTCTGTGCCCAGCGGTTGCGCTTGAGCCGGACTCCGGTCCCACCGACACTGAGCTGCCCCATGTGAAGCGAGGGCTTTCGTCCGTGGGCCCAGCCCATGAAGGAGGTGGCGGGCATGGTGTCCCCCCTGACCTCGGTGACGTGACGGTCGCCGTGCCGACTCGCCGGGTAGACCACCTCGATCCTCCCGAACTCCCCTGCCGTCCCCCGGTACCCGAACTTCCAGGACAGCCGGTGACCTGAACGGTCCTCCCAGTGGTCAAGGGTGTACGTGTGTTGCTGCATGGTTCCTTCCCCTCGCGCCGCTCGGCGCGGATGTGCCATGGCCGGCATCAGTCGAACGGGTTGAGGGCGCTGCCGAGTTTCTTGGCGCCGTCGGAAATGGCCTCACCGGCCTTGTCGGCCTTGTCACCGACCCAGTCCGCGGCCTCCTCCGCACCCTTGCTGATGCTGTCCCAGTTGTCCCAGACCAGGGTTCCGGCATAGGCGATTCCAGTGCCGACGGCGAGGCCGACGGTGACCGGGTTGGGGGCGACCATAGCGGCGGTGAGCGAGGCGTTGAAGGCCGTACCGGTCCAGTTGGAGAGGTACTTGGCCTTGTCCTCCTTCCACGCCTTGCCGTGATCCATGGTCGCCAGGTTGGCGACGCCCCATGCGGTGGCGCCGACGGAACCGACGATGCCGGCGCCTCGAATCCATCCGGCGGCTTTGGCTGCGTTGGCGAGACCGCCGCGTTGGGCGACGCGGAGCAGGTTGGCCTCGGTGGAGGTGGGCATGTAGAAGGCGCCCTTGCGCATGTATCCGGCGAGCATCGCCGCCTCGTCGGATCCCGCGAGCGCGCTGGTCGGCACCCGGGTGAGCCAACTCCCGGCTTTCGGAATCCTGGACAGCTTGTCCCAGTGGCCGTTGATCAGGCGGGCGGTGAAGGTGCCCGGCGCATTGAGCACTTTGGAGCTTTTGAAGTACGAGATGAGCGACTTGCCGCCCAGCAGCGCCGTGGTGGACGACGTGAAGAACGCCGATAGGTTGGCGGCTCCCTCGATGTACGTCGCGACCGCCTTGCCCAGTTTCTCGTTGCCGGTGAGCTGCGTGACGGCATCGCCCTGCACCCTCACGAGCCAGTCGTCGAGGGTCTCGCCGTCCTTCTTCTTGAGCCAGTCATCGTCGACCTCGCCGTCGGACGCGGTCGCATTGGCGACTAGCAGGACATCTGGTGGCAGATCCTTGTTCTTGAGCTGCTCGGGGGTGAATCCGGCGAGCAGCAGGCCGGCCAGCGGATCGCCATCCTCGAGGCGGGCATACGCTGCCTTCCTGCGAAGTGCGGGCGCGGTGTCCGATACCCAGGAATGCATCGGCCGTATCGCGGTCAGTTTGTCCGACACCCCGAGTGCCGAGGCCCGCGTGAATGCCTCGCTGAGTTTGTCCTCCACTCCTCCCCGCCCATCGAGCAACTTGGCCAGTTGTTCGAGGTCTTGCGGGTTCACCACTCTGTTCAGCTTGCCTGTCACGAGGCTCCTTCAGGTGATCAAGTCGGCTCCTTCCCCAGAAGGAAGCAGCACAGGCATGTGAACGGCCTACCGAGACTGCGGGCCTCGGAGCCGGGCCCCTGCTCTAGGTCTGGCGGGCTCGCATCAGTGCGTCCACCAGCGCCTCGCGGTGGTGAGTGGCGATCAGCAGCGACTCGCCCTGCGCGGTCTCGACCACGACCTGATCCATGCCCATCGGCACGGACCATCCCCCACCCATGATCCGGGGCGGCCTGGTCGCACCGCTCCTCCGTCGCAACTCCGCGAGTTCCTCACGCGACCGCGAAGCCAGGGACGCGACGAACTCCGCATCCGTTGGCTGCTCACGAACTTCCCGAAGTGAGTCGACCGTCAACGACTCCACCGGAATCGTCTCCCGTCCCACGGTCAGCCGCCCGTCTCGAATATGAATTCGATTATAGATGCGTTTGGAAATCGGCACAGCATTGAATACGAGCGCGAGGATCGTCGAAAACCCGAGTATGACGAACCAAACCGTGCTGTCCTCGGGAAGCAGGATGCTGGCCTGATAGACGACCCAGACAGCAAAAACCACCGCGGTAGCGATCGTCCAGCGCCTCGGCAGCTTCTCCTCGTACACCACCGCCTGACCGTACGGCGCTGTCGATGCGCCCGCTCCAGAACCGTCCGCGCCGCCCACGACCGCTCCATTCGACTCTGATTGGCCTCCGTTCCGGTCAGGCTACCCACCGCCCTCAACAGCGAGCTAGTAGGGCCCCGTTAGGTGGGTTTGCCGGTTATGCCCGATAGTGCGGTGTCTCACCAGCACGGTGGCCTGGGTGAACCAGCCTCGCGCAGTACTTTCACGGCGTGCCAAGGGCGGACCGGGCCTGGTGGAACGGGAGGGGCCCGCATAGCCTGAGACGCGATCGGCGGAGGCCCATCCGGCCATCGAGAGACGGGGAAGAATTCGCTTCGGGTGGCAAAACACGAGAACCTGGAGCACGGTCGAAACTTCTGAAAGGACGCGGTGGCGTAGAGGACCGCCTGGACGAGGCCTTCACCCGAGTCGCGCGACTAGGGGTGAGCGGGCTTCCGTCGCCCTGAAGCCGATGAGGTCCTGGACTCACAGCGAGGCCCAGGATCTGCGCAAGTGCGCCGCCATCCTGCGCCTGGAGAACGGCGACCCGATGGCCGGGCTGCTGTGGGCAGGGTTCACGCCAGTGAAGACAGGGAAGCTAGGGCCGATGAAGGCTGCCCTCGCGGAACGGTGGACCGCGCCCGGAAGCAACCCCATCCTGCGTTGGGCGGGCTTGGAAAGTACAACCCGCCGATTCGCTCGTTGTCCGCCCCCGGTTCCCTTCAGTTCCGGCCTCCTGGGCGACCGTTGGGGTAACGCGTGGGATGCGCTGCGCCGACGCGGCTTCATCAATTCCAAACTGCTGGGATTCACCCCCAATCAGGCCATCAACTTCTTCGCCGGGTCGGACGACATGGCCCGCATGTGCGGCGGGCTGCCCCGCTCAGGGCAGCAAAATTATCCGCGCGGGACAGGCCAGCCTCTGGACGGTCGGGAAGGCCGATGGGTTCGGCGCGGCAGCGAAGACCGCGGGGCTGGGGCGGGGCGGGCATCGTCGGGTCGGCGGGAGCGACGGTATTCTCCGTGGCCAACATCGCCACCCTGGACCACGGCGATGGTCGCACCCAATCCGGTCACCATCGGCCTCGCTGTAGGGACCGGCGTCGTATACGGGGGGGGGTGAAGGTCGTCGAGTACTGGGACGACAGCGCGGAAGGCGCCTGCAAGGCAGCCGACTGGGTGTGCGACCAGGCGAGCGACGTCAGGAACGACATTGCCGACGGCGCAAAGAAGCTGGGCAGTGCGCTCAACCCGTTCGACTAGCAACGACCGAGTGGGCCGCAGCGCGGCGAGATTCACAGCTCGAATAAGAACGTCCGCAGGAATTGAGCAGGTGTCGCCATGGAAACGAGCAGTGAGTCCTGGAAGTTCGAACTGGCGCCGTACAGCATCAGCACGAAGAAAGAGTTGCCCAGGGTCGGGCTCACGGGGGAGGCAGGGTGCTTCGGACCCGTCACCGTGGAGCGCTGCCCGCTCTACCGGCCGCTCGAAAAGGGGATGGACACCGTTCGGTTGAGCGGTCCCGCCTTCCCGGAGACGAGCTTCCGCGGGAAGCGCAGGTCAGGACGGCCTTCGCTCTTCAAGGCCGAGCTTACCCTTGACGGCCGGCACGCGGAGCTGCGCTTCAACGCCCGGGCCCTGCGAAAGGAGGACCGGGCGTTGCGCATCGCGTACGAGAGTCGGGAGTACGTCTACTCCTCCGAGGAGTGGGGGAGTGTGAAGGTCCTGGAGAGAGAGGGCGTCCGGCTCACGATGGAGTCCGGTCAGTACACCCCGTCTGCCGGAACCGGCAGCACGGGCACGGCCACCGGCCCGGTTGACGCCATAGACCTGGCGATCGCCATCGTGCTGGAGGAGGTGGACACTGAAGTCCTCACGCTGGGTGGCGCCGTGTTGTCGTCCCCATTCGCCCTGATGCAAAAATTCTCGGACACGGCGGAGTAACGAACTCTGCCGGTCCGCCTTCAACAGAAACTCAGCTCCACCTCCGACAGCAGGCGGTTCGTTCTGCGTGCGTCGGCAGCGACGCACAGACCGGCGGAATCAGCGGCAGCCGCGCGGACATCAAGGTGGCCGGTTACGAGGGCGTACGGGTCGGCGACACGGTCGAGTTCGCGGGTGTGTTGTTCAAAGTGTCGGAGTCGTCGGACGACGTCGTACGGATGAAGCGGACAAGCGCGTAGCACGCACCGTCGTGCGCAACTCGGCCTCTCCGGCCAGATGCCCGGCCGACCGCGGCCTCACGGGGCGGGGTTATGGTCGGAACCCATCCTCGCAGTGACCCGGAGAGGCACCGTGTTCGGCAAGAACAGGCACATCGACGAACCTCCCATCCACGTCGTCCCCTGGGCGGACGCCTGGGAATTCGCCATCACCGACGAGGAACGGCCTGCCGCAGGGCAGCGCAAGCGGGCCGCACTCGGTGTCCGTGCCTTCAGGGTCCCGCAGGGCTCGGGTGTCCAGCGGGTCAACGCACCCTGTGCCTTTTTCCCTCCCCAGTCGTCGGCTGCGAACGATCGGCGCCTCTACGAGGACGCGGAGGGCGGCAGGCTGCTCTGCTCCCTCGACGAGCCGCAGGAGGTCGAGGGCCGTCGCCACTACACAGTGCGCGACGTTCAGGGACAGGTCATCGGCACGATCCAGCGCATCGCTCCGCTGAAGCACGCCTTGAAGCCGACCTGGCGCATCGCCCAGCCAGGGCACCCGGAGATCGTGAGCAGCGCCGAGTGGGCGAAGGGCGGCCCGAAGGACATGGTCCAGCGCGGCGCAGGCAAGCTGCTGCTGGGCGTCGTCCAAGCCGTCGCCGACATGGGGGCGGAGGGCGGTGATCAACCGGCCAAGTCACGTGTCCTCGAGTGGAAGGCCGGCGACGAACTCGTCCTGACGTCCGAGAGCGACCGCAGGTTCCTGGTCCGGGCCGCGTGGCTGGATCGGCGTCTCGTCTTCGCGTACGCACTCCTGCGTATCGGTTGAGCACTGCCGAAGAGCGTGGGAGTCAGACCGACAGCTTCCCTGAAGAATGCGTTCGCACATGGTAAAGAGAAGGTGATCCAACGGTCTCACGGAAGCCTCGTCCGTACCATGGAGCAGTAACTCCACAGCCTTGACCGGCTGGTTCCGGAACACGCGCTCTGGGGAATTGAAACGTGGGCATGAGGAATGTCAATCCGGACGACCTGGACCAGCTCGCGAAGCTGCTCGACGGGCGCGGCGGGGTCCAGGACGGGCTGGACGAAGCATTCACCAGAGCGTCCAGGCTCGGCGTAACCAGCAAGTTGACCACGCTCAAGCCCTTGCGCAGCTGGGTGAAGGACACAGCACCGGACTTGCGCAAGCGGGCCGTCTTCGCCCGGCTGGAGAGCGGTGACCCGCAGGCCGGACTCATGTGGGCCGGGTTCAGCCCCAAGGAGATCGAGAAGTACAAGAGCGAGGGTCTCGGCCCCGACGCTCTCCTCCTGGCCAACTCCGTCGCGGCCAGCGAAGATCCGAACGCCTACAAGTTCAAGCGGCGGCCCGACGAGTCGCTGGCGGACTGGATCCAGCGGCTGGAGGCTCACGCCATAGCCCAGATCCCCGGGCTCCAGCCGCACGAAGAGACGATCGCCTCCGTGATCGGCTTGTACGGCGACTGGGGCTCCGTCACCGCCGCCACGGCCGTCGTCACCCTCCAGGGCACGTCACTGACCAAGGTGCTGCTGGGCAACTCGCTGAAGGCGGGCGCCCTTCGGACCTGGAAGACACGGCTCGGCGTGGTCCTGCGCGGCTCCGAGAGCGGACTCATACGGTCTGCGGGCAACGGCCTGATCAAGTGGACTCCGAAGCTGCGTTCCCTGAGCGCGCCGGGCAGTTGGCTGCCCGGTCAGCTCGGTTCCCTCTTCGGCCGGAGCACCACCTACCAGAACCTCTCCCGCATCCCCCTCACCAGCGGCATTCGCGGAGACCTGATCGGCCAGGGCTACAACTGGGTCCGTGCCACGCCCTTGATGAACACGCTCCGTGCCAACGGCGTCATCGACTTCCTGGTCGGCTCCGACCAGGCGGCCAGGATGTACGGCGGTTTCACGCACTCCGGCCAGGCTGTCGCCCGCGCCGGCAACGCGAGCCTGATCAAGGTTTTCACCAAGGCCGCGAACAGCCAGCGGTTCGCCAACTCCGTCGCTGAAGCCACGAACGCCGCGCGCGGCGCAGGGGCCCTGCGTACCGGCCTCGGCGCCGCCGCCAAGACCGCCGGGTTCCTGCGCGGCGCCGGCATCGTGGGCGGTGTCCTGTCGACCGGCTTCAGCGCCGCCAACGTCATTTCTCAGGGCAATCCCGTCGACGCCTTCAAGAAGAAGGGCGCCGCGTACGTCGCCGATGTCGCCGAGGTCGGCTTCAATGCCTCGCTCACGGCCGCCATGGTCGCCCCCAACCCGATCACCATCGGCCTCGCGGTGGGGACGGGCCTCATCTACGGCGGCGCGAAGGTCGTCCAGCACTGGGACGACATCAAGGAGGGCGCGGGCAAGGCGGCCGGCTGGGTCGGTGACAAGGCCAAGGACCTGGGGAAGAGCATCGCCAAGTCCAAGGCGAATCCGATGAACTGGTTCTGACGTACCGCTCAGGGACTGCGCATCACTTTCGCAGCCCCCGCCTCCCAAGCCGCCCGTACAGTACAAAACTCTCCGTCGCGGTGAGCAGCCCTGCGGGCGTCCAGATCAGGTATGACGCAGCGCCATTGACGTGACTGCTCAGCCGTGGCTTCAGCCAGCCCTCCGGATCGACCACCAGAGTGACGCTCTGCCCCTCCCTGAGGTCGTCGTCGCAGCCGTCGGGGTCGTCCACCTCGTAGGTGCCGGGCTTGGCGGTATCAGTGGTCACGACCGTGCACGCCCGGCCGTCTCCACACGCACCCGGTCCGGCACCACACATGGCCCAGGCAACGGCCAGCACGAGCATGGCCAGGAACCCGCCCGCCAACACCAGTGCGCCCTGATGCTGAGCCAGCCACGCACACCCGGTCATCGCCAGGGGCACACATACGAGGACCCCAGCGTGCCGCCCCAACGCCGCAGTTCCTCTCGGCTCGCACGCGGATGCACCTCGGACATGTCCGAGACTCCGGCCTCACTCACCCGCGATCAGCAGTTCTTCCTTGTCCGGCAACAGATCCGTCATCTTCTCCCAAACCTCGGCAGAGTCGGACTTCACCAGGACGAGCGCGCTGTCCGGGCCGACCTGGCCCGGCATGATCGGTTCTTCGGGCTGTTCGCGGATCCAGTAGCCGAGGGGGCCGCAGTCCCAGACGGCCAGGGCGCGGACCATGGTGGAGCGCTGAGCCTCGTGTTCGCCGTCCCAGGCCGTGGTGATGCGCCAGGTGGCATTCAGGGAGACGACCAAGTCCAGGAATTGGCCCAGGACCGGGTCCTTGAGCTTGGTGTCCGCCTCAATGAGTGCCTTGCGGACGAGGCCGCGGGTCGCGTCGTCGTCGGCACCAGGCTCTTCCAGGGCGACGAACGCGGCGTCCAGAGCGCCCATGGTCGTCTCGACTCGAACCTCGGGAGCGCCTTCCACCGGCTTTTCCCCGCGGTGCAGGTTGACCTTGCGGGCCAGTTCCCACACGAGGGTGTTCGGCTCGATGGAGACGTACTCGGATTCCTCCTCTCCCGGCCAGCCGTCGTGTGAGATCACGGCCTCCTGTCCCACGACCACACCATGGTTGACCACACCGTGCTCGCCCGTGATCTCCACCTGGATCATGACCATCGGGTCGGCCAGGGCGCCGAGCGGCTCGCGGAGCACCGGAGCCAGTTCTCCCTCCTCACCGACCAGGCCGATGCGCTGGAGCTCGACCAATGACTCCCACAGCTCCTCAGGTGGCGTCTCGCCGTCCACGAGGTGTGCGAACACGGCGATGTGACGGTCGGCCAGCCTGAAGCGGGCTCGGGAGCTGTCGTACGAGGGCACTGGTACGGGTTCCTCTCGCCGTAGCAGGGGCAGCGCCCGCTACTTCTTCTCGTCCTTCAGGTCCTTGGCGTCCTGCGTGCACTGGTGCGCTTCGTCGCGCAGCGCCTTGGCGACGGTGCCGCACGTCGTCTGCCAGCTCTTGAGCCGCCCGCGCACGTCGTCCGCGTTGGGGCCCGACCAGGTCTTCATCCCGGTGGTGCTGTGCTTCTTGGCGGCATCGACAAGTGAATCGATGTGGTCGGCCAGCGACCTCAGCTGGCTGGCCCGCTGGTTGAGTTCCTGAATGTCAGGATTTGCCATAGCAGCCTCCCCCGCTGTCCCAGGCTCCCCAGCATACTGGCGCTCCGTGTAGACGTTCATCGGGCTCCTGACCCAGGTGAACACCACTTGTTCACACGAAACTCCGATCTCCGAAGGCGCTGGACTGCAACTACGGCTGGTGCGGTAGCGTCCCTTGTTGCAAACGGATAGTCCGTTTACCTACGTGACACGGGGAGGATCGCCATGGATCGCGGTGCAGATCTCACTCAGCTTCGGGAGCTGTCCAAGCTCTTCGGCAAGAAGGCCACCGACCTCCAGGGCCTCATCAAGGCTCTGGAGACGGCCACCAGCCAGAGCTCGGGTTACTGGAAGGGCCCCAAGGCCGACCGCTTCCGGAACGACTGGCACGACGTGAAGCCGACGTTCGACAAGTGGGTCGACACGCTGAACGAGGCCAGCAAGTCGGCCAACACCAGCGCCGACAACATCGAGCGCGCCACCTGAGCCGACGCGGAACGTCTGGATGTCGCAGCCTGCCGGGGCATTCCTTCGAGGTCTTGGAACCTCGGACGGGGTGCCCCCGGCGGCATTTGAGGAGAAATACCAAGCTCTGGCGTCCGCGTCCCTGCGATGACTATGGCCAAGATGAAGAGCAAACGCCACACGGACCGGTATCAACTCCCACCCCACGTGGAAGAGGCACGCAAAGCTGCCGCCGATGCGACTGCGTGGAAGCCGCGGCCGAAGCTCCCGCAACGTCGCGTGATCTTGGCACTGTCCGGGATATTCCTGCTGTGCATCGGTATAGCTCTTACTCTCTGTCTCCCTCCGCATTGCTTGGTACAGGACCTGCGCTCCCGTGGCGTCGATTCTGTTGCCACGGTCGTCGGTGTCGACTCGAAACCGAAGTACGTCAAGGTTCGCCTCGTGACCGGGCCCAGGGCCGGTAACGAGGTCAAGCTTTCGGACTACGCCGGGATGTACCCCGACACGCACACCGATGCCTCACTGGTCGTCACGTACGACCGCGATGCCCCATCGCGAATCCTCGCCCGCGCTTGGGTGGAAGACCCGCCGGCGAACCTGCCCGCCTACGGCACTTCAGCTCTGGCCATCATCTGCCTCGGCCTCGTCACGGCAGTGGTCTGGCGTCGTCTCTGGATTCTTCGCACGTTCGGTCCGGATGAACCGCCCGCCTCGTCGGCGGGTGGCAATAAGCCGAGTGACGAGGGCGTCCGCAACACGAAGCAGTAGTCCCAGAGCCAGACAGGTGAGCGCTGAGGGGCTCCCGCTCACCTAGCGGGAGCCCCTCACGATTTACGCGTTCATCACGGCCTGAACCGGCACGAACGCCCCGCCGGCCACGAACAATCCACTGCCCGCTGCCCCGCCCCCACTGTTCGCAGGCAGCCGGATGCCGAACAGTTCGCCGTCCGACGAGCTCTGCGGTGTCAGCAGCATGCCGTTGCGGGACTTGCGGGCCTCGACCGCGAAGCCCCGGTACTGGCCGGACAGTGAGTCCGTAGTGCCGGCGGCGAGCAGGCCCACGCCACCGTCGGCTCCCTTACGGATGACGCCTTCCAGCGGCTCGTCCAGCGGCGCGTCGTAGAGGAGTTCGGCGTCGTCGACCACGACGACGTACGGCCGTCCGCCGAGCTGGTCCTGGAGCTCCTCCAGTTCGTCGCCCGAGCTTTCCGCGTTGAGCATGCCGAGAACCCCCTCTCGGCCTTCGAGCTCCCGCAGCGGAGACCGGCGAGGTGTCACGACCACCAGAGGAGTACCTGCGCGCAAAAGGGACTCGGCGGCGCAGAGCAGTGCCGTGGATCGGCCGGACTTCGGCGGGCCTGCAATGACGAACCCGGGCCCGTTCTCCTCCAAGTCGATGCCGATGGGGTGGAGTTCGTCCCCGCCCACGGCGACCAGCGCCCACAGCGGCGACGGCGGCACGAAGTCCGGGTCCAGGGCCATTGCCTCCGACGCTGTGATGCGCGTCGGCAGAGCGTCGACGCGCAGGGGCCGGCGGCCCGCCGGCACGCGGCCGTAGCGCGTTCGCGCCTCCTCGGCGATCTCGCGGAGCGCGCGGACCTGTGCCTGGCCGGCCGGGTCCTGCGCCAGAAGACCGATCTGCGTCTCGTCCACGCCCGTGTCCGTGATACGCAGGGCGCGCCCGGGCGGCATGTTCTTCGGCACCTCGCGGGCCTGGAGACCGGCCGTTGAATAGTCGTTCGGGTCGGCGAAGCGCATGACGAGGCGGTCAGCGAAGGCCGAGGAGACGTGACCGCTCAGACCACTGCGGTCGGCCGTCATGACGACCTTCAGTCCCGCTGCGGACCCCTCACGGAAGAGTCTCTGGGCCGCTTCCAGCAACTGGCCGTAGTTGTAGTTCTCGAAGGTCGACGCGAAACCTTCCCAACTGTCCAGAAGCAGAACCATCCAGGGCAGGCGCTCCTCCGGGGAGGCTCCCGCGCGCTGCTCCGCTGCGCTCGACGCGCCCTCCATCGCCAGCAGTTGCTGACGGCGGGCGACCTCCACCTGGAGGCGCTGGATCAGCCTGCGGACCCGGTCCGGCTCATCGCGTGTCACGACGGCGCCAACGTGCGGCAGACGTACCAAGGGCAGTAGGGCATTGGAGCCGCAGTCGATGGCATAGACGTGCACATCGTGCGGGGATGTGTTGCGGGCCAGCGAGCCGGCGAGCGTGCGCAGTGCCGTCGAGCGGCCGGAGCGAGCGCCACCGAGCAGCAGGGTGTGCTCACCTTGCACCAGGTCCAAGGACACCGGCATGCGGGTCTGCTTCGCCGGCAGGTCGACCAGGCCGTACGGGATCGGAGCCACGTCGTCGCCAGGGGTGGTGGCTGGTGCGCCACCGTAAGTGGACAGTTCGTCCAGCGTGACGGACTCCGCCAGCGGCGGAAGCCACGGGCTGCGCTGTTCGCCGAAGCCCATCCGCTCCGCGCCGTCGCGCACCGCGTCCACCAGGACGGCCAGGTCGGTGACCATCGTGCCGTCGTCCTCGGCCTCCTCCCGCTTGGGCAGCGGACGGGCGTAAGCGTTCCAGGGCAACGGAATCAGTGTGGCTTTCGGGCCCGTCTGCCCTGTGGCGGGGCGACGGCCACCGATACGGGCCGACTGCACACCGATCAGGGACTGGGCGCCGGAACGGACGTACATACGTCCTGGCGTCGACTTCGAGATCGCGCCCGAGTCCGGTGCGTCGATGACGTCCATCGACTCGGCGGCGTCCGTCACCCGCAGGGCGATGCGGAGGTTGGTGTTCGCCCGGATGTCGGCGCTCACCACACCCGCGGGACGCTGTGTCGCGAGGATCAGGTGCACGCCGAGGGAGCGGCCCCGTCGTGCGATGTCGACCAGTCCCGCGATGAAGTCGGGCAGTTCGGCGACCAGGGACGCGAACTCGTCGATTACCAGGACCAGCCGGGGCATCGGCTCCAGTTCGGGACGGAGCTTGCGAGTGTCGTTGTAGTCCTCGATGTCCTTGGCGGCGGCGTCGAAGAGGATCCGCTCCCGGCGATGCAGTTCTGCCGCGAGCGAGGCGAGGGCCCGTTCGGTCAGGTGGGCGTCGAGGTCGCTGACCATGCCGACGGTGTGCGGCAGGCGGGCGCAGTCCATGAACGCGCTGCCGCCCTTGTAGTCGATGAGGACGTAGTTCAGAGAGTCGGGGCGGTTCGCCACCGCCAGCGATGCGATGATCGTCTGCAGGAGCTCCGATTTACCGGCACCGGTGGTACCGGCGACCAGCGCGTGCGGCCCGTCACGGCGGATGTCCAGGACGAAGGGGCCGTCGGCGGCGACACCGATGGGTGCCGATGTCGTCGAGCCGCCCGCCTGCCAGATGCGTTCGACGTCGACACCGCCCGGATTGGGCAGGTTCAACAGGTTCAGCAGCCGGGCCGAGGTGGGCAGGGCGGAATCGGCGTCGTCGCGGCTGACGTCGCGGACGGGGGCGAGGGAACGGGCCAGGAGTTCGCACCATTCGTAGGGGACCTGGTCGGCCAGGACGTCGCCGACGGCCTCCAAACCGTAGCCGCGCACCCGGACGTGGTGGGCCGCGTCCGGCGACCACGCCACGACGGCCTTGCACTCCTCGGGGAGCAGCCGCTCGTCCTCGTCGATGCAGAGGGCGAAGATCCCGTACTGCGGGCCCTCGGTCAGGATTTGCGGGACGCCGGGTACGCGGCGCAACAACCGTGCCCCGTCGAGTATCAGGAACACATTGGCGTCCGGATACAGCTGGCCCGTCATGTTGTGCTGCTCGCGGGCTGCCTTGCGTCGAGCCAGCTCGTTGAGAAGTTCGTTGACCCTGCGGCTGATGCCCTCCGAGTCGAAACCGACCAGGGCGACGCAGTCCTGCCCCTCGTCGGGGTTGGTGTGCGGCAGCCAGTGCGCCCAGTGCCACTCGGCGCCGGCGGCGGGCGTTGCGGCCAGGGAGACCAGTGACAGGTCGCGGGGGCTGTGCAGCACGGCGGCCTGCACGCTCAGCCAGCGCGCGGTGGCGAGGGCGCGAGCACGGTCACCCGCGATGCCGACCACGCCGAGCCGGGCGAAGGGCAGGGTGACCGGGACGTCGGGAAGGACCGGGGGTTCCGGGGGCTCCTCGTCGTGCGACGAGCCGCCACGTGCGAAAACGAGTTCCACGTCGGAGGGCAGGGCGCCGAGCCCGATGCGCAGCTGCATCGCGTCCGGGTCGGTGAGCCGGCGCTCCCACAGGCGGCGGCGGGGGCCGGTCGCGAAGAGCAGGATCTCGGCCGGGTCAGGGTTGTCCTCGCGGCGGGCGCGCTGCTCTTCCTTGCTGAGGGTGACGAGTTCGGCCTCGTGGGCCGCGAGGTCCTTCTTGTACTGCTTGAGGGACGTCTTGTGCTTCTTCTTGCCCTCGCGGTTCTCACTGATCCACTGCCCCAGCATCATGAGCGGGCTCATCAGGCAGAACAGCAGCATGTAGATCTGCTTGGTGAAGAGGTACATGGCCAGCCCGAACAGCATGGGCATGAACGCCATGATGAACTGGAAACGCGCCCGTTCCCCCTTGCTGGGCGGCACCGGCACGGCCAGCCGCCGCCGAGGCCGCAGCGGCGACAGCCGAGGGGGGCGGTTGTAGGCGAGACCGCCCTCGCTCATCAGGGACAGGTGCGCGTCCGGCTCGGCCACCTTGTCGAGCACCAGCAGCGAGTCGCCGATCCGTACGACACCGCCGAGCGGCCAGGGAGTCCCGGCCGTCACCGCGTCGTCGTTCAGTCGGACACCGGCCCCGGCCTCCGGGGTGAGCGTGACGTTGCCCTGAAGGTCGATCGTCAGCCGGAGGGCGACCGGAGGCAGTGACGCGTCCGGCAAGGGGAGTGAACAGGTCGGCGCCGATCCGGCAGTGGCGGCGCCGACGCCCAGCCGGACCACCCGCCCGGACCCGGGACCGCCGGCCACCCGCAACTCGTACTGCCCGACCGGCTCGCCCTTGCGCAGCAGCGGCCCTATCGAGTGTTCGACGGAGACGCGCATGCCGTCCCGCAGGACGGCGGCTGCCGGTGCCGCAGGATCGCACAGCACACCGTCGGCCCACAGTGCCGGCGCTCCGGTGACCGCCGCGCCGTAGCCGGGCAGCGAAGCCAGCGAGGTGCCGGGCATGGTCAGGACGTTCCCCGACCCACCGCCGGGCGGATCGGCGCTGAGCCCGACGGTCTGCGCCAACACCTCCGCGACGTCGGCTGCCGTGGCGGTGTCGTCGGTGGTGACGACGACGTCCTCCGGCTCACCGCCTTCGCGTACGACCGTGACCAGCATCCGCATGGTGGTCATCCTCCCCGTCGGCCCCTGTGGCCACGTTCGTTAACTTCAGCTAACGGAGACTATGGCAGTCCCCGGCACAGCGCCCCAGCGCCCCGGCATCACACCGCCGGCATCGCGTAGATCTCCGGACCGTTCGTCACCAACAGGCGGTTTCCCGCGGCGGCTATCTGCCACGGAGCGCCGGAGTCCTTGTTGTCCGTCCAGGTCCAGCGCACTTTGCCGGTCTTGGCCTCAAGGGCGATGACGCCCCCTGACAGGGGCCCGGCGGCGCAGTACAGCGTCGTGCCGACCCTCACGAACGTCTCCGGCCCGCCACGCTCCTGGTCCTCGCAGAGCCAGATCCGCTTGACGGTCTTGACGTCGACGGCCCAGATTCCGCGGTCGTAGTCGCTGACGTAGAGCACCCCGTCGATGACGGCTGGGTTGTTGAAGCCACGGCGGCCCTTGGGGGAGAGCGTCCACCGTGTGCTGCCGGTCTCCGCGTCGACCGCTGTCAGCTTCTCCCCGGGCAGGAAGACCAGGCCGTTCGCGACCGCGGGCTGCCAGGCCCAGTCGTCGCCGATCTTCTGGGTCCACAACTGGTCACCGGTCGCGGTGTCGCGCACGGTGAGGTTGTAGTTGGAGTCTGTGTAGACGAGGTACTTGCCGGAGACGGTGCCCTGGACGTCGTAGTCCTTCGTGCCCCAGTCCCGGTGCTGCAGCCACACCTTTCTACCGGTGCTGTGACTGACTGCGGCGACCGCAGTGCGGTACTCGGTGGCGCTCGCGGCTCGGCCGTAGTCGGTCACCGTGACGTACACGTTCTTGTCGTCGATGGCGATGGTGCCCTCGATGTTGAGTTGCTTGCCGAGGCGGCTGCGCCACACCTCCTCGCCGGTATTCGCATCGCGCGCGACAAGGACTCCCTCGGCGCCACCATCGGTCAGGAACATCTTGCCGTCACGGAACAAGAGTTGTGAGCCGGGGGCACAGACGTCAGGTTTTGACCAACGGGCATCGCCGGTCTTCACGTCGTACGCCACCAAAGGGTCGCCGCTGACCAGGAGCAGGCCGTCATGGATGAGGAGCGGTACATCCGTGGTGGTGCTGTCCTCCGCCGCCTGCTCGTGCCACAGCGGCTGGGGGGCGACTCCGGCCGGTGGGGTGGTGAAGTTCTCCTCGACGGGCTGTGCGGAACCACCGACGGCACTCGCGCCGGTCTCCCCGCCGGAGGTGTCACCGTCCTGGCCGAGCCACCAAGCGGCGCCCCCGCCCGCCACAGCCACGGCGGTGGCACCGCCGAGCACAAGACCGAGGACGCGGCGGCGGGAAGGAGCGGTGGAGGCGGTGGCGAGGGCGGGCGTGGTCGTCCCGTGTCCCGGGGTGGGCGCGTCACCCGGCGGTGTGGCGTAGCCGGGCATCGAGGTGCCGTAGACAGCCGCTGGAGTACCGCCGCGCCCTGAGGTCGGCGGGTACCCGTACCCCGGCGTCGGTGTGCTCGCTGACGCCGGTGTCCCACCCGCCATCGCCGGTGCGGGACCGAAGGACGCGGCGACCGGGGTCTGCGGCTGCTGCGGTGCCTCCAAGTCCAGTATTCCGGCCGCATGCGTGGCGATCGTCGATGCCACCGCCGACGGCAGCCAGTCGCTGAGCGCACCCTCGACGCCCTGTGGTGCGAGTGCCGTCACGATCTCCGACGGCGCCGGTCGATGCGCCGGGTCCTTCGCAAGACATGCGCGGACGAGGCCCAGCAGTTGCTGCGGGACGCCCTCCAGATCGGGCTCGCCATGCACGACCTGATAGAGCAACGAGGCGTGCGAGACGGCTCCGTGGCCGAACGTGCCCCTGCCGGTCGCCGCGAACGCGAGCACGGCACCCAGCGAGAAGATGTCTCCCGGCGTGCCGACATCGTTACCGAGCGCCTGCTCCGGTGACATGTAACCGGGTGAGCCGACCACGACTCCCGTCTGTGTCATACGGTTTCCGTCCACCGCACGCGCGATCCCGAAGTCGATGACGCGCGGACCGTCCGCCGCCAGCAGGACGTTCGACGGTTTCAGGTCGCGGTGGATCAACCCCGCTCCATGAACCTCCTGGAGAGCGGCGGCTAGGCCTGCAGCCAGTGCCCGTACGGTCCGCTCCGGCAACGCACCGTGCGCAGCGACCACTTCCGTGAGATCCGGACCGAGCACGTACGACGTCGCCAGCCACGGCAGCGGCGCGTCCGGGTCGGCATCCACGACAGGGGCGGTGAAGCGGCCGGAGACCGCCTTGGCTATCTCGACCTCGTGCCGGAAGCGGTCGCGGAAGTCACCGTCCGCTGCCAGATCCGGACGTACGACCTTCACGGCGACGGTACGGCCACCGCGCGAACGGGCCAGGTAGACGCGGCCCATGCCGCCGGCACCGAGTCTTCGCAGGAGACGGTAGGTGCCCAACTCCGTTGGATCGTCCGGCTGCAGCGTCTCCATGGTGGGCCTTCCCCGTGTCACGCGTTGTGGTGCGCTGGTCGTATCTGATGGTGTTCGCTATCGCAGACACAGTAGTGAGCGCCTGAACAGGCGGAGAGTCAGGGGCTATGAGCGGAAGTTCGGCGAAGCCGAAGCGGAGGAAGGCGGCGGGGGCAGCGCTGCGGTACGAGCACCGGCCAGGGCGGCCGTCCGTTCGTCGGGCGAAGACCAGTCTTGGGGATCGCCTGTTCGGCTGCATGGTGCTGCCGGGCTTCGTCGTCCTGATCATTCCATTGGTCCTCTTCGACATGCACTGGGGCCACGACCTCTGGGATGATTTCGCGCCCGCGTGGCCTGGCGGGGCATACGCCTTTGCCGCGAGTGCCGGCGCCCTGGTACCGCTGGTGTTCCTCGCCTGGGTGTGGCCCCTCACCCGGATGAACTGGACGAAGAGCAAGGCGCGTTCACTGGCCTGGGTGGCCGCCTCGCTGCCCGGGCTGGCGGCGGGGTACCTGGTTGCCGGGGTGATCATGGCGACCGTACGGCCCAAGCGGCGCCGCGACTGGGACCAGGACTGCTACAGCGACGGCGGCCCCTGCTGGGTGCATGTGCACTACCCGTGGCTGTGGGCCGTCGGCCTCGTCGCCACACTCGCCGCGACCGCCCTGCTGATCACCCTGCTCGTCAAGTACAGCGGTCGGTCCTCCGCTACCGCACCTTCGACATCCGGGCCTGAGGACGACCCGATTCCTCGCTCTCCGAGCGGTACCGGAGGTCGTCGCCCACCGGCGTGAGGTGGACGGTCGCGGGGGCCGGGTTGCAGCCGCTGTGGTTGGTCTTCGCGCCCACGGACGTCGCGACGAGTTCCTTCTTCGTCACCTGCTTCAGGGTCAGTACGTCGACGCAGACGCCGCCGAACTGGTCGGTCTGGCGGAGGCGGCCCAGCTCCTGGCCGGCGGTGGCACGTTCGACGGTGATCCGGAACGTGCCGAGGGGCAGTCTGCCGTCGAGGGCGCTGCCCTGGCCCTCCCAGGTGCCGAGGTAGGCGGCGGGCACGGCACCGGATGGGGCGGAGCTCGGGGTCGCCGCAGGTGGAGAGTCGGGGCCCGCGCCGGAGTCGCTCGTGTCGTCGTGGGAGGTCCGGCCCGGCAACAGGTCGAAGACGAACACCGAGCCGATCGTCACGGCCGCCATCGCCCCGGCGATCGTCAGCGCCACGGTGCAGCTCAGCCTCCGCACCCGCCCGCCGCCCTCAGGCGTGGACGTCGCCGCGACGGAGACGGAGACCTTGCCGGGGCGGCGCCTCCCGGGGGTGGCGACCGTGTCCTGCCGGTGACCGTCGCGGGGTTCGGGTACGGCGGAGGAAGAGGCCGGTGTGGGTGCGGGCACGGACGGTGCGGCTGATGGCGGTGTGACCGGTGGGGGCATGACCGGCGGCGGGCCGAACACGCCGGCGTCCTCGCCCCCGGGCCCGGCCCCGGCCGTCTCGGGCACCCCCACCGAGGGGCTGCTGAAACCGACCGGCCCCGAAAACCCCGCCCCCTCCGAACCCGTCGCCTCCAGATTCAGCAACCGCACGGCGCTCCGGCTCACCTGCTCCACCAGCGCCCCCGGCAGCCACCCGCCCGCCACCAGCCGGGCCGCGCCCTCGGGAGCCAACCGCCGGGCCACCTCGGCGGGGGCGGGCCGTGCGCCCGGGTCCTTGGTCAGGCAGGCTGCCGTGAGCTCCCGCACCTGCCCGTCCAGGCCGCCGAGTTCCGGCTCCTCGTGCACGACCTTGTAGAGCAGGGCCGCCGAGGAGTCCCCGGGGAAGGGCGGTTCGCCGGTCGCCGCGTACGCCAGGACCGCGCCGAGCGAGAAGACGTCCGCCGCGCCCGTGACGCCCTTGCCGAGGATCTGCTCGGGCGACATGTAGCCGGGCGACCCGATCGACACGCCCGTGGACGTCAGGGACGCCGTACCGTCCGTGGCCCGCGCGATCCCGAAGTCGATCAGCAGCGGGCCGTCGAGCGTGAGGAGTACGTTCGAGGGCTTCACGTCCCGGTGCACCAGGCCCAGCTCGTGCACCGCCGCCAGCGCCTCGGCCAGCCCCGCTCCCAGCACCCGTACGGTGTGGGCCGGCAGCGCGCCGCCCTCGGCGACCGCCGCCGACAGCGAGGGGCCCGCCGCGTACGCCGTGGCCACCCACGGCACCCGCGCCTCCGGGTCCGCGTCCAGGACGGGTGCCGTCCAGGCGCCGCCGACCCGGCGCGCGGCCTCGACCTCGCGGCGGAACCGTGCCCGGAACTCCTCGTCCAGTGCGAAGTGCGGATGGACGATCTTCACCGCGACCGTACGGCCGCCGGCGCTACGGCCCAGGTAGACCCGGCCCATGCCGCCGGAGCCCAGTCGGCCGAGGAGCCGGTAGGGCCCCACGACGGTGGGTTCGTCGACTTCGAGCGGCCGCATGGCGTCACCCCTCCCCCGTAGGCGCCCGCAGGCCTTCGCCGACCCCCGTACGCGCGCTCCCAGCAGAGTAGTGCGGGAGCACCGCCCCTCTCATGGCTGGAGCAGGTCCACCTTCACGTCCGAGGGGAAGCCGGTCGTCGGGCCGACGCGCCGGGCGAACTCGGCGACCGCCTCCAGCTGCGGGCCGCCGAAGCGGAAGTCGAGTGTCGTGAAGTACTGGGCGAGGGTCTCCTCGTCGAAGTCCTCCCAGCGGGCGGCCTGCTCGGCGACCTTGTCGACTTCCTCCAGGGAGAGGTTGCGGGAGGCGAGGAAGGCCTCGTGCACCTTGCGCGTGAGGACCGGCTCGCGCTCCAGGTAGTCGCGGCGTGCCGCCCAGACCGCGAAGACGAACGGCAGCCCGGTCCACTCCTTCCACAGCCGGCCCAGGTCGTGCACGTCCAGGCCGAAGCGCGGCCCGTCGAGCATGTTCGCGCGCAGTGCCGCGTCGCCGATGAGGACGGCCGCCTCGGCCTCTCGCATCATCAGGCTGAGGTCGGGCGGGCACGTGTAGTAGTCGGGCTGTACGCCGTAGCGCTCGGCGAGGAGCAGCTGGGCGAGGCGGACGGAGGTGCGGGAGGTCGAGCCGAGGGCGACGCGGGCGCCGTCCAGCCGGTCCAGGGGGACCTGCGAGACGATCACGCAGGACATGACCGGGCCGTCGCAGCCGACGGCGATGTCGGGGAAGGCGACCAGTTGGTCGGCGTGCTTGAGGAACTCGACCAGGGTGATCGGGGCGATGTCGAGCTCGCCCTGCACCAGCTTCTCGCTGAGCTTCTCCGGGGTGTCCTTCGTGAGCTCGAAGTCGAGGAGCGTGCCCGTTCTGGCGAGCCCCCAGTACAGGGGCAGGCAGTTCAGGAACTGGATGTGGCCGACGCGCGGCCGGGTGCGAGGATTGTCCACATCGTGAGGCTAGCCCTCATGGCGTACGGGCCCACGCCCGGCCCCGCCGTGGGCCCGTGAGCCGCAGCCGGCGCCTTCTACCGCCACTCGGCGGGGGATGTTCAAACATTCGGGTGACGTGATCTTGACCCCTATTGCATTCGGGGGCCTGCGTGCTAGGCTCATCGCAAGTTGCAGTTTGGTTTCCCTTGCAGTACAGAGCCTGCGGAGCATGTGACCGCGGGCTCTCGTCATTCTCAGACGTATGCAGTTGTGCAGAATTTATCTTCACACTTGCTGGTTCTGGAGCAGGGCAACCCTTTTGGGCCCAAGGAGGGCTTATGGCTACCGGAACCGTGAAGTGGTTCAACGCCGAAAAGGGCTTTGGTTTCATCGCCCAGGAGGGCGGCGGCCCCGACGTCTTCGTCCACTACTCCGCGATCAATGCGAGCGGCTTCCGCTCGCTCGAGGAGAACCAGCAGGTGTCTTTCGATGTCACGCAGGGCCCGAAGGGTCCGCAGGCTGAGAACGTCACGCCGGTCTGATCAGTAGTACCCAAGGAGCCCCGCGCCGTCAGGCGGCGGGGCTCCTGCCTTTTCGCCCCCTACGCCCCGGTGAATTCCCGGCGAATTCCGCCCGAGGGACCGTGGGAGGATGGCCGGATGCAGACTGATCCGGAGAACGGCGGGGAAGGCAGCGACACCCCCGCCGACAAGCGCCTGGCATCGGGCCTGGCCCTCGGCCTGTCCCTCGGCACGGCGGTGGGACTCGTCCTCGGCCTGACGGTCTTCGACAACATCGGCCTGGGCCTGGCCTTGGGCCTCGGCCTGGGCACGGCGATCGGTGCGGGGGCTGGGCTCGGGGGGCGGCAGACGGGCGGGGACCGGGGAGACGGGCCTGCGCGGTAGGGCCGCGTGACGGGCCCTGGCAGCGCGGGCCGGCGGTGTCAGTCCCTCGCAATAGGGTCGGGCCATGACCGAAGTCGATTTCCTGACCGAGACCCGTGTCTTCTACGACACCGTGGCGGAGGACTACGCCGTTCACTTCAGTGACCCGCACGTGGCCATGCCGCTTGACCTGGGGCAGCTGTACGGTTTCGCGGAGCTCGTGGGTGAGGGGGGCGAGGTCGCCGACCTCGGGTGTGGGCCCGGGCGGGTGACGGCGTACCTGGCGTCACGAGGGCTGTCCGTGTTCGGGCTGGACCTGTCGGAGTCGATGCTCGCGATCGCCCGGCGCGAGCATCCGGGCCTGCGGTTCGAGCGGGGCTCGATACTGGAGCTGGACCTGCCCGACGGCTCGCTCGACGGGGTCGTGTCCTGGTACTCGATCATCCACACCCCGCTCGACCGGCTGCCGGCCGTCTTCGCCGAGTTCGGCCGCGTCCTGCGGCCCGGAGGGCACCTGCTCCTCGGTTTCCAGGCCGGTGACGAGCCCCGCCGTTACGAGGAGGCCTTCGGGCACCCGGTGGGGCTGACCTTCCGGCGGCGGCAGCCGGAGCGGATCGCCGCCCTGCTGGAAGCCGCCGGTTTCGTCCTGCGCTCCCGGACCGTCCGGGAGCCCGACGAGGCACTCGGGGAGCCGGTCGCCCAGGCGTGCCTGGTGGCCCGCAAGCCGCCGGAGCCGACGGCCTAGGCGTACCCGCGAACCCGCCCGGCCCCCCGTACGTCGCCCCCTACAACACCCCCGCGACATCCCTCGCCGCGATATAGCCGAACGTCATCGCCGGCCCGATGGTCGAGCCCGCGCCCGCGTAGCTGTGGCCCATCACCGCCGCGCTGGCGTTGCCCGCCGCGTACAGGCCCGGGATCACCGAGCCGTCGGGGCGCAGGACGCGGGCCCGGGCGTCCGTTCGCATGCCGCCCTTCGTGCCGAGGTCGCCGGGGACGATACGGAAGGCGTGGTACGGGGGGAGCCAGAGGGGGGCCAGGCAGGGGTTCGGGAGGACCGAGGGGTCCGTGTAGTAGTGGTCGTAGGCGCTGTCGCCGCGGTGGAAGTCGGGGTCCTCGCCCCGCCGTGCCTGGGAGTTGAAGCGGTCGACCGTCGTGCGCAGGGCCGTCGGCGGTACGCCGATCGACGTGGCCAGGGCGTCCAGGGTCCAGGCCTTGTGCGCGGCGCCCGAGTCGTACCAGGCGTCGGGAAGGGGCAGGCCCGGCAGGACGTCCTTGAAGAGGTACCGGTTGCGGTAGTTCTGGTCGACGATCAGCCAGGACGGAATGGCCGGGTCGGTGTGGTGGACGTCGTACATGGTGTGGACGACGTCGCTGTAGGGCGCGGCCTCGTTGACGAAGCGCCTGCCCGACGCGTTGACCAGCAGCCCGCCGGGGAGGGTGCGTTCGGCGAGGCAGAAGTACGGCCGGCCCGGGACCGGGATCGCCGGGCCCCACCAGGCGTCGTCCATCAGGTCGAGCGCCGCGCCGAGCCGCTCCCCCGCCCGGATCCCGTCGCCGGTGTTCTCCTTGGCGCCGACCGTCCACTCCGTGCCGATGGGCTGTCGCTGGTAGCGGTCGCGCATCGCCGCGTTGTGCTCGAAGCCGCCGGAGCCGACGATCACGCCCCGGCGGGCGCGGATCAGGCCCGGGGCACCGTCGCGGGTGACCACGGCTCCGGTGACCCTGCCGTTCTCGACGTGCAGGTCGCTCAAGGGGGTGTTCAGCCATACCGGTACGCCTGCGGAGCGCAGCCCCGCGCGCAGGCCCGCCGCCAGCGCCTGCCCCATCGTCAGGGGCTTCTGGCCGAGCGCCGTGGCCTTCGTACCGCGTGCCAGGCACTGGGCGGCGACGGAGGCGCCCCGGGCGTTCACGGCGGCCAGGGCCAGCCACTTGTAGTCGGCGCTGAAGACCACCATGCCGGCGGGGACGTCCATGTACGGCGGGTTCAGACGGGCCAGTTCGGTGCCGAGGATCGTGCCGTCGAGCTGGTCGGGCTCGATGGAGCGGCCGTTGGCCAGGCCCCCGGGCAGCTCGGGGTAGTAGTCGCTGTAGCCCTCCATCCAGCGGAATCGCAGGGGGCTGTGGGCCATGACGTAGGAGATCGTGGCCGGGCCGTGGGCGAGGAAGGCGCGCTGCCGGTCGGCGGGGACGTCCGGGCCGACGACGGCGGCGAGGTAGGCGGCGGCCTTGGCCGGGGTGTCGGGGACGCCGGCCGCGAGGATCACCGGGTTGTTCGGGATCCAGATCCCGGCACCGGAGCGGGCGGTCGAGCCGCCGAAGGTCGGGGCCTTCTCCACGACGACGCAGCTCAGCCCCTGCCCGGCGGCGGTCAGCGCGGCGGTCATCCCGGCCGCGCCGGAGCCGATGACGACGACGTCGTACGTGCCGAGCGGGGGTGAGTCGGCGGCGTGGGCGCCCTGTTGCACTCCGGCGGCGACCGCGAGGCCGGCACCCGCGGCGCCGGCCAGCACTCGTCTTCGGGACGGGGCCCCGGGAGTCCCGACGGAGTTCGTGCTAGTGGTCATGGCCGCTCCAGCCGGAAGAGGAACGCGCAGGGGATGGGGAATGTCGCGCGCGAGCCCTGCGAAGTCAAGAGCCATGCACACGAGGCGAGTTCAGCTCCGCTCCTGGGGGGAGGATCCTGCGCGGGCCGGACGTCGGGCAGGGCGAGTCGGCTCCGCGGGCGTTCCCGGCCGCCCGGGGGTGAGCTCGGGCAGCAGGGTCGTCAGCCCGAGGACGGCCATACCGGCGCCGAGCCAGAGGGTGCCGCGCAGGCCCCAGGTGCCGATCGCGACGGCGCCGAGCGAGGAGCCGAGGATGACGCCGAGGGTGATGAAGGAGGTGTGGACGGTGTTGACCAGTGGGCCGGCGTTTCCGGTCCGCTGGACGCGGGTGACCATCGCCGGGTTCATGGTGACGCCGACCAGCCCGATGCCCAGCATGCAGACGACGGCGGGTGCGGGCATGTCGGCGAGGAGCGCGAAGCTGGTGAGGAACAGCGCGTTGAGCAGGAGGCCGACGGCGAGGACGGGCACGGTCCGACGGTCGGCGAGGCGGCCGACGACGGTGTTGCCGAGGACAGTGGTGGCTCCGTAGGCGATCAGAAGGGCGGGGACGGTTCCGGTGGAGAAGCCGGTGACCTCGGTGAGGATGGGGTTGAAGTAGCTGAAGGCGGAGAACGTCGCGCCGATGATCAGCGTGCTGGTGGAGAGGACCAGCCAGAGCTTCGGGTTCCGGAAGACGCCGAGTTCCTCGCGGAGTGAGCCGCCGCTTCCCGCCCGCTCCAGAGGGGGTACACCGGCGAGGGTCACGGCCGCGGCGACGAGTGCCAGTGCCGAGATCACCCAGAACGCCGCGCGCCAGCCGAACCGCTCACCGACCAGGGTGGACAGCGGCAGTCCGAGCAGCGTGCCGAGCATCAGCCCGTTCATGACGACCGCGATCGCCCGGCCGCGCACCTCCGGGCGGGTGAGCTGGACGCACAGGGAGACGGCGACACCGAAGAAGGCCTGGGAGGCCACGCCGGTGATGACGCGGGCGGCTGTCATCACCGCGTAGCCGGGTGCGGTCGCGGCCAGGACGTTGCCTGCCAGGAAGACGGCGAACAGCGTCATGAGCGCCGTCCGTGGGGCGAGCTTGGCCACCGCCATGGTCAGGAACGGGCCACCGGCCGCCATGGCCACGGCGAAGGCGGTGATCAGGTACCCGATCTGCGGGACGGTGACGTGCAGGCCCTCCGCCATCTGGGGCATCAGCCCGGCGACCACGAACTCGCTGGTCACCATGGCGAAGATGCCGAGCGCCAGGATGTATACGGAACGGGGCACGGTGGGACTCCTCTGCTTCTCGGTGTTGGGGATCGGCCGGGTGTGAACAGACCCGTTATGGATCGTTCAGTTCAAAATTGGGGCATGAAAAAGCCCGGGAGCCCGACGGGCAGGCGGGGCTCAGGACGCCATCGCGCCCATGGCGGTCTCGGCGATCGCCTCCAGGTCGGCCCGGCCGGCGCCGCCCTGGCTGGAGACACGCAGCCCGGCGACCGTCGCGTTGAGGAACCGGGCCAGCGCCTCCGGATCGCGCGAGGCGGTGATGCTGCCGTCGCGCCGGCCGGCCTCCATCACGACCCGGTACGCGGCGAGGCGCCGCGCGGTGTCACGCTCCAGCATCGCGGCCGCCTCGGGGTCGCGAGCGCCCAGCTCCACGACGGTGTTGACCCCCAGGCAGCCGAGGGCTCGCCCGGAGCCGATCCGGCACTCCGCCTCGCTCTCGACGACCTGGGCGAGCAGAGCACGCACCCGATCGGCGGCAGGCCGCTCCGCGTCGTCCAGGACCGCCGTCTGAGCCAGCGTCATCGTGTCCAGGTACCGGGCGAGGGCCCGCCCGAACAGGTCGTGCTTGCTCTGGAAGGTGTTGTAGATACTGCTGCGCCCCAGGCCGGTGGCTTCACACAGATCCTGAGTGGAGGTGGCCTCGTAGCCCCTCTCCCAGAAAATCCGCATCGCCGCGTCCAGGGCCCGCTCCTCGTCGAACTTCCTCGGCCGGGCCATGGACAGGACGCTAACACGGTTTTGGACTGCAGGTTCCAATAGCCTGTCGGGTGGGGACCCGCTACTCGAGGCCGATCGCCTCGCAGTCCGCCTTGTACTTCGCGGTGCAGATGTCCTTGACCGTGTAGACCCCGTCCGTGATCACCGTCTCCTTGATGTTGTCCTTGGTGAGGGCGACCACCGGCACCAGCATCGCCGGGATGGCCTTCTGCGTGGGGCTGTCGACCGTCTCCCGGGTCAGCGCGGCGAACTCGATCGAGCGGCCCTGGACCTTGGCCACCGCGATCTTCGCGGCGTTCGTCGCCTCCAGCAGGAACGACTTGTACACGGTCATGTACTGCTCCCCCGACACGATCCGCTGCACCGCGTCCAGGTTGGCGTCCTGCCCGGTCACCGGCGGGATCCTGCTCGCGCCCGCCTCCTGCAGCGCCTCGATGACGGCGCCCGCCATGCCGTCGTTGGCGGAGTAGACGGCGGCGATGTTGTTCAGCCCGACCGCCCGGATCGCCTTCTTCATGTTCGCCTTGGCGATGGAGGGCTTCCACTCCTTGGTGTCGTACTGCTCGACGATGTCGACCGCCCCCTGGAGCTCGCTGAGCGCGCCGTCCTTGAACCGTCCGGTGTTCGGGTCGGCGGGGTCGCCGTTCATCATGACGACCTTGCTCTTCGCGGCCTTGTCGCCGAGCTCCCCGACGATGGCGCGGCCCTGCACCTGCCCGACGAGTTCGTTGTCGTGGGAGACGTACGCGTCGATCGGGCCCTCGGCGAGCCGGTCGTAGGCGATGACCGGGATGCCGGCGTCCTTGGCCTTCTGTACGTCCGAGGCGATGGTCTTGGAGTTCAGCGCGTCCACCAGGATGACGTCGACCTTGTCGTCGATCATCTGCTGGAACTGCCGGCTCTGTCTGGACACGCTCGCCTCGGCGTTGGCGTACTTGACCTTGCCCTGGTTCTCGGTGAGCTCGGCGACCTCGCTCTTGATCAGGGGGTAGTCGAACTTCTCGAAGCGTGCCGTGTCCCGGTCGGGCAGCAGCAGGCCCACCGTGATGTCGTTGCCCTTCTTCACGCCCGCGGAGTCGTCACTCCCGCTGCCGCCGCAGGCGGCGAGGGACAGGGCCGACACGGTGACCGCCAGGGCTATGGAGAGGGGACGCACAGCGGGCCGACGGGTGGTACGCGCTTTCACTGGTGGTGCCTTCCGATGGGGGAGCATCGCGACGAGGTGGCAGAAAGCCAACGGGGAGGCACCGTGCGTCGTCAAGGACCAGGTGTGAAGACCTCGCAAAGGCCGAGCGGGGGCTCGCCGTCGGGGCCTTCTCAGGGAAGCCGGTCACTGAGGGGGCACAGCGACTCGGCCGCCGCCAGAGCATGCGCCGACGCGTCCCGTACCCCTTCCTCCTCGTCGGACTCGGCCCTCTCCCGCAACAGCGGCAGGGTCTCCGGGTGGGCGGGCCAGCCGAAGGCGAGTGACTGCAGGGCGGCGATGCGGGGTTGGGGGTCGGGATCGGCGACGGCCCGGTGGCGCAGGAATTCGGCCGCCGTGGCGTCCGTCTCGCACACGGCGTACCAGCGCAGGGCGTCGGCCCGGATCACGGGATCCGCATCGGCCACCACCCGGTCCCGGAACACCTCGTGGGGCGCGGCGTCGTCCCGGCCCGTGGCCAGCCATGCCAGCGCCAGCTTTCTGACCAGGATGGAGTCGTCGTCATACACGCGGGCACGGATCGCGGCCCACTTTGCGGACTCGTCACCCCGGTAGTGCCTCAGGCCACGCAGCGCCTCGATGCGGACCTGGGTCTCGGGATCGTTGGCGAGTCGGTCCAGAGCCAGCTCCCATGTTCCGGCGTCGTCCCCGCGGTGGCAGCACAGGTGCTCCACGGCCTCCGCCCGTACGACGCCATCGGTGTCACCGACGGCATGCTCGCGGACGAGTTCCCAGGTGCCGGGCTCGTCCGCTGTCAGTCGTACCAGCCCGTAGAGCGCGCCTCCCCGAGCCTGCGGTCCGGGGTCCGCCACAGCCCGCTCGCGCAGGAACTCGACCGTGCCGGGCTGGGATCCCGCCGTCTGCCCCAGCATGCTGCACGCCGATCGGCGGACCCTCTCGTCCGGGTCCGCAACGGCTCGACGCCGGGCCAGCTCCCAGGTGGCGGGGTCGTCACTACGGATGGCCCGCAAGCTGAACAGGGCCTGTGACCGGACGAACGAGTACGGGTCCTCGACTGCGAGTCTGCGCGCCAGCTCGGGCTCCCCCGTGTGTCGGGTCAGGTAAGACAGGGCTGTCAGCCGGACGTGGGGGGCCGGGTCCTCCGCTACCCGGCTGCGCATCAGGGCCGCCACGCGTTCGTCGTCCAGCAGACCATCGAGATGACTCAGTGCCTCATCCCGCACGGAGCCGTCGGGGTCTTCGACCGCCAAGCGGCAAAGCAGTTCCCTGACCTCGGGCTGGTCACCACGATGCTGAGCCAGCGCGGACAACGCGTGGCACCGCTGGTACTTGTCCTCCGCGGAGACGGCGAGGGCGGTGATGGGCGCCCACAGGTCCTTGTCCGACGCGCTGTCACCGCGGAGTGACAGCGCGAGGACGCGGATCCGCAGTGAGGAGTCCGCGACCGAACGATCCGCGAGCAGCTCGCTGACGTCCCCCTCGCCCGCGCCCAGTTCGGCCAGCGCTTCCAGAGCCTTACTGCGGACGTGCTCAGCGGGGTCGGCGGCCGCGCGCGTGCGCAGCAGCTCGCGGACGTCCCGCTCGTCCCCCCAGCGTTCCCCCAGCCCCGCCACAAGTGCGGCTTGGACCAAGTCGGAATGGGCCCACCCGGCCATGATCCGCGGGATCGTCGACTCCTGGTAGAGCACGGACGCGTACTGGCCAGGCAGCGACTCGCTGAGGAACTGGCCGCGCAGATGGAACCAGCGCAGGAACCGGGATCGCCCGCTCCAGTGCGGGGGAAAGGTCTTGAGGGCAGCCAGGGTCTCTTCCGTCCCGTCGACGCCGGTCAGCAGAAACAACGAATCTCTCCGCTCCACGCGCGCGACGATTTCGTCCACAACCGCCCTGCTCTGCCCCGCAAGCACTCCGATCCTGCGTACCTCCGCCAGCGCCCGCACACTCAGCGTCAGCAGGGACGAGTCCCAGTCGGGGTCGACCCGCCGCCGGTGCATCTCCAGCAACCGGTCGATCACCGCGCCCGCTTCCCGCTCCCCGATCTGCCCGACCAGGAGCAGCAGGACCTCGTGCCAGGCCGGGTCCTCCGCGTGCCGTGCGAACACCTCCTCGACGAACTCCTCCCGGGTCCACTCCCGCTCCCGCGTGTAGCGCCGGTCGATGTCGACGGCCGCGAGGTATTCGAGGAAGGCCCGGTGCACGAAGCCGTACACCCCGCCCCCGTAGTGGCTGAGGATGAAGTTCCGCTCCCGGAACTGCCGCACCATCGTCCGGGCCGCCGACACAGCCTGCGCGACGGGCAGTTCGTACTGCTCTGACAGATACTCCTTGAACGTGGCGAGCAGTTCGTCCTGGTGGATGTGGTTCCCGGCGATGCCGCCCTCGCCGTCCTGCATGCGCCGGGCGACGAGCCGGAGCAGCTCGTGCCGGTCCTCGTCTCCGAGGTAGGACAGTGCCTCCAGGTCCGTCGGCCCGCGCAGGTGCTTGGCGTGTTCGTCCCAGTGCGCCACCAGGACCGCGACGGCGTGCCGGTAGACGCCCTGCCGGTCCCGGGGCAGCTCCCTGCGGCGGCCGATGATGGCGAGGATGGTCAGCAGGAGGGGATTGCCGGCCAGCTCACCCACCGGCCGGGAGTGCCCGACCGCCTCGGTGAGCCGACGGCACAGGCGGGCGGCGCGCTCCTCGTCGTGCGGGTACGCGGTGGCGTACCACTGCCGGGCGAAGAGTTCTATCTGCTGCCTGCTCAGGTCCTGGACCATGTAGTGGGCGAAACCGGCGCGCTCCAGGACGCCCCGCCGGTATCCGATGACGCGCGAGGTCACCACCACCCGGACCCCGGCCTGCTGGTAGCGGCCGGCGAAGTCGGCGATGCGGTGACTGACCTGTTCCCGTGCGGCGGGTTCGAAGAGTTCGTCCAGGCCGTCGAAGACGACCACCGCACGGCCCTCGGCCAGGATCCGTTCGGTGACCGGGTACGGGGGCGCCATGCCCTTCGTGGCGTGCAGGTGCTCGAGGAAGTCCTCGAACGTCCGCTCCCGCCACTCCCCCGCGGCGTACTCCCGCAGTTCGACGACGAGCGGTACGCGGCCGTCGAGGGCTGCCAGCGGGTCGCCCGGCCGGACCGCTCCGGTGAGGGTCAGCGCGAGATGGCGTGCGAGGGTCGACTTGCCCGCGCCGGGGTCGCCGAGCAGGACGAGACGGTCCTCGTGCGGGTCGGCCAGCACCTCCAGGACGTCCCGCGCGGGACGCTCCGCGTAGGCCTGCCGAGCGCGGTCCAGTGCCTCGCGTTCGAGGCCGGGCGGGAGACTCGATGGCCACTCACCGGAGTCCACGAGCCGCTGACGGATGTCGCGGGGCAGTTCCACGGGCGGCGGGTCGGCCCGTACGGTGGGCGCGACGAACACCTCGTCCAGACCGACCGGAGGATGCTCGCCCTCCTCGGTCGGGATCAGCACTTCCAGGTCCAGGCGGCCGTAGGTCTCGCGGATGCGCGTGGCGTAACGGCGCAGTGCCTCGTCCGTCTCCTCGGGGGTCAGGACCGTTTCCGCCGTCTGCTGCACGTACTGGTTCTCGATGTACATGGCCACGCCGTGATCGCCGGTCGCGGCGGCCTTGACGTCACCTCCCGCCCCGACCGCCCGCTCCCCGACCGCCTCGACCCGCTTCGACTTCCACCCCATGACACGACGGTAGCCGCCCTGGAAGGCGAGAGGAGGCCTGGTCGGGGAAACCGGCGCGGGCTCGGTGCCTCACCGCGCGTACAGACCCTCCACTTCCGCCGCGAAGGAGCGCATCACCGCCTCGCGGCGGAGCTTCATCGACGGGGTCAGGTGGCCCGCCTCCTCGGAGAAGTCCTCGGGAAGGATCGCGAAGCGGCGGATGGACTCCGGGCGGGAGACCATCTTGTTGGCCTCGTCGATGGCGCGCTGGAGGACGGAGCGGAGTTCCTCGTCGTCGACGAGGAGTTTGGGCGGTACGGGGTGTTTGCCGTTCATCTGGCGCCAGTGGGTGATGCCCTCCGGGTCCAGGGTGATCAGAGCCGAGACGAAGGGACGGCCGTCGCCCAGGACGATGCACTGGGAGATCAGCGGGTGGGAGCGCAGCCAGTTCTCCAGGGGGGCCGGGGCGACGCTCTTGCCGCCCGCGGTGATCAGCAGTTCCTTCTTGCGGCCGGTGATCGTCAGGTAGCCCTCGTCGTCCAGTTCGCCGATGTCGCCCGTGGCGAGCCAGCCGTCGGGGGCGGCGGGTACGACGCCACCGGCCTGGGGGTCCCAGTAGCCGCGCAGGACGTGGTCGCCGGCGAGGAGGATCTCGCCGTCGGCGGCGATACGGACGCGAGTGCCGGGCAGGGGCCAGCCGACCGTGCCCAGGCGGGGTTTCAGGGGCGGGGTGACGGTCGACGCGCCCGTGGTCTCCGTCAGGCCGTAGCCCTCGAAGATCTCGATGCCTGCTCCCGCGTAGAACGCGGCGAGGCGGCGGCCCAGCGGTGAGCCGCCGCAGATGGCGTAGCGGACCCTGCCTCCCATGGCGTTGCGGATACGGCGGTAGACCAGGGGGTCGTAGAAGACCCGGGCGGCCCTGAGGGCGTGGGAGGGGCCGGAGCCGGCGCCCGTCTGCTGGGCCTCCATCGCCTCGCCGTAGCGCTGCGCCACCGACACCGCGCGGTCGAACGACGTCACCCGGCCGCCCGCCTCGGCCTTGGCACGGGCCGAGTTGAAGACCTTCTCCAGCATGTACGGGATGGCGATCAGACAGGTCGGCCGGAAGCTCGCCAGATCCGGGAGCAGGTTGTCCGCCTTGATGCTCGGCGCGTGGCCCAGCCGTACGCGGGCGCGGACGCAGGCGATCGCCACCATGCGCCCGAAGACGTGGGACATGGGCAGGAACAGCAGGACCGAGGCCTCTTCGCTGGTCTTGGCCTTGAAGACGGGGTAGAGGAGTTCGATCGCGTTGTCGACCTCGGCGAAGAAGTTGCCGTGGGTGAGCGCGCAGCCCTTGGGGCGGCCCGTGGTGCCCGAGGTGTAGATGAGGGTGGCCAGCGTGCCGGGGCCCAGCATGCCGCGCCGCACCTCGACCTCCTGGTCGGACAGGTGCGCGCCGGCTTCCGCGAGCCGGTCCACGTGGCCCTTCTCCACGACCCACATGTGCCTCAGGTCGGGCAGGCGTTCGCGCTCAGGACCGAGCGCGGCGGCCTGCCCGGCGAACTCGGTGACCAGGGCGACCGCGCCGGAGTCCTGGAGGATCCAGCGGGCCTGGAAGACGGAGGACGTGGGATAGATGGGAACGGTGACCAGACCGGCCGCCCAGGCCGCGAAGTCCAGGACCGTCCACTCGTAGATCGTGCGGGCCATCACGGCGATCCGGTCGCCCGGCATCAGCCCTTCGGCGATCAGTCCCTTCGCCACGGCCAGCACCTGGTCGGCGAACCGGGCCGCCGTGACGTCGCTCCAGCGCCCGTCGGCGCCCTTGCGGCTGAGCGCCACGGCGTCCGGGGCCGCGCTCGCGTTGTCGAACGGCAGGTCGGCGAGGGACCCGTGGGTCCACGGCGGCGCCAGCGGCGGTACGGACGCCTCCCGCACCGCCCCGTCGAGCCGCCGCGTCTCGGGCTCGACCAGGACCGGTCCGCCGTAGATGTCACCGTAGGCGGAGGAGGGATGGGCAGTGGACACGGGCGGCTCCTGGGGCGCGCAGCGAAAGAACTGCTTGCTGCATACGTACGTGCCTCGCACGCCGAGGCGCTCAACCGGTTGAACCCCCAGAAAGGGGTTACTGGCGGTAGGAACGGGATCGTACGGGCCTTACGTGGCGGGTTTGTGCGGGTTCGGGGATGGTCCGGCGCCAGGCCTGTGCATTCTCGGGGGTTACGTGAGGGACCTTCAGGTTCGGCCCGTCCTCCCCTGTCAGGCCCGTTCCAGGATCGCCGTCACCCCCTGGCCGCCCGCCGCGCAGACCGAGATCAACCCGCGCGCGGGTGCGTCCCGTTCGGCGAGCAGCTTGGCCAGGGTCGCCACGATCCGGGCGCCGGTGGCGGCGAAGGGGTGGCCGGTGGCGAGGGACGAGCCCGCGACGTTCAGCCGGGCGCGATCCACCGTGCCGAGACCCCGCTTCTCCCAGGCCGCGAGCGTCGCCAGCACCTGGGAGGCGAAGGCCTCGTGGATCTCCACCAGGTCGAAGTCGGCCAGGCCGAGTCCGGCCCGCTCCAGCATGCGCGGAACCGCGTACGCGGGTGCCATGAGCAGCCCGTCCTCGCCACCGGCGACATCTCCGCCGACGAAGTCGACGGCCGCCGTCTCGTACGCGGTGAGATACGCCAGCGGCTCCAGGCCGCGCTCGCGGGCCCACTCCTCGCTCGCCAGCAGGACGGTCGCGGCCCCGTCCGTCAGCGGGGTCGAGTTCCCGGCCGTCATGGTCGGGTCGGGGTGGCCGAGGCCGAACACCGGCTTCAGGGAGGCGAGTTTCTCCGCGGTGGAGCCGGGACGCAGGTTCTGGTCGCGGACCAGGCCGCGGAAGGGGATCACCAGGTCCTGGAAGAAGCCGCGTTCGTACGCCGCCGCCAGCCGCTGGTGACTGGTCGCCGCGAGTTCGTCCTGCGCCGCGCGGCCGATGTCCCAGGCGCGGGCGGTGACGGCGGCGTGTTCGCCCATGGACAGGCCGGTGCGCGGCTCGGAGTTGCGCGGGATGTCGGGGACGAGGTGAGAGGGGCGCACCTTCGCCAGGGCCTTCAGCCGGGCGCCCACGGACTTCGCCCGCCGAGCCTCCAGCAGGATGCGGCGCAGGGTGTCGTTGACGCCCAGGGGCGCGTCGCTCGCCGTGTCGGCGCCGCCCGCGACCGCCGACTCGGTCTGGCCGAGGGCGATCTTGTTGGCGGCGGCGATGACGGCCTGGAGTCCGGTGCCGCAGGCCTGCTGGATGTCGTAGGCGGGGGTGGCCGGGTGCAGGCGCGAGCCGAGGACCGTTTCGCGGGCCAGGTTGAAGTCGCGGCTGTGCTTGAGGACCGCGCCGGCCACGAACTCGCCGACCGCGCCCGGCTCCTGGAGCCCGTACCGCTCGACCAGGCCGTCGAGGGCGGCGGTGAGCATCCGCTGGTTGGAGGCGGTGGCGTACGGGCCGTCGGAGCGGGCGAACGGGATGCGCGCTCCGCCGACGACCGCCACGCGCCGCACCGACATCTTCTGGGGGCTCATCTCGACCCGCTCCTCGTCTGTGACGTAGCCTTACCTGCGGTAACCTTACTCCAGAGTAAGCAAATGTGAGCAGTCATCCGAGCTGGGAGTCGCCATGGCCGACCGCTATCTGAGCTTCACCGCCACCGGGCCCGGCCGCTTCCTCACCCGCCGGCTCGGCCTGCCCCAGCCCGCGGCGCTGACCCGCTGGTCCCCCGAGCGGCCCGCCCTCGACGGCGGCCTCCTCCACCTCACCACCGGCAGGTCCGGCCTCGACCTGGCGCCGGTCCTCGCCCGGACGGGGATCGGCCCGGCCGGCTCCGACCGGGCGGCGGCCGTCGTCCTGGACGCGAGCGGGGTGCGGGACGTGGAGGGGCTGGCCGAGGTGCACGCGGCCCTGCACCCTGTCGTGCGCTCGGTGGTCGCGAGCGGGCGCGTGGTCGTGCTGGGCGCGCCGCTCGACCCCGCCGACCACCACCAGGCCGCCGCCCAGCAGGCCCTGGAGGGCTTCACGCGCTCCCTGGGCAAGGAGATCGGCCGGGGCCGGACCGTGAACCTGGTCCGCCTCGTCGACGCTTCCGCGGCCGAGTCCACCCTCCGTTTCCTGCTGTCGCCCAAGTCGGCGTATGTGAGCGGGCAGGTGATCGAGGTCGGGTCCGGCGACGAGCCCGCCACCCCTCTCGACCGGGACCGTCCCCTCGCCGGCCGCACCGCCCTGGTCACCGGCGCGGCCCGCGGCATCGGTGAGGCGGTCGCCGAGACGCTCGCCCGGGACGGGGCCCGGGTCGTCGTCCTCGACGTGCCACAGGCCGAGCAGGACGCCCGGCGCGTCGCCGACCGGCTCGGCGGCACCGCGCTGCTCCTCGACATCACGGCCGCCGACGCGGGCGCGCGCATCGCCGAGGCCCTGCCGGACGGCCTGGACCTGCTCATCCACAACGCGGGCATCACGCGGGACCGCCGACTGGTGAACATGCCCGCCGAACGCTGGATCCCGGTGCTGGAGGTGAACCTGGCGAGTGTGCTGCGCACGACGGACGCGCTGCTGAAGACCGGGACACTGAACCGGGGCGGCCGGATCGTGGCGACCGCCTCGATCGCGGGCATCGCCGGCAACACGGGCCAGACCAACTACGGGGCGAGCAAGGCGGGCATCGTCGGCCTGGTCCGCTCCCTCGCGCCGCGCGCGCTCGCGGAGCACGGGGTGACGGTCAACGCGGTCGCGCCGGGCTTCATCGAGACGAAGATGACGGCCGCCGTCCCGCTGTTCATCCGCGAGGCGGGCCGCCGCATGAACTCCCTCGCGCAGGGCGGTCTGCCGGTCGATGTCGCCGAGACCACCGCCTGGCTCGCGCACCCGGCCTCGGGCGCGGTCAACGGGCAGGTCGTGCGCGTATGCGGCCAGAGCCTGCTGGGGGCGTGATGGTCGACGCCGCTCTCGTCCTCACCGGGTCCCCCTCCCTCGCCCCGCTGCTCGCGCGCGGTGCCCTGCTGTCCCCCTTCAAACGCCCGGCCCCCGACGCGGAGTTCCCGCGCACCCGGCTCGTGCTGCCCGGCCTGCGCGTCGACCTCGCACGGCTGGCGGCGTACGAGCGGGTCTGCGGGTTCCCGACCGGGGAGGACGCGCTGCCGCTGACGTATCCGCACGTGCTGGGATTCCCCCTGGCCATGCGGCTGATGAGCGGCCGGGACTTTCCGCTGCCGCTGCTGGGACTCGTCCACACGTCGATCACGATCACCCGGCACCGGGCGACGCCGGCCACCGGCGCGTACGAACTCGCGGTGTACGTCGAGGGGTTGGCGCCCCACCGGCGCGGCACGGAGGCGTCGGTCGTCACCGAGGTGTGCGAGGACGGGGACATCGTCTGGGAGTCGAGGAGCACCTACCTCGCCCGGCACCGAACGCGACGGCCCGCCCAGGCGCCACGGGAGGATGCCGGGACGCCCCGGGAGGAGATACGGAAACCGCTGCCGGCCGTCGCCGAATGGCGGCTCGCCGAGGATGTCGGACGCCGGTACGCGGCGGCGTCCGGCGACCGCAACCCGATCCACCTCCACCCGCTCACCGCCCGCCTGTTCGGCTTCCCCCGGGCCATCGCCCACGGCATGTGGACCGTCGCCCGCTGTCTCGCCGCACACGGCACGCCGGACTCCTGCCATGTCCGCGCGGACTTCCGGGCACCGGTCCTGCTGCCCGGGACGGTGACGTACGCGGCGGAGGACGGCCGGTTCGAGCTGCGGAGCGGGGCCGAGCGGGTGCATGTGACCGGGGACGTCCACCCGGTGTGACGGACGGGCCGGCGGTCTAGGGGCCTGCCTGCCCCTCCGGCGGTGACCAAGGCCGCCCCGCCATGAGGTCACCCAGGCCCGCCCAGGCGAAGTTCATCATCGTGGCCGCGGCCTGGCGGGCCGTGACGCCCGGGGTGGCGTTGGCCCAGGCGGCGAGCGACTCGGCGGCGCCGACCAGGGCCTCGGCGAGCCCGGCGACCTCGCGTTCCGGGAGGTCGGGGTCACGGTGTGCCTCACGCGCGGCGGCGAGGATGAGCTGGGTCACGAACGCGACGATCTCCTCGCGCATCGCGGCGACCTCGGCGGCGAAGGGCTCGCCGTGCGTACGGGCCTGGAGGTGCAGGACCGACCAGGCGTCCGGGTTGCGCGCGGTGTGCGCGAAGAACGCGCCGAGCCCTTCCCAGAGTTGCCGGTCGGCGGGCAGATCGGGCCGGACACCGGCCCGGACCGCCTCGACGAGTGCCTTGGACTCGCGGCGGATGCAGGCGGTGAAGAGGTCTTCCTTGGAGTTCAGGTACAGGTAGACCAACGGCTTGGACACGCCCGCGAGTTCGGCTATCTCGTCCATCGACGCGGCCATGTACCCCCGTTGTCCAAAGATCTGCACGGCGGCGTCCAGCATCTGCTGTTCACGGACCGCACGTGGCATCCGCTTGGTCTTCACGGCACCCATACCGCTTAGCGTACGGTCCCCCCGGCCGACCCTCGGTCGGGAAACCGATGAGGACCGGCCAGGGAGGGCGTCGGCGCGTCAGGCCGCGGCGGGGACCTGCTCGGGCTGCGCCTCGCGCGGCTCGTCCAGGGAGGAGCCGTCGGCCGTGGCGTAGGCCGTGCGGTCGAGCAGGTTCTCGCGGGCGGAGACCAGGACCGGGATCAGGGCCTGACCGGCGACGTTGGTCGCGGTGCGGATCATGTCGAGGATCGGGTCGATCGCGAGGAGCAGGCCCACGCCCTCCATCGGCAGGCCGAGGGTGGAGAGGGTGAGGGTCAGCATGACCGTCGCACCGGTGAGACCGGCGGTGGCGGCGGAGCCGACCACCGAGACGAACGCGATCAGCAGGTAGTCACCGACGCCCAGCTGGATGTCGAAGATCTGGGCGACGAAGATCGCGGCAATGGCCGGGTAGATCGCGGCGCAGCCGTCCATCTTGGTCGTCGCGCCGAACGGCACCGCGAAGGACGCGTACTCCTTCGGCACGCCGAGCCGCTCGGTGACCTTCTGCGTCAGCGGCATCGTGCCCACGGACGAGCGGGAGACGAAGGCCAGCTGGATCGCGGGCCAGGCGCCCTTGAAGAACTGGATCGGGTTGACCTTGGCGACGGTCGCGAGCAGCGCCGGGTAGACGCCGAACAGCACGATCAGGCAGCCGACGTAGATGTCGGCGGTGAACGTCGCGTACTTGCCGATCAGGTCCCAGCCGTAGGTGGCGATGGCGTTGCCGATGAGGCCGACGGTGCCGAGCGGGGCGAGCCGGATGACCCACCACAGCGCCTTCTGCAGCAGTTCGAGTACGGACTCGCTGAGGGTGAGGATCGGCTGGGCCCTCTCACCGAGCTGCAGGGCCGCGATACCGGCGACGGCCGCCATGAAGACGATCTGCAGGACGTTCAGCTCGGTGAACGGCGTGATGACGTCCGTCGGCACGATGCCGGTGAGGAAGTCGATCCAGGAGCCGGCCTGGTCGGGCTTCGCGCCGTCCTTCGGGGTGAGGCCCGTGCCGGCGCCCGGGTTGGTGACCAGGCCGATGACCAGGCCGATGCTCACCGCGATCAGCGACGTGGCCATGAACCACAGGAGGGTGCGCGAGGCCAGGCGGGCCGCGTTGTTGACCTTCCGCAGGTTGGTGATCGAGACCAGGATCGCGAAGAAGACGAGCGGGGCGACGGCGAGCTTCAGCAGGCCGATGAACGTGTCGCCGACCTTCTCCAGGGTCGTGACCAGCCAGGACAGATCCTGGCTGCGGGCGAGCCAGCCGAGCAGCACACCCAGGACGAGACCGGCGATGATCTGGGCCCAGAAGGGCACCTTGAAGGACTTCGTGCGTGAGGACACGGACTGGCTCCGTTGGGGGACGCGTAGGGACTGACGTGGGAGACGACGGGGGTTGCGATACGTCAGGGACGACAGGTAGCGGACGCGCACCGACAGAGATCCACGTGCAGGCGCGCCACGAGCGGAACGCTCAGAGGCATGGAGGGCGCGACTGCTGACTTCATGACATCGACCTTAACACCTGAACTTTGAGGACCTCAAAGCCTGGCTTTGACAGGCCGAAACATGACCCCACCCACATAAGACAAAGCGCCCCGTTTCCGTGCAAGTACGGAAACGGGGCGCTGTACGCCTGTGCGGGGACCTTACGAGGCCTGGCCCTGTGCCCGGGACGAGTCGTCGGCGACGTCCTCCTGGCTGCGGCTGGCCTCCAGGTTGGCCTTCATCCGGTCCACCCGCCGCACGATCTGCACGGACGCCCGGTCCCGCTCCTTGCGCAGCACGACGAAACTGATCGGCGCGGAGAGCAGCAGGGCGAGCATGACGATCCACAGGCCGTTGCTGGCACCGAGGCCGCGCGGGGCGAGGCCGGAGTAGACGAGGCCCCAGACGACCACGAGGCAGCCTGCGAAGATACCGAGGCGCATCAGCGTGTAGCGGAGCATCTCAATCCACTCTTCCGGTTCGAACGGCCAGAACGCACCCAAAGGGGCACCGTCCAGTGAAACACGCCGGGCCGTCGATCTTGCAGGGGGGTACGAGGCGGGGTTCAGGCGAGCGGCAGCAGCATGACGACGTCGTCCCGGTCGTCCCCGGGCGCCACCCGGATCGCGCCGGGGATGCGGCCGACCTCCTTGTAACCGCAGGACTCGTAGAAGCGCTCCAGGCCGAGACCCCCGCGGCAGGTGAGGCGGATCGCCTCGATGCCGTCGAGCCCCCGGGCCGCGTCCGCGGCGGCGGCCAGCAGGTCGCGCCCGTAGCCCTTGCCCTGGTGACGCGGGTGCACCATCACCGTGTAGAGCCACAGCCAATGCGTCATCAGATGGTGCGTATTGAGGGTGAGGAACGCGGTCGCCGCGACGCGTCCCTCCTCGTCGTGCCCGACGAGAAGCCTGACCCGCCCCTCCGCCATCGACGCGAAGTGCCGCACCAGCCAGGGACGGATGTCCTCCCGCGCCACCGGCGGCACGAAGCCGACGGCCCCGCCGGCGTTGGAGACGTCGGCCCACAGGTCGAGGATGCCGTCACGCAGCTCGGGCGTGACGGCGGGATCGAAGGTGAAGGTAAGGGGCATGGAGCGATTGTAGCTATTACGCCAGTGCCTGCGCCGCCACCTTCAAGTCCGACAGCAGCCCCCGGTACGCCGCCTCCCGGTCGTCCGCCCGCAGCACCGACGACGGGTGCACCGTCGGCACCAGCCGCTCCGGCCGGCCGTGGATCTCCTCCTCCAGCACCGTGCCCCGCACCTGCGTGACCCGGAACGAGGACCCGAGCAGCGCCTTCCCGGCGGTGGCACCCAGGACGACGATCAGCTCCGGCTCCACGACCGCGAGCTCCGCGGCCAGCCAGGGCCCGCACGCGGTCATCTCACGCAGGGTGGGTGCCTTGTGGATCCGGCGCTTGCGCGGTTCGGCCTGAGTGAACTTGAAGTGCTTGACCGCGTTGGTGACGTAGGCCTCTGAAGGGTCTATGCCCGCCTCCTCCAGAGCACGGTCCAGAAGCCGCCCGGCGGGCCCGACGAACGGCTCCCCCTGCCGGTCCTCCTGATCCCCGGGCTGCTCCCCGACGAGCATGACGCGAGCGTCCTTGTCTCCGGCCCCGAAGACGGTCTGCGTGGCGTCCCGGTGCAGGGGGCAACCCCGGCAGTCGGCAGCGGCCCGCCGCAGGGCGGGCAACCCACCGCGACCAGGAACAAAGGGTTCAGCGGTATAGGCGTCTTCAGGCGCCTTGGTGGCAACCATGCCCCCCGGGTACCCACCTCGGGGTCACACCCGCATGGGCTGAGGAGACTCCCGACGCTCCGGGTCCGGCCCCTCGTACTCCCGAATGATCTCGTACCGCGTGTTCCGCTCCACCGGACGGAACCCGGCGTCGCGAATCAGGTCGAGCAAGTCCTCACGCGTCAGCTTGTTCGGCGTACCGAAGTTGTCCGCGTCATGCGTGATCTTGTACTCGACGACGGACCCGTCCATGTCGTCCGCCCCGTGCTGCAACGCCAGCTGCGCGGTCTGGACACCATGCATGACCCAGAAGACCTTCACATGCGGCACGTTGTCGAACAGCAGCCGCGACACCGCGAAGGTCTTCAGCGCCTCCGCCCCCGTCGCCATCTGCGTCCGCGCCTGAAGGCGATTCCGCACCTTGCCGTCCTGCAGGTCGACGAAGTCGTGCTGGTACCGCAGCGGGATGAAGACCTGGAAACCCCCGGTCTCGTCCTGGAGCTCACGCAGCCGCAGCACGTGATCCACCCGGTGCCGCGGTTCCTCGATGTGGCCGTACAGCATCGTGCACGGAGTCTTCAGACCCTTCTCGTGCGCGAGCCGGTGGATCCGGGACCAGTCCTCCCAGTGGGTCCGGTGGTCCACGATGTGCTGCCGGACCTCCCAGTCGAAGATCTCCGCACCACCGCCGGTCAACGACTCCAGCCCCGCGTCGATCAGCTCGTCCAGGATCTCCGACGCGCTCATCCCGGAGATGGTCTCGAAGTGGTGGATCTCGGTGGCCGTGAAGGCCTTCAGCGAGACGTGCGGCAGCGCGGCCTTCAACTCCCGCAGCGAGCGCGGGTAATAGCGCCACGGCAGGTTCGGGTGCAGCCCGTTGACGATGTGCAGCTCGGTGAGGTTCTCGCCCTCCATCGCCTTCGCGAGCTTGACGGCCTCCTCGATGCGCATCGTGTACGCGTCCTTCTCCCCCGGCTTGCGCTGGAAGGAGCAGTACGCGCAGGAGGCCGTGCACACGTTGGTCATGTTGAGGTGACGGTTGACGTTGAAGTGCACGACGTCGCCGTTCTTGCGCGTGCGCACCTCGTGTGCGAGGCCGCCGAGCCAGGCCAGGTCGTCCGACTCGTACAGCGCGATGCCGTCCTCACGGGTCAGGCGTACACCCGCCCTGACCTTCTCCTCCAGCTCGCGCTTGAGCCCGAGATCCATGCCCACACCTTTCTACGACGACGTGCCAACGTTACGACTACTCCTCTTCGGGCAGCTCCCCGACCCGGTTCTCCCACTTCGTGGAGAGCACGATGGTCGTGCGCGTCCGGGAGACGCCCTTGGTGCCGCTGAGCCGCCGGATGATCTTCTCCAGGCCGTCCACGTTCTCCGCCCGCACCTTGAGCATGTACGAGTCGTCGCCCGCGATGAACCAGCAGTCCTCGATCTCCGAAAGGTCCCGAAGCCGCTGCGCCACGTCCTCGTGGTCGGTGGCGTCGGAGAGCGAGATGCCGATCAGGGCGGTGACGCCGAGGCCGAGCGAGGCGGCGTCGACGGTGGCCCGGTAGCCGGTGATGACACCGGCCGCCTCCAGCCGGTTGATGCGGTCGGTGACGCTCGGTCCCGACAGTCCGACGAGGCGTCCCAGCTCCGCGTAGGAGGCCCGGCCGTTCTCCCTCAGGGCCTGGATGAGCTGCCTGTCCACCGCGTCCATTGCGATCGAAGCCTTCCGCTGAAGTTGTCTGAAAAGTCTGTGGTTGTGATGACGTACTGGCGCCGTGCAGGGGTGTGGCTCAGTCGGCGCGGTGTGATCCGCCGCCGAGCTCACCTTGCCAACGGCGGTAGAGCCGGTGCGGCACGCCCGCCGAGTCGAGTACGCGTCCGGCGACGAAGTCCACCAGGTCCTGGATGTGCGTCGCGCCCGCGTAGAAGGCGGGTGAGGCGGGCACGACCGTCGCGCCCGCGTCGTCGAGGGTGACCAGGTGCCGCAGGGTCTGGCCGTTCAGCGGGGTCTCGCGTACGGCCACGACCAGGGGGCGGCTCTCCTTCAGGGTCACGCTCGCCGCCCTCTGCAACAGGTCCTTCGACAGCCCGAGCGCGACCCCGGCCACGCTCGCGGTCGAGGCGGGCACGATCAGCATGCCCTTGGTGGGGTACGACCCCGAGGAGGGCCCGGCGGCCAGGTCGCCGGCGCTCCAGTGCCGTACGGCGTCGATGTCCACGGAGAACGTGCCGGGCTTGCCGTCGGCGCCCCGGGACAGCCATTCCCGCAGGTCGTCCTGCCAGTGGGCGTCCCGGAAGGAGATCCCGGTCTCGTCGAGCAGGGTGAGGCGGGAGGCCCGGGACACCACGAGGTCGACGCTCTCGCCGGCGGCGAGGAGTGCCCGCAGCACGGCAGCGGCATACGGGGTGCCGGAGGCGCCGGACACCCCTACGATCCAAGGCGTACGCGGTGTCTCGCCTGGCTTGACTGGGTTCACAACTCCGAGCCTATCCGGCGTCACAGGGTGGGAACCGGCCAAGGGGGGCGGGGCGTTCCCTGAAGGAGACGAGCGAGCACTGGGGGTCGCCATGTCGGGTGTGGGAGCCGGCTGGTCGCGCGGCGACCGTGCGATGGCCGCGGGCAAGCTGATGCTGGCCTGGATCGCGCTGCTGTGGCTGCTGGAAGTGGTGGACGTGATAAGCGGGCACGTGCTGGACGGCCTCGGCGTCACCCCGCGCACCCCGTCCGAGCTGGTCGACGTCGTCCCGTCGGCCTTCATCCACTTCGGCTTCGCCCATCTGGCCGCGAACACGGTGCCGCTGCTGGTCCTCGGCTTCCTCGCCGCGCTCGCGGGGCTGCGCCGTTTCCTGCTGGTCTGCGCGCTGATCGTGATCGTCGACGGCCTGGGCGTATGGCTCATAGCCCCGGCCCACACCAACACCGCGGGCGCCTCCGGCCTGATCTTCGGCCTCTTCGGCTTCCTGCTGATCACCGGCTTCGTCGAGCGCCGCCCCTTGGGCATCCTGGCCGGCGTCCTGATCGCCGCGATCTGGGGCGGCTCCATCCTGGCGGGCCTGGCCCCCACCCAGACGGGCGTCAGCTGGCAGGGCCACCTGATGGGCCTGCTGGCGGGCGTGGCGGCGGCGTTCGTGTTCCGCCGCCGGCGTGCCACCCCGCACGCGCTCACACAGTGAGGCCGCGCACCAGCAGGTCCAGCAGCGCACACACGAACAGGGCAATGCCGATGAAGCCGTTGACGCTGAAGAACGCCCTGTTCACTCGGGACAGGTCGTGGGGGCGGACGATCGTGTGCTCGTAGAGGAACGCGGCGGCGACGATCAGCAGGCCCAGCCAGAAGAAGGCGCCCGCGTCGGTGGCCAGGGCGTACCAGACGAACAGGGCCGTCGTGAGGGTGTGGCAGACCCGTGCGCCCCAGATCGCCGCCGGGATGCCGAAGCGGGCCGGGACGGACATGACGCCGATCTCGCGGTCGGTCTCGACGTCCTGGCAGGCGTAGATCAGGTCGAAGCCGCCGATCCAGATGCCGACGGCGAGACCGAGGATCACCGCGTCCCAGGACCAGGAACCCGTGACCGCCAGCCAGCCGCCGACCGGGCCCATCGCCTGGGCGAGGCCCAGGATGGCCTGCGGGAAGTTCGTGAACCGCTTGCCGTACGGGTAGACCACCATCGGGATCACCGCGATGGGGGCCAGCGCCAGGCACAGCGGGTTGAGCAGGGCCGCCGCGCCGAGGAAGACGACGAGGGCGATCAGGGCCCCCGTCCACGCGTGCCGTACCGACATCGCGCCCGTCACCAGCTCGCGGTGCGCGGTGCGCGGGTTACGGGCGTCGATCTCGCGGTCGATGATCCGGTTGACCGCCATCGCGAAGGTGCGCAGCCCCACCATGCAGATGGTGACCAGCAGCAGCCGCCCCCAGTGGACGTTCTTGTCCCACTGGTACATCGCCGTCAGGGCGGCGATGTAGGCGAAGGGCAGCGCGAAGACCGAGTGCTCGATCATCACCAGCCGGAGGAAGGCCTTCGTGCGGCCCGGCTGCGGGATCGCGGCGGAAGCGGAACTCACAGGCCGTACTCCTTCCAGCGGCGGTCCACCTTCGCCGCGGTCTCCGGATCGGACTCCACCATGTCGGGCCAGCCGCCGTCACGCGTGTAGCCCTCCTCGGGCCACTTCTTCGTCGCGTCGATGCCTGCCTTGCCGCCCCAGAACTGCTGGTAGGAGGCGTGGTCGAGGTGGTCGACGGGGCCCTCGACGATGCTCAGGTCCCGGGCGTAGTCGGTGTTGCCGAGCGCCCGCCAGGCGACCTCGTGCAGGTCGTGCACGTCGCAGTCGGAGTCGACGACCACGATCAGCTTGGTCAGCGACATCATGTGCGCGCCCCAGACGGCGTGCATGACCTTCTGCGCGTGCTTGGGGTACTTCTTGTCGATCGAGACGATCGCGCAGTTGTGGAAGCCGCCCGCCTCCGGCAAGTGGTAGTCCACGATGTCCGGCACGATGATCTTGAGAAGCGGGAGGAAGAAGCGTTCCGTCGCCCGGCCGAGCGGTCCGTCCTCCGTCGGGGGCCTGCCCACGACGATCGACTGGAGCAGCGGCCGCTTCCGCATCGTCACGCAGTCGATCTTCAGGGCGGGGAACGGCTCCTGCGGCGTGTAGAAGCCGGTGTGGTCACCGAACGGCCCCTCGGGCAGCATCTCGCCGGGCTCCAGCCAGCCCTCGATCACGACCTCCGCCTGTGCCGGCACCTGGAGCGGCACGGTCTTGCAGTCGACCATCTCGATCCGCTTGCCCGCCAGGAACCCGGCGAACAGGTACTCGTCGATGTCCCCGGGCAGCGGAGCGGTGGAGGCGTACGTCACGGCGGGCGGGCACCCGAAGGCGATGGCGACGGGCAGCCGCTCCCCTCGCCTGGCCGCCACCTGGTAGTGGTTGCGGCTGTCCTTGTGGATCTGCCAGTGCATGCCGATCGTGCGCTTGTCGTGGCGCTGGAGGCGGTACAGCCCGAGATTGCGGATGCCGCTCTCCGGGTCCTTGGTGTGGGTGAGCCCCAGATTGAAGAAGGAGCCGCCGTCCTTGGGCCAGGTGAAGAGGGCCGGGAGCTGGTCCAGGTCGACGTCGTCCCCGGTCAGGACGACCTCCTGCACGGGCCCGTCCTTCACCTTCTTCGGCGGCACGTGCGTCATCGCGCCGAGCTTCCCGAAGGCCTCGCGCACGCCGACGAACCCGTGCGGCAGCTCGGGCTTCAGCAGCCCGCCGATCCGCTCCGAGATCTCGCCGTACGACTTCAGGCCCAGTGCCTTCAGCAGGCGCCGGTCGGTACCGAACACGTTCATCGCGAGCGGCATGCTCGACCCGCGTACGTTCTCGAAGAGCAGCGCGGGACCGCCGGCCTTCTGCACCCGGTCGACGATCTCCCCGACCTCCAGATACGGGTCCACCTCGGCCTTGATGCGCTTGAGGTCGCCCTCGCGCTCCAGAGCCCTGAGCAGGGAGCGAAGATCGTCGTAAGCCATGCGGTCCAGTATCCCCGAGCGGCTACCCTGGCCCTGAACCGCCCACCCGCTTTCGCTGAGAGGCCGCGCATGCTCCGGGTACTGATGTTGCTCGTGCCGCTGGCGCTGAGCGTGTACGCGTTCATCGACTGCATCAGCACGAAGGACGACGAGATCCGGCACATGCCCAAGCCGCTGTGGGCGATCCTCGTGCTGCTGTTCCCGCTGGTCGGCTCGATCTCCTGGCTGATCGCGGGCAAGAAGCGCAGCCCGGCCGCCGAGGGCTGGTCCGGGGTCCGCGGTGGCAGTCGGCCGGGGCAGTGGGTCGCGCCCGACGACAACCCCGATTTCCTGAAGTCCCTCGGCGACGACGACAAGCCCGGCGGCGAGGACGACAAGAAGAAGCGGGACGAGCCCTGACGTGGAACTGCGGCTGCTCGTCACCTTCGAGAAGGTCGCCACGCTGCTGAGCTTCACCCGGGCCGCGGCCGAGCTGACGTACGCGCAGTCCAGTGTGACCAGCCAGATCCGCGCTCTGGAGGCCACGCTCGGCGCCGAGTTGTTCGACCGGCTCGGCAGCCGCATCCGGCTGACGGAGGCGGGTGAGCGGCTGCTGCCCTACGCGCGGCGGATCATCGAGCTGAGCGAGGAGGCACGGGCGGCGGTGGCGGACGCCGAGGAACCGGCGGGGTCGCTCACGGTCGGCACGATGGAGTCGTTGACGTCCTACCGCCTGCCGCCGCTGCTGGAGCTGTTCCACCACCGCTATCCGAAAGTGCGGCTCGCGCTGCGGACGACCACCGGCGACGAGACCCGGCAGGCACTGCGGCGGGGGACGTACGACCTCGGCTTCCTGATGGAGGCGGAGACCGAGCACGTGGGCCTGGACAGCGAGGTGCTGGCCGTCGAGCCGCTGGCGCTGGTGGCGGCACCCGGCCATCCGCTCGCCGGTTCGACGGTGACACTCCCGGACCTGGTACGGCAGTCCCTGCTGGCCACCGAGCCCGGCTGCGCCTACCGCGACCTGTTCGAGCGGGAGCTCAACACCCTCGCCGAGTCCGTGCAGTTCATGGAGTTCGGCACGATCGAGGCGACCAAACGCGCGGCGGCGGCCGGCCTCGGGATCTCGCTGCTGCCCGAGGTGACGGTCGCCGCCGAACTCGCGGAGGGGGCACTCGTACGGCTGGACTGGGAGCCGCCGTTCACACTTCGGACGCAACTGGCGTGGCGGGCCGGGAAGCGGCTTCCGGCGCACGCGCGGCTGTTCGTGGAGCAGACGCGGAAACTCGTGGCCGAGCGAGGGTGACCCGCAGGCTCGCCAGCACGATCAGCGGGACACCGAGAGTCTGGACGAGTCCGATGTGGTGGCCGTACACCGCCCAGTCCATGACCATGGCGATCGCCGGGTAGACGAAGGCGAGGACGGCGATCTTCGAGGTCGGCAGCTTGGCGTAGGCGGCGTACATCAGGACGTACATCAGGCCCGTGTGGATCACGCCGAGCCCGATCAGCCAGCCCCAGTCCGCGCCGGTGCCGCGCATCGCGCCGAAGTCGGCGAAGGGGAGCAGGAGCGGGATGCCGACGACGACCTGGACCAGGGCGATCAGGTGCGGGCGTACGCCGGTGACGCGCTTGGTGACCAGGGTGGACAGGCCGTACAGCAGCGCGGCGAGCAGGGCCTGCCCCACGCCGAGGAGATACCCGCCGCCGCTCGTGAAGTCGCCGGGCGTGACCCCGGAGACCAGGATCAGCCCCACGAAGGCGACGGCGATCCAGCAGACCTTGGCGGCGGTCAGCCGCTCACGGAACAGCAGCGCACCGAGCAGCACCACGTAGAACGGCTGCGTGTGGTAGACGACGGTGGCGACCGAGATCGAGGTGTTCTCGTACGACTCGAACAGGAACACCCAGTTGAAGACGATGAACACGCCGCCCAGGACGGCGAGGCCGAGGCTGCGCGGCGTGAAGCCGTGGCCCCGCAGCCAGCCCCGCGCGACGACGTAGGCGCCGAGGGCGAGCGCGCCGAACAGGACGCGGAAGAAGACGACGTTGAACGGCGAGGCGCCCGACTCGACGACGAAGACGCCGAGCGTGCCGGACAGCACCATGGCGGCGGTGAGTTGGGCGGTGCCCTTGAGATCCGAGGTCATGCCGAAGACGCTACGGAGAGCCTGACCCGGGGGTCCACGCGCCAGCGGGGCGTGCTGCCGATGGGGTCATCGGCGCGGCCGATGGGTCAGCGCAGACCCGAGGTGAACGCGTCCCATGCGGCCCGAGGCGCGACGAGTCCTGAGGGGCGCGGGCGGTCCCAGCGTGCGGGGCTTCCGTGAAAGCACTTGCTCCCGGGGAACTCATGGTCGTCAATGGTGTTCACACAGTGACCGCTCTCACTGTGCCTTCACCAGGTCTCAGGGGGACTTCATGGAAACAGGGCAGCCACCGGGGCAGCCACCGGGGCAGTGGGACGTCCCACCCCCGCCCGCCACCCCGCCGCGTGCCATGACGGACATCGAACTGCGCGTCAGCAAGCGGCTGTTATGGGTCGGCACAGCGGCCTACCCGCTTCGGAACATCGCGCGGGTGTACACGTTCACCCTCCGCCCGAAGCGCAAGGAGGCGGTCTTCCGCTTCCTGGCACGCACCGGGATCATCCTGGCCGTGACCATCGGCCTGTCGATCATCGGCGGCCTGATCTCCCTCGCGAACGAGGCCGGCGACAGCGGGGCATCCCCGTACGAAGGTAATCAGTCCAGCGGCAGTGGACTGATCATCTTCGTATGGGTCTGCTCCGGTGCGGCGCTGATCTACTTCTTCGTCGACATGCTCTCCGTGGTCACGGCGCCGTCCCACTACGTCCTCGCCATCGAGACGGCCGGCCCGTCCACCGCCATGGTCACCAGCCGGACCCCGCAGCACCTCGACCAGCTCGTGGGCTACGTGGCGGGCGCACTGGAGAACCCCGACACCGAGTTCCAGGTGACGGTGGAGCAGCTCACCATCAACTCGCCCACCAACTACCACTTCGGCGACAACGTGAACATGTACGGCGGCAGCGGGAACGTGGGGATCGCGGCATGAGCGGCAACAACTACTACTACGGCGACAACGTCAGCATGCACGGCGGCAGCGGCAACACGGGCATCGTCAAGAACGGGGCCACGGGCGAAACGGACCCGGCCCTGCAGCTGGCCCTGGCCGAACTGATCCGCGAAGTCCGGGAGTTGCGCGACCATCTGCCGCAACCGAGTGCGCAACTCATCGACGACTCCCTGCCGGTGCTGGCCGCGGACGCCGCGCCCGCGCAGGAGCGGCACCGTGCGCTGATGGCTGTCGCCGCGATCGCCGCGGCCGTCGGGGCCGTGGGCCAGCCGGTGGCGGAGGCGGCCAACCGGATCCTGCAGATGCTGAGCGGGCAGTAGTTCAGCGCACGCCGGAGAGGAAAGCGGACCAGGCGGACCGGGTGACGAGCAGGACCGGTCCGTCAGGGGTTTTGCTGTCGCGGACGGGGACGGTGTCGGGGAAACCGGGGGCTATTTCCACGCAGTTGCCGGCGTCGTTGCCGCTGTAGCTGCTCCTGATCCAGGGGACTGCGCCGAGGTCGCGACTGTTCATGGTCCCGCCCATACCCTTCCATCGCCTCCCTGATCAAGGCGGCAGATTCCGGGGCAGACGGAGCGTCAGCCCTGAGCACATCATAGGCCTGGCTCTGTTGTGCGTAGGCGTCTGGATCATTGTTGAAGTAGCCGTGACTCAGCGACTCCGAGTAGACCCACTGCTCCCCGTTGGGCAACGTGATCAGCGACATGGCGCTGTTGGGGCGGACCAGGTCGAATCGGCTGGCCGGAGCCACCTGGATGCGGATGTTGGGGCGCTGCCCGAGGCTCAGCAGATGCACGCACTGATCACGCATCACGACTGAGTCACCCACGGGACGCAGACAACTCTCGTCCAGCACGGCGACGTACATCGGGCCGTCCTCTGCCAGGAAGCGTTGCTGTCGACTCAGACGCGCCCGCACCCGCTCTTCGAGTAGTTCGCCACTGGCCTTCTGGGAAAGCAACGCCCGTGCGTACTCCGCTGTCTGCAACAAGCCCGGCATGACCATGTCCTGGTACTCGTACAGCTTGACTGCCTTAGCATCCATCTCCGCCCTGCGCCGGAACCAGTCAGGATGCTCCACCTGCGGATACCAGTCGATCCGCCCCCACAGCCGCAGCAACACCCCGCCCGTGCAAAGAAGTTCGTCGCACTGCTTCGCGAAACTCTCCTGCGGAACCCTCGTGCCCGCCTCCACCCGCGCCACGTGCGAGCGGTCGCACGGGATCTGCCTCGCCAAGCCCTCCTGCGTGAGCAGCGCCGCCTCCCGGAAATGCCGCAGCACCTCTCCGAACACGGCAGCCGTGCTCACCCCCGACTCCGCCCCGCCGTTCCGTCGGCTCACGGCTCCCCCCTCCGTGACAGTGCACCGGTGTCACACGCCAAGCATTGAACCGGACTGTTCCCCTGCGCAACGCTCGGTACACCCAGAGTTACGGAGGTGCAGGGAATGGAACCGGGAACGCTCGTCTACGACCCTGAAACGCGCATGGTCGGCGAGTATCAGGACAAGACCGGCCCGTACGTGATGCTGCGCCCGGTCGGCGGCGGCCGGGAGTGGCAGGCCGACCCGGCGCGGATCCGGGTCGCAAGCCTGGAGGAGCGGCTCAGGGCGGGCGTGCGCGCGGCCAACGACCGTTCCAGGGAAGCACTGTCGGCCGATCCGAGCCGCCCTCCCGCACCGGTACCGGGGTGTGCGGTCTGTGAGGAACTGGCCGCCCGGCGGGACAAGGCGCGGGCGGCGTTCGACGGAAGTGCGGTGACGGACGCGAACGTCCTGCTGCGCCACCACCAACGCGAAGAGCATGGCGGAGAACCGGCAGGGCGCAGGATCTTCCGGTACGTCCCCTACTCGATCGTGCAGGACTCCTCGGCCCTGCCCGAGTACCAGGCGTACTGCGTCTCCGGCGACGACGCGGACTGCGGGGCGAGCTCCGGCCCGTGCCAGGCGCCCGGCGAGGTCGAGGAGTGGCAGCGCAGGCACACCCAGGAGACCCGGCACCTGCGCTACCGCCGCAGCTTCGCCGACTACGCGGTGTTGGAGAAGCGAGGCTGAGGCCCGGACGGGCGTCAGGAACGGTCGGTCAGCTTCTTCAGCTCGGGCGGGAGTTCCTCGACGGTGTCGGCGACGACGAGGCGGTAGTGGTCGGTGTCCTCCGCCACCGCGATGGCGACGCCAGGGTCCACCCCCCGCACGGCGAACGCGGTCATCAGGGCCGGGCCCTCCCCGTCGTCGCCGTCGCCCGGAGTGTCGTCGCACGCCGGGCGGGTGGCATGGCCGAGCGACTTCCCCACGGGGACGTCGGTCTCGCCCCCGCCCAGGTACCTGCGGCCGTCGTACTCGACGACGTACGCGCACAACGGCGCGGGCCGCGCGCCGTCGCCGTCGTCCGACGACGACTCCGCCGTGCAGCCCACGGACAGCGAGGCGACGGTCGCCGCCAGCAGCCCCCACGCGGGTGCGCGTCTGCCGCGCTGGAGTGGCGTCTTCATCGGTACGCCTCCTTCTGGAGCCTGGACTCCGGCTCATTGGATACGGAACGAAGACGTGCGGGGGTCCGGAAAGGTTCAGGTCCCGGGTGCTCCTTCCATCACCAGCTGTCCCCCGGCCGCGCCGCCCTCGGGCCCCAGTTCGATCAGCCAGTCGGAGGCCCGCACGACATCCAGGTTGTGCTCGATGGTCACGACCGAGCGGCCCGCGTCGACGAGGCGCTGGAGGACGTCGAGGAGGCGGGCGGTGTCGGCGGCGTGCAGGCCCGTGGTCGGCTCGTCCAGCAGGTACAGCGCGCGTCCCGTCGTCCGCCGTCCCAGCTCCCTGGCGAGCTTCAGGCGCTGGGCCTCGCCGCCGGAGAGGGTGGTGGCGGGCTGGCCCAGGGGGAGGTAGCCGAGGCCGACGTCCGCCATGCGCTTCAGCCGGGTGGCCACCGGTGGGACGTCCTTGAACACCGTCAGCGCCTCGTCCACCGTCGCCTGCAGCACCTCGGCGATGTCGTGGCCCTCGTGGCGGACGGACAGCACCTCCGGCCGGAAGCGGCGGCCCCGGCACGCCGGGCAGCGCACCTCCACCGCCGGGAGGAAGTGCATCCGGACGGTGAGCACGCCCGCGCCCTCGCAGCGTTCGCAGCGTCCGCCCGGCACGTTGAAGGAGAAGTGGCCCGCTGTCAGGCGGCCTTCGCTGCGGGCGGCGAAGACCTCCCGGATGGGTGTGAAGACGTCCGAGTACGTCGCCGCGTTGGAGCGCGGGACGCGGCTGATCGGCTCCTGGTCGATGAGGACGGCCTTGGACAGGTGTTCCCAGCCGTCGATGCCGTCGTGCTCGGCGGGGAGTTCCCCCGCCCGGTGGAAGTGCCGGCGGGCGGCCCGGCCCAGGATGTCCAGCAGCAGCGTCGACTTGCCCGAGCCGGACGGGCCCGTGACCGTCACCAGGCGGTTCAGCGGGATGCGTACGGTCACGTCCTTGAGGTTGTGGGCCCGGGCCCCACGGATCACGACGGCCGAGTCGCTGTCGCCGCGTCCACGCGACTCGGGCGCGGGCAGCCGGCCCGACAGATACGCGCCGGTCACCGATCCCTCGGCCCGGGCCACCTCCTGCGGCGTCCCGGCCGCCACGATCCGGCCGCCGTCCCGGCCCGCCCCCGGGCCGACGTCCACCACGTGGTCCGCCGCCCGCAGCACGTCCAGGTCGTGCTCGACGACCAGCACGGTGTTACCCAGGTCGCGCAGGCGGCGCAGGACGCCGATCAGGCGGGCGGTGTCCGAGGGGTGCAGGCCGATGGTCGGCTCGTCGAGGACGTACAGCACGCCGGTCAGACCGGAGCCGAGCAGGGCGGCCAGCCGCAGCCGCTGGGTCTCCCCCGCGGAGAGGCTCGGCGTGGACTGCTCCAGGCTGAGGTAGCCGACCCCGACGTCCACCAGGCGCCGTACCCGCTCCTCCAGGTCGGCGACGACCGGCCCCACGAACAGCCACTCGTCGCCGGCCGACCGCTCCTTCAGGCCGGCCAGCCAGCCGTCGAGTTCGGTGAGCGGCAGGTGCGCCGCCTCGACGATCGTCAGTCCGTGCACGGTCACCGCCCGGCTCTCCGGCCGCAGCCGGGTGCCCTCGCACTCCCCGCAGGGCTGCTTCACCAGGCCCTGTTTCTCGGCCCGTTCGCGGTACTCGGGGTCGTCGGCGCGCTCGGTGTAGCGCCGCAGCAGCGCCGTCGCGATCCCTTCGAAACGGCCCGCCGCCACGGTCGTCGGCGGGTCGACCGCGGGGAAGTACCGTCGAAACTCCGGGCTTTCGACGCCGTACACCAACAAGTCCTGTAGCGGCGCGCCCAGTTCACCGACCGGGCGATCCGCGTCGAAGGTGAAGCCGTAGTGGCGGGCGGCTGCCCGCAGCGCGGTGAGGTTCCACTCGGTGAGCTTCGGGTTCCAACCCCGTACGGCGCCCTGGGCCAGCGAGCGGGAGCCGTCGACCAGTCGCCGTACGTCGGGCCGGATCACCTCGCCGAGGCCGGTGCAGGACGGGCAGGCGCCCGCGGGCTTGTTGAAGGAGAAGGAGCCCATCACCAGCTCGGGCACGAGGGTGCCGCAGTGCGGGCAAGGGGTCTGCTCGCCCTCGGCGTCCTCGTCGGCCGCAGTGCCGGCCTCCGCCTCGTTCGCGTACGACGGCGGGATGCTCTTCCCGCAGCCGGGACAGGGGCGGGTTCCGATCCGCGACCACAGCAGCCGCAGGTAGGTGAACACCTCGGTGACCGTGCCGACCGTGGAACGCGGGCTGCGGTTGGTGAGGTGCTGGTCGACGCTGATGGACGGGGACAGGCCGCTGATCGAGTCGACGGCGGGTTTGCTGACGAAGCCGGTGACCATGCCCAGCGACTCCAGGTACTGCCGCTGGCCCTCCCGGTGGAGGGTGTCGAAGGCGAGCGTGGACTTGCCGGAGCCGGACAGGCCGGTCAGGACGACCAGCTTGTTCTTCGGGAGGGAGAGGGAGACGTTCCTGAGGTTGTGGAGGCGGGCGCCGGTGACCCGGATGCTGTTGTCCATTCCTTCAAGTCTTCCATTGAAGCGCGGTGTTGAGGCTTTCGAGGCATCATCGGTGGTTCTCCTGCCGTAACCTTCAAATCGATGACCACCGAACGCCGTCTCCGTCCCGTCGACCTGGCCCGGCTGGCCGGTGTCTCGACGCAGCAGATCCGCAACTACGAGGACGCCGGTGTGCTGCCGCCCGCCGCGCGGACCGCGTCCGGCTACCGCGTCTTCGGGGACGTGCACCGCGGCGCGCTGCTGGCGTACCGGGCCCTGATGCGGGGGTACGGGCCTGTGACGGCGACGCGGATCATGCGGTCCCTGCACGACGGGGACGTCCCGGGCGCGCTCGCCCTGGTCGACGCCGCGCATGCCGCCCTGCACGAGGAGCGGGTCTCCCTGCGGGCGGCGAGCGAGGCCATGGAGCTGCTGGCGGCGGAGCCGCCCGCCCCGCTGCCGCGTTCCGGCGGGCTGCGCATCGGGGAGGTGGCCGCGCTGCTGGGCGTACGGACGTCCGCGCTGCGGGTGTGGGAGGGGGCCGGCCTGCTCACGCCGGGGCGCGAGCGCGGCACGGGGTACCGCGTCTACGAACCCGCCGATGTGCGCGACGCCCGGCTCGTGCACACGCTGCGCCGCAGTCACTATCTCTTCGACCAGATCCGCCCGGTGCTGGAGGGGCTGCGCCGGGAGGGCAGCAGCGACGCCCTGCGGGCGGCCATCGCGGCGCGCGGGGAGGCCCTGACGGCTCGTACGAGGGTCATGGTCGAGGGCGCGGGCGCCCTCCACGCCTACCTGGACCGGCTCACCGCGGCCGGGACGACGACAGGACCGACAGCAGGTAGGCCGGGACCATCACCCACGTGATGACGGCCGACGCGCACTGCTCACCTGCTCGATCTCATCTACGCCGAAGGACCTTTGCCCTCCGTTCACTGCCGAACCCCAGCCCATGCCCCGCCTCCGATGACGACGTGACACTCAATCCCGCTCCCGCGCCCCGTAGAGCGCGTGCTCCGCACCGGTGGCAAGGGCCCAGTACCGGTCGCCGTACGACCAGTGCCACCACTCGGTCGGGTAGTTGACCAGGCCCGCGGCCGTCAGTGCGTCGCCGAGCAGCCGCCGGTTGTCGCGTGCCCGGGGCGGGATGCCGGGGGCGTTCGTGTAGCAGGCGCCGTCGCTCTCCTCCGGACTGGCGTTCACCCGCGTCCCCATGTCGAGTTCCTGCCCGTCGGCGGACATGAGGGTGAGATCGACTGCCGCTCCGGCACTGTGGGGAGCGATCTCGGGCGGTGACACGTAGCGGCTCGCGGCCTCCCGCACCTGTTCCGCCGACCAGCCCGGATGGTCCGCCCGCAGAGCGTCGGAGTACTGCTCGAAATAGGAACGCTGGAGGGCGGGCGGCCGGTACCCCTCGACGAACAGCAGGCGAACGCCGTCCGGCAGCAGCTCCTGAGCCGTCAGGAGGCGGGCCAGGACGCCCTCCCGCAGGTGCGCGAAAGCGCCCGACCCGTCTTCCTTGCGAGGGTCGACGGCGATGGACTCCCGCACCCTGACGTCGAGCAGCCTTTCCCCGCAGTCGGCCACGGGGATCGCCGCGATTCTGGTGTCTGACATCAGCACGATCTCGGTCATGCGCCGATCATGACGCAGGGGCCGACTCAGCCGCGCAGCTCTTTGACCATCACCCGTTGCAGCCCCGGGAACAGGGCGCGGGTGCTGTCGGGGTTGGGGGTGACGAAGACTCCCTCGGCCGTGACGAGGTCGGCGTCCGGGGCTGTCTCGCTGGTGATCGAACCGTTCACGAAGATCTTGCGGTCGTCCGTGCCGGTGACGCGCGCGATGATCCGCAGGGGTGTTTCCAGCAGGACCGGGCGGTGGTAGCGCACCTGGAGGGAGACGGTCAGGCCGGGCGTCCCTGCTGCCGCGCAGGCGCGGCCCATCAGTTCGTCCAGGAGCATGGCGCTCACCCCGCCATGGCCGTAGCCGGGCGGGCCTTCGTGGGTGCCGGCGAGGGTGCACTCGCCGATCAGGCCGTCGTCGGCGGCCGTGATCCGCATCGGTGGGGCGAGCGGGCTGCCGGCTCCCGTGACGGGGCTGTAGAACCGCGGTCCCGCCGGGAATTCGTCCACCTCGGGGATCTCGCCTCGTGCGCGACGTCGCCCCGTGAGCCGGCCGGTGACGGTGCGGACGCCGTCCGCCACGCGGTGGAGGGTGTCCGGGGAAGCGTCGGTGCGGACGGTGGCTTCCACCAGAGCACGCAGTTCGTGACCGAGGCGGGTGATGGCCGCCTTCCGGCGCTCCAGTTCCTCGGTGCCGGTGCGGGTGCCGGTGTCGGTGCCGGTGCGCGGAAGCCGGGGGCGGTCAGACATCTGCCCGGACGAAGACCGGCTTGAGGTGTTTCTCCGGCAGCGCGGCCGGCAGGTCCTCCCAGTCGATGACGTCGGAGACGACCCGTTCGGGGGCGACCTTGCCTGAGGCGGCGAGTGCGAGGGCGTCGGGGATGTGGGCGCGTACGTTGTCGCGGGCGACGCGCAGGGTGACACCGGTGAGGTACATGTCGAGCAGGGGCAGCTCGCCGGGGCGGAAGTGGTTGCCCGCGCTCTCGCAGATCCCCTCCGGGGCGAGGCACTTGACGGCCAGGCCTAGCTGGTCGACGCGGCCGGTGGCCTCGACGGCGATGTCGAAGCCCTGCGGGAGGGGCTCCAGGGTCTCGGTGGTGGCGGCGCCGAACGCGCGGGCCAGCTCGCGGTGTTCGGGGGCGGGGTCGACGTAGAGCACGTCGGAGGCGCCGAGCGCGCGGGCGATGTCGCACACGTAGAGGCCGATGCTGCCGCGGGCGACGACCAGCACCCGTGCTCCGGGGCGGGCTTTGAGGTGGGGCGCGACCAGGCGCCAGGCCAGGGACCAGTTGTCGCTTGCCGAGGCCATCGCGACCGGGTCGAGGCCGGTGGGCAGCGGGACCAGCATGGCGTCGGCGTACGGGACACGGACCAGGTCGGAGAAGAGTCCGCCCCAGTTGCCGCCTATCGGTGCGCCGTACATCGCCATGTAGGGCACGGCGGTGCAGTGCGCGGTCAGGCCGGCCCGGCAGCGGTCGCAGCCCCCGCAGTTGACGGACCACGGGACGACCACGAGATCGCCGGGGGCGACGGCGGTGACGGCGTCCCCGGTCTCCACGACCAGGGCGACGCACTCGTGGCCGAGGGCGAAGGGCGGCTCGATGAAGCCGTGCCCGGCGAGGATCGAGGAGTCGACGTCGCAGGGGGTGGCGGCCACCGGGGCGACGATCGCCTCACCGGCCGACTGGATCCTGGGGTCGGGTGCTTCTCGCCATTCGACGGTGCGCTTGGCGACGTAGGTCAGTTCACGCATCGGTGCACTGCCCCTTCGCCAGTGCCACCAGATCGGCGTACCGGATGACGGAGCCACCCGCGCCCCAGGTGCCGTCGGGCTGCTCGTGCACCAGCACCCACACCCGCAGTGTGTCGTCCGGGCCGAGGCCGGCGGCGCCCAGGACGGTCTTCGTCGCCTCCTCGACCAGCCCCGCCTTGCGGCGCTCGGACAGGGCGCCCTGCGGGACGGTGACCTCCACCAGGAAGCGCGGCGCGTCGTCCTCGGCGGTGGTCTGGGCACCCTCGGGCAGTTCGACGAGGTAACTCCACGCCTGGGCGCGGAAGAAGGCGGTGTCGGGTGCGCCCTCCCAGCGCAGCAGCACGGCGGCCAGGTCGCGCTGGACGGTCGTCCGCCCCTGATCGGTGAGGGCACCGGTCGGGACGGTCAGCCTGATCATCGGCATGGCAGCTCCTCGAATCGCCGACAGTCACTGTTCGCCGACGGACTCTGTTCGTCGACAGCCAGTGGCCGTCGGCAGCCACTGGCTATGACGGTCGTTATAACGAGTGGCCACGCTAGACTATGACGGCCGTTATAGCCAGAGGGGATGTGCACAGGTGGCCGAGCGCAGTACGCCGTCGCGTGAGCGGATCGTGGCTGGGGCCGCCGACATGATCAGTCGGCGGGGTCTGAGCGCCACGAGCATCCGGGAGATGGCCAAGCACGCCAAGGCGCCGCTCGGCTCGACGTACCACTACTTCCCCGAGGGCAAGCAGCAGCTGGCCACCGAGGCCGTCCGGTACACGGGCGAGTGGGTCGCCCGCAGCCTGCGCAAGGAGCTGGAGTCGGGGCCCGTCGAAGGGCTGCGGGCGTTCCTCGCCCTGTGGCGCAAGATCGTCGTCGAGAGCGACTTCCACGCCGGTTGCCCCGTGTTGGCCGTGGCCATCGAGGAGCCCCCGGCCGGTGAGATCCCGCCCGCTGTGACTGCCGCGGCAGAGGTGTTCTCTCAGTGGGAGACCCTGCTGGCCGCCTCACTACGGGAGCACGGCACCGAGGCCGAACAGGCCGCACAACTCGCGACGCTGGTCGTGGCGGCAGTCGAGGGCACGGTCGCCATGTGCCGCGCCAAACGCAGCGCGCAGCCGCTCGACGACACCGCCGAGCAGTTGCAGGCGCTCGTCGCCGGCGCGATCAAGCGCTGACACCCACGTCAGCGTTCCGGCTGCTGGTTCTGAGGAGCTGCCGACTTCGCCGCGACTGCGGTGTCATAGATGGCTCGGGTGCTCGGCGGGTTCGTCCTCCGTCAGGCCACGGCAGCACATCCGCTACTGCCTCTGCGGCTCTTCCGCTCGCGGAGTCTGACGGTGGCGAACATCGTGCAGGTCGTGATGATCGCGGGCATGTTCGGCTTGCTGTTCTTCGGCACGCTGTACTTGCAGCGCGTACTCAAGTACAGCTCCCTGCAGGCAGGTCTGAGCTTCGTGCCCATCGCGGTGGTGATCGCGGCATGGCCGCCGTCACGCCCGCCGAGTCAGGCGTCGCATCCGGGCTGTTCAACACCACCCAACAGATCGGCGGCGCCATCGGCCTCACCGTGCTCGTCGGCGGCTACCACGTGGCCTTCCTTGCCCCTGCGGGCTTCGTGCTGATCGCCCTGATCGTCGGCGTCGCGATGCTGAGGGGCACGCCACCAGCGGCCGGACAGCAGGCCAACACCTCTCCCGATCAGAAACTCGCGGCCCCTTGACCCATCCCCCCGAAGCCCCTGGGCTGTGGAGGAGCAGGTCCACTGTCCAGGTCAGCACCGATTCGGACGCTCCGAGACTCGGTAAAGCCGACTTCGACAAGCTCGAAATCCTGCACATGATCCGCTGCCATATCGCCGATTCATGTCAGTCTTCCCAGGCCGGCACCACCCGCGCTGGCATTCCCTCAGACACCCGAGAGTGGCTGCGAGAGGCTCGTGCACGTACAGCCACCGAGGCGGCCTGCGCAGCCCTCAGGGCTGCGTTGCGCGTCGGAGTCGAGCTCAGCCAGGCACCGGATCTTCGGAGGCGGGCAGCCGTTCCGCGGTCTTCGGGACCAGCGCGCGGATGGAGGGGGTGGCGACCATGGCGAGGGTGGCGAGGAGGATGAGCGCGGCGGCCGCGTAGAGGGTGGCGTTCAGGCCGAGGAGGAGTACGGCGGGTCCGGCGGCGAACTGGGCGAGCGGGAGCGCGAGGTAGGAGCCGAGGTCGTCGTAGGCGTAGACGCGGGCCAGGCGGTCCTCGGGGATCTGCTCGTTGAGGGCCGCGTACCAGGCGACGGCGGCCTGCTCGACACCCACGCCCGCCACGAAGTTGGCCACGACCAGCACCCAGGTGTACGGGGCGAGCGCCAGCAGCAGCGGGGTCGTCGCCGTCAGGCCCATCAGCGCGCAGCCGACCAGGATCGCGCGCCGGGGCCGCCATCGCAGCGACAGTACGCCGCCGGCGACCGCGCCGAGCGAGGACGCGGCGACGGCCAGGCCCCAGCCGGTGCGGCCGATCCCGGTGGTGTCGGCGACGGCCGGGCCGAGGACGGTGAACGAGGCGGTGATGCCGACGTTGAGGAAGCAGAAGGCCACCACGATCATCCACACCCAGCTGCGGGAGGTGAACTCCTGCCAGCCGACGTGCAGTTCATGCACCAGGCCGGGGCTGGGAGCGGGCGGCGTGACCTGGACGCGGACCAGCGCGAAGGACGCGGCGGCGAGCGCGAAGCTGAGCGCGTCGACGGCCAGGCCCCAGCCGGGGCCGACCGCGGCGACCAGTACGCCGCCCAGCGAAGCGCCCAGGATCGTCGCACTGCTGCCCGCGATCCGGGAGAGCGCGAGGGCGGCGCGGCCGGACTCGGCCGGCACGGCCTGGGGCAGCAGGGCCTGGGCGGCGGGCTGGTAGCAGGAACTGGACGCCCCGTTGACCGCGGCGAGCACCATGAGCAGGGGGATGGCGGCGCTGTGGGTGAGGACCAGGGCGGCGGCCACCGCCTGACTCGCGGCGCTGACCACGCTGCTGCCGACCAGCAGCGGGCCGCGCGGCAGCCGGTCCGCCAACACCCCGCCGAACAGCAGGAAGAGGATGCTGGTGAGGGAGTGTGCCCCGACCACCAACCCGAGCGAACCGACCGAGCCAGTGGCGTCGAGCACGGCGAAGGCCAGGGCGATCGGCGCCACACCGTTGCCGAGCAGATTGGCCGTCGTACCGACGAAGAGGTGACGGAACGGGCGGTGGCGCAGGGGAGCCAGGGCGACAGACATGCGCCCGATCGTTGGGGCCGGCCGGCGCGCCCGTCAACGGATTATCGGACTGGCACCGGGCCGACGAGGAGGGCCGCACCCAGTGGACCGACGCGTTGCGACCTGGGCGTGTCCCCGACGTGGCGTTCCCGATGCCGAATGCGGCCGCGAGTTGGGCGTAGGACCGTCTGGTGCTGGGCCGCTCACCGCACGTCTGCGGCGAGACTGTACTCCGGCAGTGCGATGTCCCCGGCCTTGGCGAACTGAGCGGCGAGCAGGTTCCGCATCGGCCAGCGTGTCATCTGCCGCATGGAGAGGTCCCGCAGGCGGATGCCGAGCCGGCCTGAAGGCGCGAACCCCGAGGCACCGCCCGGCGGGAGTTGCTGGGCCTGGCTCACGTACGGGCGCATCACCTCGTCATAGCGGCGGAAGGCGATGCGGTGGTCGCCCTCGGCAGCGGCGATCTCACCGGCCAGTACGTATGCGCCGACCAGGGCCAGGCTGGTCCCCAGGCCGGTCAGCGGGGTCGCGCAGTATCCGGCGTCGCCCAGCAGCGCCACACGGCCGCGCGACCAGCGGTCGAGGCGGACCTGGCCCATGGAGTCGAAGAAGAAGTCCGATGCGGTGCGCATGGCCCGCAGCAGGCGTGGGGTCTCCCAGCCGACGCCGGCGAAGCGCTGGGCCACGATTTCCTGCTGGGCGGCGACGTCGCGGCGGTCGTAGGGGACCGGTGCCGAGCGGAAGCTGAGGCCGGCCTTGATCTCGCCGGGGAGGCGGCCGGGCCGTGCGGAGGCGACCAGTCCGCCGGGCGCGTTGTGCATCAGATACCAGCCGTCGAGTTCCATGTCGTCGGTGGCGGTGAACCAGGCCGTGTAGAGGCCGAGCGGGCGGACGAACTCCTGCTCCGGGCCGAAGGCCAGCGCGCGCACCACCGAGTGCGGCCCGTCCGCTCCGACGACCAGCCCGAACCGGCGCGGCGCGGCTTTCTCGAAGGTGACGGTGGCCCCGTTCGCGTCCTGATCGATCTCGGTGACCGTGTCGTCGAACAGGTACTCCGTGTCCGGCAGGGTGGACTCGTACAGCAGGCGGGCGAGGTCGCCGCGAAGGATCTCGATCTCGGAGACGATCCCCTCGCCGCCGAAGCTGTCCGCGGGCACCCGCGCAGTGGTCCGGCCGGAGGCGTCGACGAGCGCGAAGCCGCGTTGGTCCACACTCTCCGCCCTGGCCCGGTCCATCAGGCCCATCCGCTCGACCACGGTGCGGCCGGCGCCACGCAGATCCACGGTCTGCCCGCCGGGCCGCGGTCGCGGCGCGCGCTCCACGATGGTGACCGTGAACCCTCCCTTGCGTAGCCAGTACGCCAGCGCAGGTCCTGCGACGCCGGCACCGCAGATGAGTATCTCGTTGTTCGGCATGAGGCGAACGTACGCCGTACGCAAGCGCCTGCGCAAGCATGAAATCGCATTTCAACACGAGCAGTTGGCTGCTGCTGCACTAGTACGGATGGGCACGGAGGGACCTCGCGACCGGATATTGCCCGGCGTCGGAGACTAGGATGGCGTCCCATCCAGTGCACTAGTACGGAGGGTGTCGGTGGGCGGACAAGCGGTACCCCGTTACAGCCAGATCGTCGCCGAACTGCGGCGGCGGATCGAGACGGGCGAACTGGCGCCGGGCGATCGCGTGCCCTCGACCCGCGAGATCACCAAGCAGTGGGGCGTCGCGATGGCGACCGCGACCAAGGTGCTCACCGAGCTGCGCCGCGAGGGCGTGGTCCGTGCCGTCCCGGGCGTCGGGACGGTCGTGGAGGCCCCGGGCCGCCCGGTGCGCACTGCCCGCAGTGCGGCCGCCCCCCGCCCGGGCGGGCCGTCTGATGCGTCATCAGGCCAGTCGGCGCTCACGCTCGGGCGGATCGTCACCGCCGCCGTCACGGTAGCCGACACAGAAGGGCTGGCCGCGCTCTCCATGCGCCGGGTGGCCGCCGAGCTCGGGGTGGCGACCATGTCGCTGTACCGGCACGTGGCCGACAAGGAAGACCTGCTGACGCGGATGATGGACACGGTCATCGCGGAGCGCCCGTTGCCGGCCGACCCGCCGGAGGGCTGGCGCGAGGCGATCGAGCTGGCGGCCCGGCAGCTCTGGGAACGGTTCCGCCGCCACCCGTGGCTCGCACCGGCCCTGTCGGTGACCCGCCCTCAGATGATCACCTCGGCACTGCCGTACAGCGAGTGGATGCTCACTGTCCTGCAGACGCACGGACTTGACCTGCAGTCCGCCTTCACCGCGCACCTGATGCTGCTCAACTACGCCCGTGGAATCGCTGTCAACCTGGAGGCGGAGCGGGAAGCCGAGGCGCACAGCGGCCTCGACAGCGAGGAGTGGATGGACACCCAGGAGCCCGCGCTCCTGGCGATTCTGGCCACTGGCCGGTTCCCCCAGCTCTCACGCCTCGCTACGGCCGGTTACGACCTCGACCTCGACGCCCTCTTCGAGTTCGGCCTCCAGCGCCTCCTCGAGGGTCTCGCCTCACTTCTCGACGAGAGCTCCGCCGGCTGAAAGACCTGGTCGAGGTCCTGGCCTGGGCCGCACTCTCGCCCCGGGCGCGAAGAAGGCGGGGTTCGAAAACCCCGCCCGATCTGAAGGAGACCTCAACTCAGGGCCAAACCAAGCAATAAGGCTGATGTCCCGCCTCATGCAACCGATGCGAGAAGTCCTGCCACTCGTGCAGCGATTGGAAGAGGCGGGGCGTTGACCTGGGGTTTCTCGGCGAAAAGTGGGCTGACCTGCGGAAACACGTCTCCGTAGTTCTCGCCGGTCCACGCAGTTTCCCAGGCTCATGTGCCCTGGATGTGCCCTGGGGCGACCGCTGGTGACTTCGGGTCGCAGCCGTCCCAACCGCCTGAGCCACTCACCCGGGAACAGGCGGGCGCCCCAGCGCCAACCGTGTCACGCGCGGCCAGTCGGCCGCCCCGCCGCTGACACGCGGTGCGTTGGGGCGACGGCGCGGCACACGCACCCGGAGCGCCCCGGGCGCGCTGCGGCACACGACGGGTGAGGGCAGAGCGACGTGTTCTCCGTCGATGCCGACCGGGAGGGTGTCCGTGCCGGCTTCGACGACGACTTCTCTGGCGCTCAGCCGGACAAGTCCCCCGGAGCGCGGGCCGCGCACCAGCCGGGCCGCCTGAGGGGTGTTGCCGACCCGCACGCACACCACGCCGAGCAGGCCCGAGTCCAGCCGTTCCCTGCGCCCCGGATGGGCCGCGTCGACGGCACGTCCGTAGGGATTGTTGCTGACGAGGAGTGCCTGAAGTCCGTCGACGTACGTTGCGTCGGCCCGCGACCGCAGTCTGGGCGCGTCCTCGCCTGTGAGGAGGCCGGGGAGGGTGCGCAGGATCGTGCGGGCCTTGGCGTCCCGGTACGCGGGGTCGGTGACGACGGACGCGTACGTTCCGAACGAGGCGTTGTTGACGAAGACCCGGTCCGCGGCGTACCCGAGGTCGATGCGGAGTTCGACACCGTCGGTCAGGGCTTCCAGGGCCGCCGCCGGATCGTCGCGGTCGAGGCCGAGGTCCAGGGCGAAGTGGTTGCGGGTGCCGGCGGGAATCACCACGAACGGCAGGTCGTGGCCCGCCGCGACCTCGGCCACCAGCGCCTGGGTGCCGTCGCCGCCCGCCACCGCCAGCAGATCGGCCCCCTCGGCGACGGCCTGCCGGGCCAGTTCGGCGACATCCTGGCCGCCTTCGAGCAGGACCACCCGGCAGCCGGCCGCCCGGGCCTTGTCGACCAGGTGGAAACGGCCCACCTTGCCGCCGCCGGAGCGCGGATTCATGAGGATCCAAGGGCTGCGGGGCGCCTCGGCGACCGCCTGCCCGGACTGCTCGGAGGTGGTGTGCCCGGGGCTCAGGGCCGTACGCGCCACCGTGACGGCCAGGCCCCACAGAGCCAGGGACAGCAAGACCGGCCCCAGCATGCCGAACGTGGCATAGAGGGCCAGGACAGCGACTGGCGCCACCACCGACAGGACCGCCCCGAGAGCACGGAGCGCCCCGGTGTGCGCCAGGGCCCACCACACCCCAACGGCGGCCAGCGCCAGTCCGGCGATGCCCGCCAGCGCCCACAGCACGCTCCGCAGACCGGCGGCGATGAGCGCCACCAGGATGCTGCCCAGCAGGGCGAGTACAGCGAGGCGGGCCAGTCCTGCAGGGCCCATAGGTACGGCTGGACTCACCCCTCCCGGTCCCCTCGTGTTCCCGTCGCGTCGCACTAGGTCGGTGGCCGCTTCTCGTAGGAGCGGCCTTCCTCGTACACCGGGCGCTCCTCGGACAGGTCGAAGAGGTTGTCGCGCTGGACCACGCACAGGGCCCAGATGATGAAGCCCGAGATAGTGATCATCACGACCGACCACACCGGGTAGTACGGCAGGGAGAGGAAGTTGGCGATGATGACGAGTCCGGCGATGGCCACGCCGACGACGCGTGCCCAGGTCGCGGTCTTGAGCAGTCCGAAGCTGACGATCACGGCGACCACACCCAGAGCGAGGTGGATCCAGCCCCAGCCGGTCAGGTCGAACTGGAACACGTAGTCGCGCGTCGTGACGAAGATGTCGTCCTCGGCGATGGCCATGATGCCCCGGAAGATGTCGAGCAGGCCGACGAGGAAGAGCATCACCGCCGCGAATGCCGTCAGGCCGGTTGCCCATTCCTGCTTGGCCGTGTGTGCCGGCCGGGTGTGTGTCGCGGTCATCTTGGGCCTCGTTTCCTGTGATCCGGATGGTCAGCGACCAGAGGTACGGGAGGTGGATCCCGAGTGCTCCGCCGGACCGTGGCCGGTCAGGACCAGGTCCTTCGCCCTGCGGAACTCCTCGTCCGTGATGTCGCCGCGGGAGCGGATCTCGGACAGCCTGGCGAGTTCGTCGACGCTGCTGGTCCGGCCGCCGACCGCGGTCTGCCTGATGTAGGCGTTGAAATCCTCCTGCTGTGCGCGCGCCTGGGCGACCTCCCGGCGGCCCATGTTCTTGCCGCGGGCGATCACGTAGACGAAGACGCCCAGGAAGGGCAGCAGGACGGTGAACACCAGCCAGCCGGCCTTCCCCCAGCCGCTCAGGTCGTCATCACGGAAGATGTCGACGACGACGCGGAAGAGCAGGACGAACCACATGATCCACAGGAAGAACAGGAGCATGCTCCAGAAGACGCTCAGCAGGGGATAGTCGTACGCCAGGTACGTCTGCGCGCTCATGTCTCTCCTCCGTCCCCGGCGCCCGCACGGCCGCCGTTGCGTGCTGTCTTCAGCGTGGGCACGGCAAGGGCCGGGCGGCCTCACCCGATGCGGGTGAGCGTGCGGCAGCCGGCAGCCCGGGGGGACGCGCACCATGTCTCATGGGGGTCTCATGGGGCCGACCCTTCCGTCGCCTGGTCCGCCGCCCGGTCGGCCGGTCCGGCTGCCGCCGCGAGGATCGCCAGGATGATCAGGACGGCCACGGCGATGCCCAGAGCGAGGGCCACCGCTCCGACCGTGGGGTGGTTCCAGAGGACCAGCGCCAGCGCTCCCGCCGCGATGACGCCACCGGTGGTCCATGCCCGGTGGTCTGTCAGCCAGCGTCCGGTGGATCCGGTGCGCAGTCCGGCGCGGCGCAGCCCTCGGCCGGCGGCCGTCGTGCCCCGGTTCGCCGCCGTGCGGACGGCGCGGGCGGGGCGTCCGGGACCGTACAGGTACGCGACCAGTGCCGTGATCACCGCCACGACCAGCAGGGTGCGTGTGCTGTCGCGCAGGAAGCCGACGAACGTGTCGTAGATCGCCGCAGCCGCGTCGGTGGGCAGCGCCGTGGGCGGGACCGAGTCCAGATAGACCCGTCTGACGACGGCCAGTGCGACGAGCAGCACGACCATCATCACGCCCACACCCGTCGCGGTGATCATCAGCATGACCCGGTGGGCCGGATTGGTCCACACGGCGAGCGCGGCGAGTACGACGGTCAGGACGGGCAGCCAGGTGCCGAGGATGTCCAGCAGCCGCATCGCGTCCTGCGCCTTGCCCAGTTCCTCCGTCTGGAACAGGGTGATCGTCCGGTCGGTGTCCGGGATGGCGGCGGCCTTGTCGAAACCCGCGTCGACGAGCCGCTCCCGTACCTGGTCGACGACCGCTCCCACGTCCAGTCGGACGGTGTCGCCCTCGGCGCGCACGGCACCCTCGCGGTCGCCGGTGAGCATGTTCACCACCGCGGCGTGCGAACGCCGGTTGGCGCCCTCCCACACCTGCTGGAAGGCGTCGCTGGTGATCACTCGGGTGACGGTGCGGTCCACGACGGTTCTGACCGCGTTGCGCAGCGGACCCTCGAGGGACTCGGCCCCTTCCGCGACGCGGGGTGGAGCCCCGGCGTCCTGGAGAGCCCTGACGAGCGAGTCCGTCACCGCCGCGACGTCGACGTTGTCCACCACGCGGTCCGTGAGCCGGTTGATCACGACCTCCTGCACGGCCGGCTCGGACGCCAGCGGCGCGACGGTCTCCACGTACCGGTCGGTGTCGGAGACCGTGTCCTGGACCCAGGCCGCGGCGACGGCCAGGGGCGCGAGCACCAGGGCCAGCAGGAGGAGGACCGAGGAGCCGGCCTGGCGTACCCGCCGGTGGCGCACCGCCGCGTGACGGCGCAGTCGCTCGTATTCCGCTCGCTCCTCGGCGGTCATGACGTGGTGCCGGGTGACGTCTCCGCCGGAGTCCGGCGGATCCGGGGGCGCGGCGGGGTTCATGGGGGCTCCTTTCCGCGTGCGCCGCGCCGGTGGCGACGGTCGCTGATCGGGATGACGGTCGGGGAGGCAGCCGAAACGGAGCGCTCGTGCGGTGTCAGGCCGTCGCGGCGGGGGCGTCCGGCTCCGGGGGATGCGTCTTTCGGAGCGCGGCCCGCCAAGCCAGGGCGACCACCGCCTCGGCCAGGCCGAGCAGGACGAGCCACAGGCCGAGCAGCCTGGTCAGGGCACGGGCCGACTCGGCAGGCAGGGCGAGCACCACGATCCCCGCGACGATGCCGAGTACGGCGACGACCGTGACGACGCCGCGGTGCGGCAGGTCCTCGACGGAGATGGCCGTGTAGAGGGTGAGGATGCCGGACACGAGCCAGACGACCCCGGTGATCAGCGAGAGCGCGGCGATCGTCTGCAGCGGGTTCCTCAGGCACAGCACCCCGGCCAGCACGTACAGCACGGCCAGGAGCAGCCCCGGCAGCCGCTCGTGCCCCTCCCGCGCGAAGACGGCCACGAACCGGAACGCCCCGGTCACCAGCAGGTACAGGCCGATGAGGACCGCCAGGACGTGCAGGGTCGCCTCTGGCCACACCAGCACCAGGACGCCCGGCACCAGCGTCATGACGGCCGACCCCAGGAGCCAGGTCCATGAACGGCCGAGCCGCGCGAGCACGTCTGCGGAGTCTCCCATCGAACCCGGGGCCACCCCGCCGGGCTCGGGTTCCTGCCCGGTACGCGATGCCGGACCACGCGACACGGTCATGGCTCCTCCTCGCGTGATCAGCCGTCGCCTCCGGAAGCCGACGGGGTGGGGTGAGGGGGCGGTGCGCGAGCACCTGACCGCTCCAGGGTCACGCCTGCCGCTCGGTGACCGGCTCACCCACCACGGGTGATCCATCGGCTCCGCCGTGGCGGTGAGCTGGAAGTCTCCCAGCGCCCGGCCCACCCGCCTTCCGGGGTCGGACGGAGCGAGAAGACACGAGATGAGCGATCCGAACACCGCCCGGACGGACCGGGCCCGGCCAGGGCCGGACGCGGACCGGCCGCGTCGGCGGCGCCGCCCCCGCCGGTGGGCGGCTGTCGTCGCCGTCGCCCGCGCCGTGCTCATCACGGTCGGCCTCGTCACCGCCTACTACGTGCTGCCCCTGGACGAGCGCGGTACGGCCGGTGCCTCGGCGCTGCTCGTGTGCGGCCTGCTGGCGGTGCTGCTGGTGTTCGGGTGGGAGGTGCGGGTCATCACGCGCTCGCCGCACCCGCGGCTGAGAGCCGTCGAGGCCCTGGCCGCCACGCTGGTGTTGTTCCTGGTCCTCTTCGCCGGCGCCTACTACCTGCTGGACCGCTCCGCCCCGGGCTCCTTCAGCGAGCCGCTGACCAGGACGGACGCCTTGTACTTCACCCTGACCACCTTCAGCACGGTCGGCTACGGGGACATCACCGCCCACTCCCAGACCGGACGCGTGCTGACGATGCTCCAGATGACGGGAGGGCTGCTGCTCGTCGGCGTCGCCGCCCGGGTGCTGGCGAGCGCGGTCCAGGCGGGGCTGCGCCGGCAGCGCCGCGCGCCGTCGGCAACAGCGCGTTCCGGTGCCGACGCCGGGACGCCGGACGAGGAGGTGGAACCATGACCGTGCCGAGCGCTTTCACCGCGTCCCTGTCCCCGGACGAGCGAGCGGCGTACGGCAGGAACGCTCGTCGGCGGGCGCCGCGTTCGTCGCACGGCTGGTACGAGACAGCACAGCAGCGACCCGATCCCATCGAGGTGGTGGAGCGGCAGTCGGCCGAGCGGGTGGCGGAGTTGGTGCCGATCCGCTACGGCCGCATGCTTGAGTCGCCGTTCCGCTTCTGCCGCGGCGCTGCCGCGATCATGGCAGCCGACCTGGCGCCCCTCCCCAGCACCGGGCTCCAGGTGCAGCTCTGCGGGGACGCCCACCCCCTGAACTTCCGGCTGCTCGCCTCGCCGGAGCGCCGCCTGGTCTTCGACATCAACGACTTCGACGAGACCCTGCCCGGACCGTTCGAGTGGGACGTCAAACGGCTGGCGGCCGGTTTCGTGACGGCGGCCCGGGCGAACGGCTTCTCGCTCAAAGAGCAGAACAGCACCGTGCGCGCCTGTGTGAAGGCGTACCGGGAGCGGATGCACGAGTTCGCCGGCATGCGCACCCTGGACGTCTGGTACGCCCAGGACGACGCCGACCGGTTGCGGGAGCTGATGACCTCGTCGAGGGACGCGGAGGCGGCACGCCGTACCGCCCGGGCGGCGGAGCGGGCCCGCACGCGTACCCATCTGCGGGCCTTCGCCAAGCTCACCAGGGTCACGGCGCAGGGCCGTCGCATCACTCCCGACCCGCCACTGATCACTCCGATCGACCACCTGCTCGACGATCCCTCCGAAGAGGGGCGCGAGAGGGAGCTTCGGACCCTGGTGGACGGGTACGCGCGGACCCTGCCGTCCGAACGCCGCCACCTGTTGCGCCACTACCGTCTGGTGGACATGGCCCGGAAGGTGGTGGGTGTCGGCAGTGTCGGTACGCGCTGCTGGATCCTGCTCCTGCTCGGCAGGGACGACGACGATCCGCTTCTGCTTCAGGCCAAGGAAGCCCAGGAGTCCGTGCTGTCCGCCCACACGGGTGGCGATGGCTACGACAACCAGGGGCGCCGGGTGGTGACCGGACAGCGCCTGATGCAGACGGCCAGTGACATCTTCCTGGGCTGGACGCACGTCGTGGGCCTCGACGGTCAGGACCGGGACTTCTACGTGCGCCAGCTGTGGGACTGGAAGGGCATCGCGCAGCCGGAGACCATGGGGCCGGGCCTGCTCGCCCTCTTCGGCCGGCTGTGCGGGGCGTCCCTGGCGCGGGCCCACGCCCGCTCGGGCGATCCCATCGCCCTCGCCGCCTATCTGGGCGCCGGCGACCGCTTCGACCGCGCGCTCACGGAGTTCGCCCAGTCGTACGCCGACCAGAACGAACGGGACTTCGCGGCGTTGGAGGACGCCTGCCGCTCCGGCCGGATCAGGGCGGAGCGGCTGTGAGTACGGCGCCCCGGTCCCGTCACTCCGGCAGCTGGCGCATCTCCAGGACCCGCAGTCCCAGTGACTGGCAGCGAGCCAGCAGCCCATAGAGGTGCGCTTCGTCCACGACAGGGCCGAACAGGACGGTCTGACCGGACATCACCACGTGGCCCAGCTCCGGAAACGCCTTGGCCAGCGCTTCCGACAAGTGTCCCTCGATGCGGATCTCGTAGCGCACGAGCTGTCCCTCCATGGACTGCTTCGGTCCGGCGGACGGTGCCCTTTCCCGCGATCCTCCGCCTCCGTGCCCCGTCGGACCTCACCCGGTACAGGTGACCGCCGCCCGGCGAGCGGACGCCAAGGATCAATGCTTCAGAACGATCTTGAAGGAGATGATCAGCAGCCCGAGCACCACGTTGACCGATGCGGTGGCGGCCATGAGCCGCGGCGAAGCACCGGCGCGGCGGGCCGCGGCCACGGACCAGCCCACCTGGCCGGTCACGGCGACGCAGAGAGCCAGCCAGAGAGTGCCTCGCACGTCCAGTCCCAGGAGCGGGCTGACGGCCACCGCTGCGGCCGGCGGAACGGTGGCGTTGACGATCGGCCACTCGTCACGGCACACGTGCAGCACGACCCGGCGGTCCAGAGCCTGTTGCGCCAGGCGCGCCCCGAACAGCTGGGCGTGCACATGCGCGACCCAGAAGACCACTCCGGTCAGCAACAGCAGCAGCACCAGCTCGGTGCGGGGGAACGAGCCCAGTGAGCCCGCGCCGATCACCACGGAGGCCGCGAGCATGGATCCGTAGACGCCGCCCGTGTAGTCCGCGTGGGCCCGGCGCTCGGCTCGGCGCTCCGCGCGGGCCGCGGCCGGGCCGGTCGTGGCTCTGGTTCTGGACACCGGTGACTCCCCCGAACTCAGCGCGTCGATCCCGTCGCCCCGGCCGGAGCCTCGGCGTCCGGCTGCTGGCGACGGCCTTCCCGGGCGGTGGGCAGGTGCGGAGTGACCAGGAAGCTGGCGAGGGCGATGCCGCCGGTGGCCAGGATCGCCGCCTTCAGGCCGTCCAGCTGCGCGGAGGCGTAGGAGTCCGCGACGGCGTCGACCTCGGACGGCGGCAGCCCGGCACGCTCGGCCGCCGAGCGCACCCGATCGGTGGGGACGAAGGTGATCCCGGCCTGGAGGGCGACACCGACCTGTTCACGGGTCTGTTCGGACAGCTGCGGATTGTCGTCCACCTGCGTGGTGAAGGCGTGGGCCAGCGCACCGATCAGAATGGACCCGATGAGCGCGGTGCCCAGCGCGGAGCCCAGATTCTGGGCCGTGAACTGGAGCCCTCCGGCCTCACTGCGTTCGTCCTCGCCGACGCCGGACTGGACGACGTTGCCCAGTTGCGAGGCGAGCAGGCCGACGCCCACGCCCAGCAGGGCCATGGCTCCGGCGAACTGCGCGTCGTCGATGACCGGGTCGATGGTGGCCAGCAGCCACACGATGGCCGCCGTCAGGGTCAGCAGGGCCAGCCGCACCACCCGGCGCGGCCCCCATACCCGTCCCAGCGAGGACGCGGACAGGGAGGTCACAAGCATGGTGGCGGACACCGGGAGCAGACGCAGGCCCGTCTCGAAGGCGTCGAACCCCTGAACCACCTGCAAGTACAGCGGGATCGTGAAGAACAGCCCCAGCAGGATGAGGTTCTGGCTCAGCAGCGTCATCAGACCGGACCGCAGCAAGGGTCTGCCCAGCAGGGACAGGTGCACGAGGGGGTCGGCGCCCCGGTGCTCCCGCCGCCGTTCCCATTGCCGGAAGAGCGCCAGGACGGCCGCCCCGGCGCCGACGACGAACAGCGTCGGGGCGAAGCCCAGGACGGTGAAAGGGGGGTTGCGGGGCTGCACCCATCCCCAGGTGCTGCTCTGCAGCACCCCGAGCACGCCCAGCCCCAGTCCGGCCGCGGAGAGCACCGCGCCGACCCCGTCCAGCCGGGGGCGCGGGCCGGTCGGAGCGGGCGTCGCGATCACGCGGCGGCACAGCAGGACGGCCGCGACGACCACCACCTCGCCCGCGAAGACCAGCCGCCAGGTCAGGTACGTCGTCACCCAGCCGCCCAGCAGCGGGCCGACCGCGATCCCGGCGCCGGCGAGCCCGCCGATGACCGCGTAGGCGACGGCCCGGTCCTTCCCGCGATACGACTCCGCGACGAGGGCGGCCATGGCCGGCAGCACCATGGCGGCTCCGAGCCCCTCGATGACGGACCAACCCAGCGTGAGGACCCACAGGGTGGGCGCCACAGCGGTCAGGGCGGACCCCACGCCGTAGACGACCAGCCCCAGCAGGAACATGCGGCGACGCCCCAGAATGTCCCCGAACCTGCCACCGATGATCATGAACGCGGCCATGACGAGCGCGTACAGCGTGATGACGGCCTGGATGGCGGTGACCTCCGTGTCGAAGTCCTCGACCAGCTGACTGATGGACACGTTCATGACGGAGGTGTCCAGGACCATCAGGAACTGGGCCGTACCGAGGACGATCAGAGCCCGCCAGTGCTTCACGCTGTCCACCTCGCAGAATTGTCCAGCTCAGGTACGCCGCCGGAGCAGGCGGGGCAGCAGGCCGGCGCACGCCTCGCTGCTCCTCCCATCGCATCCCAAGCGCGGGCCCCGTGCCTCACCCGCCACGGGGGAAGGGCCGCGCCGCGGTGGTGTGTGCTGGTGAGGAGGGCGGGCGCCGACTTCGATGGTGAGCCAGGCGGCGATCGAGGTGATTCGTGGTAGATACGACATGTGCAGCACCGGGCGTATCCGAGAACTGCGGGCTCCCGCAAGGAGCCCTCCCCTGAACGCTCGCTGCTGGCGTCGGTCGTCACCGATCCCGGGCACCTCCCCGAACTTCTCGCCGACTTCGCCGTCCGCCGCATCGGGCCGGCCGTGCCCGAAGCAATCGCCTCACTTCGGCGGAGGCACCCCGACGCCACCGAGGCGGAGCTCCGGGCCCGGGTGGTCGCTCGCGGCCGACGGACTGTCGTATCGGAGGGATCCATCGTGGGCGGCCCGTTCCTCGTGCTCATTCCCCTCGCGTTCTGCGCGGCGCTGCTCCGCCAGGCACGTACGGTCCTGGAGCTGGCCGCCCTGGACGGCCGCGACCCCACGGCGAGCGCCCGCGCCGGCGAACTCCTCGTCCTCCAGGGCGTATACGAGGACACCCGACAGGCCCAGGACGCGCTTACCCGCACCGGACGCGCCGTCGGCGCACCCGCCCGCTGGAAGCGATGGGCGGCCCCGTGGAACGTCACCCTGCGCATGGCCCACCTCCTCGGCATTCTCGCGCCAGCCGACGAGAGCCAGGACGCGGGCCGGCGCGTACGCCGGGTCGCCGTCCAGGCTTGGCGGTGGCTGCTCCTCGGCGTGGTCTTCCTGGTCGGGCTCGTCGCGCCCCTTGTCTGGCTCCCGTACATGGCGGTGGTCTACCGGCGTGCCGACGCCCGCCTGGCGGACCGCGTCCTCGCCTACTACTTCGCCGCCACCGCACCCGCCCCGCGCCGCCGGACCTCCCGCCTCGAACCGGAAGTAATGGCGGCCGTACTCCGTGCGGTCCTCTCCCTCCTCGTACCGCTCGTCCTGACCGCCGTGACGTTCCTGACCGGCCTGCGCATCGCCGAGAGCCGCTGGCCGGTCCTCGGCATCGCCCTGGCCACGGCGTCCGCCGGGGTCGGCGCGCTGTGGTACTGGCGCCGCCACCGGCGCCTTTGACCGTCCTCCAGCAGTTGACGGCGACCTCCGGGACATCAGGTCGTGTGCGGGCGAAGGCGAACACCGGCAACCACTGACCCTGCGGCGGTACGACCAGCCCGGGTTGCTGAGGGGGAAGGGCATCTCCCCTGTATGTGTCCCGCCGGTGGGCGCGGGCGCCGGACGCTCGCACCGACGTGCGTTCACAGCAGCCGGAGGTCGCGTGCGCGGCGCACCGCGTCGCCTCGACGGTTCACCGCCAGCTTTCGATAGACGCTCTTGAGGTGCGTCTTCACCGTGTTCACGGACACGTAGAGGTCGGCGGCGACCTCCTCCGTCGACATCATCCGGGCCACCCGCTCAAGGACGTCGCGTTCACGTTGGCTCAGCTCCACCGCGACGAGCGGCGGGGGCGGCGACCCCGCCCGCAGATGTTCACCGTGTCGCGGTGGGCCGGGCGTGAGCCAGCCCGCTGCCAGCTCGCGGAGCGGAGTCATGGCCAGGAGAGGCCGGATCCACGCTCCCGAATCGAGGAACGGACGTCGCAGCCGCTCCCGCCTGGCATCGAGGAGCGCATGCGCCACGAGCCTGCGGGCGGTGGCGGTGTCTCCTGCCCTCTGAGCGGCCTGAGCCCTCACCAGCGCTGCCCTCACGGTCACCCCGGGCCCGGCCCGGCCTTCGGTGCGGATACTGTCGAGCAGGTCGATGGCCGCCCCGGTACGGCCTGCGGCGACCTGGATCGCCGCGGCCTCCACCGCACACGTGGGCTGGTCGCCGGACACGCGCTGGAGTATCTCGGCGGCCTCGTCCGGCCGTCCTTCGGCCAGGTATGCGGCGGAGGCGACGAGCGCTTCATGGCCTGCCGCCCAGGGTGAGGCCACGGCGGTGGCGACGGCCGGGTCCGCCGCCTCGACGGCGGCTCGTGCATTGCCCCTGACCAGCAGGAGGCGGGCTGTGGCGAAAGCTCGACCCGCCGCCATCACCGGATCACGCGTTCCCGAGAGGAGCCGGTTCATCTCGTCGAGGAGGGCTTGGGCCCGGCTCAGTTCATGGCGGTCGACGGCCACGGCGGCCAGGACCAGCTTTCCGATGCCGGAGCCGGACGGCTGGGGAAGGCCGACCCGCTCCGCCTCGGCCACCGCCGCCAGGGCCCTGCGCTCCGCCCGGCCGGGCCAGCCGTTCAGATAGTCGAGCAGGGCAAGGTGCCCCATCGACTCCTCCCGGGGCAGCACGGTGGAGACTCCGCCGGGAGTACCGGCCACGGCGGTCAGGGCAGCGCGCGCCTCCTCGAAACGCCCCGCCCACAGACGGGCCGACCCGAGATGGGTCAGCAGCAGAGCGGGGATTTCGGGATGTTCCTCCAGGAGGTGCGCCGGAACTTCCCGCCGCAGCTCATCGGCCGTCCGGGCGGCCTTCTCGGCCTGCGGGGGGCATCCGGTCAGCCGGGCGGCCAGCGCCTCCAGCAGCGCACAGCTCAGCTGTGCGGCCGCTCGGTCGGGCACCAGGTCAGGCGCCGGTTCGGACGCCTCGGGAGCCAGCCGCTCCTCGGCGTGGCGCAGGCGCGCCAGACCACGGCCGAGGTCGCACTGGGCCAGGTCGCGAGCCGCACGCACGAGGTCCGTCGCGGGGCTCTTGGCCTCGGGTCCCATGTGGGAGAACAACTGGATCAGGTCGCCCGAGCGCAGGCCGGTGAAGAGCTGGCCGATCGCCAGGTCGTCGATGAGGGCTCCGGCGGCGAAATCCCACTCGCCCGCAGCGGCGCCGTGGGCGAGTGTCTCCGGCAGGAATCCGTGCCGACGCAGCCACCGCGCGGCCCGCCGGTGGAGTTCCTGTTCCAGTCCGGGCAGGCGCACGCGCTGATGGGCCCGGAGTATCTCCCCGAACAGTGGGTGGAGCCGGTACCACGAGCGCCCGAGGTGCTCGACGAACGCGTTCGCGCGGTGCAGCCCGACGAGAATGGGCTCCGCATCGGTCCGGCCGGTCAGCGCGTCGGCCAGATCAGGGCTGAAACGCTCCAGGACGCTGACACGCAGCAGGAGGTCCTGTGTCTCCTCCGTCTGCCCCTTGAGGACTTCGGCCAGCAAAAAATCCGCGATCGTACTCCGGTCCGCCTCGAACTCCTTCAGATAGCGCTCCGGGTCGGCGCTCTCCCGAGCGGCCAGGGCGGACAGGCGCAAGCCGGCGGCCCAGCCCCGGGTACGGTCCACCAGTGCGCGTGCGGCATGGACCGGAAGGCTCAGACCGTGCAGCTCCAGCAGTGCGACGGCCTCTTCCGGGGTGAAGGCCAGCTCGGCGGCGCGGATCTCCGTCAGCTCGCCGGCCGCCCGGTAACGGTGCAGTGGAAGCAGCGGTTCGGTGCGGGTGACGAGGACCAGGCGCAGCCCTCGCCCGGCGTGGTGCAGGACGAACCCGAGCTGCTCCGCGACTTCCGGAGCGGTCACGCGGTCGTACTCGTCGAGCACGACGACAACGGGCCGGCCATGATCGTTCAGCTCGGCTGCGAGTGCTGCCAGGAGTCGGTCATCCACCCGGGACGCATCCGCCGGAAACCCGACCGGGCCGGGCGCCAGCGCACCGCAAGCATGCAGGGCCTGAATGACGTACGCCCAGAAAATCCCTGGGCGCCGGTCCCCCACTTCAACGGTGAGCCAGGCGACCGGCTGCCGCAGGCCGGCGGCCCAGTCGGCGGCCAGCAGCGTCTTGCCGGCCCCGGCCGCGCCGTTGAGCAGCGTCAACGGTGTCCGCAGAGCCTGGTCGAGGTGATCGACGAGCCGTTGCCGCCGCAGGAACGTGGCGGGCCTCGCGGGGAGGGCGAACCTGGTACGCAGAAACGGATCTCCCGGGGGGTTGGTGCAAGGAACGGCCGTATCTATCGGAATGGTCGGTCCTTGAGCGTCCTCGTAGGTCTCGGCCACGGCGCTCACCACCCCTGTCCGTCAGGGCCACGTCACGGGCGGTACTTCCTCACCCAGCATCCCAGTCTTCCTGCCCCGGCGCGCGCCACACCGAGCCATCGGCCTGTTTACCAGCCGTGTGCGCGCTGGTCAGCTTTGGGCCGAGTCGTCTTCCTGGAGGTCGGGCCGGAAGGCGTGGAGCGCGTCATGGCCCGGCTGGATGATGCCGTAACTGCTCTCCGGCACTTCGTTCCATGGGCCGGGGAGGGTGCCCAGCGGTTCGGACACGACGAGGCGGGTCTCGTCGGAGATGTCCCGCAGGAACGCGGCGTCCGGGTGGAGCGCGCGCAGGGTGTCCACCTTGGTGCTGAAGTACAACGACCGTGAGCGGCCCTCGCTGGAGTAGCGGAAGGCCCATACGCGTTCGCCGTCGGCCACCGCGAGGGTCATCTGCAGCGGGTGGGGGATGTCGTGCGGGTGCCCCGCTTTCTCAACCAGGCCGGCCATGCGCGCCACGGCACCGGGAGGATCTTCCATCAAGCCGAACGTGAGGGCCAGGAAGAACATGAGCTCGGAGTCGGTGGAACCCTCGATGTCGGGATACAGGGCCGGATCGACGGCCAGTGCGCGGTCCCGCCGGAGCCGGTGGAACCCGCTGATGGCCCCGTTGTGCATCCACATCCAGCGACCGCTCCGGAAGGGGTGACAGTTGGTCTGCTGCACGGCAGTCCCGGTCGAGGCCCTGATGTGCGCGAAGAACAGACCCGAGCGAACGTGGTGAGCGACCTCCAGCAGATTGCGGTTGCTCCAGGCAGGAAACGTGCAGGTCGAGGTCGGCGACGAGGAGCTTCCTGGTGGCGTGGAAGTCGTCGGTGCGGCCGGGGTCGGGGGCGAAGTCGTCCCAGGAGGCGACCAGGTGCGGGTCGGTGTGGTCCTTGGCCTTCTTCGTGTCGAAGAGGTAGCGGATCAGGCCGGCGGTGTCCTTGCCGCTTCTGATCTTCGCGATCACCTGGCCACCTTCTTGGTAACGGCCTCGTTCGCGGCTGTGGCGATGTGGCGGACGGTGGCGCCGACCGCGGTCAGCGTCTGCTCGGCCTGGGCCAGGACGGTGGTATCCCCAGGGTGTGCATGACCGCCGGAGTTGAGCTTCTTGGCGATCTGGTTGATGTTGTGGCCCATCTTGGCGACCTGCTGACGCAGGGCGGTCAGCTCGTCGATGTAGTCGTCGAGCGGCGTGCGCTGGCCGGGCAGGGCAAGGTCGCCGTGGACGTGTGCCATGACGACGACGCCGACGTAGTGTGCGCCGGCGATGTTCAGCGACCGCGCCATGCGCAGGATGTCCTTCTTCTCGTCGACGCTGTAGCGGGCGTCGACTCGCTCCTTGCGCTGGCCGTTCGGGTCGGGCTTGCGGCGTCGGGCGACACGGTGCAGCGCGGCGGCTTCGGCGGCACGCGGCAGTGGCGAGTGCGCGTCGGAGTCGGCTGGCTGTTCCCCTTCGGGCACCCCCTGGTGCCCGATTGCCACCGCCACCCCCGGGGCGGAGGCTGCCGCGTTGGGGCCGTCCTTGGACGGTCCAGCGGCATACCTTGCTGGCTGGGTGACGCTTGTGGTCATCACGTGCTGTCCGGAGGGCAGCTCACGTCGGGCTTCGCGCTTCGGGGCAGTCCTTACTAGGGGACGGCGGACGGGAAGTGCCAGGGGCGGTCGGCTCCGCCCTTTGTCCACTCGCTGAGCAGCGCGATGACGGGCGGTACCGACCGGTCAGCGCGCTAGGAGACGCGCTCGGGCGTACGGTCGAGTTCGGCCTGCAGGCGGCGCGTGATCTCGGTGAGGCGGTCTTTGCCGACGGGGTGGCCTTGGGCTCGGATCGCCGCTTCAACGTGGCGGCGGGAGATACGTCCTTGGCGGCCCAGGGGCGCGGCGCGGCCGAGAGCCAGGAGCGTTTCCGTGGAAACGCTGGGCTGCCGACCCTTGATCGGGCTGTGGGACTGACGCGCCTCCGCCACTTCGGCCGGAGGGTCCGCCACGTCCGCGATGTCCTCCGCCACAACTTCAGGCCGTGCTTGTGCCGCGCCCTTCGAGGCATCGGCCGTGTTGCTGTTCGGAGCGGGCCGCAGCAAGTTCTCGACGTGAATGTGGCGCTGGGCACTGACCGGTTCAGTCGAGTGCCGTCCAGTGGGGTGGCGGCGTATGACGAGATCCAGGTGGACGGCTCCAGCGAGCGCGAGCGGGGCGATGGCCGACAGGGCGCCGACGGTGACGTCGTCCAGGTGGAGCCCCGGCGGCGTCGCTCTCCTGGTTGAGACGGACGGCGTGCAGGGCGTTCGCCCAGATGCTCGTGATGGTGGCGATGCCGACGAGGGCCCAGACGTAGAGGCGAGAGCGCCAGGGGGCGGCACGCAGGATGAGCAGGGCCGCGACGCCGATGGCGATGAACCCGTCGATCACGAGCGGGAAGGCGTAGGTCAGCACTCCGCGTATGTGGATGGCGACTGCCATCTGCCGCAGGGCGTCGTACGAGAGGGCGAAGCCGATCGTGCCGACCAGAGCGACCCCCAGGCGGATCGCGGCGGTCATCATGGCTAGGCCCGAAGACCCCGCCCGATCCGCAAGAAACCCCAGGTCACGGCCACACCAAGCAATACGCCTGATGCCCCGCCTCATGCAACCGATGGCTGAAGTCCTGCCACTCGTGCAGCAGTTGGTACACATTGAACGCGTCCCGAGGCCCACCCCGGTCCGGGACCGTCGACCAGATGAAGGCCGCCGCGCCCACCGCCTCCTCGCCGACGCCCCTCAGGGGGTCGACGACGGTCATCGGGAGTTTCACCACCGCGTAGTCGGGGTGCAGGACGACCAGTTCCAGGGGTGGCACCTTGTTCAGGGGGACGCCCTCGATGCCCGTCAGGACCATCGCGGCCATGGTCTCCGGCTTGATCTTCGTGAACATGCCGTTCATGCCGAGCTCGTCGCCGCCGAGTTCCTCGGGGCGCATCGAGATCGGGACGCGGGCCGCGGTCGCGCCGTCCGGCGCGCCGAAGTACTTGTACGTCACCCCCACCCGACCACCATTCCTGCTGCTCCCGGCCCGAAGATCGTCCACCCGGCGTTCTGTACGTCCGTCGAGCCGCTCCGGTTCACTCGGTAGACCCTGAGTCCGGCGTGGTTCCTGCGTCTCCTCCGCTTGGCGCCGGTGCCTTCCCCGCCGGGCACGTCGAGGACCCAGGTCATCAGTCCCCTCGCCCAGTCCGCCACCGCGATGCATATCTCCACCCGACTGCTTTTCTAGGACGCGTCGCCCCCGCCGCGCAACCCGATCATCGTGTCAGTGACCTCCCCCGCGGCCGCTCGCCGAAACGTGCGTCGAAACATCTGCCCGCGGGATCTTCGCAGCCTCCGACCACCCTGGGCCGATTGAGCTGTGTGTATCACGTCCCAGTCTCGCAGACGACAGAGGTCCGGGGACCGGTTGCCGGGCACTGTCCTACCCTGAACAAGTCACTCACACCCGGATCCCGATGTCGTCGGAGAAGGTCGGAGAAGTCGCAGGTCATGAGCGAACTGGCATATCCGTATGAAGCACCGGCCTCGCAGGCTCTGTTCGACCGTGCGGCGGCCGTCACACCTGGTGGCGTGAACTCGCCGGTGCGGGCCTTCCGCGCCGTCGGCGGCACGCCGCGGTTCATGGTGTCCGGCGAGGGGCCGTATCTGACCGATGCCGACGGGCGGGAGTACGTCGACCTCGTGTGCTCCTGGGGGCCCATGATCCTCGGGCACTCGCACCCCGAGGTCATCGCCGCCGTGCAGGACGCCGTCGCCCGCGGCACGTCCTTCGGTACGCCCGGTGAGGGCGAGGTCGCGCTCGCCGAGGAGATGGTCCGGCGGATCGAGCCGCTGGAGCAGGTGCGGCTCGTGTCGAGCGGGACCGAGGCGACCATGTCCGCGATCCGGCTCGCGCGCGGGTTCACCCGGCGCGGCAAGGTGATCAAGTTCGCCGGGTGCTACCACGGGCACGTCGACTCACTGCTCGCCGCCGCCGGCAGCGGCGTCGCGACCTTCGCGCTGCCCGACACCCCGGGCGTCACCGGCGCCCAGGCCGGCGACACCATCGTCCTGCCCTACAACGACCTCGACGCCGTACGCGCCGCCTTCGCCGCCCACCCCGGCGAGATCGCCTGCGTGATCACCGAGGCCTCCCCGGGCAACATGGGCGTCGTACCGCCCGCGGACGGCTTCAACCAGGGCCTCAAGGACCTCTGCGCCGAGAACGGTGCCCTCTACATCTCCGACGAGGTCATGACCGGGTTCCGGACCAGCCGGGCCGGGTGGTACGGGGTCGACGGGGTCCGGCCCGACCTCATGACCTTCGGCAAGGTCATGGGCGGCGGCTTCCCCGCCGCGGCCTTCGGCGGGCGCGCGGACGTGATGGCACACCTCGCTCCGGCCGGGCCCGTCTACCAGGCCGGCACCCTGTCCGGGAACCCGGTGGCCACCGCGGCCGGGCTCGCCCAGCTGCGGCTCCTCGACGACGCCGCCTACGACAAGGTCGACGCCGTCTCCACACAGATCCAGGGGCTCGTCACCGAGGCCCTGACCAAGGAGGGTGTCGCGCACCGGCTGCAGACCGCCTCCAACATGTTCTCCGTGTTCTTCACCGACCGGCCCGTGCGCAACTACGAGGACGCCAAGGCGCAGGACTCCTTCCGCTTCACCGCCTTCTTCCACTCGCTGCTCGCGGGCGGCGTCTACCTGCCGCCGTCGTCCTTCGAGTCCTGGTTCGTCTCCACCGCGCACGACGAGCGGGCCGTGCAGCGGATCGCCGACGCCCTCCCGGCGGCGGCCCGAGCCGCCGCGGAGGCCACGGCATGAGCCCCCGGAGCGGCAGCCCCCGGAACGACCGGGACGGCATCCCCGGGAGCAACGGCGCCGACGGCGACATCACCGTCGTCCACGTCATGCGGCACGGCGAGGTCGCCAACCCGGACGGCATCCTCTACGGGCGGCTGCCCGGCTACCACCTCTCCGAGCTGGGCCGGCGCATGGCCGACCGGGTCGCCGAGCACCTCGCGTCCCGCGATGTGACGTACGTCGTCGCCTCCCCGCTGGAGCGGGCGCAGGAGACGGCGGAGCCGATCGCCAAGGCGCACGGGCTGGACCTCGCCACCGACGAGCGGCTGATCGAGGCCGGCAACATCTTCCAGGGGAAGACGTTCGGCGTCGGGGACGGGGCGCTGCGCAAGCCCGGCAACTGGAAGCACCTGGTCAACCCGTTCCGGCCGTCCTGGGGTGAGCCGTACATCGACCAGGTCGTGCGGATGATGAACGCGCTGAGCGCGGCGAAGGACCGGGCCCGGGGGCACGAGGCCGTCGTGGTCAGCCATCAGCTGCCGATCTGGATCGTGCGGTCGTACGTCGAGCGGCGGCGGCTCTGGCACGACCCGCGCAAGCGGCAGTGCACGCTCGCCTCGCTGACGACCTTCACGTACCGGGGTGACCGGATCGTTTCCGTCGGCTACACCGAGCCGGCCCGCGATCTCGTCCCGGCGCATCTCCTGGCCGGTGCCAAGCCGGTGAAGGGGAAGGACAAGGCGTTCGGCGCGTGAGCCGGCGCGCACGGCGCCCGGCGAGCGTCTAAGCCCCTTCTGTTCGCTTCTGATCCCTTCGTTACGGAATCTGCAAACATCAGCGGAACCTCCCCGTTCATCACGTCCTCTGACTGGATGACCACCAGAGAACGTGACGAACGGGGATGCAATGCGCCCTTACTCCCGCAGGGGAATGCTCGGAATCGGCGCGGGTGCCGCGGCTGCCGTCTCGCTCGCCGGGTGCGGCGGACTCACCGGGTCAGATGGGTCCAGCCATGCCGACGGTTCCGGAGACTCCGCACAAGGCGGGTCGAAGCCGAAGCCCGCCGCCCGGCCCATCGGCGACGGCTCCACCGCCTACACCGGCAAGCAGCCCCACCAGCCCGCCAAGCCCGAGCCGCTGGAGCCGGGGCAGGCCCCGCCGCAGTTCGTCGTGTTCTCCTGGGACGGCGCCGGCGAGGTCGGCAACGGGCTCTTCCCGCGCTTCCTGGACCTCGCCAAGGAGCACGGCGCGAGCATGACCTTCTTCCTGTCCGGGCTGTATCTGCTGCCCGAGTCGAAGAAGCGCCTCTACGACCCGCCGAACAACCCGCGCGGCGCCTCCGACATCGGCTACCTCACCGACGAGCACGTCAAGGAGACGCTGAAGAACGTCCGCCGGGCGTGGCTGGAGGGTCACGAGATCGGCACCCACTTCAACGGGCACTTCTGCGGGGAGTCCCACGGCTCGGTCAAGAACTGGACGCCCCGGCAGTGGCGCAGCGAGATCGACCAGGCGAAGTCCTTCGTGAAGGAGTGGCGGACCAACACCGGCTGGACCGACCTGCCGTCGCTGCCGTTCGACTACGACAAGGAGCTCATCGGCGGCCGTACGCCCTGTCTGCTCGGCCAGGACAACCTGCTGCCCACCGCCCGCGAGCTGGGCTGGCGCTACGACGCCTCCTCGCCCGGCGGCCGTCAGGTGTGGCCGGTGAAGCGGCAGGGGATCTGGGACCTGCCGTTGCAGCAGATACCTTTCCCCGGCCGTGGCTTCGAGGTCCTCTCCATGGACTACAACATGCTGGCGAACCAGTCCATCAGCACCACGAAGGCCCCGGCGCACAACTACCCGGGCTGGCGGGAGCAGTCGGCGCAGGCGTACATCCAGGGATTCAAGCGGGCATACGAGACCAATCGGGCACCCCTCTTCGTCGGCAACCACTTCGAGCAGTGGAACGGCGGCATCTACATGGACGCCGTGGAGGAGGCCTTCACGCACATCGCGCGGGAGAAGGAGAAGGGCGCGGATGTGCGCCTCGTCTCCTTCCGGCAGTTCGTCGACTGGCTGGACGTGCAGAAGCCCGAGGTGCTCGAAAAGCTCCGCACGCTCGACGTCGGGCAGCAACCGGCCGGTGGTTGGAACGGGTTCATCGAGACGGCCCCGGGGGGTGCCGGTGAGCCCTCCCGGAACGCCGCCTGAAATGCGGTTTTCCGCCCGCAAGGGGGGTGGGCGAGATCCCCAGAACGGACATGCGAAACTTTTCACATGAGTGCCGCCAGCCGCGCCCCCCTGCGCTCGAACCGCTCGACCCGCACGACCCCCTCGACCCGGGTCCGTCGCCGCGCCGCCCTGACCGCCGGTGCCGCCGTGGCCGCGCTGCTCGTCACCGCGTGCGGCTCCGGCGGCACCTCCGGCGGAGGCGGCAACACCAACTTCGTCACCGGCACCGACGGCGTCGCCACGGTCGCCAAGGGCGAGCGCACCCCGGCACCCGACCTGTCCGGCAAGACCATCGCCGGCAAGACCCTCGACGTCGCCGACTACAAGGGCAAGGTCGTCGTCCTCAACGTGTGGGGGTCCTGGTGCAACCCCTGCCGTGCCGAGGCCAAGTACTTCGCGAAGGTGTCGAAGGAGTACGCCGGCAAGGGCGTGCAGTTCGTCGGCATCAACACCCGCGACACCTCCACCGGCGCCGCGCTCGCCTTCGAGAAGGACTGGGACATCACCTACCCCAGCCTCTACGACCCGACCGGCAAGCTGCTGCTGCGCTTCGACAAGGGCACCCTCAACCCGCAGGCGATCCCCTCCACCCTGATCCTCGACCGGAACGGGAAGATCGCCGCACGCTCGCTGTCCGCGCTCAGCGAGGAACGGCTGCTGAAGATGCTCAAGCCGGTCGTCGCCGAGAAGTGAGCGGAGTAGTGACGTGAGCGCGCTCACTCTCGCCGCGGTCGCGGACCCCAACGGCACGGTGCTCAACGGCGCCCTGCTGGTGGCCCTGCCCATCGCCCTGCTCGGCGGACTCGTCTCCTTTTTCTCGCCCTGCGTGCTGCCGCTCGTGCCCGGCTATCTGTCCTACGTCACCGGGGTCGCCGGCACCGACCTCGCCGAGGCGCGACGCGGCCGGATGGTCGCGGGCGCCTCCCTGTTCGTGCTCGGCTTCACCGCCGTGTTCGTCTCCTCCGGCGCGCTGTTCGGTTACTTCGGCGTCACGCTCCAGGAGCACAAGGACGTCCTGTCCAAGGTGCTCGGCGTGCTCATGATCCTCATGGGCGTCTTCTTCATGGGCCTGATGCCCTGGTTCACCCAGCGCGAGTTCCGGCTCCACCGCAAGCCGGTGGCCGGGCTGGTCGGCGCGCCCCTGCTCGGAGCGCTGTTCGGGATCGGCTGGACGCCATGCATCGGCCCCACCCTCGCCTCCGTGCTGGCCCTCTCCTCCGGCCAGGGGAGCGCCGGACGCGGTGCCGTCCTCACCGTCGCGTACTGTCTGGGCCTGGGCGTGCCGTTCGTGCTCGCCGCGGTCGCCTTCCGCAAGGCCCTCGGCGCCTTCGGGTGGATCAAGCGCCACTACGTCTGGGTGATGCGGATCGGCGGCACCATGATGATCGTGACCGGTCTGCTGCTGCTGACCGGCGCGTGGGACCGCATCGTGCAGGAGATGCAGGTCTGGTCCGACGGCTTCACTGTGGGGATCTGATCGATGAGCAAGACCACCGCCTCCGACCCGGCCCCGACCGCCGCCGAGGACCAGGAGCTGGGTGAGGCCGGCTCGCAGCTGTCCACCGCCCCCACGGAGGAACCGCCCAACCTGCCCTCCCTGGGCGTCATCGGCTGGGCCCGCTGGTTCTGGCGGCAGCTGACCTCCATGCGGGTCGCGCTGCTGCTGCTCCTGCTGCTCTCCCTCGGCGCGATCCCCGGCTCGCTCATCCCGCAGTCCGGCCAGGACGAGACGAAGGTCGCCGACTTCCGCAAGGCCAACCCGACCCTCGGGGACGTCTACGACAAGCTCGGCCTGTTCCACGTCTACAGCTCGGTGTGGTTCTCCGCGATCTACATCCTGCTGTTCATCTCCCTCATCGGCTGCATCATCCCCCGCACCTGGCAGTTCGTGGGCCAGCTGCGCGGCCGCCCGCCGGGTGCGCCCAGGCGGCTGACCCGGCTGCCCGCCCACACCACCTGGCGAACCACGGCCGAACCCGATCAGGTCCACGGCGCCGCCCTGGCCCTGCTGAAGAAGCGCCGCTTCCGCGCCCACCTCGCCGGTGACGCCGTCGCCGCCGAGAAGGGCTACCTGCGCGAACTGGGCAACCTCGTCTTCCACATCGCCCTCATCGTGCTGCTGGTCGCCTTCGCCTGGGGCCAGCTGTACAAGTCGGAGGGCAACAAGCTGATCGTCGAGGGCGACGGCTTCTCCAACACGCTCACCCAGTACGACGACTTCAAGTCCGGCAACCTCTTCACCTCCGACGACCTGGTGCCGTTCAGCTTCAACCTGAAGAAGTTCACCGGCACCTACGAGCGCAGCGGCCCCAACAAGGGCACCCCGCGCGTCTACCAGGCCGACCTCACCTACAGCGACGGTCCCTACGGCAAGGACGAGAAGACCACCGTCAAGGTCAACCACCCGCTGGAGATCGGCGACGCCAAGGTCTACCTCGTCAGCCACGGCTACGCCCCGGTCATCACCGTCCGCGACGCCAAGGGCAACGTCGTCTACGACGACGCCGTACCGCTGCTGCCGCTCGACGCCAACGTCACCTCCTCCGGCGCCATCAAGGTCCTCGACGGCTACCGCAACCCCGAGGGCAAGAAGGAACAGCTCGGCTTCAACGCGTTCTTCGTGCCGACCTTCGGCGGAGCCGCCAGCGGCACGATGCTGTCGCAGTTCCCCGCGCTGGACTCCCCGGTGCTCGCGCTGTCCGCCTATCACGGCGACCTGGGGGCCGACTCCGGCATCCCGCAGAGCGTGTACCAGATGGACAAGACCAACATGAAGGAGTTCAAGGACTCCAAGGGCAAGCTGTTCAAGAAGCTGCTGCGGCCCGGCGAGACCATGAAGCTCCCGAACGGCGCCGGTTCGGTCACCTTCGGCAAGCACATCAAGGCATGGGCCGGCTTCCAGGTCGTCCAGGAGCCCGGCGGCGGCTGGGCCCTCGCCGGGGCCCTCGCGGCCATCGGCGGCCTCGCCGCCTCCCTGTTCATCCAGCGCCGCCGCGTCTGGGTGCGCGCGGTCAAGGGCGCCGACGGCATCACCGTCGTGGAGATGGCCGGCCTCGGCCGCAGCGAGTCCGCCAAGGTCCCCGAGGAGCTGGGCGACCTCGCCGGGATCCTCTACGACGAGACACCGGCCGCGCCCGGCCCGGACGACCCCGCAGATTCCCCCGACACCGATCAGGAGCCGGGTACCGAAACCCCCGTACCTGCCGAAGGGGCTGAGCAGTGACTCTCGCCGCCGCCACCAACGAAAACCTCGCGAACATCAGCAATGTGCTGATCTACTCCGCGATGGCCGTCTACACCCTGGCGTTCTTCGCGTACATCGCCGAATGGCTCTTCGGCAGCCGCAGCAAGGTCGCCCGGACCGCCGCCGCGCTCACCACCGAGCCGGAGGCGAAGAAGGCGCCCGCCGTCACCGTGAACCAGGCGGGCGGCACCGCCGTGCTGGAGCGGCCGAAGGTCACCGTGCGGGCCGCGGCCGGTCAGCGGGACGTGCCGGACGGACCCGGGGCGCACGGCGGTGACGAACAGGGCGACCTGTACGGCCGGATCGCCATCTCCCTCACCGTGCTCGCCTTCCTGATCGAGCTGGGCGGGGTCATCGCCCGCGCGGCCTCGGTGGAGCGGGCGCCGTGGGGCAACATGTACGAGTTCAACATCACGTTCTCCACGGTCGCCGTCGGCGTGTACCTCGGGCTGCTGGCTCTGAAGAAGAACGTGCGCTGGCTCGGCCTGTTCCTGATCACCTCGGTCCTGCTGGACCTGGGCCTCGCGGTCACGGTCCTCTACACCGCCAGCGACCAGCTGGTCCCGGCCCTGCACTCGTACTGGCTGTACATCCACGTCTCCACGGCGATCTTCTGCGGCGCGGTCTTCTACGTCGGCGCGGTCGCCACGATCCTGTACCTCTTCAAGGACTCCTACGAGAACAAGCTCGCGAGCGGCGGCACGCCCGGCACCTTCGCGACCTCCGTCCTGGAGCGGTTGCCCTCCTCCGCCTCCCTCGACAAGTTCTCCTACCGCGTCAACGCGGCCGTCTTCCCGCTGTGGACGTTCACGATCATCGCGGGCGCCATCTGGGCCGGCGACGCCTGGGGCCGCTACTGGGGCTGGGACCCGAAGGAGACCTGGTCCTTCATCACCTGGGTCGCCTACGCCTGTTACCTGCACGCCCGCGCCACCGCCGGCTGGAAGGGCCGCAAGGCCGCCTACCTCGCCCTCATCGCCTTCGGCTGCTGGCTGTTCAACTACTACGGCGTGAACATCTTCGTCTCCGGCAAGCACTCGTACGCGGGCGTGTAGGTCCGCCGGGCACCTCACCCCCGGGGATGTGGAGCGCGGTCCGCAACCGACACGATGATGTCCGGCAGCCGGTCGGCGTACAGCCGCACGTTCTTGTGTGCGACATCGGTGTCCGGGTGGCGGGCCGCGAACCAGGCCCTCGCGGAGCCGGGTGATGCAGGCGCAGACACCCCGGGCGTCGGCGAACGACACGATTCAGTACGTGTCGGGGACGTGGGGCGGACTCTTCTCCGACCTGGTCCGTGTCCCGTACGCCGACGCCATGCTGGTCCCGCTGCCCACCGGCCTCGACCCGGTCGCGATGGCCTCGGCAAGCGACAACTGGTCCCTGGCCTGGCGCCTGGTCGCGCCCCACCTCAAAGCCCGCCCCGGAGCACGGGTGCTGGTCGTCGCCCGCGGCAGCATCGGCCTCTACATGTGCGACATCGCCCGCGCGCTCGGCGCCTCCGACGTGCTCTACGTCGACCCCGCCCCCGAACACCGCGAACTGGCCCGCGCGTTCGGCGCCGCCACCACCGAGACCCTGGAGCCCCTCCCACAGGGCCACGACATCGCCGTCGAGGCCACCGGCCGCGTCGACCAGCTCGGCCTCACCGGCGTCACCCTGCGCGTCGCCCGCGACAACACCCGGTGGGAGCGCGGGTCTACAGCCCCGTCACTGGGGCCGACGGGTCACGCCCGCCGACCACGGCCTGATCGGCGAGTGCACCCTCGGCAGCACCCACGAAGGGCGGCCCGGCTACGGCCACGGCGGGATGAGCGCCATGCTCCTGGGGGAACAGATCCAGGCCGCGTCCGCCTTCAGAGGCTTCCGAGCGAAACCGCTCAGTCGTCGATGCACTTGGGGTACTTCGAGCCCCGGTTGCAGTCGTGGTAGTCGTACTTGCTGACCCTGAACTTCTTCTCGTCACCGGCCTTGGCCGGATCGACGACCAGGTAGAACTTCTTCCCGTCCTTGACCTTCTCGGTGACCTTGCCCTCGGGGCCCTGGTCGAAGTTCTGCGCGCACCCGGCGAGTGCGAGGACGCCGGCCGCCACGAGAACAGCGGCAAGGCGACGATGCATGTCGTACTCCGATCATCTTGAAAACGCGGCTCAGTGTAGGGGTGAGAACGCTGCAGTTCATGATCGCGAAGGTTCCCGGGTGTGGATGAGGAAGGTCTGTGGAGGGCAGTGTGTGCAGTGCGGACAACTCCCTTGCCCCGCAGCCTGTCTGAGGGGTACTCAAGCGCGATCTCGCGGACTCGATCGAATCGATGGAGCAGCTCGCCACGGTGTGGCGCGTCATGGTGCTCGGCCGCTCCTCGCTGTGGAAGAGCCAGGTGTACGCCTACCTGGGTGTGGCCGGGCCACCGGACAGACCCGGGCGACCCTGCACGCCACCGCCGCCGGAGCGCCCGTGTATCCGCGCTTCGGTTTCGAGGCGAACTCCCCGATGCACTTCTTCACCCTCGCCGAGGGCTGACGCACGTCCCTCGGCGGCGCGTGCCTCACCGCTGCCGAGGGACCTGCGTCACCTCACTCCCCCTGTGCCGGCTCGCCGCCCCGCTCCCCCTCGCCCCGGGCCCTGGCCGGGGCCACCGGCGCGGTCGTGGCCCGCGGGATCACATACGTCGGCAGCACGACGTGCCGCTCGTGGTCCGCCCCGGAGTCGTCGATGAGCCTCAGCGCCAGCTCCCCGGCCTCCCGGCCCATGTCCGACGGTGACTGGGCGACCGTGGAGAGGTCGAACCAGTCGGCCAGCGGCTGGTCGTCGAAGCCGAGGACGGAGATGCGTTCGGGTACGGCGATCTGCGTCTTGCGCAGGTTCCAGATGAGGGCGACGGCGACCTCGTCCTGCTCGGCGAAGACGGCGGTGGGCGGCTCGCGCAGGCTCAGCAGCATGCCGAGCACCTCGGCGGCGGCGCGCTTGTCGCCGACCCGCGTGGACACCACCAGGTCGTCGTCGAGCGGGGCCCCCGCCTCGGTGAGCGCCTGCTGGTAGCCCAGCAGCCGCTCGTTGGAGCTGAAGGAGAAGCCGCTCGCGCCCGCGGTCTGGACGAAGGCGATCCGGCGGTGGCCGAGGTTGAGCAGATGCCGGGTGCCGTGCAGGGCGCCGGCCACGTCGTCGGCGTAGACGCTGGGCCGTCCGTCGACGTGCTGGCTCACGTAGATCACCGGCATGCCGAGGTCGTCCAGCCGCGCGGTCTCCTCGTCGGTGAGGTCGAAGGAGAACACCAGGAGCGCGTCGGCGTTGCGGCGTGCCGGGAGGTGCTCGAAGAACGCGGTGCGCTCGGCCAGGTCGGGGATCTCGTAGACGTTCAGCTGCATGCCCGCCGCCCGGAGCAGCGGGGCCAGGCTGGACAGGGCGGCTCCCATGAACCAGGAGTTGAGCGTCGGGACCAGCACCGCCACCGTCCCGGTCCTGCCCGTGACGAGGCTCGCGGCCTGCCGGGACACGGCGAAGTTCAGCTCGCGCGCGGCCTTCTCGACGCGGGCCCGCACCTCCGGCGAGACCGTGGACAGGCCGCGCAGCGTGCGCGAGACGGTGGAGGTGGAGACCCCGGCCCGTTCCGCGACGTCGGCCATCGTGGGGAGCCGTTGGGCTGGAGGCATGAGCGGACGGTAACACAGGGAATCGCCCATTCCCCTGTCATGGAGGCAGCGCTACCACGGCAGCACTACCCCACTCCCTGTTACCTCTTGCAACGCATTGACTCCCCGAACCGGCGGGCAGCATGCAAGCGCTGTCTCAGCTCTCCGCCCGGCGGCGCTGACGCACGACCTTCTCGTGCAGCTTGGCGCGCGGGCGTTTCGCTTCGCGGTCAGTCGAGCCCTCCACCCACCGTGAACCCGATCACCGTCCCGCCCCCTTCCCGCCGGAAGGCGAACGGCGCTCCCCCGTGCGTGAGTGCCACCTCCCGGACGATGGACAGGCCCAGGCCGGAACCCGGCAGTGAGCGGGCGTCGGCGGCGCGGTAGAAGCGGTCGAAGACGCGGTCGAGATCCTTGTCGGCTATGCCGGGGCCGCGGTCGAGGACCTCGACGCGGATCGTGCCGGGCCGGGCGGGCCCGGCGACGACGATCTCGATGGGGGCCGTGCCGCCCTGGTCGAACTTCACCGCGTTCTCGACGAGGTTGGACAGCGCCCGGGTCAGCATCCCGGGCCGCCCGTCGGTGGTGGTGTCGCCGCTCGCGCGGAGCAGGATCCGCCGGCCGCTGCGGCGCCGGGCGAGGCCCGCCACCTCCTCCGCGATGTCGGCGACGTTCACCCGCTGCGGCGGCTCGGTGTCGGACTGCCCGGCCGCGAGGTCGACGAGTTCGTTGACCAGGTCGGTCAGCTCGCGGGCCTCCTGCCCCAGGTCGGCGACCAGTTCCTCGCGGGCCCGGGGCGGGAGTTCGTCGATCCGGCGGAGCAGGGAGATGTTCGTACGCAGCGAGGTCAGCGGCGTACGGAGTTCGTGGCCCGCGTCCTGGACCAGGCGGCGCTGGTCCTCCTCGGACTGGGCGAGCCGCCCCAGCATGCGGTCGAAGGCCCGGCCGAGCCGGCCCACCTCGTCGTGACCGGCGACGGGCACCTGGATGCCGAGCCGCCGGGTGCGGGCGACGTCCTCGGCGGCGTCGGTGAGGACGACCAGGCGGCGCGTGATCCGCCGGGCCAGCCACCAGCCGAACAGGCCGGCGGCGATCACGACCGCGGCCATCAGCAGGAGCGTCCGCCGCTGGAGCGCCCGCAGCAGGTCCTCCACGTCGCTGAACTCCTGCGCGACCTGCACCGCGCCCCGGCCGCCGCCGAGGGAGACGGTGGCGACGCGGTAGATGTCGTCGCCGACGTCGACGTCCTTGTGCTGGGCCACCCGCCCGGACGTCGCCGCGGCGGCGATCCGCACATCGGCGCCGGTGACCGGCAGCCCCGGACTGCCCCGGTCGACGACATGCCCGTCCGGGCCGAGCACCTGCACGTCCGTCCGGGCGGGCCGGACCAGGTCGTGGCCCGGCGCGGCGGACGAGAAGTCGCCGGGCGTCATGCGGTTCTCCCGCACCTCGTCGCGCAGGTCCTGCACGACCTCGGCGAACACGGTCTGCTGGTCCACCCGCACCAGCCGGGCCGCCGCGCTGTACGACAGGATGCCGACCAGCATCGTCACGGCCGCCGTCACCGCCGCGAACGACACCGCGAAGGTGGTGCGCAACGAGACCAGCTTCAGCCGCCGCCCGCTGAAGCGCCGGCCGAGGCGGCCCACTCAGTCCTCCCGCAGCACGTAACCCACGCCACGCACCGTGTGGATCAGCTGCGGCGCGTCCGGCTCGTCGAGCTTGCGCCGCAGATAGCCGACGTAGACGGCGAGGTTCTTCGAGCCGGGGCCGAAGTCGTAGCCCCAGATGCGGTCGTAGATCGTCGAGTGGTCGAGGACGATGCCCGCGTTGCGGACCAGCAGCTCCAGCAGTTCGAACTCGGTGCGCGTCAGCTCCAGCTCGCGGGCGCCGCGCCAGGCCCGGCGCGCCTGCGGGTCCATGCGGATGCCGGCCGCCTCGATGAACCGCTCGGGGACCGGCCGGGGCGCCTCGGCCACGGATGCGCCGCCGACGCTCACCGGGCTGGTGCGGCGCAGCAGGGCGCGCAGCCGGGCGAAGACCTCCTCCACGTCGAAGGGCTTCACCACGTAGTCGTCGGCGCCCGCGTCCAGGCCGGCGATCCGGTCGGCGGTCTCCACGAGGGCCGTCAGCATCAGGATCGGCGTCCGGTCGCCCTCGGCGCGCAGCACGCGGCACACCTGGAGCCCGTCGATGCCGGGCATCATCACGTCCAGGACGAGGACGTCCGGACGGTTGCGGTGGGCCTGCGCCAGTGCCTCGACACCGTCGGCGACCGCCATGACCTGGTAACCCTCCAGGGTCAGGGCACGCTCCAGGGCGTTGCGGATGGCGCGGTCGTCTTCGGCGAGCAGCACTGTTTGGGACACGCGTCCAGTGTGCCCCGCCGCCGGGCTTCCAGGACCGGACGAGCTGCGCCGGAGCGTCCTTCTTACTGCCCTCTCACCAGGGGACACGCAACCGCAGGCCGGGGGCCTACCGTCCTCTCACCCTCGGGCCTGCGCGAGCCGGGCCGCGTGCGTCGGCGCGTCCGGCACGTCCGCCGGGCGGCCCACGGCGAACTCCTTGCGCAGCACCGGCACGACCTCCTCGCCCAGCAGGTCGATCTGCTCCAGCACGGTCTTCAGCGGCAGCCCGGCGTGGTCGACCAGGAACAGCTGGCGCTGGTAGTCACCGGCGTACTCGCGGAAGGCCAGCGTTTTCTCGATGACCTGCTGCGGGGAGCCCACGGTCAGCGGCGTCTGGTCCATGAAGTCCTCCAGCGACGGCCCGTGCCCGTACACCGGCGCGACGTCGAAGTACGGCCGGAACTCACGCACGGCGTCCTGCGAGGTCCGCCGCATGAACACATGCCCGCCGAGTCCGACGATCGCCTGCTCGGGCGTGCCGTGCCCGTGGTGCGCGTACCGCGCCCGGTACAGCTCGACCATCCTCTTGGTGTGGTCGGCCGGCCAGAAGATGTTGTTGTGGAAGAAGCCGTCGCCGTAGTACGCGGCCTGCTCGGCGATCTCCGGCGAGCGGATCGACCCGTGCCAGACGAACGGCGGTACGCCGTCCAGCGGGCGGGGCGTGGCGGTGAAGCCCTGCAACGACGTACGGAACTTCCCCTCCCAGTCGACGCCCTCCTCGCGCCACAGCCGGTGGAGGAGGGCGTAGTTCTCGATCGCGAGCGGGATGCCCTGCCGGATGTCCTGCCCGAACCAGGGGTAGACGGGGGCGGTGTTGCCACGCCCCAGCATGAGATCCACCCGGCCGTCGGCCAGGTGCTGGAGCATCGCGAAGTCCTCGGCGATCTTCACCGGGTCGTTGGTGGTGATGAGGGTGGTGGCCGTGGAGAGGATCAGCCGCTCGGTGCGGGCGGCGACGTAGCCGAGCATCGTGGTCGGGGACGAGGGCACGAACGGCGGGTTGTGGTGCTCACCGGTGGCGAAGACGTCGAGGCCTGCCTGCTCGGCCTTCAGCGCGATGGCGACCATGGCTTTGATGCGCTCGCGTTCGGTCGGCGTCCGGCCGGTGGTCGGGTCGGGCGTGACGTCGCCGACGCTGAAGATCCCGAACTGCATGGTCGCTCACCCTCCAGGGTTGTTTACCCTTCAACCGTACCCTCGGGGTCAGAAGTGCCCCCGCACCGCGTGCCCCCCTACGGCGAAAACCCGCACTCGCCCCATACCGCCCGCTCCTCACACCGCCGGAACAACCACCACCGGGACACTCCGATGTATCCCGCGCGGAGCGCCCCGCAGGCGCCGTCCATCAGGTGACAACCGCACCCCTGGAAGCGTGGCCCCGGCATGCGAAGCTGCCCGCATGCAGATCCTGCGCTCCGCCACCCTCTTCGCCCTCGCCGCCCTGCTGGAGATCGGCGGCGCGTGGCTGGTCTGGCAGGGCGTGCGCGAGAACAGGGGCTGGCTGTGGGCGGCCGGCGGCGTCCTCGCGCTCGGCGCGTACGGCTTCGTCGCGACGTTCCAGCCCGACGCCCACTTCGGCCGCGTCCTCGCCGCGTACGGCGGGATCTTCGTCGCCGGTTCGATCCTGTGGGGCGTGATCGCGGACGGCTACCGCCCGGACCGCTGGGACATCACGGGCGCACTCATCTGCCTCGCGGGCATGGCGGTGATCATGTACGCCCCTCGAGGGAACTGACCGGCCTCCCGGGCCGGGGACTCAGAACGGCTCGTCGGGCAGCAGCCCCAGCTGCCCCAGGAAGTCCATCTCGTCGAAGTACAGGCGGTAGTCGACGATCCGGCCGTCCTTCACGGTGGCGATGTCCACCCCACGGATCCTGATCTCCTTCTGGGTCGCGGGGAGCGTCTCGCCGTTGGGCAATGGCAGCGGCCCGGTGTTCCGTCCGCTGAAGATCCCTTCGTCGATGGCGGTGTCGCCGACCTCGTAGGAGTGCAGCGACTCGAACCTGGCCTCGGGGACCGCCTCCGTCATCGTCCGCCAGTACTCGACGATGCTGTCGCGCCCGCGCAGCTCGCCCTCGTCGGGCGTGAAGGCGACCGCGTCCTCGGCGTACAGCTCGCTGATGACCTTCAGATCGGCGTGCGTGGTGACCGCGTCCGTAAGCCGGTCCATGACCTCACGTGCCTCTCCCATGACCCACCTCCAGAGGAACAGGAGGACCACCCGTCCCCATTCTCCCACCGCGGGGCCCACCTATCCTGGCCGGAGGCCTTCGCACAGAAGTCGGCCCGTCCACCACGCCCGAGGAGCTCCCATGGCCACCGCCGCCCCGTCCGCAGCCTCCCGCATCGCCGTCGTCACCGGTGCGAGCAGCGGAATCGGCGCCGCCACGGCCCGGCAGCTCGCCGCCGCGGGCTACCGCGTCGTTCTCACCGCCCGCCGCAAGGACCGCATCGAGGCGCTGGCGGAGGAGATCACCAAGGCAGGCCACCAGGCGACGGCGTACGCCCTCGACGTCACCGACCGCGCGGCGGTCGACGAGTTCGCCACGGCCTTCAAGACGATAGGCGTGCTGGTCAACAACGCGGGCGGCGCGCTCGGCGCCGACCCGGTCGCGACCGGCGACCCGGCCGACTGGCGCCAGATGTACGAGACGAACGTCATCGGCACGCTCAACCTCACCCAGGCCCTGCTGCCCAAGCTGGTCGCGAGCGGCGACGGCACGGTCGTGGTCGTCTCCTCCACCGCGGGCCACGGCACCTACGAGGGCGGCGGGGGCTACGTCGCCGCCAAGCACGGCGCGCACGTCCTCGCCGAGACGCTGCGCCTGGAGATCGTCGGCCAGCCGGTCCGCGTCATCGAGATCGCCCCCGGCATGGTCAAGACGGACGAGTTCGCCCTGACCCGCTTCGGCGGCGACGAGGACAAGGCGGCCAAGGTCTACGAGGGCGTCGCCGAACCCCTCACCGCCGACGACGTCGCCGACACCATCACCTGGGCGGTCACCCGCCCCGGCCACGTCAACGTCGACCTCCTGGTCCTCCGCCCCCGCGCCCAGGCCTCCAACACGAAGGTCCACCGGGACCTGTGATGCCGGACGCCGAACACGATCAGGAACAGGATCGGGATCGGGAACAGCGGCACCTCGCCCAGGAGACGAAGAACGAACGCCGGATGTGGTGGTGGCTCGCCTACTTCCTCTTCGGCATCCACATCGTGGCGTTCGTCATGATCTACGCGGTGATGCACGCTCCGAAGTGAAGGGGCAGCCGCTCACCAAGAGCGGCTCAGCCCTTCACGCACACCACCTGCTTCAGCTTCGCCACGACCTCCACCAGGTCCCGCTGCTGGTCGATGACCTGCTCGATCGGCTTGTAGGCGCCCGGGATCTCGTCCACGACGCCGGAGTCCTTACGGCACTCCACGCCCCGCGTCTGCTCCTCCAGGTCCTTCGTCGAGAAGCGGCGCTTGGCCGCGTTGCGGCTCATGCGCCGGCCCGCGCCGTGCGAGGCCGAGTTGAAGGACTTGGCGTTGCCGAGGCCCTTCACGATGTACGAACCCGTGCCCATGGAGCCGGGGATGATCCCGTACTCGCCGGAGCCGGCCCGGATCGCACCCTTGCGGGTCACGAGCAGGTCCATCCCGTCGTAGCGCTCCTCGGCCACGTAGTTGTGGTGCGCGCTGATCTCCGGCTCGAAGGCCGGCTTCACCTTCTTGAACTCCTTGCGGATCACGTCCTTCAGGAGCGCCATCATGATCGAGCGGTTGTACTTCGCGTACTCCTGCGCCCAGAACAGATCGTTGCGGTACGCCGCCATCTGCGGGGTGTCCGCGACGAAGACGGCGAGGTCACGGTCGACCAGGCCCTGGTTGTGCGGGAGCTTCTGGGCCACGCCGATGTGGTGCTCGGCCAGTTCCTTGCCGATGTTGCGGGAACCGGAGTGGAGCATGAGCCAGACAGAATCGGTCGTGTCCGTGCAGATCTCGACAAAGTGGTTGCCTCCGCCGAGCGTTCCCATCTGTTTGGTGGCGCGTTCCGCACGAAACTTGACCGCCTCCGCAACCCCGTCGAACCGCCCCCAGAAGTCCTCCCACCCGGCAGTGGCCAACCCATGGAACCGCCCGGGGTCGACGGGATCGTCATGCATCCCCCGCCCCACCGGAATCACCTGCTCGACCCGCGACCGCAGCCGGGACAGGTCACCGGGCAGGTCGTTCGCCGTCAGGGACGTCTTCACCGCCGACATTCCGCAGCCGATGTCGACGCCCACCGCCGCCGGGCACACCGCACCCTGCATGGCGATGACCGAGCCGACCGTCGCACCCTTGCCGTAGTGCACGTCGGGCATGACGGCCAGGCCCTTGATCCAGGGCAGCGTGGCGACGTTCTGGAGCTGCTGGAGTGCGGAGCCCTCGACCGTGGACGGGTCGGTCCACATCCGGATCGGTACTTTCGAACCAGGTATCTCTACATACGACATAGCGCCCTCAATCCCCCGTAAAACGAACAGAAGTCTTCAACAGCAAATACCGGAGCCAAGGTCGACGAAAGGGAATCCGGACCGGCGTCCACGGCAGTGCGTGCGATACACATTGTGTTCATCGGCCGCCCCGCGGCGGCAAGCCAATATCCGCGTCGAGAGGAGCCACCACGTGCAACGGAAGGCGTACGCACCAGGTATCGCAGCGCTCCTCGCGGCCCTGCTGGCCGGCTGCACCGGCGGCTCGGGCGACGGCGGCCCGACGGACGACTCCAACCCGGACGACACGGGCACGGCCTCGGCCGCCGCCGAGCCGGGCCGGTACCGCACCCTGCCCGAGCCCTGCGGCGCCGTCGGCCAGAGCTCCCTTGACGAACTCCTGCCCGGTATCCGGCAGATCACCGACGAGGAACAGCGCGAGAAGGCGTACGAGGGCGAGGCGACGGTCACGTACGACACCGACCGCAAGGTCGGCTGCCAGTGGAAGGTCGATTCGCAGCAGGCCACCGACCATCTGCTCGTCGACTTCGAACGGGTCGTCTCCTACGACAACGCGGTCAGCGACGACAACCAGGCCGAGCAGCTCTTCGCGGAGAAGGAGGCGGCGGCCCACCTGCCCGAGCCGACCGCCACCGAGTCGGCGGCCGTCGGCAGCACCCCGGCCGGCGGTTCCTCCACCGCTCCGAGCGGCTCCCCGTCCCCGTCGGGCTCCTCGTCACCCTCGGCGTCCGCCTCCGCCGCCCCGACCGATCTCCAGCCGCGCGTCCTGGAGGAGGTCGGCGACGAGGCCTTCCTCGACGACGAGCTGAGCAGCTCCGGTTCGACGGCCAAGCAGCGGACGGTGACTGTGGCATTCCGCACGTCCAACGTCATCGTGACCATCGAGTACGCCGAGCAGCCGGCCACCGTCGGCGTCGTCCCGGACAGCAAGGAAATGCAGGACAGGGCCCGGAAACTGGCCTCGCAGCTGGCCGATTCGCTGAGCGACTGAGGCCCCTTCACGCCCCCTTCACGGGCACCCGCAAAGCACCCGGAGGAAGAACACACCGCCGCCTCACCGCGTACCGTGACCACTCGGACCCGTTCCGACCGCAGGAACCACGAGCGTCATGAGTGAAGGAACCATGCAGCTACGAGCACAGCGTGACCAGCGAGATCAGCGAGCGAAGCGACTCAACCGCGTCCTTGTCTGCGCGGCCGCCGTCCCCGTGATGCTGGTCGCCGCCGGCTGCTCCTCGGACTCCGGCTCCGGCGACAGCACGGACAAGGCCGCGAAGGCCGCCGCCTCGGCCTCCACGAGCCCGTCGCCGACCGTGGAGGCGGCGGCGTACGACAAGCTTCCGGAGCCCTGCAAGGCGCTGTCGAAGAAGACGCTGAAGGACCTCGTCCCGGAGGGCAAGTCCGGCAAGGAGGGCAAGTCGGACGACATCTCGACCCGCGGCAACTGCTCCTGGAACAGCCTCGACAACAACGGCGTCAAGGGCTCGCAGTTCCGCTGGCTGAACGTGTCGATGCTGCGCTTCGAGTCGGACGTCTCCCGCGGCCCGGCCGACAAGCTGGCCCAGGAGTACTTCGAGAAGCAGGTCCAGGACGCCCAGGCCGTGGAGGGTGCCAAGAGCGCCAAGTCGGAGCCGGTGCCCGGGACGGGCGACGAGGCGACGGCCGTGCGCTACGAGCTGAAGAAGAAGGAAGGCACCTTCAAGCAGCAGACGGTCGTGGCACGCGTCGAGAACGTCGTCATCACCCTCGACTACAACGGCGCGGGCCTGGCCGGCGACAAGAGCCCGAGCGCCGACGACCTGATGAAGGACGCGAAGAAGGCCGCCAAGGAGGCGGTGGCGGCGGTGTCCGACGCGAACGGCGCGGGCGGCGGCAAGGCGAGCGGCGCCCCGTCGAAGTCGGCGTCCAAGGACGCGTCGGACGAGCCCTCGGACGACGCGTCGAAGTCGCCGTCCAAGAAGCCCGCGTCGAAGAGCTGAACAAGCCCGACGGGAACCGGCCACCCGTCCTCCGCACACATGTGCCACCCTGTTGCGCGCAACAACACGCAAGGGGAGGGGAGTACGGGTGGCCGCGCCACTTCAGCTGACTCGGATGCACCGCGTTCTCATCGGTGTGGTCGTGGCCGGCGCCGTGATCATCGCCGGCATCGGCTTCGCCGGTTCGTACGCGGCCGTCCGCGAGTTGGCCCTCAAGAAGGGCTTCGGGAACTTCTCCTACGTCTTCCCGATCGGCATCGACGCGGGCATCTGCGTCCTGCTGGCCCTGGACCTGCTCCTCACCTGGATCAGGATCCCCTTCCCGCTCCTCCGCCAGACGGCCTGGCTCCTGACAGCGGCGACGATCGCCTTCAACGGCGCTGCCGCCTGGCCGGATCCGCTCGGTGTCGGCATGCACGCGGTGATCCCGATCCTGTTCGTGGTCGCGGTCGAGGCGGCCCGCCACGCGATCGGCCGGATCGCCGACATCACAGCCGACAAGCACATGGAGGGCGTCCGCCTCACCCGCTGGCTGCTCTCCCCCGTCCCGACGTTCCTCCTCTGGCGCCGCATGAAGCTCTGGGAGCTCCGCTCCTACGACCAGGTCATCAAGCTGGAGCAGGAACGTCTCGTCTACCAGGCCCGGCTGCGTTCCCGCTTCGGACGGGCGTGGCGCAGGAAGGCCCCGGTGGAGTCCCTGATGCCGCTACGGCTGGCCAGGTACGGAGTGCCGTTGGCGGAGACGGCCCCGGCGGGACTGGCAGCGGCGGGCATCGAACCGGCCCTGATCCCTCCGCCGCCGCAGCAGGCCCTGGACGCGGGCGCGGCAGCCGACCCGGCTGCGGGCAGTCGTGCCGTCGGGGCGGGCCCTGTTCCGCAGAGAGCGGCGCCTCCCGGCGAGCAGCGCCCCGAACTCGACGGCAGCCCTCACGCGGAGGCTCCCGACTACGAGCCCGAGCCGGACCAGAGCCCCTGGTTCAACACCCAGCGCGCGGTCGAGTACCAGGGCGGCTACGACCCGGCCTACGACCCCGAGCAGTACGCCCAGTGGATCGCGGAACAGCAAGAGGCCGAGCAGTACCAGACCCAGTACGAGCAGGAACCCGCCCCGGAGGACACCGGCAGCTTCCCCATCCCGGTGGGCCCCAACCGCACCCGCGAACTCGGCGAGGGCGGCGGCACCCCGCCGGCCTCCGAGCCGGACGAGGAGTCCTACTACCAGGTCTTCAAGCAGTCGATCAACGGCAGCTACCCCACCCCGAACCAGCTCGTCGACAACCTGGAAGCGGAATACGGCATCCGCATCGACACCACGGAAGCCAAGCGCATGGTCGACCGCTTCAGCAGCCGCCACTACAAGGAACTGGAAGAAGAGCACATCGCATGAAGAAGGGGCCCTGCGAACAGGGCCCCTCTTTTCACACCGGCGACTACTCCCCGAGCAGGGCCCGCACCCGCTCCTGCCCCACCGCCAGCAGCAGCGTCGGCAGCCGCGGCCCCGTGTCCCGCCCGACCAGCAGGTGGTACAGCAGGGCGAAGAAGGACCGCTGGGCGGTCTTGATCTCCGGCGGCAGCTCCTTCGGCGTGGCGTCGGCCGAGAACCCGGCCTGCACCTTCGGCACGCCGTAGACGAGGTGCGTCAGCCCGTCCAGCGACCAGTGGTCGGCCAGTCCGTCGAGCAGCAGCCGCAGCGACTCCAGCCCCTGCTCGTCGAGCGACTTCAGCAGCTCGGCGTCGGGCTCGTCGCGCACGATGGTCCGCTGGTCGGCGGGCACGTGCGTGTTGATCCAGGCCTCGGCCTTGTCGTACCGCGGGCGGGCCTCGTCGAGCGAGGTCAGCGGCTGCTCCGGGTCCAGCTCGCTCAGGATCCGCAGCGCCTGGTCCTCGTGTCCGGCGGTGATGTCCGCGACGGACGCCAGCGTCCGGTACGGCAGCGGCCGGGCCGTCCGCGGCAGCTCACCGGCGGCCGTACGCACCGCACGCGAGTGCGCGGCGGCGTCGGCCGGCAGGACGCTGCCGTCGGCGACCTTGGCGTCCAGCCGGTCCCACTCGTCGTACAGCCGCTGGATCTCCTGGTCGAAGGCGACCTTGAAGGACTGGTTCGGCCTGCGCCGGGCGTAGAGCCAGCGCAGCAGCTGCGGTTCCATGATCTTCAGGGCGTCGGCGGGCGTCGGCACGCCGCCCTTCGAGGACGACATCTTCGCCATGCCGGAGATTCCGACGAAGGCGTACATCGGCCCGATCGGCTGCTTCCCACCGAAGATCCCGACGATCTGCCCGCCGACCTGGAAGGACGATCCCGGGGAGGAGTGGTCGACACCGGAGGGCTCGAACACGACCCCTTCGTAGGCCCACCGCATCGGCCAGTCGACCTTCCAGACCAGCTTGCCGCGGTTGAACTCGCTCAGCCGGACCGTCTCGGAGAAGCCGCACGCGGTGCAGGCGTACGTCAGCTCCGTGGATTCGTCCTCGTAGGACGTGACGGTCGTGAGGTCCTTCTCGCAGTTGCCGCAGTACGGCTTGTACGGGAAGTACCCGGCGGCGCCGGAGCTGCCGTCGTCCTCGCCGGCCGCGCCGGAGCCCTCCGCGGCCTCCAGCTCGGCCTCGTCGAGGGGCTTCTGCTGCTGCTTCTTGGCCGGGGCCTTCTTCGTCCGGTACTGGGCGAGGATCGCGTCGATGTCGCCGCGGTGCCTCATGGCGTGCAGGATCTGCTCGCGGTACACGCCGGAGGTGTACTGCGCGGTCTGGCTGATCCCGTCGAACTCCACGCCCAGCTCGGCCAGCGACTCGACCATCGCGGCCTTGAAGTGCTCGGCCCAGTTGGCGTGCGAGGAGCCCTTCGGGGCCGGGACGGACGTCAGCGGCTTGCCGATGTGCTCGGCCCACGTCTCGTCGACGCCCGGGACACCGGCCGGCACCTTGCGGTACCGGTCGTAGTCGTCCCAGGAGATCAGGTGCCGCACCTGGTACCCCCGGCGGCGGATCTCGTCGGCGACGAGATGCGGCGTCATGACCTCGCGCAGGTTCCCGAGGTGGATGGGGCCCGACGGCGACAGCCCGGACGCGACGACGACGGGTTTGCCCGGGGCCCGGCGCTCCGACTCCTCGATGACCTCATCCGCGAAACGGGAGACCCAGTCGGTGGTCTCGGTGCTCTGAGCCACGATCGGCACGTCCTTCTTTCTGCATCGGGCAGCCGGTACGGTCGCACGGCTGACCGCCTCATTGTCCCAGACCTGCGTGCGCCCGGAAAAACGGCTTTACCCACATGGGATACTGGGCGGGTCTATCCATCCCCACGAGGAGAACGGCACCCTTACCTATGGCCTCGGTCACGTCCCTCAGCGACTCCGTCCACCAGCGCCTCGCGGCGGCCCTGTCGGCAGCTCTGCCGCAGGCCGGCTCCGCGGACCCGCTGCTGCGACGAAGCGACCGGGCCGACTTCCAGGCCAACGGGATCCTGGCCCTCGCGAAGAAGGAGAAGGCGAACCCGCGGGAGCTGGCGACGCAGGTCGTCTCCCGGGTCGAGTCGGGTGACGTGATCAAGGACATCGAGGTCTCCGGCCCCGGCTTCCTGAACATCACGATCACGGACCGGGCGATCACGGAGACCCTCGCCGCGCGCTACGCGGACGACACCGGCCGCCTCGGCGTGCCGCACGCCGGGCAGCCGGGCACCACGGTCATCGACTACGCCCAGCCGAACGTGGCGAAGGAGATGCACGTCGGTCACCTGCGCTCCGCGGTGATCGGCGACTCGGTGGCGCAGCTGCTGGAGTTCACCGGCGAGAGCGTCGTCCGGCGTCACCACATCGGCGACTGGGGCACCCAGTTCGGCATGCTCATCCAGTACCTGGAGGAGCACCCGCACGAGCTGGACCACCACGAGGGCGAAGACCTCCAGGCGTCCGGCGAACAGGCGATGTCGAACCTCGACCGCCTCTACAAGGCCGCCCGCAAGCTCTTCGACGCGGACGAGGAGTTCAAGACGCGGGCCCGCCGCCGGGTGGTGGACCTCCAGGCGGGCGACCCGCAGACCCTCGCCATGTGGCAGAAGTTCGTGGACGAGTCGAAGATCTACTTCTTCTCCGTCTTCGAGAAGCTGGACATGGAGATCCGGGACCCGGACATCGTCGGCGAGTCCGGCTACAACGACATGCTCGCGGAGACCTGCCGCCTGCTGGAGGAGTCGGGCGTCGCGGTCCGCTCCGAGGGCGCGCTCTGTGTCTTCTTCGACGACATCAAGGGCCCGGACGGCAACCCGGTCCCGCTGATCGTGCAGAAGTCGGACGGCGGCTACGGCTACGCGGCGACCGACCTCTCGGCGATCCGCGACCGCGTGTTCAACATCAAGGCGAACACGCTGCTGTACGTGGTGGACGCCCGCCAGTCGCTGCACTTCAAGATGGTCTTCGAGACGGCCCGCCGGGCGGGCTGGCTGAACGAGGACGTCAGGGCGGTGCAGCTCGCCTTCGGCACGGTCCTCGGCAAGGACGGCAAGCCGTTCAAGACCCGTGAGGGCGAGACGGTCCGCCTGGTCGACCTGCTGGACGAGGCGATCGACCGTGCCTCGGCGGTGGTCCGGGAGAAGGCGCAGGACCTCTCCGAGGAGGAGATCGCCGAGCGGGGCACCCAGGTCGGCATCGGCGCGGTGAAGTACGCGGACCTGTCGACGTCGGCGAACCGCGACTACAAGTTCGACCTGGACCAGATGGTCTCGCTGAACGGCGACACGTCCGTCTACCTCCAGTACGCCTACGCCCGTATCCAGTCGATCCTGCGCAAGGCCGGCGATTCCCGCCCCGTCGCGCACCCCGAGCTGGACCTGCACGAGGCGGAGCGCGCGCTGGGTCTGCACGCGGACTCGTTCGCGGCGACGGTGGCGGAGGCGGCGACGGAGTACGCCCCGCACAAGATGACGGCGTACCTGTACCAGCTGGCGTCCCTGTACACGACGTTCTACGACAAGTGCCCGGTCCTGAAGGCCGAGTCGCCCGAGCAGATCGAGAACCGCCTGTTCCTCTGCGACGTCACGGCCCGCACGCTCCACCAGGGCATGGCTCTGCTGGGCATCCGGACGCCCGAGCGGCTCTGAGACCGGCCGCCGGAGACAGGCCGAGGGCGGCACTCCCCCGTGGAGTGCCGCCCTCGGGCGTTGTGGCGGGCCGCTGCTCAGCGGCAGTTGACCCACTCGTTGGACTTCTGGGCCCAGACCGTGTCGCCGGTCCCCTTGGCTCCCCTCGCGAGGACCCCGCTGTCGCCGCGGAAGTTCTTCTGCCCGTACCACTTGTAGTCACAGGACCGGCCGTGGTTGTACCAGGACTTGAACCCCTGGAAGACGACGAACCCGGTGAGGTCCGCGTTCCTTCCCTCGACCTTCTGCATGCGGCCGGTGTAGTTCTTGCCGGCCCAGACACAGAACCAGCCCGTCGGGCAGTCCGACGCCGCCTGCGGGGCGGTCTCCGCCGCACCGGCGGTGCCCGTGTTGCCGGCCAGCAGACCACCGGTCAGCGCGATGCCCCCGGCCATGACGGCGAGCTTCCTGGTCATACGCATGCTGTTTCCCCCTTCGTGGGCGGGCCGACCGCACCGGCCGACTCGGCAACGAGACTGCGGCCCGGGGACCCGGAGCCGCCACAGCCGCCTCCGAAGTGACGTACTCGCGGGACGTCCCGCGCGCTGACCTGCGGGGACACCGGCCGCCGGGACGGTGCGGCGGGACGGTCGCGGCAGGCCTGGCCGAATCGGTAGGGGGCGGCGGGGAGAAAGGAACCGAGGTATGGGGCACGGCGTGGATGCTGATGCAGAATGCGGCGGTGACGGGGACCGCTGACCACGGCGCTTCGACGCCCGCGTCCGACCGGCCGCCGGATCAGCGCTGGGCCGTGGTGTTCGCGCCGTCCAGTGCCTCCCGGACGATGTCCGCGTGCCCGGCGTGCTGGGCCGTCTCCCTGATCAGGTGCAGCAGGATCCGGCGCGCCGACCAGTACTCGGGTTCCGGCGGTGACCACGGAGTCGTCGGCAGAAGCACGCTCTGCCCCAGGTCCGGCAGCCCGGCCACGGCCTCGTCGGTCGCCCGGGCAGCCGCCGCGTACCGCTCCAGCAGCCCGGCGAGCGTGTCGCCCTCGGCCATCCGGTACTGCCCCATGTCCAGCATGCCGTCGGGCAGTTCCCCGTCTCCCTTGACCATGATCCGCGTCCATGCCGCCTCGCCCTGGGCGAGGTGCTTCACGATCCCGCCCAGAGTGAGCTCGCTGACGGTCGTACGCTGCGCGGCCTGCGCGTCGGTGAGTCCGCGCACGGTGATCAGCAGCAACTCCCGCTGCTCCGCGAGCGCCTGCGACAGGTCCGTCATCTCCGAGGAAGTGGTCATGGGAGGACAGTAGGGAGCAACTAGGTCAGCCTGTGTCCTCTGAGAGGCTGGTCCCGATTGTCAGTGGTCGCCTCTACAGTCACGACCATGGCGACTCTTCCGAACCCCTTGCCGAAGCTGACGGCAGAACCGAGCGGCAGCGCACTCGGACTCCGGCTCCCCGCCGGGGCACTCGTCGACACCACGGACGAGGGCCCCTGGCGCGAGCCGCTGCTGTGGTGCGCGGACGAGCGGGCCCTGCCGGGTGGCTGGGCGGCGCTGGAGCCGGCCCGTCGTACGGGACTGCTGCCGGTCGTCCTCGAAAGGGGCGACGGCCATGGTGGGCCGGACCGCTGGGAGTTGATTCCCGGCGAGGTGTCGTACCCCGGGGACCACGACGCCGAGGAGGTCCTGGCCGAGTACTGGGAGGAGTACGCCCCGCAGGACGAGGCATGGCCCGGGCCGGCCGACCCTCGCCCGCTCCACCAGGACCCTGACGCCGTCGCCACCGGTGTCGCGGACTCGCTGCTCGACGACGGAGGCCCGCTGAAGGACCCCCGTCTCGCCCTCGTCCCGGCCCGCCGCAGCGCGGACATACCGACGGCGATCGGCTGGACGGGCCCGGCGAACCACGATGGGGACACGGCCCGGCTCAGCGCGGTGCTGCGCTCCTGGGAGGACCGCTTCGGCATACGGGTCGTGGCCCTCGGCTTCGATCACCTGCTGGTGTCGGTCGCCGCCCCGCCCGCCACCATGGCCGACGCGGAGGCCGTCGCCGCCGAGCACTTCGCGTTCTGCCCGGACAACGTCCGGCAGGGCACCGATCCGACGCTGCGGGCCTACGCCGAGCACCAGGTCCTCGACCAGCCGGTCTGGCACTTCTGGTGGGACTGACCCGGCCCGTCAGCCGGTCAGCAGCGTCATCCCCTCCGGCGCGGTGATGCCGAACTCCTCCTCCAGGAGCCGTCGCGCCTCCGCCTCACCGGTCACCTCCCGCTCGGTGACCGTCCCGTCGGCGCGGGTCTCCGTGAGGAGCCGGCCGTCGAGCAGGAGGTGCCGGGCGGCGCTGATGTGCTGGACATAGGCGCGCTGGCTGAACGGCGAGCGCGGGTTGGTCGCGATGTGCCAGTTGATGACGTCGAAGTCGGGCTTCTCGAAGGGCTCCAGGGTGAAGGCGTACTGCCCGGTCCAGTCGTCCTTCTGCGGGTCGTGGGCCTGAAGCAGCCACATCTCCAGCGGACCGTCGTGCGGCACGTGCACCAGGCGGTGCCGCCGCCCGGCCCCGGCGAACTCGACGTCCGCCACCAGCGGCACCGGCTCCAGCAGCGAACCGATCGCCCCGAAGCCGACGTCCGTGAGGTACGGCCGCGGTTCGCCGGGGACCTCGGCCAGCAACGCCATGTGTGTGCGGGGCCGGCTGGCGATGGTGTCGGCGCCGACGACGACCCGCGCGGCCAGCAGGGTCACCCGGAAGCCCAGGGCCTCCAGCGCGCGGGCGAACAGCGTGTTGTGCTCGTAGCAGTAGCCGCCGCGCCGGCTGTGGACCAGCTTGGCCATGAGGTCGGCCGGATCGAGGGAGGGGGCCGTGCGGCGCAGTGCGTCGAGGTTCTCGAACGGGATGGCCCTCATGTGCGCCAGATGCACACCGCGCAGGGTGGCCGGGTCGGCCCGCCGCTCCCCCTCCCATCCGATCCGCCGGAAATACGCGTCGAGTTCGAACTGTGTGGAGTCCAGCATGGCGTCACCGTAACGACACCCGTCCCACCCTGTCCGCAGCCCACAGCCGGAGCCGCCGCTCCGCCGTTGGTCCTAGGCCCCGTTGGTCCTAGGCCCCCGGCGTGCCGGCCCGCAGTCCCTTCCCCAGCCTCCGCAGCCCCTCCTCGATCTCCTCCGGCGTCTGCGTCACGAAGCACAGCCGCAGGGTCGTACGGTCGGGCGTGCCGGCGTGGAAGGGGGCTCCGGGGACGTACGCCACGTCGTGCCGCACCACCTGCGGCAGCAGGGCCGTCGTGTCGTACGGCTCGGGGAGGCGGGCCCAGAGGAACATGCCGCCCTCGGGCCAGGTCCAGACCGACCCCTGGGGCAGCGCGCCGGGCAGTCCCGCGAGCATGGCGTCCCGGCGTTCGCGGTACACGCCGGCGACACGCGTGACGTGGGCGTCCAGGTCGTGGTCGGTGAGGTACCGGGCCGCTGCGAGCTGGTTGACGGTCGGCGTGTGCAGGTCGGCGGCCTGCTTGGCGACGGCACAGGCGCGCCGCAGCTCACCGGGAGCGCGCAGCCAGCCCAGCCGCAGACCGGGCGCCATCACCTTGGAGAAGCTGCCGAGCAGGACCGTACGGTCCTCGGCGCCCGGGTGGGAGGCGATCCACGGCAGGCGTTCGCCCTCGTAGCGGAGCTCCCCGTAGGGGTCGTCCTCGACGATCCAGAGCCCGCGCCGGGCTGCGACGGCGGCCACGGCGGCGCGCCGCTCGGCGGGCAGCGTGCGGCCGGTGGGGTTCTGGAAGGTGGGGACGGTGTAGAGCAGCTTGGGCCGCTCGCGCGCCACGAGCTCCTCCAGCGCCTCGGGATCGACACCGTGCTCGTCGCCGGGCACGGCCACGACCCGCGCTCCGGCGAAGCCGAACGCCTGAAGGGCCGCCAGATAGCAGGGGCTCTCCACGAGGACGGTGTCCCCGGGTTCGAGCAGCGCGGTGGCCAGGAGCGAGAGGGCCTGCTGGGAGCCGGTGGTGACGAGCAGGTCGTCGGGAGCGGTCGGCAGTCCGCGTGCCGTGGTGCGGTCGGCGAGCGCGGCCCGCAGCGTGGGCTCGCCCTCGGTCGTGGAGTACTGCAACGCCCGCGCGGGTTCCTCGGCGAGGACGGCCCGGTACGTGGCCGCGATGCCCTCCGCGTCGAACAGCTCCGGCGCCGGCAGCCCGCCCGCGAAGTTGATCACCTCGGGGCGGGCGGTGACGGCGAGGATGTCCCGCACGGGAGAACCGCCGACCGATCGCGCCCGCGCGGCGAGCGGCGGCACGGGAGAGTGGGCGGGCGCGGGCTCGGTGACGGTCATGACACGGCTCCTTCGACTGCGGCGACGAGTGTGCGACGCAGCCTAGAGAAGTACGTGCCACCTACAAGCACATTTCCGCGATCCGGACGCGGGACGGCAAGGGCAGGCGCCGGAAGACGCCCGATGACGCCGGGAGACCCTGCTCAGCCCTTGGCGGCCATCCCCGCGTACACGTTGATGTCCGCGTCCGTGACGTCGTTGATGTCGCGGTAGCGGACCTTCTCGATCTCGTCGAGATTGGCGAGGTACGACTCCTCCGGCTGCTCGGGGACGGGAGCCGCGTGGTCGGGCCGCCAGCGGTGCGCGGGCACGACCCCCGGGTCGGCGATCTCCAGGGAGTTCTCCGTGAAGAACCGCTCCACCTCCGCCCGGGACCGCAGCACGAAGGTGAACCCCCGCTCGGTGTACGTCCGCTGGACCGCGCGGATGTTCTCGGGGTTGAGGTCCTCGGTGAGGTGACTGAGCACCAGCCGACTTCCGACGGGCAGCGCGTCGAGCAGCTCGCGCACCAGCGGATACGCCTCCTCGTCCGCGACGAAGTGCAGGATGGCGACCAGGCAGAGCGCGACCGGCTGGTCGAAGTCCAGGGTCTTGGCGGCCTGTTCCAGGATGCGGGCCGGATCCCGCAGATCGGCGTCGATGTAGTCCGTACGCCCCTCGGGACCGCTCGTCAGCAGGGCCCGCGCGTGCGCGAGCACGACCGGGTCGTTGTCGACGTACACGACCCGCGAGTCGGGCGCGATGCGCTGCGCGATCTGGTGCACGTTCTCGGCGGTCGGCAGTCCCGTGCCGATGTCGAGGAACTGCCGGATGCCGTCCTGCTCCACCAGCGTGGTCACCGCGCGGCGCAGGAAGTCGCGGTTGTGCCGTACGTCGAGGTACCCGCGCGGGTTGGCGGCGAGCGCGGCGGCGGCCGCGTCCCGGTCGGCCGGGTAGTGGTCCTTGCCGCCGAGGAAGACGTCGTAGACGCGGGCCGGGTGCGCCTTGCTGCTGTCGATCCTCCTCTGCAGCTCGGCGGGATCCTGGCTGAGGGCGTCACCGGTCATGGACGTCTCCCTGAAGAGTAGGTGGTTCAATCAGCAACCACTCCGATGGTCAACAACCTAACGGCTCAGGCGATTTGATGGTGCCCGTGCGAGTGCCACCGAGTCAGTCGGTGGTCCCGGCCGGGACCCACTTGTCGCCGCCCAGCGGGAACTCGTACGCCGGACGCCCGTTGTTGCCGCTCGTCCGGAAGGGCCGGCCCCGGTCGTCCACCCTCAGCGTGCCGCTCCGGTCGCCGCTGGACCAGCTCAGCTCCAGGTACCAGCTGACGTCGTACGCGGAGGCGTCGGCCCGGATGTAGTAGACCTCCGGGTCGGACTCGCTCACCTTGAACGGGAAGTCGTCGTGCCCCGCCTCCGGGACGACGGCGGGACGCGCGGCGTCGAGAGCGACCGTGAAGGAGCGGGTCTGGACGCCGCCGCCGCAGCCGACGCCCGGATAGCCCATGGCGTAGTCGTTCCAGGCAAGCGGCGCACGCTTGCCGGCCATACGGACCGTCAGCCCGTCGACGACCACCGTCTCCTTCCCGGTGCCCTGCACGGTGACCTCCAGATACTGCTGCCCCGACGGCACGGCTCCCATCGCCCCCACCCAGGCGGGCGCGTCCTGCTCCAGCGGCGGCGGCCCCACCCGCCCCGGCGTCCGGTTCACCAGATAGCGCTGGGAACAGGGGTTCTCCCAGGCGTGCGGCTCGGTGCGCACGGTGACGGGGGCGGGGACCGAGGGGGCGGTGGCGTCACGCCCGGGGCGGTCGGCGCCTGTACCGCTACCGCTACCGGTGGCAGAGGCGGATGAGGTGGGCGTCGCGGAGGCGGTGTCCATTCCGGCGCCCTTCTTCCTGCCGCTGCCGCTGCCGGAGGAGGAACTGCCCGAGGGCGACACCGACGCGGCCGGGCCGGCATCCAGCTGCTGCCGACGCCCGTCGGAGACCGCCGCCGAGCCACGACGCCCGTCGTCGTCCACCCCGCCGGAGGGAAGGGCCACGGCGAGCCCGACCCCACCCAGGACGACGGCTGCGACGGCAGCGGCGAGCAGGGCGGGACGTGGACGGCGCGGGCGGCGATCCGCCGGTCCCGCTGAAACAACGCCGCCCGACTCCTCGGGAAGGCCTGCTTCCGAAGGAGCCTCCACCACGGACACCGCCTCGCCGGCCGGAGCGGCGCCGACCCCCTTGCGCCCTCGGCCGGCATCCGCCAGCACCCACCGCCGATGCAGTTCGACAAGCACCTCGGGCGACGCCTTGCACAGCCGGGCGAGCCTCTCCACAGGCGCGTAGTCGGTCGGTACGGCATCCCCGTTGCAGTACCGGTGCAGCGTCGACGTACTCATGTGGAGCCGCTTGGCGAGCACCCCGTAGCTCAGCCCGGACCGCTCCTTCAACTCCCCCAGCAACGCGGCGAAGTCTGCCGCGGCCGTGCCTTCCGACACCGTTCCTCCATCCCCCATGTCCCGTTCCCCCGTTCCAGGGGAGAGTCATTTCCCCTGGTCAAGGCCTGTGCGGGCATTCCAGCGTCCCTGATCGTCCGCCGGCTGTGGCGGCTGGGACGGATCACCGCACAAGCTCTGGTCATCCAAGCACGCCGCTCCCGGCCGACCGGTAGAGCGGCTCGCTCGGGCCTTCTTGCCGACGACCTTTGTCCGAAAGGGAACCCACTCATGCGCAAACACCACGCTCTCCCCGTCGCCCTCCTGGCCGCCCTCGCTCTCACGGCGTGCCAGGACGGCACGGGCACGCAGGACGAGGGCGCAGCCGAGCCGCAGCTGACGGCGACGGCGAACACCGCGCCCACCGACACGGCCCCCGGCAGGGCGAGCGACACGGCCGCCGACACGGCCACGAACACGAACGCCACGCACACGAAGAGCACGAACACGCGGGGCACGAACGCGAAGGGCAGGAAGCCCGGGTCGGCCGCCGCCCCCGCCGCCCGTGTCTCCTGCAACGGCGCCAACACCACCGTCACGGCCAAGCCGGTCCGCCGCCCCATCAACCACATGCTGATCACGGTGAAGAACACCGGCTCGAAGACGTGCGACCTCACCTACTACCCGATGCTGCGCTTCGACGAGATGCAGTGGGCCCCGCAGCCGATCGAGGAGTCCAAGCCGCAGGCCGTGACGACCCTCGCACCCGGCGAGTCCGGATACGCGGGTGTAGCGCTGTCGGCGGCCGACGGCAGCGGCTCCGGCGGCACCACCGGCCGCGAGCTCACGGTCGGCTTCCAGGGCCGCACGCCGCACAGCAGCGGCGGCCCCTCGGCGATCCCGCAGCTGCCCTCCGAGGGCGTGTACTACGACAGCTCGCTGACCGTCACGTACTGGCTGCGGGACATGGAGCAGGCCCTGTCCTACTGATCCTTGAGCCGCTGGGCCACTTCGGTGGCCCAGTAGGTGAGGATGCTCCGGGCGCCCGCCCGCCGGATACCGGTCAGGGCCTCCATGATCGCGCGATCCCTGTCGATCCAGCCCTTCTCGGCGGCGGCCTCGATCATCGAGTACTCACCGGAGATCTGGTAGGCGGCGACGGGCACGTCCACGGCGTCCGCGACCCGGGCGAGGATGTCCAGGTAGGGCCCCGCGGGCTTGACCATGACCATGTCGGCTCCCTCCTCGAGATCGAGGGCGAGTTCCCGCATGGACTCACGCACGTTCGCCGGATCCTGCTGATAGGTCTTCCGGTCCCCCTGCAGGGACGAGCCGACGGCCTCCCGGAACGGCCCGTAGAACGCGGAGGCGTACTTCACGGTGTAGGCGAGGATGGCGACATCCTCCCGCCCGATCTGGTCGAGGGCGTCCCGGACGACGCCGATCTGCCCGTCCATCATCCCGCTGGGGCCGACCACATGAGCGCCGGCATCGGCCTGCACCTGGGCCATCTCGGCGTACCGCTCCAGGGTCGCGTCGTTGTCGACCCGCCCCTGAGCGTCGAGCACCCCGCAGTGCCCGTGATCGGTGGTCTCGTCGAGACACAGATCGGACATGACGAGCAGGTCGTCACCCACCTCGGCTCGCACGTCCCGGATGGCGGCCTGGAGAATCCCGTCCGGGTCGGTCCCCGGCGTCCCGAGGGCGTCCTTCTTCGACTCCTCCGGCACGCCGAACAGCATGATCCCGGAGATCCCCGCCGCGACGGCCTCCGCGGCGGCCTTCTTCAGACTGTCCCGGGTGTGCTGCACGACCCCCGGCATGGCCGCGATCGGCACCGGCTCGCTGACGCCCTCCCGCACGAAGGCCGGAAGAATGAGATCGGCAGGGTGCAACCGGGTCTCGGCGACCATCCGACGCATGACGGGATTGCTCCGCAAGCGCCGCGGCCGCGTACCGGGAAAAGATCCGTACGTCGTCATGCCGTCTACGCTACGCCCGCCCAAAACCGCCCGATGCCGACGCACTGTCGGAACTCAGCTGCGGGCATGCGTGCCTCCCAGTGCCTTAAGGGCCTGGGAGGTACCCCCAGGGCGGCACGGGTGGGCGCAGCGGCACCCCGTCGCGCCGAGCTGCGCACCCGCCCGGCCCCAGCCCCCACGCCGGGCACCAAGCACCCCACAACCCCACGGTGCGCCCGCCACTCACCAGGTCCATCCTGAGAACAACAACAAGGACAAGGACCCCGACGGCCTGCCCCCCGCCGCCGCCGTCCCTCCGTACGCCACCCACGGAGGACGCGATGACCGCCCGCCACGACACGCCCGACCTCTTCGCCCTCTCTGAAATCCACGGCCCGGTCCTGCGCCCCGGCGATCCCGCCTACGCCGACGAGGTCACCGGCTTCAACCTGGCCGCCCTCCACACCCCCGACGTGGTCATCGGAGCAACCGCCCCCGACGACATCGTCACCGCCATGCGCTGGGCGAAGGCCACCCACACACCCGTCGCCGTCCAGGCCACCGGCCACGGGGCCAACTTCCCCATCGAGCAGGGCCTCCTGATCAACACGGCCCGCATGACCGACGTACGGATAGACCCCGCCACCCGCACGGCCACCATCGCCGCGGGCGCGAAGTGGAGCCACGTCATGGCCGCGGGCGCCCCGCACGGCCTCGCCGGCCTCTGCGGCACCTCCACGGACGCGGGCGTCATCGGCTACACCCTCGGCGGCGGACTCCCCGTCCTCGGCCGTGCCTACGGCTACGCCGCCGACCTGGTCCGCTCCTTCCAGGTCGTCACCCCGGACGGCCAACCGCGCGAAACGGACCCCCAGCACGAACCGGAACTGTTCTGGGCCCTGCGCGGCGGCAAGGGCAACGTAGGCGTCGTCACGTCACTCGTCACCGAACTGCTCCCCCTCCCACGCCTCTACGGCGGCGGCATCTACTGCCCGGGCGAGCACACCGAGGCCCTGCTCCAGGCCTGGGCGCACTGGACCCGCACCGTCCCGGACCAGATGTGCAGCGCGTTCACGATCCTCCGTCTGCCGCCCATCCCCCAGATCCCGGAGCCCCTGCGCGGCGGCTTCTGGGCCCGCGTGGCGATCGCCTGGCCCGGCCTCCCGGCCGAGGGCGAGGCCCTGATCGCGCCTCTCCGCGCAGCCGCCCCCGTGGCCGTCGACACGGTCGAAGTGATGGACCACGCGGCCCTGGACCGCATCCACATGGAACCGCAGGACCCGCTCCCCGGAAGGGAGTCCTGCCTGCTCCTGCGCGACCTGACGCCCGACGCCATCGGCACGTTCCTGGACCAGGCCGGCCCCGCGGCCGGCGCAGACCACCCCCTGCTGATGGTCGAGATACGCCACATGGGCGGCGCGCTGTCCCGCCCGTCCCCCGTCGAGGACGCCGTCTGCGCCCGCGACGCCCTGTACTTCATCGACTCGGTCGGCATCATGGCCGCGCCACCCGCCGCCGAGGCCATCGAACAGGCGACGCAGCAGCTCTACACGGCCATGGCCCCTTACGGCACGGGCCGCACCATGGTCAACATCCACGGCACCCCGGGCGACGAACAGGACCGCGCCCGCGCCTGGACCCCGGAGGTCTACGAGCGCCTACGCCACGACAAGGCCACCTACGACCCGTCCAACCTGCTCCGCTACGGCCACGCGGTGACCCCCGCGTAGCCGCAGCCGGCACAGTCGATCCACCTACGTCGTCGAACGCCGCCGCCGAGCCCCCGGCCGCCTCTCGCTCGGCCGCGTCACCGGATCCCCGGCCTCGAGAGCGGCAGCTCTCCGCTTCGCGCCGAAGTCGGCCAGCGCCTCCGCCAGCTTGTGCACGGACGGCTCCGGAGCCATCACGTCCACCCGGAGCCCGTGCTCCTCGGCGGTCTTCGCCGTGGCCGGCCCGATACAGGCGATGACGGTGACGTTGTGCGGCTTGCCGGCGATACCGACCAGGTTCCGCACGGTCGACGACGACGTGAACAGCACGGCGTCGAACCCGCCGCCCTTGATCGCCTCCCGCGTCTCGGCCGGCGGCGGCGAGGCCCGCACGGTGCGGTACGCAGTGACGTCGTCGACCTCCCAGCCCAGCTCGATCAGCCCGGCGACCAGCGTCTCCGTGGCGATGTCGGCACGCGGCAGGAACACCCGGTCGATGGGGTCGAAGACCGGGTCGTAAGGGGGCCAGTCCTCCAGCAACCCCGCCGCGGACTGCTCCCCGCTCGGCACCAGGTCCGGCTTCACGCCGAAGGCGATCAGCGCCTTGGCCGTCTGCTCGCCCACGGCCGCGACCTTGATGCCCGCGAAGGCACGTGCGTCGAGCCCGTACTCCTCGAACTTCTCCCGCACGGCCTTGACCGCGTTCACCGAGGTGAAGGCGATCCACTCGTAGCGGCCGGTCACGAGGCCCTTGACCGCCCGCTCCATCTGCTGGGGCGTGCGCGGCGGCTCGACGGCGATGGTCGGCACCTCGTGCGGCACGGCCCCGTACGACCGCAGCTGGTCGGAGAGCGACACCGCCTGCTCCTTGGTGCGCGGCACGAGCACCTTCCAGCCGAACAGCGGCTTGGACTCGAACCACGCGAGCTGGTCGCGCTGGGCGGCGGAGGAACGCTCCCCGACCACGGCTATCACCGGTCGGCCGCCCTCGGGTGAGGGCAGCACCTTGGCCTGCTTCAGCGTCTGCGCGATCGTGCCGAGCGTGGCGGTCCAGGTGCGCTGCCGGGTGGTCGTACCGGCGACGGTGACCGTCATCGGGGTGTCCGGCTTGCGGCCGGCGGAGACGAGCTCGCCGGCCGCCGCGGAGACGGAGTCCAGGGTGGTGGACACGACGACCGTGCCGTCCGACGCCCCGACCTCCGTCCAGCACCGGTCCGACGCCGTCCGCGCGTCCACGAACCGCACGTCCGCGCCCTGCGCGTCCCGCAGCGGCACACCGGCGTACGCGGGCACACCGACGGCGCTCGCGATACCGGGGACGACCTCGAAGGGCACCCCGGCGGCGGCGCACGCCAGCATCTCCTCGGCGGCGTACGTGTCGAGTCCGGGGTCCCCGGACACCGCACGCACGACCCGCCTGCCGCCCCGTGCGGCCTCCATGACAAGATGTGCGGCATCCCGCACCGCGGGGGCGGCGACGGCGGTTGACGTGCCGTCAACTACCGTCAGCTGGGGCGCTCCTGTGCCCGGACCCGGCTCCTGGGAAGGATCCGAGTCCGTGGTCACTTCGGAGACGCCCTGCCTGGCGTGCTGACGTACGACGTCGAGCACTTCGTGCTCGGCGACGAGGACGTCCGCGTTCGCCAGCGCCTCGACGGCGCGCAGAGTAAGCAGTCCCGGATCTCCGGGTCCGGCACCCAGGAAGGTGACGTGCCCGTGTTCAGGACCGGCGGAAAGGGTGGTGGGGCTCAATGTGCTCGCTCCCCCATCAGACCGGCCGCGCCCTGGGCGAGCATCTCGGCCGCGAGTTCGCGACCGAGCGCCATTGCCCCGTCGTGCGTCTCGGGCACGGGACCGGTGGTGGACAGCTGCACCATGCGGGTGCCGTCGGTCGTGCCGACGACGCCGCGCAGGCGCATTTCCTTGACAATCTGCCCGTCGGCCAAAAGGTCGGCCAGCGCGCCCACAGGGGCGCTGCAACCGGCCTCCAGGGCGGCGAGCAGTGACCGCTCGGCCGTCACGGCGACCCGCGTGAACGGGTCGTCGAGTTCGGCGAGCGCGGCGACGAGGTCCGCGTTGCCCGCGGCACACTCGATCGCCAGTGCCCCCTGGCCGGGGGCGGGCAAAACCGTGTCGACCGACAGGAAGTCGGTCACTTCGTCACCCCGGCCGATCCGGTTCAGTCCGGCGGCGGCCAGCACGACGGCGTCGAGCTCACCGGACCGTACGTATCCGATCCGGGTGTCGACGTTGCCGCGGATCGGGACCGTCGCTATGTCCAGGCCGTGGCTGCGCGCGTACGCGTTGAGCTGGGCCATGCGGCGCGGCGATCCGGTACCGATGCGGGCCCCGCTCGGCAGGTCGGTGAACTTCAGCGCGTCCCGGGCGACGATCACGTCCCGCGGGTCCTCCCGCGCGGGGACGGCGGCCACGACCAGCTCATCGGGCTGCGTGGTCGGCAGGTCCTTCAGCGAGTGCACCGCGAAGTCGACCTCGCCCTTGAGCAGCGCGTCGCGCAGGGCGGTCACGAACACGCCCGTGCCGCCGATCTGGGCGAGCGCCTCACGCGAGACGTCGCCGTACGTGGTGATCTCCACGAGCTCGACGGGCCGCCCGGTCACCCGGCTCACGGCCTCGGCCACCTGCCCGGACTGGGCCATGGCTAGCCTGCTCCGCCGGGTGCCGAGCCGTAGTGCCTTGTCATTCATGCCGGCCCTCGGTCTTTCTCTGTGCTGTCCTCGGCCCGGGAGACGGCGGCAACCGCCTCCGGGTCGAGGTCGAACAGGGTCCGCAGCGCGTCCGCGTACCCGGCGCCGCCGGGCTCGGCCGCGAGTTGCTTGACCCGTACGGTCGGCGCGTGCAGCAGCTTGTCCACCACGCGCCGCACGGTCTGGGTGATCTCCGCGCGGTGCTTGTCGTCGAGGCCGGGCAGCCGCCCGTCCAGGCGGGCGATCTCGCTGGCCACGACATCGGCGGCCATGGTGCGCAGGGCGACCACGGTCGGTGTGATGTGCGCGGCCCGCAGTGCTGCCCCGAAGGCCGCGACCTCGTCGGAGACGATACGCCTGACCTGGTCCACATCGGCAGCCATCGGAGCGCCCGCGGAGGCCTCCGCCAGCGACTCGATGTCCACCAGCCGCACCCCGGCCAGCCGGTGCGCGGCCGCGTCTATGTCCCGCGGCATCGCCAGGTCGAGCAGGAAGAGCACGGGCTCCGGGCGCTGCGGCTCCTCGACCGGCTCGGGCCGGCGCCGCTCGGGGATGCGCCCGACGGTGGCGGCGGTCGCGGCGAGCGCGCCGATCAGCTCGGCGTCGGCCTCGGGGCTGCGGCGAGCCGCGTCCCGGCGGTCGACGGTGGCGCCCGCGGCCCAGGCGGCGTGCTGCTCCAGCATGGCGGCGTCCATGCCGGCCACGGCGGCCTCGCCCATGACGGAGAAGCCGGGCTGCACGGCGGCCAGGTCGAGCGGGCAGTTCTCGTCGTTGCCGGCGGAGGATGGAGACAGCGGGGCCTGCCGGGACTCCGCGGGCCGGTCGTCCTCGACCTCGGCGGCCGGCTGCCCGGTCCGGCCCTCGACCGCGGCGGCGACCGACTCGGCCGTCAGGACCAGGCCCGTCGCGCCGGTGCAGGAGACGACGGCGTCGGCACGTGTCAGCTCGGTCGGCACCGCATCCATCGGTACCGCGCGGGCCAGCACGTCCGTGTCGTCGCCCTCGGAAAGGATCTGCGCGAGCCGCTCGGCGCGGTCGACGGTGCGGTTGGCGATCACGATCTCGGCGACCCCGGCCCGCGCGAGCGTCGCCGCGGCCAGTGAGGACATCGACCCGGCGCCGATGACCAGGGCCTTCTTGCCCCGGGCCCAGGTCTCCACATCGCCGCCCGCGGCCAGTTGTTCCAGGCCGAAGGTGACCAGGGACTGGCCGGCGCGGTCGATGCCGGTCTCGGAATGCGCGCGCTTGCCGACCCTCAGGGCCTGCTGGAACAGGTCGTTCAGCAACCGGCCCGCGGTGTTCAGGTCCTGCGCACGGGCCAGGGAGTCCTTGATCTGGCCGAGGATCTGCCCCTCGCCGACGACCATCGAGTCCAGCCCGCAGGCCACCGAGAACAGGTGGTGGACGGCCCGGTCCTCGTAGTGCACGTAGAGATAGGGAGTGAGCTCCTCCAGGCCGACCCCGCTGTGCTGGGCGAGCAGCGTGGACAGCTCGGCGACACCGGCGTGGAACTTGTCCACGTCGGCGTAGAGCTCGATGCGGTTGCAGGTGGCGAGCACCGCGGCCTCGGCGGCCGGTTCGGCGGCGACCGTGTCCTGGAGCAGCTTGACCTGCGCGTCCGCGTTGAGCGAGGCCCGCTCCAGCACGCTGACCGGGGCGCTGCGGTGGCTGAGTCCGACGACGAGGAGGCTCATGCCGGCATCACGGCGGGCATGTCCCCGTCGGGCCCCTGGTCGGCGGAGTCGCTGCGCGCGGCGGCGGCCGGGACGCCACCGTCGGAGGCGGCGGCCTCCTCGCCGGCCTTGCGCTGCTCGTGGAAGGCGAGGATCTGCAACTCGATGGAGAGGTCGACCTTGCGCACGTCGACGCCGTCGGGGACGGACAGCACGGTCGGCGCGAAGTTCAGGATGGAGGTGACACCGGCGGCCACGAGCCGGTCGCAGACCTGCTGGGCGGCACCGGCGGGGGTGGCGATGACACCGATCGACACGCCGTTGTCCTGGATGATCTTCTCCAGGTCGTCGGAGTGCTGCACGGGGATCCCGGCGACGGGCTTGCCCGCCATGGCCGGGTCGGCGTCGATCAGCGCGGCGACCCGGAAGCCGCGGGAGGCGAACCCGCCGTAGTTGGCGAGGGCGGCGCCGAGGTTACCGATACCGACGATCACGACGGGCCAGTCCTGGGTGAGGCCCAGCTCGCGGGAGATCTGGTAGACGAGATACTCGACGTCGTAGCCGACGCCCCGGGTCCCGTAGGAGCCGAGGTAGGAGAAGTCCTTGCGCAGCTTCGCGGAGTTGACCCCCGCCGCGGCCGCGAGCTCCTCGGAGGAGACCGTGGGCACCGAGCGTTCCGACAGCCCGGTCAGAGCGCGGAGGTACAGCGGAAGCCGGGCGACGGTGGCCTCGGGAATCCCTCGGCTGCGGGTCGCCGGTCGGTGAGTTCGGCCAGTTGCCACGGTGCTCCTGCGGGTAGAGCGGGGCTGTAGGCGGTCATACGTCCCTACATGACCGCCCCGTCGAAAGCAGGCTATGTCTTTGTGAACGCGTGCACAAAGATGGTGTCCGATTTGCCCGGCCAACGTGACCGGGGTCACGCGCCCCCGGCGCACTCGTGGGGAACCGGCGCATACGCACCACAGTTCCTTTACTTCTGGGGGCAAAACCGCACACTCTCCTCTGTGTATCCCGCCCCCGAGACCAGCCACCGTCGATCCTAAGCGAGCCGGCGGGCCCTTTGGACTGCTCGGTCAGTTGCGGGACCGGTCGGGATCAGTCGGTCAGTGCCTTGCGCAGGCGGTCCTCGTTCACGCGCCAGAACGTGTGCTGCCTGCCGTCCACCAGCACGACCGGGATCTGTTCCCAGTACCGGTCGTGCAGTTCCCGGTCCTCGGTGATGTCCTTCTGCTCCCAGGGGACGCCGAGATCACCACACACCTTCTCCACGACGACCTGTGCGTCATCACACAGATGACAGCCGGGCTTGCGGATCAGGGTGACGAGCCGGTCCCGGGGGGGCCTGCGACGAAAGAGGGGACTCATGTCGGCCATTGTCGCGCGCAGGCGAACGAGGGGAACACTCACGAAAGCGGAAGCGGACACGCCGACCACGTCCGCCACGTTCGGTCTCTTTGACGACACACTCGCCGAGAGTTCACACGCTCCAAACCTCTCGACTCCGGAACCCCCGAACAAACTGGCTATGCTCACGCCATGGCCGCTCTCGGATGGCTCACTCCCCGTAGGCGCTCCGCCACGGCGCGGAGCGTTTTGGCAGGCGAGGCCTCGGCGGAGGCTGCCCGCAAGTCCTCACAGGAGGCCGCCGGCACGACCGAGGAACCGCAGTTCCCGGTCCACGGCGACGTCCAGGCCGCCGCCTTCTTCGACCTGGACAACACCGTCATGCAGGGCGCCGCCCTCTTCCACTTCGGACGGGGCCTGTACAAGCGGAAGTTCTTCGAGACGCGCGACCTCGCCCGGTTCGCCTGGCAGCAGGCGTGGTTCCGGCTGGCCGGGGTCGAGGACCCCGAACACATGCAGGAGGCCCGCGACTCGGCCCTGTCGATCGTCAAGGGCCACCGCGTCGCCGAGCTCCAGTCGATCGGCGAGGAGATCTACGACGAGTACATGGCCGAGCGCATCTGGCCCGGCACCCGCGCCCTGGCCCAGGCCCACCTGGACGCGGGCCAGAAGGTCTGGCTCGTCACGGCGGCCCCCGTCGAGATCGCCCAGGTCATCGCCCGCCGACTGGGCCTGACCGGCGCCCTGGGGACGGTCGCCGAGTCGGTCGACGGCGTCTACACGGGCAAGCTGGTCGGCGAACCGCTGCACGGCCCCGCGAAGGCCGAGGCGGTCCGCGCGCTGGCCGCGGCCGAGGGCCTGGACCTGAGCCGCTGCGCCGCCTACAGCGACTCGCACAACGACATCCCGATGCTGTCCCTGGTCGGCCACCCCTACGCCATCAACCCGGACTCCAAGCTGCGCAAGCACGCCCGGGACCTGGACTGGCGCCTGCGCGACTACCGCACCGGCCGCAAGGCGGCCAAGGTCGGCATCCCGGCCGCGGCCGGCGTGGGCGCGGTGGCCGGCGGCACGGCGGCGGCGATCGCCCTGCACCGCCGTCGCCGCTGACGAGCGATCAAGCCGACGGCCGATCAATCCGGGACACCTTCGTTTAGGGATGACAAACCCCGTAAATCCAACTGGCGTACCCCCACAACCTCGTATCCAGTCCTCTTGGCTGCACACGGCCACAACACGCCCCGGACTCAGCCTCAATTCGAACCTTTCCGATCAATAACCGGTCACGCTCCGGCACTTGATGCGGCGTCAATCGGTTACGGAAGCGACGTAATCGATGATTTGAGCAACTCGGTGTAGCGGGGCCTACACGAAGCGTTATTCTCCTCAGACGCAAACCGGTACCCCTCCGTCGCTACGACGGGTGAAAGGTCCCGCACTGCACGTGATGGAAGCTCTGCCTCTGGGAGTCCCGTGTACCCACACGTCGGGGTTGACGCCTCGGGCCTGGCTACGCTGCGCGCAACGGTCCTCGACCTGTTGCGCGGCTTCGTCCCCACCGCGTACGCCGGCCCCGCATTCGCCACCGCCGCGCCCGTCGGCCCGTGCTATGCACTGGCCGACGGCAGCGCCGCGGTCGGCAGACGAGGGCGCCCGTCCGGCGCGGCCACCGCCCGACGGCCGGCGGCGGACAGCGACAGCGCCCGCATGATGGACCTCGTGGAGCGCGCCCAGGCCGGCGAGGCCGACGCCTTCGGCCGTCTCTACGACCAATACAGCGACACCGTCTACCGGTACATCTACTACCGGGTCGGAGGAAAGGCGACCGCCGAGGACCTCACCAGCGAGACTTTTCTGCGCGCCCTGCGCCGCATCGGCACGTTCACCTGGCAGGGCCGCGACTTCGGCGCCTGGCTGGTCACCATCGCCCGGAACCTCGTGGCGGACCACTTCAAGTCCAGCCGCTTCCGCCTCGAGGTCACCACCGGCGAGATGCTCGACGCCAACGAGGTCGAGCGCTCCCCCGAGGACTCCGTCCTGGAGTCCCTCTCCAACGCCGCCCTGCTCGACGCCGTGCGGCGACTCAACCCCCAGCAGCAGGAGTGCGTGACACTCCGCTTCCTCCAGGGCCTCTCCGTCGCCGAGACCGCCCGTGTGATGGGCAAGAACGAGGGCGCCATCAAGACCCTCCAGTACCGGGCCGTCCGCACTCTCGCCCGGCTCCTCCCGGAAGACGCCCGCTGATCGGGCCGCACGCTCGGCGACGGTCAACTCACGTTCCGTGAAAGTCTGTTGACTTCGGCATCCGATCATGCGGCGTCCGTAACCCAAGTGCCGCGCCGCTCGTTGTGCGGGATGCAGGCTCCCTGTGGTCACCCCCTGACCGGCCCCGATCACTCGATCGTGCGGTCGTGGTCAGGGTGTGTAACCCTCAGGACCCCCTGGGGAGTCGACCGTCATGACGAGAGGAGGTGCCGCCAGTGATCGCGAACGTATCGGCGCACCGGCGGGCGAACGCCTTCGCCCAGGCCCTTCAGGAGCAGTCCGAGCAGGGCACGGCGGCCGAGCAGTCCGAAGGATCGGCACCGGCCCCGGCCGCTGCGGAGCGGACCGAACAGGCACGCCAGCTGGCGCTCGCCTCCGGTCTCGGCGCGCTGCCCAAGCCGGAGCTCGACCCGGAGGTCAAGGTCGTCCAGCGGGCCCAGCTGGTGGCCGCGTTCGAGGCCATGCTCCAGGAGGGCGCCGCGGGAGGCGGGGCGACGGACCGAACAGTCCCCGAACAGCGCTCTCCCCGGGCCCGCGGCGCCCACCGCGCGACCCCACTGAAGAAGCTGCGGCCCCGGTCCCGCCTCGCCAAGGGCCTCACCGCGGGCGGGCTCAGCGTCGGCGTCGCCGCGAGCGCCTTCGGCGGAGCCGCCGCCGCCAGCTCCGACGCCCTGCCCGGCGACTCGCTCTACGGCCTCAAGCGCGGCATCGAGGACGTCAAACTCGGCCTCGCCGACGGAGTCGACGAGCGCGGCCGGGTCCATCTCGACCACGCCTCCACCCGGCTCAGCGAAGCCCGCCGCCTGATGGAGCGGGGCCGCAGCGGCCCGCTGGACCACGAGTCCCTGGGCGAGATCCGCCGCGCCCTGTCCGGCATGCGGCACGACGCGTCGGAGGGCCACCGGCTGCTGAGCGAGGCGTACGAGCGCGACCCGGACTCCCTGGAGCCCATCCAGGCCCTGTCCTCGTTCTCCCGCTCCCACCGCGCGGCCTGGGGCGAACTGCGCGAGAGGCTCCCCGTCCAGCTCGGGGACGTCAGCGAGCAGGTGTCGTCGGTGTTCGACGCCATAGAGGAGGACGTCGCCCCGCTGCGGTCCCTGCTGCCCGAGCCCCCGGCCCCGAGCGGCGGCGAAGGCAACCGGCAGGGCGTCTCCGAGTCGGCCTCCACCGGCTCCTCGGCCACCGACCGGTCGGCCCGGCCCAGCGACAGCGGCCGCGGCCACTCCGACGAGGGAAACGCCGACAGCGGTAGCCCCAGCCGCTCGGCCGGCTCCGGCAGCGACAGCGACGGCCTGCTCGGCGGCAACACCGGCGGCCTGCTCGACCCACCGCAGGAGGGCGACACGAGCACCTCGCCGTCGGCGGAAGGCAACACGCCCGTCCCCGAGCCGGACGTGACGCTCCCGCCGCTCCTGCCCGATCTGCTGCCCGGGCTGGGCATCGACAGCGAGGACGCGAACTAGCCGGCGGTACGACAGTGGGGGCGCCCCCTCGAAAGGGGCGCCCCCATCGTCGTAGGCACGGCCTCGGTCGTACGCACTGCCTCAGAAGAAGACCGACCGGCGCTGCACCAGCAGCTTGTACAGGGTGTGCTGGATCTGCTCCCGGACCTGGTCGGTCAGGTTGAACATCAGCATCGGGTCCTCGGCGGCCTCCGGCGGATAGCCGTCCGTGGGGATCGGCTCGCCGAACTGGATCGTCCACTTGGTCGGCAGCGGAACCGCGCCGAGCGGCCCGAGCCACGGGAACGTGGGCGTGACCGGGAAGTACGGGAAACCCAGCAGCCGGGCGACCGTCTTGGCGTTGCCGATCATCGGGTAGATCTCCTCGGCCCCGACGATCGAGCAGGGCACGATCGGCGTCCCCGCGCGCAGGGCGGTCGAGACGAAACCGCCGCGGCCGAAGCGCTGGAGCTTGTAGCGGTCCGCGAAGGGCTTGCCGAGGCCCTTGAAGCCCTCCGGCATCACCCCGACCAGTTCGCCCTGCTCCAGCAGCCGGGACGCGTCCTCGGCGCACGCCAGGGTGTGACCGAGCTTGCGGGCCAGCTCGTTGACCACCGGCAGCATGAACACCAGGTCCGCGGCGAGCAGCCGCAGATGCCGGCCCGCCGGGTGGTTGTCGTGCACGGCGACCTGCATCATCAGGCCGTCCATCGGCAGCGTCCCGGAGTGGTTGGCGACGATCAGGGCGCCACCCTCGGACGGGATGTTCTCGATGCCCTTCACCTCCACCCGGAAGTACTTCTCGTACAGCGGGCGCAGCAGGGACATCAGGACCTGGTCGGTCAGTTCCTCGTCGTAGCCGAAGTCGTCGACCTCGTAGTCCCCGGTGAGGCGGCGGCGCAGGAAGGCCAGGCCGCCCGCGATACGCCGCTCCAGGCCGCCCTCGCCGCCCTGGAGCCCCTCCGGCGGCTGTTCCTCGGATGTCACAGGAACATCATCCTGCGGAACAGTCCTGGTGGGCAGGGGCTGCACCTCACGGACCGGCGCGGACTCCGTGCCGGGGCGCCGGTTCCCCGCGCTCCGGCGCCGCTGCGGACGCTGCACGGCGCCCCCGCGGGACCGGTCGTCGTCGAACGGAATGACCTTGGCATCCGCCATCGTTGATGCGCTCCTCAGTTGGCGCTCTGCGTCGGGGGGTGGCCGCCGCCCGCGAGGGGCAGCGCGGCGATCCGGTCGACGGCCCCCGCAAGGGCCTCCGGCGGAAGAAGTCCGGGACCTTGGCTGCGTGCGAAGTCCGCGAACGTCTCCGCCGTCGTGTACTTGGGCTGGAATCCCAGCGTCTCGCGCATCTGGCCCGTGGCCACGACCCGGCCGTGGGTGAGCAGCCGGATCTGCTCGGGCGAGAAGTCCGTCATGCCCAGCGTACGCACCAGCGAGCCCGCCCAGGTGACGGCCGGGAGCAGCAGGGGCACGGTGGGGCGCCCGAGGCGCCGGGAGCACTGCGAGAGCAGCAGCACGCCGTCACCGGCGATGTTGAACGTGCCGCTGTTGAGGGTGCCCCGCCGCGGCTCGTGCGAGGCGATCCGCAGCACCTCGATCACGTCGTCCTCGTGCACGAACTGAAGCCGCGGGTCGTAGCCGAACACGGTCGGCAGGACCGGCAGCGCGAAGTACGAGACGAGCGGGGTGTCCGCGGTCGGGCCGAGGATGTTGGCGAACCGCAGCACGCACACCGCCACGTCGGGCCGACGGCGCGCGAAGCCGCGGACGTAGCCCTCGACCTCCACCGTGTCCTTGGCGAAGCCGCCGCTGGGCAGGGACTTGGGCGGAGTCGTCTCGGTGAAGACGGCCGGGTCGCGGGGCGCGGACCCGTAGACGTTGGTGCTGGACTTCACGACCAGCCGCCGCACGTTCGGGGACTTCTGGCATGCACCGAGCAGCTGCATGGTGCCGATGACGTTGGTCTCCTTCAGGGAGGCCCGGTTGCCGCTGCCCAGCGGCGTGCCCGTCACGTCCAGGTGGACGATCGTGTCGGCGCCCGTCTCGGCGAGCACCCGCGCGATTCCGGGCTGCCGGATGTCGGCCTGGACGAAGTCCGCGCCGCCCAGATGGTGCTCGGGCGGCACCGCGTCCACGGCGACGACCCGGTCCACCTCGGGGTCACGCTGGATCCGCCGTACGAACCGGCCCCCCAGCTGGCGGGCCACACCGGTCACGAGCACGACCTTGCCCAAGATCAGCGCCTTCCTTCCAGAAAACCTCTTGCCCCGCCGCGTTCCCCCGTGGGGCCAACTTAGCGGGTCGGTGTTGCGCTGTGATGACCGCCCGATGCGCGAAGTGACGGAAGCAGCCGGACGTACGAGCCGGAACACGTGTGGCCCCCCACCGGTGGGTGGGGGGCCACAGCAACGCTCTCGCGGCGTCCGCGTCGCGAACTTACTTCTTGTTGCGACGCTGAACGCGCGTGCGCTTGAGCAGCTTGCGGTGCTTCTTCTTGGCCATCCGCTTGCGCCGCTTCTTGATAACAGAGCCCACGACTACCCTCGCTCACTTCTCATCACTCGGTGCTGGGCGCCGGGGCCCACACGACCTACGAGGGGCCAGCCTACCCGTCCGAGCGCTGAGGTCGTAATCGAGGGGGCCAGGGTGATCCCGAGTGCCCTGTGAGGGATCACCCCGCCCCAGCCGTCAGGCGGTTTCCACCCCCACATAACTCTCGCGGAGGTACTCGTGAACCGCTTGCTCCGGGACGCGGAAGGACCGCCCCACACGGATCGCGGGCAGATGACCGCTGTGCACCAACCGGTACACGGTCATCTTCGACACTCGCATCACCGAGGCGACTTCCGCCACGGTAAGGAACTGAACCTCGTTCAGAGGCCTCTCGCCAGCTGCAGCCATGACACACCTGAACCTTCCGCACTCGACGGCCACCGGCTTCCCCTTCCGGTGACTCTTCGTCGCTGCGTGCTCACTCCCCAATGTAGGGGCGGGTGATGCGAGTGGGGAAGAGGTGCACCCATCGGCGGCCTACTGTGACAGACACGCTCGATTGAGTACGTAGCGGGTAAGCGGCAGGTAGTAATCAGACCGCACGCCGTCATCAAGTGGAACAACGACGGAGACGGACCCCTCCGCCTCACCGACGAACAGGGCGGGGTCGTCGGTGTCGGCCGGCCCGATGGCCTCGAACCCCAGCTGACCTGCTCCGCAGACCCACCCGTGGTCCCCGATGACCAGCACGGGAAGGGGCTCGCCGGCCTCCGCGGCAGCGGCCAGCACGGTACGAACCGGGAGGGGTGAGTGCGTATGTGCGCCGGGCTCACAACCGGGGCGTTCCCCACCGGGGCCCCGCACCAGCGCGACTCCTCGTACGTAGTCGAGGTTGTACGTGCGTAGGCCGAACCGGGTCGTTATGTCGACACAGCGACCCTGCGCCGGGGTGAGAACCTCACACCCCGCCGCCGACAGCGCGTCTGCCAGAGCGGCGTAGAAACCGAGCAGCCGGTGGGGGTGCCCGGTACCGAGGAGCACGGGCGCGCTCCGTCGGGCGGCCTCGGCGAGGCGTTCCGCGAAGGCGTCCAGCGCGGCCAGGGTGCGTTCCGGATCGATCACATCCTGGCCGGAAATCCGGCGGAAATCGGCCGAAACCCCGCACCGGTCCGCCATCAGCTCGATCAAATCCCGCTGGCTCCAGGCTCCTTCGGGATCGAGCCCGAGGAGCACCCGGGGATCCCGGGCGGCGAACAGCCGGTAGCTCCGCAGGCTCTCCTCCCGAGGCGTGGCCACGGTCCCGGCGAGGCGTGCGCCCACCAGGTGTGCACGAAGGGCTTCGGGGGTCAGCACGAGGAGATCGTGCGCGACAGGAACCCCACGTGTCCCGAGAACCGGGGAACACCGCACGGTCGGCCTACGAGAGGGGCAGCACCCCGGCCGGCCCCACCCGGTCAGGCCAGCAACCCCCGCAGCGGGAACACCGCCCGCCGAGCCGCCAGCACCGCCTGGTCCAGCCGGTCCGCAGGGTCGTACCCCTCCTCCCATCCGGGGAAGGACACGGGCCAGCGCCCGTCCGTCATCCGCGCCGGGGCCAACTGCCGGGTCCGGGCGAACACTTCCTGCCGCCAGGCCTCGGGAATCATCGCCTCGGGCTCCACGGCCCGGCCCGCCGCGACCCCGACCAGATGCGTCCACGACCGCGGCACGACGTCCACGACGGCGTATCCGCCCCCGCCCAGCGCCACCCAACGCCCGTCCGCGTACTCGTGCGCCAGGTCGTGACAGGCCACCTGCACCGCCCGCTGCGCGTCCAGCGACACCGCCAGATGCGCCAGCGGATCCTCGAAGTGCGTGTCGGCCCCGTGCTGCGTCACGAGCACCTGCGGCCGAAAGTCGGCGATCAGCTCCGGCACGACCGCGTGGAACGCCCGCAGCCACCCGGCGTCCCCGGTCCCGGCCGGCAGCGCCACGTTCACCGCCGAGCCCTCCGCCGAGTCCGCCCCGGTCTCCTCCGGCCACCCGGTCTGCGGGAACAGCGTCCGGGGATGCTCGTGCAGCGAGATCGTCAGTACCCGCGGGTCCTCCCAGAACGCCGCCTGCACCCCGTCCCCGTGATGCACGTCGACGTCGATGTACGCCACCCGCTCGGCCCCGAGCTCCAGCAGCCGGGCGATCGCCAGCGACGCGTCGTTGTAGATGCAGAACCCGGACGCCCCACCCGGCATCGCGTGGTGCAGCCCACCCGCGAAGTTCACCGCGTGCAGCGCGTCACCGCGCCACACGGCCTCCGCGGCCCCCACCGACTGCCCGGCGATCAGCGCCGACACCTCGTGCATCCCGGCGAAGGCCGGATCGTCCATCGTCCCCAGCCCGTACGACTGGTCCGCCGCCCCCGGCTCCGCCGACGCGGCCTTCACCGCCTCGATGTAGTCCTCCCGGTGGACGAGCCGCAACGTCGACTCCCCGGCCGCCCTGGCGGCGACCACCTCCACCTCACGGTCCAGCCCGAAGGCATCGACCAGTCCCCGGGTCAGGGCCAGCCGGACCGGGTCCATCGGATGCCCCGGACCGAAGTCATAACCCGTTACTGCCTCGTCCCACATCAGCTGTGCGCGGCCGCTCATGCCCGCCACCGTATCGGTCCGGTTGAGCAGCGAACGACCGGGCGTACACCAGCGTCACCAGCACCAACACCATCGGCACAAGCATGGCCCCGCGGTAGCCCCACGCGTCCCCGAGCGCACCGACCAACGGCGAACCGATCAAAAACCCCACATAGTTGAAGACATTCAGTCGCGCGACGGCCGCATCCGAAGCCCCGGGGAACAGCCTGCCGGCCGCCGCGAACGTTTGCGGCACCAGCACACACAGCCCCAGCCCAAGCAGCGTGAACCCCAGCATCCCCACCCACGCCCCGGGCGCCCCCGCCACCACCGCGAACCCACCGGCCGCCACCAGCGCCCCACCCCGCACGACCGCGACCGCCCCGAACCGCCGCACCCCGAGGTCCCCGATCGCCCGCCCCAGCAGCGTGGTGACCATGTACACGTTGTACGGCACGGTGGCCATCTGCTCCGACGAGCCGAGCACATCCTGCAGGTACTTCGCACTCCAGTTGGAGACCGTGGAGTCCCCGATATAGGCGACCGTCATCACCAGACACAACGGCAGCAGCAACGTGAAGACGGCGACCTGGCCCTCGCCCGCCTTCTCCTCCACCGCCGGCGCCGCGTCCTCGTCGTCGACGTACCACCGGCTCCCCACCAGTACCGCCGGCAGCAGTGCCGCCACGACCGGCAGATACGACACCCACAACGCCAGATCCCAGTGCGCCCCCACCCATGCCAGCGAGGCCCCCACGATCCCGCCCAGGCTGTAGGCCGCGTGGAAACTGAGCATGATGCTGCGCCCGTACGACCGCTGCAGGCTCACCCCGAGCATGTTCATCGACGCGTCCAGCACCCCGACGGCGAGCCCGAACGCCGCGAGCGCGACCCCCAGTTCCACCATCCGCTCCCCGGCCCCGACCCCGAGCAGCGCCAACAGCACCACGGGCTGCGACCACCGCAGCAGCCGGCTCGGCCGCACCCGCTTCACCAGCCGCTCGGTGGTCACGCTCCCGACCCCCGCGAGGATCGGCACGGCGGCCAGGAAGGCGGGCAGCAGTGCGTCGGAGACCCCGTACCGATCCTGGATGGCCGGAATCCGCGTCACGAGCAGAGCGAAGGCGACTCCCTGCACCAAGAAGCCGAACGCCAACGAGGCCCTGCCACGCCGCAGCACATCAGTCATGGCCGCGAGCGTAGGGCCCCGGCTTACTCGTGGGTAGATCCAGCCAAAGATGAATTTGGTTCAGCTTCCGCGCCCTCACATGAGCAGCTCAGTCAGCTCGCCCATGTCGGAGAAGAGCCGCCCGGCTCCGGACAGCCGCTCCGCCGGCGTCATGGCGGTGAACCCGTACACGTCCATCCCTGCCGCAACCGCCGCCTGCACCCCCAGCGGACTGTCCTCGACGACGACACATCGCTCCGGCGCGACCCCCATCCGCTCGGCCGCGTACAGAAACAGATCGGGAGCCGGCTTCCCCCTCCCCACATCCTGCGAGCTGAAGATCCGCCCCTCGTCGAACCACCGATCGAGCCCGGTCGTCCTATGCCCCACCCGGATCCGCGCATGACTCCCGGACGACGCCACGCAGTACGGCACGGAGTCGGCGGCGAGCTTCTGGAGGACCTCCTCGGCGCCGGCCACCGGCTTCAAGTCCCGCTCGAAGGCCGCGAAGACCCGAGCGTGGAACACGTCGTCGAAGTCCACCGGTAGCCGCTGCCCGGTCCGCTCCGCCACGAGGTCGTGTACGCGGTGCATGGCAGCGCCCATGTAGTCGCGCAGGGAGTCCTCGTAGGACGTCGGGTGCCCGAGCTCGGTCAGATAGGTGGCCAGGAGCCGGTTGGAGATGGGCTCACTGTCCACGAGGACACCATCGTTGTCGAAGATCACGAGGTCATGACGCATAGCTTCGACCCTAAACGCAGAAAACCCCCGCATCCGAAGATGCGGGGGTTTTCCCAAGAATTGTTCGGCGGCGTCCTACTCTCCCACAGGGTCCCCCCTGCAGTACCATCGGCGCTGTAAGGCTTAGCTTCCGGGTTCGGAATGTAACCGGGCGTTTCCCCTACGCTATAACCACCGAAACACTATGAAACTGTCAGCCACACCATACCGTGACCTGGCATGGGGCTGTTCGTGGTTTCAGAACCAACACAGTGGACGCGAGCAACTGAGGACAAGCCCTCGGCCTATTAGTACCGGTCAACTCCACACGTTACCGTGCTTCCATATCCGGCCTATCAAC